>JBHLPH010000014.1:0-54526 GCA_048939625.1 Promethearchaeota archaeon
CCATGTGTACAGCAAGTCACACTTGCTTCTAAAGAAACCCGAGGGTCGCGGGTTCAAGTCCCGCCGAGCCCGCCAATATTATTTTTAATTTCTTGTTATTTGAACTGAATCGTGAAAAAAGAGTGGTGCGGGGGCTGGGAATTTCCATTGTTCCTAATTATTAGGAACAGTTTTTGAACCCAGGAACGCCTACACGACAGGGTTCTGAGCCCTGCGCCTTTAGCCCTTCAAAGGGTTCCAGAACTTTGAAGATTGGCCAAGCTTGGCTACCCCCGCATTCTTTGACTGAAGGGCAGAACTCCTTTTCGCCTTTAGAATGAAATAAACCTTTGCCCTGATTTTCAATCTGTCAGAATCTTATCCTATCTACAACAAAGATGAAAATGAAAGCCAGAATCCAGCCTTTATCCCTAGATATTGACCAAACTCTGGCACCGTTGCCCGAAACTTACCTATCGAGAAGACGATAGTGTTCGGTTCCTGAATCATCGACGAGCACTGCCCGAAGGGCTGTAACCTCTTGCCTCAAAACAGGCGTTTTTGGTCTCCGTCCAACTAGCGGCGACACAACACTATTCGAATTTCAGTATAAAAACACCAAAACCTCTGGCACCCTTGTATAACAAGCAGGTAAATGTGCTATTCTCGGGTATGAGATAAAGTTATTTTCTTAATACAAATATACGAGCGAACGTGCCTTCTTCAATTCCTTCTTCAACACAACGGTTGTGGCGTCGTTTACTTCGAAATGCTGCAGGTTTAGGCCGATTACGAGTATTAGACTGTATAACTGATGGAAGCTGTCATGAGACAATTGGAACAGGTGCAGGGGGGGACATCACTAAGCAGTTTGACGCGATCGCTGAACAAACGATGGTTGAGTATGTAGCACGTTTTGCATCATTCACACTTATGAGCGAGGAAACTGGGGTCACACAGGTTGGAAACAATCCTGAAGGATTCTTGATTATGGACCCGATTGATGGTAGTACAAACGTTAATCACAACATTCGGTTTGCATGCATTGCCATTGCTTATGCATCAGAATTAGTCTTTGACGAAGTTGAAGTAGCGGTTGTAATGGATCTATTTTCAGGTAAAAGCTATCATGCAATTAAAGGGTGTGGCGCGTTTTGTGACCAGACCCGAATCAGTTCCACAGGAACATCCTCCAGTGAGATACAGTTAGTGGGGGTTGACGCTGTATATCCTCCTGAATCCTTAGAGAGGTTTTCAAAGGAAACCGGAGAGAAAACAATTCAATACACAAGGCATTTCGGAGCCAATGCATTGGAAATGTGTTTTGTTGCGGATGGCTCTCTTGACGGATTCATCGATCTTCGAGGAGTGTTCCGAGGAACGGATCTAGCTGCGGTAAGTCTCATTCTAAAGGAGGCCGGGGCGACTCTAGTCAATGAAAAAGGGGCTGTAATCAATGGACCCTGCACAAATGAAGCCCGATATTCCTATATTGCCGCACGGAATCAACAGGTAGCAAATAAACTCCTTAAACTAACGTCAATGAAGAAAACGGAACAATAGGTCAAAAAATTAGTCGTTTATTGTCTCAAGAATGGAAACAGCATTCCAAATTCCTGTTCTAGCATGACTGGGACAATTGGGGTCTAATGTGGCGTCACCCAGTCGAGAAATGGCATTAGACGCGCGAACTGCCGCTGAACCTAATTCACCATGAAGCAATTCAATCGCTTCATTGGCAGCTCGACGAATATTTCGAGGAACTGTGCTATCCTCACCAATCTGTGAGAGAATCATTGTGGCTTGGTCAATCTTTTGCATTGACTCCTCTGAAAGCTCTTCAGTTTTATTTGGATCAGCCATACGGATATCCCCCCAGGAAGTTATCTTGTGGGTTCGATTTGGAGATACCAAGATTACTTAAAAGCTTTTTTCACTGATAATTAGAACTGTATGTCAGATGATGAAATAACCAAACGGATGGGGCAGTTGCTTCGGAAAGGCGCTGCTTTGCTCAACACAGCTTGTCCCAAGTGCAATACTCCCCTTCTCAGACTAAAGGATGGAACGATGTATTGTGCTAAATGTGACAAAGAAGTTGTCGAACAAAAGGCTGAAACCCCCAAGATTGCTCAACAGGATGCAAATGATGATCTCATGAACCTCCTTGCGTCAAAAGTTCTATCAAGCCTTGCTATTCTACTTCAATCGCTTCCAGAGAACCCTCACACCGAAGAGATTCGCGTCTTTGCACAAACAGCTAAGGACCTGATTGAGATTCTGAAAGGTATTCAGCAATTGCAGCGGTAAGGTGAATCATTCCTCTACTTCATAGTGGGCGTCGAGTGTCTCTCGAATGGTTTGAGCCTTAGTTTTTCCGATCCCATGGACTTCTGCCAACTCCTCAGCTGTGGCATTAATTAGTTCAGTAATATTCTGAAACTTTGCTAAGAGACGTTTTGCCAAAGTTGTATTAACACCTGGAAGCCCCGCAACGATAAACTCCTGGAGAGAGGAAATACTCAGAACAGGTTTCTTCCCGCGTATACTCAAGGTCATCTTTTGAGAACTCTGTTCTTGCCGCGCAATGATAAACATCAGTGCGGCTGCCTCTTCAGGAGTTTTTACATTGATGACAGGAATGTTGAAGCTGGTTAATGCAGCTGATATCGCTCCGCGGATTGCAGCGGGGTTGATACCACTTGACCCATATAGGCTAGGTCCAGTTATGAGAAGTACTGGTATTTCGAAACTGTCTTTTAATGCACCTAATTGTTGGAATAGCCGCTTATCAATAATCGATTGAGCAAAATCGTCTGAGGTTTTTGCTTCGACCGCAACCCGGTCAGATAAAATATAGTCTGCTACTTCTAAAGTTTCAACCTCGAGTGTAATATCCAAGTTTTTCAATGCCTTTGTGATGGCAGACCGAAGTTCTCTGTTGTCCACAATAATTTTCGTTTCGGTTTCAGTTTGGGGTGATTCTTCTTGCTTTTTTGATTCCATGAAATCTTTCAAGGTTGATTGTTTTCTTTCTTGTTCGATATCTCGGGACATCTTCTTCATCTCTTTGAGCAGATCTTTCATTTTTGCTTCTCGGTGTATTGAAGCCCAATAATACCCTTGATCACGAGTGCCTAATGCCACCAAAACAATAACTCGTCCTGGTTGAGTTCTAGCCGTTCGACCGCGTCTTTGTATGAGGCGTACAGCACTTGGAACCGCCTCATAAAAAATCACCAAGTCACATTCTTGAATGTCTAGCCCTTCTTCGCCAACACTGGTAGCTACAAGTACGTTGTAAGTTCCCTCACTAAATAACTGGAGGATTTCACCTTGTTCTTTTTGAGTTAGACCGCGGTCGCCCGCCCGTGTGGCTTGACCTACAAACCTAATCGGTCGCGATTTTGTCATAGCAGAAAGGCTTGTCTCGATTAATCGGGCAGTATCACGAAATCGAGTAAATACCATGATGCGAGAGCTAGGAGTTTCCGCTAATTGGTGTTGGACAATAGTGACTAGTTTCTCAAGTTTAGGGTGCTCAACGTCGCTTGTAATTAGCTTGGTAACTAGTTTTTGAGCTTCTAACACATTGGGATCTTGAAAAAGGCCTTGAACCGCTTTTGATGCCTTTCTTCGCTTGGTTTCTTGTTGAAGTGCGTCAAAATAACGATGAAGAGCACCTACACCTTGAGTTTCTAACAATTCAACGCAATGATATAACCGAATTATAGCAGCACAGTGTGAGACTAGTTGAAAAAGTTGACTAGGAGGCGAAGAGGTATTAGCGATTTGATGTTGCAGGTCACGCTGAATTTGTAAAACCTGTCGAACAGAAACGTTTCTGGGATCAGTAGAAGAAATCAAATCAGCGTCCTTTATTGGAATGAGGCGTTCCCTAATAGCGCGTCGAAGGGCCTTAGCCACATTGAGAAATTCGTCGGGCAATTTTATTTCAAGCCATTCAAAATCAACTCGGGGAAGATAAGGGGCAACATCTGGACTTTCTCGCGTTCGTAGTTCAATGTTCTCAATGCTGAGGTTGGATACGATTTCTCGAATCTTTTCAATCTCAGATCCAGGCGAGGCTGTCAGTGCTAAAATAAGTGGTGAGTGACTATGCTTTTGGTATTGACTGGCAATGAAAACGTATGCGTAATCACCGATAGCTCTATGTGCTTCATCGAAGACGAGTAACGAGACATCTTGAAGTGAATATCGTCCTGCTAATAGATCGTTTTGGAGAACTTGGGGTGTCATTAAAGCAATTTTGAAGTCGTTCCAAAGAGCTTGGCGTTTTTGTGGGGCAATTTCACCGGTAATAATTACGATTTGATCTTCTGGGATTGACATGAACTCGCAGAAGGTCTTCAAATGTTGAAGAACCAGTGGTTTGGTTGGAGCCAGAATGATAGATTTTGAATTCGGAAATTTCTGCAATCGAAAAGCGGCTGCTAATACTGCAAGAATTGTTTTACCAACGCCAGTGGGTAGAACAACGAGAGTGTTCCATTTAACGGCAGTACCGATTATGGTTTCTTGATAAAGTCGTTTTTGAATGCTGTTGGGTTTAATGAAGGGGTGTTGGACGTATTCCGGCTCTGTCATGCAAATCGCAGCACATTTTTTAGTATAATAGAGTATTTTTTGTCTGAAATCACTTTATTACCCGCATTTATATTACACTATATTCCACGTGTTTGTGAAGAGGAGTGTATTCAATATGTCAAAACCCAATGCTCACTCTATGGCTGAAGCGGAAGTGTACGAACTACAGATGCCTGGAAACATTATTGGAAAAGAAGTCATCGATGGAAGTGCCCGGCGAATCGGGATTGTGCGTAGCCTTCGAATTATGTTACCCCCAGGGAAAGTCGAATTACAAGTCAAAGGATTGGGTGTTGAGCTGCCTGTTGATGTATCCAACATTACAGCCGTAGGGAATGTTATTCAGCTAGCGAACACAGTCAAAGAAGCTGAAGAGATTTCAATAGCTGATGTGCAGCGCCTTCGAGATGAAACTTGGAAAGAAGTTCAAGGACTCATCATCCGGTAGAGAATGCACATTATGGAAAAGCCATAATTTTATCTTTGACGTCGAAAATTCTTAGACCGGCAAAATACGATGAGTAAAAAGAAAAGGAAGCCGTACTTGGGTCCACTGTTACTTGCATGGTGTGATCATTGCAATGTACCATTGGTAAAACAAGTGCGTTGTGGTCGATGTGGATCAAAAACGAGATCTGTCCCAGTGACACCACCAGGTGATGCACGACCTGCCTTTGATACCGATCGTGAGCAAATTCTTGCGACAATTACACGCCAATTTGGTAGAAGTGTCGCGCAAAAGTTTCTTCCTGCAGATAAAATTGTCCTGCTAAATGCAATACCTGATATTGATTGTTGTGAGGAAATTATAGTTGATGGACAAATTGTGGGCCTCCATCGCTTCCATATCGATACGCTTTCATGGGAATTCATTCCCAAAATGGAAGGTGCACGACGACTCGTTGAACTCACTGATTCTAAACAAGTTATAATCGAAGATTCTGCTGTTCCGTTCATTGTTAAGGGCGCGAATCTGCTTAGACCTGGTGTATTAAATGCAGATGATTCGATTCGTTTAGGTGAAATTGTAATTGGAGTGACAAAGCGAAGAGAAGCTGTGCTTGTAGGCATTGCACAAATGACAGGACTAGAAATGCAAACAAAAGCCCGAGGAATAGCTGTCAAGAAACAATACAAAGCAGAAGCGCGCGCCGCTCAGCATCTCTCAGCAGGACAATCATGGACTACCGTCTTAGAAGCTAATGCTGAAATCCTGCATGAAATTGAAAGCGAGGCCATTGCATTTGTGGAAAACACGGCTGAGAAATATCATCTGCCCTTAGTTGTTGCATTTTCAGGGGGAAAAGATAGCTTAGCTGTGCTCTTGCTAGTGAAAAAAACTCTGCCTGAACATTCATATCACATAATGTTCATCAATACTGGAATTGAATTCCCTGAAACCGTTGACAACGTGTATTCAACGGTAACCCATTATGGTTTGCAGAATCAGTTACTCGTGAAGAATGTCGAGAAAGATCAGTTTTTCCGTGTACTCGAATTGTATGGGTTTGTTGCTAGAGATTATCGTGTCTGTTGTAAAACTGTGAAACTAGGACCCACCAGTCAACTCATTGAAGAGCACTTTCCTGATGGCTGTTTAAGTTTCATCGGTCAACGACGTTATGAGTCCCACCGACGCTCAGCAAGTCGACGAATTTGGAAAAATCCGTGGGTACCCAAACAAGTTGGGGCTAGCCCTATTCATAATTGGACTGCTATGATGATTTGGCTGTATATTTTCAGAGAAAAAGCACCTTACAACCCACTATACGAAGCGGGCTTCGAAAGAATTGGGTGTATGTTTTGTCCTGCCTCAACTATGAGTGAATTAACAATAATTGCTGACAAATGCCCTTCTGAGTGGCAAAGGTGGGAATCACATGCAGAAGAAGTTGCCAAACGCCAAGGAATGAATGAAGAATGGTTACACCATGGATTCTGGCGTTGGAAGAATCATCCACCGAAAATCCGAGAATTGGCTCGCCAAATGAAGATTGATTTGCAATCACACTACGTTGACCAAGAGGGAGAACCCTTAACATTTGCATTAGAACTTGAACATGAACCTAATGGTGAGGTGGTTCGTGGAAGATTCAATAAGCCAATTGACATTTTTCGGGCAACTGCGTTTCTTCCTGCACTAGGTGATGTTATTGTTGATTTGGAACGAAGGATGATTGAAGTTACAATCCCAAGGAAGGAAGCAAAATTGAAGGCTTTCTTCTTTGAAAGTGGTTATTTTTCATTTTCAGGTTCTGTAACAAATAAGACAGCCGATCGATTCGCGCGAACAGTACTCAGAGCCCTGCTTTGTACTGCATGTGGTACTTGTCAGTCTCTTTGTGGCAATGAGGCTATTTCCATTAAAACAAACCAAGCGCGGATTATTAAAGAAAAATGCAGTCAGTGTGGGGAATGCTTGCGCGGTAAATGTCCTTCTCTATATGCTCACTAAAATAGCCGATTCAAATCGTTATTGGTATTTAGTTGCAAGAAAAGCTTTTCAAGATACATCGATGATTGGTATTTTCTCCATGAATCATCGATGAGCGATTGATTATGAGTGAGGATGTTCAGAGCACGATTTCACTTTACAAACGTCTCTTCAGTTTGCCAGGTGACCGTACACAGGTTTTGATAATTATATTTGCCTCACTGATTGTTGGCGGAACAACAGAACTTCTCCGATATCTTGGAGGTAGCCCATTTACAGTAATGGTGTTTTTAAGGGGAGCGCTGCGCGGTTTGATTATTACGGTCCCTGCAGCACTAGTGACTTTGCTTGCATTCCGTTTAGGTACAAGGAAAGGGACCATTCTGAACTGGCATCGACTTTTAGGTGTTGTAACATCTGCAGTTATTGTACTCTTACTTAGCTGGTTTCTCTCAACGCTTATTGGTTGGGCAATTGAACTTATTTTCAAACTGCATTATGGTCCTTTAGCGGGAGGGGGGATTGCTACAATGTTTTATCTGCGTAATCTCATTCTCGCAGGCGCATTTGCTTCAGCAATCCTTCTACTAATTGTGTTAAGTACAAGCCGCGTTGGGGTTACTACGGGGGTTCTTTTGTCACTTGCCTTTCCAACAACGGCTATGGTCATGTATGTTCTAACTGAACCGGTTCCAACACAAGGAATCTTTCTAATCATTTATTTCCTCTGTGCCTTGGCATTTATTAGCGCTTCTTGGATTTTACTGACAGCAGTTGGACGTCCGTTGAAGAAGGCTTTCAACGTTGATGGAATTCATATGTTTCGTGGTTTTCTGGAAGTCTGGATGGAGGACCGCGCTGACCTCATGGAAGAAAGTCTTACTCAAATTGGTGAAGAAAGGACTCTTCCACTTTCTATTATCAAATTCTCAACGGAAACTGCTAATCCGTTGTTTGTACAGGTTATACCAGGGATGCATCCCGGTCCTTTCAGGAATACTGGTAGCAGTGGATTGTCTACTCGAATTGGTGAATGGGGGAGAACAACGCTTAATGCGATTGCATGTTCGCCACATAGTGCTTCTACCCATGATTTGAACCTCGTCTCTAAGGAGGAGGTTGAACGATTCATGGAGATGTTGAAGTCTGCATATGAGCTGACAGAACCCATCAAAGACATGAGTCAATTTTCTCGCGCATCGTCAGGTACTATACATGCTGGTTGTCAAATCTTTGGAGATACTGCGGTTATCCTCTTCACACGTTCACCCATTGAAATGGATGATATAAGCTTGGGAGTTGCTGAACAGATTTGTTCGGAGGTAAAAGACCTCGTGAAACAGTGTATTATCATTGATACACATAATTGCATGAGTGCGCTCAAAGAATCTGTTTATGAGGATTCAGAATTAGTTCCTGATCTGATTAAAGCAGCAAAAGCTGCAATTAAGCAGGCGTTAAAAACGAAACGCGGTAAACCAAAAATTGGTGTCGCACAACGCCGAGATACGGGGTTCACCAAAGGCGAAGGAATGGGCTCAGAGGGCATAACAGTATCAATCATTGAGGTAGCAGGTCAAAAGATGGCCTATGTCCTTATCGATGGAAACAACATGATAGTTGGGTTGAGAGAAAAATTAGTTCATGCTCTTGTTCCGAAATATGTTGATGTTGCTGAAATTATGACTTCAGACACGCATCAAACAGCTGCGATTTCTGCATCGAATGGGTATAGTCCTATTGGAGAATTAATCCCTCACAAAGAATTAACAGATTTAGTAATTAAGCTTGTATCCGAAGCTTCTTCTGATCTTCAACGAACTGATGTATCCCTTTATCATGGAAAGACGCCCCCTCTTGCTGTTATGGGTGAAGGAACCGTTGAAAAATTAACTAGTCTGATTCCCGTTTCAGCAAGCATAGCAAAACGGGGAGGAATTACCCTTTATGCGATTGCATTCATTATCTCCCTAATCTTACTTCTCTTCGTCCTTCCACTTCCGTTGTGAAGCTGGTGTTTCATAACCCTTTTTAGCAGTATAACGTTTTGTAACGATATTCAATTTGGGCGGATTCAACAGTGAAACTCTTTGAAATACGATTTCACGGACGCGGTGGCCAAGGAGCCGTCACAGGAGCTAAAATCCTAGGCGCTGCTACAAGATTAGAAGATAAGTACTTCCAAGCCTTTGCCCATTATGGTGCTGAAAGACGCGGAGCCCCGGTAATGGCATTCACACGAGTCGCTGACGAACCCATTCGAATACATAGCTATATTTACGAACCTGAGGCTATCGTCGTTCTCGATGAAACATTGCTAGATAACCCTACTGTGAAAGCGGGTCTAAAAGATGGAACATTTTTAGTTATTAATACGCCACGATTACCGGGAGAAATCAAATTACCTGTAAAGGCAAAGATATCTACTGTCGATGCAACAAAAATTGCTTTAGACGAGGGCATTTTAGTTGCTGGTATCGCGGTCGTTAATACCATCATGCTAGGAGCAGTTGTGAGAGCCACTAATATCGCTTCGATTGAAAGTGTGAAGAAAGCAATTCGAAAGGGCTTAGAAGGGCTCCCGGAGAAAGTGATTGAGACCAATGTTGAAGCAGCCCAACGTGCTTACAAGGAGCTCAATATGGGGTATTCATTATGACACCACTAAAACGCGATCCACCAGATAGACGTATTACTTGTATTACCTATCCTGAGCCTGGGGCAATGGGTCGGACTGGTGATTGGCGAATATTTCGTCCTGTCGTAGACAATGACAAATGCACTGGTTGTCAGACATGTTGGATGTTTTGCCCAGATGCAGCCATTACAATGGATGAGAATAACAAACCCATCATTAATCTAGAATATTGTAAGGGGTGCATGATTTGTGAAACAAATTGCCCTGTAAAGGCAATTACCCGTGTTCGCGAAACTGAAGCAGACATTGAGTGAATTATTAGTGAAGTGAAAAAATGTCAAAAATTGTATCTGTAACAGGGAATCATTCTGCATCTTGGGCGGCACGAACAGCAATCCCCGCAGTTATTGCGGCATATCCGATTACCCCACAAACTACGATTGTCGAAAAAATCGCTGAATTCGTAGAGAATGGAGAGCTGAAATCTGAATATGTCCGTGTTGAGTCAGAACACAGTGCGATGGCTGCGTGTATTGGAGCTTCGGCCTTGGGACTCCGCACATTCACTGCAACCTCCTCTCATGGCTTAGCCCTGATGCATGAGATGCTACACTGGGCGGGTCGTTCACGCTTGCCTATCGTTATGCCAGTTGTCAATCGTTCTCTCGGACCCCCATGGAATATCTGGTCTGACCATACAGATACAATGTCACAACGTGATACTGGCTGGATTCAATTTTATGCATCGAATAATCAGGAAGTCTATGATACCGTCCTGATGCTCTTTCGATTATGTGAAGATCCTAAAGTCTTGCTTCCTGGAATGGTAACTTTGGATGCTTACATTCTTAGCCATACGTTCACTTCGATTGAAGTCTATGAACATGATGAGATTACTGATTTTCTCCCATCTTATGAAGCAAACCATTGGAAATTGGATCCTAAAGATCCGATGGCAACCGGAAACATTGCAGGTCCTGAATATTATTATGAGCTTAGTTACGCAATCCATGAAGGGTTTGAAGCCGCACGAAAACTGATTCCGAAAGTTGAAACAGAGTTCAAGAAACATTTTGGACGTGACCATGGTCAATTCATCGACAAATATCAGTGCGATGATGCCGAGGTTATTCTTATTGCACTGGGAACTATGGGAGAAGAAGCCCAACTTGCTGTCGACGAACTTCGAAAGGAAGGCGTAGCAGCAGGATCTGCACGGCTCCGCGTCTTCCGCCCCTTCCCAGCCGAGCAAATTCAAGCCCTAGCAAGGAAAGCTAAAGCCTTTGTGGTCGTCGACCGAAGCCTCTCATATGGACACCTTGGAGGAGCTGCCACCGAAATTCGATCAGCACTCTACCGAGGCGGCCAAACTATACCTGTCCAAGGAGCTATAGCCGGACTCGGCGGTCGAGACGTTAGATACACCGATATTAAGAAATTATTCAAAATTGGATTTGAGGTTGCAGACAAAGGAGAAACGAAACCCGACATATTCTACGGATTAAATAGGTGAAGAAGATGGTAGCGATCAAAGATTTACCCAGAGAAGAATACATCGAACTAGGTCACGCCGCTTGTGCAGGATGCGGCGCCACAATTGCTATCCGCCACGCACTCAAAGCCTTAGGCGAAAACACCATCCTCACAGTTCCCGCCTGCTGCATGTCCGTCATCCAAGGACTCTACCCTAAAAATGGTCTCTGCATCCCAGTTCTTAATACCGCCTTTATGACTGCAGGTGCAGCAGCTTCCGGAATAGCTGCAGGACTCAAGTACATGGGCAAAGACAAAGAAATCCAACTAATGGCCTGGGCAGGTGATGGCGGAACCTACGACATCGGTATCCAAGCCCTCAGTGGAGCTGCTGAACGCCAAACCAATTTCATCTACACATGTTACAATAATGAAGCATATGGGAACACAGGGATGCAGCGTTCTGGGGCCACACCATATGGCTCCTTTTCGACAACGACGCCGACTGGGAAAATGCAACATCGGAAGCCGTTTACTCGGATTATGGCAGAGCATGGAATTCCGTATACAGCGTCGATTTCTGCAGCTTATCCGCGTTTGGTGTATGAGACGTATTCGAAAGCAAAGAATATTCATGGAACACGTTTTATTGAGATTCATACGATGTGCCCTACTGGCTGGCGGTATTTAACCTGGGAGACAGTGAAAATGGGTAAACTTGCTGTTGAAACAGGTGTATGGATTATGTGGGAGAAAGAGGGAGATGAGTGGCGGTTTTTAGGTCGCAGTAAGCGGATTGCAGAAGGAAAGATTGAACGGAAACCTTTGATGGATTATTTGAAACCACAAGGCCGATTTCGTACGCTTATCAAAAACCCTGCTCGTATGAAAGAATTCGAACGGGGTATCGATCGGGAATGGGAGATTCTTAAGAAGCGGGTAGGCTGTTAATATCTTAACGTATTATTGTCGCATATTACTCAAAAGTTGGTGGCAGATAAGTTGACGTTAGAATTCAAAGAAGAATCGATTAAGGTTGGTGATCTTCAAATTTCAGTCGCTATTAGCAATTTGGCGAATGGGTCACTAATATTGGTGAGTGATGGGAAGCAGCGGTTTGGTACGATTGCGGTGGGGGTACCGAGTCCGTTTAGTGAGATCTCTCCAGTGGCTACCTCGTGTGTGGTGGGGACGCGGTTTCAAGCGGAGGCGAGAGCGGTGGCGGATATTGCGGCACAACGTCTTGGTGGAATTGTTGTGGTGAATCTGTTTTTGTCTCGAGAGAATGAGAGTGAGGTAGGAGCAGTTCTTTCTGCTGTGCGGTCAGTATTGCTAGAAAAGGTGCCAAGTAGTGAAGGAGCGCGCCGGCTGGGCTAGTTTGGATGGGTAATAAGCAGCAGGTTTATATGTTATTCAAAGAAATTGTTCAATTAGCATGGAGGTTAAGTAATTGGTTCGAGAACGTTGGGGATTCATCAAAGATCCCTTGTATGGGTATGTGGCGATTACCCCTTTAGAAAAGAAGATAATTGATACTCGTGTAGTTCAGCGCTTACGCCGATTACGACAACTAGCTGGAGCAGAATTTGTGTATCCTGGAGCAAATCACACGCGGTTTGAGCATAGTGTTGGAGCGATGCACCTAGCGGGGTTGATGGCTGAGAATATCACAGATGATGAAATAGAGATTCAATCCTTGCGGTTAGCGGCTTTGTTACATGATGTTGGGCATGGACCGTTCAGTCATATCTTCGAAGAAATTCTTGTTAAGAAAGGACAGAACCATGAGGATATTACGACTTGGCTAGTGAAGAGCTCGGAACTTGCTGATATTTTGAAAGATGGAGGAGTGAACCCAGAAGAATTGAGTCACCTAGCCATAGGAAAATTGGAGCAAAAGGGTCGGATATATCTTAATCAGGTGATTCGGAGTTCTGTAGATGTTGATAAGTTAGACTATATTGTTCGTGATTCCTTTCACACGGGGGCAGAGTATGGGAGTGTTGATGTTTTTCGTCTAATCTATACAACTGAACCATTTCAAGGGAATTTAGCCGTAAATACTACAGCGTTAACGACGCTTGAAGCATTTCTTATCGCCCGAGTGCTCAGTTTCCGGAGTATCTATTATCATCGAGTCTGTCGAGGGGTGCAAAGAATGCTGGCAGACGCGTTAAATGTTGCTGATGAGGAGCTTGGACTTTCTCAGTTTAGCGAAACTGAAGATTACTTAGACATGGATGATTATACCATCTGGACGCAGCTCAAGAAATGTAAGGCTTCTCGTCCAATTATCGAACGACTTGAACGCCGAGAACTTCTCAAATGCGCATATACAGTTGAATCAATCGTTCAAGATCACCCCACAATCGATTTGTTAGACAAGGAAAGTGTACGTAGGCAAATTGAACAAGAAATCGCTGCAAAAGCGAATGTTGATACGGATAAAGTGCAACTAGATTCGCCTCTTCTTCCATCTGTTCCTTATCGTCATTCATCGCAATTGGATCCAATGGAGATTCCCGGGTTCGCCTATGTGGGTAAGAAAAAGATAGCTGTTGATCTTGTTGAATTATCTCGTGTAATTTCTTCTCTGAAAGGATACCTCGACATCGTACGGGTTTATACTACAGCTCAGCTCCGAAAACGTGTTGGGAAAGCGGCTCAGGAAGTGTTAGGAGGTACACCTTACGTATCAGGCATCTCGATGTAGAAATAATACTTAGAGGAAATCAGATAGCTCTAATTGCTTCCGGTGTTTGGGTTCAACTTGCTTGACATTTAATTTTTCAAGAACCGCCCCAAAGGTAACAGTATTTCCACATGTTAAATGTACAGCACGCGGTTGAGCCTTTTTCACATAATCAACGAGTTGATGAAAGTCAGCATGCGCAGAAAGGACAAATGATTTATCAAATTTTTTCATTGGGAAAATCTTCGCCCATCCAGTGGCTACAGCCCGAGATACAGGATGAGCAAACCGAGATTTGGTAATTGGAGCGCTATCTGACGTAAGATATGCAAACCCGCCTTGACGGATAATTTCTCTTCCTTCTCTGGATTTTTCACTGAAGAAATTCAATGGAATTGCATTTTGCTGATAAACTTGGCTTATCTTCGCAATAGTTGGTTCAACAATAACAGGAACTGTGAGGAAAGTGTTGATGATTCGGATAATTTCTTGAGCCTTTCCTGTTGCATAAACACGAAATACTGGAACTTTCCTTTGTTTTAACTCTTGACTTATCCACTCGGCTATTTCACCGTATACTTGTTCCCTTGGTGGAAAAACTGCATCCGGACGTCCATAGGTTGCCTCCATAAGTAGCACGTCACAGGGAATCGGATTCGCTCCTTCAGCCGTCATTGTTGGCTGCATGTTAAAATCCCCAGTATAGACAAGTCGTGTTCCATTCTTCTCTACAACGAATTGAACTGCACCAAGCATGTGCCCCGCAGGTTCAAGCTTGATGCTCACTCCATCATCAAAAGAATAGAGTTGGTTTGGCTGAATTGTGTGAACGTGCGACGGTTTTCCCGCAAGTGATTTGTATATTTCCAAGGTTTGGGGAGTAACAATTTTCCGAATATTAGTTTTGAATCCTGTAATGTGATCGGCGTGTGCATGTGAAATACATATGGTAGTTTTCGGAGACCGCCATCTATTAAGTACCTTTATGGGATCGAAAAGGAGACGTTGGTCCCCAGCCCGAATTGCTATGCTACGAGATTTGATTACCTGAAAATCCGCGAATGGACTCCGCATAATAATGTCCCACGATTCTCAATGTGTAGAACGGCTCTTAGCAGGAATTAGCATAACCACTAATTTAAGCTTGCTAGAATAATCGACTGTTGAAATCTGTTGGATTATCCTAATCCAGGAATAATGAAGTTGAAAAGACCAAGGTTCGCCATAAAAACGACAACAATGAGGGCAATTGAGATAAGTAACACTGTGATGGGACCTATTTTAATTCCCTCACTAGAATCGGCAAAGAACCGAATCAGACCAGCACCTGCAGCTGGCATAGGACCTTCTGATTGTCGTTTCCGCTTTGATTTTGGCATACGATTCCCACTTACGATTTCTTTGGAATCCTTAAATCCCAACTGTTTTTAAGGTTTCTTGATGAAACATGGACTCCGTCAACTAAAAAATTTGCTTACAAGAGATGAAAGTCATGAAGCCTAGTGAAGCACGTTCATCATACAACCAGATATTCTCTCTACTGGAAAGGCACCATAAATGGATGCAGGAAACAATCAATCTTATTGCATCAGAAAACGTACATTCGCCTGCGGTTCGAGAAGCGATGCAGATTGACTTCAGCGACCGTTATGCCGAAGGCTGGCCAGGAGAACGAGTTTATGCGGGAACTAAATACATTGACGAAGTTGAAATTATGGGTAATGAACTCACTAAGGCTCTTTTCCGAGCAGATTTTGCTGATGTAAGACCTATCAGTGGAGTTTTAGCGAATCTAAGTATCTTAACAGCCTTCACCGAACCTGGTGACCGTATGATGTGTTTGTCTATCCCCACTGGTGGCCATATTTCATCAGCACGTCATAGGTTGTGGGGTACAGCAGGACGTGTACGTGGCTTAAAGATTCAATATTTCAAATATGATGAGTATGAGCTCAATATTGACGTTGATGCGACTATTCGAAGAATAGAACGATTACAGAAGAGAGGTAAGCACATTGATCTCTACATGTTTGGTGCCTCAGTTTTTCCATTTCCCCAACCACTCCCGGAAATCGTTGAGGTCGCAAAGCAAAATGGAGCCTATGTGAATTTTGATGCCGCACATGTAGCTGGTTTAGTTGCAACCGATAGCTTTCAAGATCCTCTCCGCGAAGGTGCAGACAGCATAACGTTTAGCACTCACAAGACACTTCCTGGACCTCAGGGAGGTTGCATTGTTGCTAAAGAACAATTTGCTGATCGAATCAAGCGTGGCGTCTTTCCTGCATTACATAGTAACCATCACCTTCACCATGTAGCGGCGAAAGCCGTTGTGATGGCAGAAATGCTTGCCTTCGGTAAAGAGTATAGCCACCAAATCATTGAAAACGCTCAAACCCTTGGACAGGCACTCATGGAGGAGGGATTCAAGGTTCTTGCTGAACACAAAGGATTTACAAAATCACATGTACTCCTCATTGAAGTCGCGGATACACCCTTGAGAAATGGACGAGCTGTTGAAGAAACACTAGAAGACGCGAATATTATCATCAACCGGAATTTGTTACCTTGGGATAAACGATTTGGACGAGATTACATACGCCCAGGAGGTATACGACTAGGAACTAGTGAAATGACACGGTTGGGCATGAAGAAAGATGAAATGATTCAAATTGCAGAGTTCATGCGACGAATTGTCTTTGATAAGGAAGACCCTAAATCTGTAGCTAAGGATGTTGCACAATTCAGAAAGGGATTCCAAAAAATCCATTTTGCTTTTGATACTGCTCGCGATGCCTATGAGTATATCAAAATCCGATAGCGACCCTTTGAGGAACCCTTTTTAACGGTACTTACCAATTTAATGCAGGATTTTCTCTGTCAGAATTAATCTTTCAGTTGATATTGCCCTCAGGAGGCGCTAACTATGAAGGTCAAAGAAGTGATGAAGACGGAATTTGCTCGGGCTTCGGTTCCAGGTACACGTGATACGGTTCTCCAGATAATGTCAGAGTATGGAAAAACATCAATTCCTTTAGTAAAGAAAGATTCAGAAGAATTGGCAGGAATGGTTTCACGCCTGGATTTAATGCGAAAACCCGAGGAGGATCAATTAGCACTCCTAATGGACCGGAACCCACCAATAGTAGCCCAAAGCAATGAGGTCGAAGAAGCAGTTCAGATTTTATTAGATGAGGGGATTCGTCGCCTGCCAGTTGTTGATTCAAAACGTCAGCTCAAAGGTATGATCACCGTTCACCAAATCATCAGAAAGGTGATAAGCGTTGGATATGAAGATGAGCTAATTACGCCATTCGTGGAGCGAAAAGTTACCGCTGTTTGGGAAAACACTCCAATCCAAGCGGCTTACACAATAATGCGATTAGCCTCAACTGATGTTTTGCCTGTAATTTCAGAAAAAGGTGATTTAGTAGGCATAATCTCGGTAAGCGACATTATGAATCTGAGTGAAGTTGTTAGAGAACGACGAGCAACTTCGGTTTCTGCAGCTAGTGAGGGGACTGATTGGTCGTGGGATGCAACAACAGTTCTTTACATAACCACCAATGAACTACAGCTTCCCAACAAACCGGTCGCTGAGGTAATGATTGGTAGCATCATCACAACCTATGAACAAGCAACGATTGGTGAGGTCACCAAAACTATGCGACGTCATGATATTGACCAACTCCCCGTTACCAATGCCAAAGGTGAATTATGTGGTATTATCCGTGACAGAGATTTGATGCGAATCCTATTGAAACCGAAATGAAGAAGAAATTAGGAGCGGGTGGGCGTAAATTCCCGTAATGTTGTCTGCTGTTCGTCTTCTTCCATGGGAAACAACGATTTGATGACTCTTTTCGCCATTTCTAGTCGTTGCTGATAATAAAGGGGGAGTTGATAATGTTCAATAACTTTGGACGCTAACTCGACATATTTTGTAATACCAGCTTGGGTAACTGTCAAAACGAGATTACCGGAGCATTCAGTGCATTTTCCAGATAAAGGGATTCGCCGATATTTCTGATTACACCGAGTACACCGAACTTGCTGAGTCGAGAAAGCGCGAATATTCCCAAAAATGTCAGGGAGAAAATGCGAATCAAGAAGCCGACGAGCCATGTCCTGAACGTCAACAGCTGCAATACGTTCTCCTAATCCTAATTGCCGTTCCACCTTTTCCTGCATCGTCTTTAACTTTGAATACGTGGTGATGCGAGGCCCATAATTAACATCACCCGTGGGATGGGAAAAATCTAAACCGTATACTTCCGTGGAAGGGTCGAGACGATGATCCACGATTCGATGCGCCACTAAATCAAAGATGTCTTCAACATCCTTAGGATCAACAAATTGCCTGGCTCTCTCATAGAATTCCAAAGGATAAAGCCCACTTCCATCGATATGGTGTGCTTCATCATCAATTTCTTTGGGTGTGATGGTGATACTCAAAACAAGCGGCGTATCCATAGACCCACCTCGCGACGTTGGTAAGTAAGCTCGAGAAAAGTTGATGAGCGAATCCAACGCCAGTAGCAAAGAATCTTCATCACCATCACATTGCCCAACACACATGAGTGTATTTTGTGTGATGTTATGATATGCTGGCACATTAGGATTAATTGGATTGATCTCTAGACAGTAGGAAGCCCCGAATTGGTTTGAGTATTTGATCGATTTGATTTTATCCGCAATCATCGAGTTGCTAATTCTCATGATTCGCTGGGTTTTGGGGAATCCGTTTTGAAATAGTTTTTCTATGCGAGCAGTTTTTTTCTTGTGAATCAGACTGAGATTTCTCAGAAATGCTAGATTTTCTCGTCCTGGAATATTTACATGATAGAGTCCCTTGGTTTCTTTGGGCTGGGTTCCGAGTTCTTCATATCTATTCAGAATTTTTTGACCGAAGCGACCTCCCTTAGTTGAGCTAATTCGGGCGAAAATCCCAAAGGTTGAGAGTAAAAGGCAATAATCTTCAGCTAGTGATTGATTTCCTGTATAGATTGTTGTTCGACAAGCTTGTGGGATTATAGAACCATCTCCATCGATAAGTGCCGATAGGAAATGGTAACGGTGGTCCTTATTTGCTGTAAAAATGAAAGTGGGTAAGCGTTTTTGGAGTGCTTTTGTACCAAGTTTCCATGCATATGCGAATAGGTAAGCGTGAATGCGGCTGGTGTGGCAAAGTTGATGGTTATCCTTTTTGTAATAGGGCTGTGAGCCTAGAATTTTTTGGATAAGTTGGATGAGATGTTT
The DNA here is from genome assembly GCA_048939625.1 of Promethearchaeota archaeon. GTDB lineage: Archaea > Asgardarchaeota > Hermodarchaeia > Hermodarchaeales > Hermodarchaeaceae > Hermodarchaeum. Next base: position 19,084 of record JBHLPH010000014.1, read on the forward strand.
CCGTATTTCGGGGTTGGGGACGCTGAAGTTGGTTTGATAACAAGTGGATTCGTCTCGAATATAACCTTCACTAATGAAATATCCTAAAAGACGGTATAATTCTGCAGTGTTAGCAATATAGGGAGCGAAGGTTTTGTCATCTCGAGCCATTCCGATTTCTACGTAATCGGGAATGTCATTCCATTGGAATACTCCTTCGTTTTCAAACACTTCGAGATGAGAGAGAGGTATCGAATGGTACCAATTGGTTGAGAAAATGTGTTTGTAAGGTTTAGTGGGGAGTTTGTCTTGAAAATAGAGTTTTAATTTCCGGGCCAGTTGCCATGCAGAAGGGGTATCTTTGGATTTGTTAATAGAATGATAACACAGATTTGACAAAACAAATTTGAAAAGCTGTTTCTTTAGCCATTTTGAAGCTTTTCGGAGCCTCGTAGCATGTTTGAATGCTTCAAATTTTTGTGTTTTGGGAAGATTAGATGAAAGTTCCTGCAGAATGTTGAAGAAGGAAGCAGAATCGATTATTGGAAAACCACTTCGATTAATAATCGGTATTAAATCCCCTTGTTCGAGCTGGAGTGCCGTTTTTCTCTCTGTAGTTTTTGTTCTTTGGTTCCAAGTAATGACAGTGTGTTCTGGAGTCATGGTAATTTTTCGACCAGATTGGGTCGTGATCGTAATCCATTTGTTACTAGTACCTTTTACCCAGTGTTTTATGGGCTGAAAAATAGGTTTAAGCAGTTCAGGATCAAAGCTTAGCGCTAACCAGTTTGAATGAGAATTCTCAATCTCAATAGTTCCATAGTCATCAACAACCCTGTGGTTTGCACCATTCTGTAAAAGATCTTCAACGACTTGTCCTATTGGCTCCCGAAGGATTTGATGTTTGTCTGTATCCCAGATAAGAATCTCTTCATTTTCGTGTAAACAATTTCGACGTTTGGCTGCGTGCCAGAATGGATGGGCGTAACAGACTCTGAGGGGGGTGAAGCCAACGATGCGGCCAATGATGCCGGCGGAGGTGTGGGGGGCAAGGCCGATGACGAGGTGTCCAACGAGGTCTTCGGGAGTTTGAAGGTTATAGAATGGGTCAAGATCATATACTTGGGTGAGGAGTGCATCAACATATTGTGAGACACGATAGAGGTATTTTGCGCAGTCGTAGGGGACAATGATGTCTTGGATTTTTAATTCCAAGATTTGCGAAGTGCTTTGGAGGGGTGCCCCTAATTTGTCGAAATTATATCCTAATTTTCTAAGTTTGTCTATCGGTACATTGATTTCGCAGGGTTTGAAGTGGGTCAATGGAGCATCGGTCATATCATAGCGGATTGTGCCATCTTTGTATACGAAAAGGTCGTGCGCTGCGCGGAGGACCGCTTTTTCTAGAAGTTCAGGGGTTTTATCTTTGCTCATCAATCCTTTGACGCCTTTGATTCGTTTCGGCAGTATTCCACCTAATTTGGTATGAATCCGTTGCAGTTCACTTTTGACATCAAGATCCACTGGTCCGTAGGTATTTGTTGTAGCTCCGCATTTTCCGCATTTTTGAACCCGACTGGAAGAGTTACAGTTCGGACACCAATATGTTTGGTGGGTCTCAATATGACAAGTGGGACACTTTTGAAGGAACGTAAGTTCTCCACATCGTGAACAGAGACGGTGATTGATATCCACTGTTATGGCTCGAGTTTTCTCTGCTTTACGAATATCTCTCATTGGCCCTCCAGCATTACCGACGGGATAGATGCCATGAGGGGGTGGTGACATCTCACGACGCTTTGCTTTTTCAGGACGACCTATGCGGGCCCCGATATAGAAGGTTCCCTTGGGACGAAGCGGGATTGACCAGTTATCTTGTAAGTGATCTAATGCGTCGCTGTCATCGCTTGGTGAATTTGGAAAAGTACACCTGTTTGACCCAATGAATAGCGCATACAGAATTGGTGCTGCTTCAAAAAACCAGATTTGACCTTGCTGAATTTTACATGGGATGCAGAGAGTGTTAAGAATCTCTTCAATTTCATTATCCAATGACCCACTCAATGATTTGATTTTGTCGTTATCAAAAGTAGGTGTCAGTTCCTGAACCCAGTTGCTCAAGACCTTGAGTTGATGAATTGAAAGATCCTCCCAAAAATAGAGATAACGTGGGTGAAGTGGGGCGTTTAGAACCATTGAGATGTTAATTGCTTGCCAAGGGTCAGGATAGTTTAAGAGGGGGTCTGAAACTAGTTGGTAGAATTCTGTTTTGGGGATGTGGGTATACAATTGTTGGCGAATTTTAGAAGGCGCTTCGAGAAAATTGTTGAGTACTTCTTGTGCCCACCATTCAGGGCAGTATCCAGCAGGAACAAGAAGATGGTTGTTTTCCCGGAATTCGCCAAAAGCAATTAGAAGATCGCCAAGAAATAATATTTTGGATACTGAATCACACAGTTTCTTAGCCTCTTCCACAGTGTCCACACGGTGTATGCTCCCACTATGCGTTTTGATGATCGGCCCGTGAATGGTATCGACAGGCATGGCAATACATCCTTTTCCTGGACGTTCGATGATGAGTTGAGTGCCACAAGCAATGAAGCTGTCGAGAAGTACCATGGTAGCAGGATGAACGCCTAGAGCCGCTAACCCTGTATTCCGTGAACGCCCGTACCGAACTCGGAAGCCCCCTTTTCGTGAGGGGTATGCTAACACCGGGCGCCCAGCAATTATATCTTCCAAATATTTTTCTTTGGGTTGAATTCGTTTTTCAATTTGATTTTCGTCTGTTTCTTGGGGGGTGAGGTTTTCTAACCAGTCCCAGCCTGAGAGCGATAGCTGAGCAACTTGATTAGCTAGTTTATGCGCTTTCCCTAAGATGCTGTCATTTAAGACAAGGATTGCCCCACCACGGAGACGGTTTGTTTCCACCCCTGGTGGATCACGATATCCTGTGACTTCTATTTGGGCTGTAGGTTCCCCAGTGACCTCAACAGGTATATTTCGTGCAGCGAGACGAACTTCTTCAGGTCGAGAAGGGTATTGAAGATGAGAAATTCGATTGTATAAATCAACTTCTTCCACGTATCGTTCTATATTTTCATTAGAGGGTTTATATCGGTCTAAATCGATTTGTTGACGAACTGCATCAGCGACGATAACGGTCTGTGCCGCTTCAGTTCCTCCTGCTGCACGAATCGGACCAGCGAAATATACGGCGAGGTATCGGCTACCATCTGTGTTTGTTTTGATTTTTGCGCCAGCGATGCCTTCAATTGGCCCAGCAGTAATTCCTTCGGTAAGTATTGCAAGAGCGGTACGAATGGCTTGCTCTGCTGCAGCTTCTAAATCTTCACCGTTTACTTGAGCAGTATGGATTATGTTTCGAGCCACTTCAAAGGCGACGCTGTGAGCAGGTTTGGTTTCGCTTAATTCACGAATTTGTTCTGCAACACCTGGTGGACCAACGAGCCCTTCTACGCGCCCTGCTACATCATCAGCGGGACGAATTTCTACCTCACTTGTTGGGTCGAGACCTTTACTTCTAGCGGCTTCAGCGATTTTCGCAAGCTGTTGAACTTCTGCACGAATCGCCTGCATGTATGATTGATGGTAATCCATTCAACTGATTCCTCCAAGAAGTAATGCTACGAACATTATTTCGAAAAATGCCAAAACCAACCCGATTGCAATCGGATTCAACAAATTGTCATCGATTGGAGAGGCAACAAAATCGACCAACAATAACACTGATGCAGCAATTAACCCATACACCCATGGAATACCAATAAAAAACCAGAGGGGTAGGAACGCTAGAAACCCAAAGATAAATCCAGCTATCGCACCTTCCAAAGTTCGATTCCCCTTAATGCGGCGTCGACCAAAGCGTATACCAATAATTGCAGCCATTGCGTCACCGATAGCTGCAACTAAAACTGCGCCTACTGCTAACCATCCTGAAAGCATCCAATAGCAAGGCAATTGAAACCAGGTGAATAGAACGTTTCCAAGAAGATAGAGGGTTAGGAAAATAATCATGGTTCCTACAGCAAAATATACGCTCGCACCTATTCTCGTCCGTTCACGTGGACGCATAACACGGTCTGTAATTCGTTTGAAGGGAAAGTACCCATAGACACGTATCCGTGAGAGTTCAAGTCCAAGAAAGAAAACCAAGCAAATACCTGTAAACCCGATGGATAATAGTGAGCCATGAGGAACGCCAAAGAGTACAATACCTATAGCGTTAACTAAAGCTACAAGAATCATAAGTGAGTGGAAGAATTTCCGTTGAACTTCGGTGGTTACGACAGTTTCTGCCATTACCCTCACTGATTAAGGTCGTGACTCTTATGCGTTTAGGCAAAACCAGCGAATAAGCTTTTATTACCTCCAAATTTTGAATATTAGGAAGCGAACATCCTCCTGTTGGGAAAAGGCTTTAAGGTTTGATTAGTGTCAAATCTGCCTAGCCTTTCCAGGTGAACCCGGCAGATGGCCTATATATCCCGCCAGCGACTCATTGTCTGTTTCTTAATTTTTCTACTCCTATTCATTGTGCCATATACTAGTGGAACTAGCCAAGAAGAAGAAGGGCAAATTGTAATTGTCTTTGACTTTACCCATAATACTACCTACAGTGTTTCAAAACGAAATTTCACAGAAGCCATTGAATTCTTTGATAGCCACCCTGAATATCAGGTTCGGTTACTTGATACAGGAGAATTATCTGCAGCGAACCTATCGCGATCCCATATTCTTGTGATACCTAATCCGATGCATAATTATTCCACCTCAGAGCTGCTAGTTATATCTGATTATGTCCACCAAGGTGGATCCTTGTTCTTATTGAGTGATTTTCAGATAGCAAATAGACAGATCGGAAATCCCCTATCCGCTAATTTAATCCTACAAAACTTGTTGGAACATCGAGTCCGCTTCACAACCTTTGTAGATGGAAATGAGACACAAGGGGATGCGATAATCGATTTGAATAGTTCACAGATTCTTTCGTATAATATTGAAGTTAATAGTTCGTATCTTTATTCACAGTCAGATCGTGAACCACTGATTACCGGGGTTAGATCGCTAATGGTTGCCGGGGGCTCGTTATCAGCGGTTTATTCGAATCTCATTATTGCGAGTGGGTCAGAGACCTCTCAAGCTGTATCTATCGATGGTCAAGTCTTACGTAATCAGCCAACCTGGCTTTCAGCCTTTTGGATTGGACAATCTAGGATTGTGCTCTGTTCTTCCACTACAATGTTTTCTGACACAACCTGTGTTGTCACGAACCAAAGTTGGTTCCAATCGCTGGACAACAGTGTTTTATGGTATAATATCTTCAGATGGATGTCAATGAATCTTGTCCAAAATCCTGTCCAAGTTATGCTTTTCTTTGTTGCACTAATTTTGGTTGTCGGAGTCGTTATTTTTAGCTATTCACTTTGGCTAACAAAACGAGTGTGAGGAATTAGATTCCGACCAAGAGTTACTATCCAGCGAGTGATATCCCGGGAAGCACGAATTTTTGATTCTTCGTCGCCATAGTTTGTTGCAATAGGAACCTCAGATATCTCAAACCCTGCTCGTTGGGCATCGATTAAGATTTCAGTTTCTGCTGCGAATCCATCATCTCGGACCTGGATTACTTCTAGTACTCTTTTTCTGAAAGCCCGATAACCCGATTGCGAGTCAGTTACAGGAATTTTGAAGAACACCCGTAGTGCTTGTGTGGTAATTAGATTGCTTAATTTTCTCACAAAAGGCATTTCCTCAGAGCGTGTGGCATACCGAGACCCCACTACGATATCATAGCCTTGATGGATTTTAGTGATAAATCGTGGAATTGAATGGGGATTGTGCTGTAAATCGCCATCCAGAGTAATGATGAGATCGCAGCCCATCTGTAATGCATAATTAAACCCCGTTCGTAATGCTGCACCTTTTCCCTGATTCCGAGGATGGCTAAGAACTGTCGCTCCAGCCTTTTCAGCAATTTGCGGCGTATTATCTGTACTTCCATCATCAACTACGATAACATTTGAGCAGTATTGCTGTGATAGAAGGATCACCTGCTTGATTGCCCGTGATTCCTGATAAGCAGGTATTATGCAACAAATTTTCATTTAAACCAGCACGAGATTATTGTATGGAAGGATTACGTAGCAGGCTAAAAAATCAAAAAGCTTACGATTCGGAAGACAGTTTGGAATCAGAAGATTTCGCCGATAACGATTGTTCCGCGCAAATATCGACGAATTCACCGTAGACATCGACAGGCTCAGTTAAGGGAGTAATTGCTAGTGTGGCTTGAATGTCACAGTTACCACAATGAATTGTGGCTTTCCCTTTGTTTTTGTCTAATTCTACTCGAACAGCGTTACGTCCACAGCGAGGACAATTGAATATTGAGGGAATCGTTCTTATCGGACGGCGGGGAGTAGTTTTTCTTCTTCGTCGACCCATTTTAAACACCATAATCATTGTCGTCAATTGCACTATCTGATATGAAAGACCTACATTACCTTTGGGCTTTTCGTTCTAGCTTATTCAATAATTGGTTTGCTGTTTCTAGTGGGTCCGCTTCGGACACAGCATTAACAGAAAGTTCTAATTCATTAGAGAAATTGTTTAGATTGATTCGACCTGAGAGTTTCAGATCTTTGCCTAGTAATGTTTCTTCTATTTTACGAACAGGTTCATCCTCGTTTCCTGATTCTGTAATCATTTTTTTCGCAGCAGATCCAGTCATTCCAAAGAGTTTCTCAGCCGAAGCACCGATGAGGCTTGCACGGATATTTTCAGTTCCATCATCTACGACAATTTTTGCTATAAGTCGGGGCTCGGATTTGGGAATTTTTCCACACTTTGGGCAGGTTATTGTAGAATTGCTTTGTGAGACTTTTTTGAAGCATTTCGGACAGGAATCATAAACAGATTTTTGATGAATAATCTGAACGATTGTTCCGCGCACAGTTACAAAATTGCCTTCAGTCACGTTTGCTAATACTTGGTCAGGCGTTTGGGTTTTATCGGATCCGAGAAAGGTTTCTGATGGAGTTTCAATGGTTAATTTAGGAGGGTTTCGAACTACTTGAGTTGACTCATTGATATGTATTTCAAGGTCTTGTCGAAGGCCAGAACGACAACTGACACCAGTTAGCAAAAGCGTTGTTCCAGTTTTGAGGTCACTAAGATTCTCGGCTGCCTTTCCCCATGCGACAGCTCGAATCCGAGCTGAAGAATCAGCTAATGTTAGGACTAGACGTTTTCCTTCAGTTCCATCACGTCTGGTAAATGTGCTCAATCCTTGATTATCAATGACGATCACACCAATCATATTGGCGTAATCTCCCGATTTGAGAGACTTTAGTAGTTGAACTTTTGAGGAGGCTTTAACGGATGGGCTTGGTGACGAACTAAGGATTTGAATTCGACCACGACGTCCTAAGTGAATTTCTGGTTCATTATTTTGATTTAGTCGCACATATCCACTTTCGATGCTAACCCTATCATTTACGTTCAATTTATTGAACCATTCACTTTGTTCATCCCATAAAACGAGGCGTGTGGTTCCTGTATCATCACGAAGGGCGAGATTCGCTACTGTTCCTTCTGAATCACCGCGTTGAAATGTCGTTAAGCGATACTTAGCGATAATTTCACCTTCAGCAAAGACATCAAACATTCCCTCTTGGAGTGATTTTATTTTGGTAAATGAAACCTCTTCTTCTGGAAAATCCTTGGGATCAACATCGGGAGGATTAATCATAATTCGACTACCTCCCCCTAAATGAAGTTCTAATTGATCACGAAGTCCAGTTCTGACACGTCCATTAATGATTCGGAGAATATCACCTTCATCGAATTCCTTATCCTCTATAGGCTGGGTGTGTTTATTCCAGAAAGTAACACGAATTGAGCCTGTTGCATCATTTCCAATGATGCTTGCGACTTGTCCTTCTCCGCCTTGCTTCCGTTCAAAGGTTCGTACCGGATAAATCCGAAGAACTTTCACATTCAATGATACTCCAGTCATCCCTGCGACCAGATCACGTATGGTCAGCTTTATTTCTGGTGTGGCTTGGCTTTCAAATAAATCCAAATCCAATTCTCGAGCAACAAGAGATGCAGCACCCTCATCGGTTACATACCCATCTAATTCCTTCTTCTTTGCTTCAATTAATTGAAGTACCTGTTCTTTGGATTTTCCAGATTTAGAAACAATCAAATCGACAATTTCGGCAAGCTTAAGTGGCACGTTTGAAAACAGCCTCCCACAGATGAGTGACTAATATCACAGGTTTCTACAGCCATTGTATTAAAAACATCACTCTGGAACCGATATTATATGAGGCACTCTAAGTGGCGAATGATGTCTTCGGGCAGTTGAATCCACGACTTTCTGCAGAAATTGATAAGCAGGGATTTCACACGCCCACACCTATTCAGAAGCGTAGTATTCCGCGTATTCTTAGAGGTAAGTCGGTTCTACTTATCGCTCCAACGGGGCATGGAAAGACTGAGGCGGCCTTTTTTCCTCTGATAAATCGTCTTCTTGAAGAATCAGAGACCGCTCAGGGTGTTCAGTTCATTTGGATTACTCCGCTTCGCGCCTTGAATCGAGACATTCTGCAACGTCTAGTTCGGATTGCCGAGGAGTTGCAGATTAGAGTTGAAGTTAGACATGGTGATACTCCAGCTTCAACTAGACGTCGACAAACTTTGAAGCCTCCCCAGTTGTTTATAATTACACCTGAAACCTTGCAAGCAATATTGGCCGGAAAACGGATTCGAGAACACCTGCGTAATGTAAATTGCGTCGTCATTGATGAAATCCATGAGCTGGCATCTAGCAAACGTGGAGTCCAATTAATGGTCGGTTTAGAGCGACTTCGTGAGCTTACTAGAGTGCCCTTCCAACGTATAGGATTATCTGCAACCATTGGAAACCCCGAAGAGATTAGAGATTTCGTTGGTGGAGAGAGAAAAGTTAGTATTATCAAATCCCCGGTTCGGAAGAAATTCCAGTTTTCCCTTGAATATTGCCCCTTTTCATATGGTGATGAAGAAAAAACCCCACTCGATGGACCAGCTGAAAGGATTTGGGAGCTAGTTTCAAAACATTCATCCACGCTCATCTTTTGTAATGAAAGGCAAACTGCAGAAGCACTCGCTCTCAGGTTAGCCCGTCTGCACCATCAGGAATCTGGTGTGCATCATGGATCACTCTCGCGAGAGGCACGAATCGAAGCAGAACAGAGATTCAAAGCGGGAGAGACGCCATATTTAGTCTGTACTTCATCCTTGGAGCTAGGGCTAGATATTGGTACAGTAGATTTAGTAATTCAGTATGGATCACCACGGCAAGTTATTCGGCTTGTTCAGCGGGTTGGTCGAGCAGGACATAAACTGGGTCGCAGAGCAAAGGGCGTTATCATTACGACTAAATTTGATGATGTTTGCGAAGGAATTGTGGTAGGGAAAAATGCCGTAGATGGGTGCCTTGAAACTCCACCTATCCATTATAATGCGTTAGATATCGTAGCTCATCAATTAGTTGGATTAGCGATTGAATACAAAAACCTCACCTACGATCAAGCCACCGAAATCATCAAACGAGCCTCACCTTATAGAACTCTCGAGAAGGAGAAAATTGCTCAAGTACGAGAGTATCTTCAGAAAGAAGGGTTAATATCGAGAGATGATGTGATTTTGCGCCCACGTCGAAAGTCTTATTCCTATTATTTTGAGAACCTATCGGTGATTCCAGATATACCTCATCATCGGGTTATCAATGTCGCCACAAATAGACCGGTGGGGCGTCTTGATACAGGTTTTGCTGAAGAATACGGACAAACTGGAAATATTCTCGTTCTTCGGGGACGACCATGGGAAGTTGTCAAACAAGACGAGGAATCAGTTTATGTTACTGCAATTCACCAAACACAAGGGCGGATACCCCGTTGGAGTGGAGAACTAATTCCGGTATCAAAGATGATTGCAGAAGGAGTTAGCACTTTATGGAATCAAATTGCACAAAACTTAGATTCGCCCGAAGCTCTATCATATGAAATTATTGTTGATAATTCTGCAAAAGAAGTGCAACTCAACACAATACGAAAACAAATTCACAGTAACTTTATCCCTGATAACCAGACCTTGATCATCGAAGTTGGGTATGAGTTAATCGTGATTCATTCCTCTTTTGGAACGCGTATCAATCAAACCCTTGGTCGATTGCTGGCTGCCCTATTGACTTCACAGTTAGGGAGGGATATTGTTTTTCATGCTGATCAGTACCGTATTCTTTTCCGTTTTGAACACGGTGGGGCATACGAGATTGCGGATGCTCTTAAGGAAGGCTTTCAAACACTTCACCCTAATCATATTGATGAATTACTAGAATTGATTCTATTAAGGTCACCATATTTCGCAAGACGTTTTCTTCATGTGGCTAGAAGATTTGGAGTTATTTCAAGGTCCGCTAGTCTCAGAAGTAGCCAACTTCTTCGAATTATGCAATATTTCACAGGAACCCCGATTATTGAGGAAGCTCTCAGAGAATTTTATGTCGACAAACTAGATATCGATCAGACTCGAGTACTCTTAGAAAAAATCCAAACCAACGAAATCTCGGTAACCCAGCTATACAGTAAAAAGCCATCTCCTTTTGCGCGTCAGATTCTAGCGCGATTCGGTGAGTTTCTTGAACCTGAAATCCCAGAAGCTTACATTCTGGAACAAACGAAAAACCGCCTGCTAAACCGTAAGGTACGCTTGGTATGTTTACACTGTGGTCAGTGGTCTAGTGTTCGCACAATCAAACACCTAGATGAGCACCCAAAGTGCAAAAAATGCGCATCAAGGCAAATAGCAGGAGTCTTTCCGACAGATGAATTATTACAAAAGGCGATTAAGCGTCATCGTGCAGGCATGAAGCTATCACCTGACGAAAAGAAGGCTTTGAGAAAAGGACGAGAAAATGCTGAGGTGGTTCTAAATTATGGTAAACCTGCCTTAATCGCCATGGCTGGTCGTGGTATTGGGCCCACCGTTGTGAAACGAATCCTTGCAGGAAGCCATGAACGCCCAGAAAGTGAATTCTACCGTCTGATATTAGAAAGTGAAAAACAATTTATTAGAACGCGTGAGTGGTGGGCGGAATCAAAATCTGATTCATAGAGTTATTATTCTTCACGACCACGTAGAATATGGAATGCTAAAATTAAGAAGCTGGCTAGGATAGATAGCCCGATTGTTACCAGATAATAGATTTGGTATAATACACTCATTTTCGGAACCTTTCAGCCAAGTTCCTTTACTAGTTTTTAAGTTTATTCAAAGACTCTCTTTCTTAGGCTTCGAAGTTTTCGGTGTCTCTGGAATCATTTCCCACTCTTCACGTAAGATTTCATACCGCATATCATCTACACGAATTTCGGAATACAGTTCAAGGGCCTCAGCAAGAGCTTGAGCCAAGATGTGGTAGCATACATCGACTTTGCGTTTGACTATTACGTTGATATAGAAATCCTCACAGTCACAGTATAATTGGGATAAAACGCGATAATCCCGTGATTTACCAACGACCACCCAGGCCTCTCTACCACTCGGTTCGAATACATATTTCTTCACTAAATCCTGGGCTACTGCTTGAAGCGCCTTCCAGAATCTATCTCCACATTGCTGTGTTAGCGTAAGAAGATCAGAACCAGAGATAGCACGTTGTTTTTTGATGGCGTTGAGGGTACTATCAAATTCATCATTCATTGCTACACAAATCATTAATCATAAAGAAAAAAATACCTATCGGGTCTAGAAGTACTGACTAAGAATGCACCTAAAGCTAATACAAAATTCGCCTGCGCTTCTACTTGAAGAGGGCACTCGGCGTGTGTTAATTGTTGGAGACCTACATATTGGATATGAGCGAACGCTCTTTAAGCAAGAGTATTATTCCTCAAATATAGGAACACGAATTATCAAAGAGTTTGAACAACTCGTTGCGGATATTGAACCCAGCGAAGTTATTATCCTAGGTGATTTGAAGCACTCAATTCGGAATTTTTCAACACAGGAATTCCAGCAAATTGCACAATTACTAGCCCACCTTCAGCAACAAGCAGCCGTTACGATTATCCGGGGAAACCATGACGCAGATTTAGATTTGGTTATTCCCGACAACACACAGCTCATTTCTGCGGCAGGCTTTTCTCTTAAATTCAAATCACGGCAAATATATCTCTTACATGGTCATGCCATTCCCTCAGCGGAGATTCTTTCTTGCGACAGTCTCATTATGGGACACATTCATCCAGCCATCTCAATTTCACAAATGAAGAATAAATTCACTACACACAGGGTCTGGGTGAAAACAAACTGGAAACCAACCATCATTGATGCGGTGAAGAATTGGATAGGCGAAGACACTTTTCAAAATCCTGAAGTGGAACAGCAATTTCTCCAAATGAATATCCTTGTAATCCCAGCGTACCTGAATCTGTTACGAGGACATATACTAAATGAGGACTCGCCAACGGCACATCTAGGGACGCCTCTCTTTCGCCATTTATCGTTAGATGACGCAGAAATTGTTATGCTTGATCATACACCCTTAGGAACTCTCAAGGAACTGAAAAAAGAAAAAGACAAACACAAAGAAACATTTTAGAGTTAAGTTATGGTATCCAGCACTTGTGGGCCGATGGTCTAGATTTTCAGGAAATAGTTTTCCTGATCTAGTTTGGTATTGGAAGCAGGACAAGTTCCTGTGAACCACTAAAGATTCGCGGTTCGGGACCATGGTAGAATCCGAAATATCATGGCGGATATCCGTGAGATCCGGGGTTCAAAACCAGCTGAAACGCATCGGTTGGAGAAAATCCCCGTCGGCCCACCATTTTTATCCAAGGTAATTTAGAAAAAATTCGTCAGTCACCGTAATATTCGTAAAATTCCGTAAAGCACTTAAAGTATAATGAGGTGGCTGTAGCTATGCCTGTAGCGTCGCAAGTCAGACAACGTCTTGCTCGACGCATAGCGGGTGAAATTTCATTATCTGAAAACCCTGGGCGTATTATGCGGAAATGGCGTGAGATGTTTCATATTCCGCAAATCGAATTGGCTGAAGCATTGAAAGTGTCTCCTTCGGTGATCAGTGATTACGAAAGTGGTCGCCGACAATCGCCAGGAACTAAAACCATCAAACGTTTCGTTGAAACTATCATTACGTTAGATGTACAAAATGGTGGTCAAGTCGTAAAAGCCTTCCAGCGTATGATGGGAGTGGAAATCCCGACTAATATTATCTTAGACATTAGCGAGTTTAGTCACGGAATTGCGATTAATGATTTTTTAGAAACTGTCCGTGGACAAATGATAGTTGGTGATGAACAACTAGACCGTGAGGTGTTAGGGTATCTAATTGTGGATACATCAGAAGCCTTAGATGTTCTCTCTAGCACGGGTTTTGTCAAATTGTTTGAGGCAACGGAAGATCGGGTGCTGATTTTAGTTAATGTGTCAACTGGTCGATCTCCATTGGTTGCGATGAAAGGTCCGATTAAGCCAAGTCTTTTTGTACTACATGGCGTAGAACAAATCGATTACCTCGCAATGGAACTGGCCAACCGAGAGAAGGTTCCCTTAGCAATTTCACGATTAGAATCTGTTAACGGGATGATGCGAAAACTGCAAAATTACCGAAAACAGGCAATGAAGGAAAAGCAGTAATTGGGTGAAAGAATGACTGATAAAATTGCAATAATTGGTGACACTGACACTGTTGTAGGTTTTCGTCTCGCAGGAATATTAAATTCGAATATCCCGTCTAATGCTTCTGAAACCCGTCAGGCTATGCTGAATTTCTCTCAAGACCAGAATATTTCCATTATCATTATCACGGAACCACTCGCAGAGTATATCCGCGAAACAATCGAAGAGCTTTCTGAACGACCCTATCCAGTAATTGTTGAAATTCCGGATAAAACGGGTCGGCTCGAAGGAAAGGAGAGCCCCGTTCGCCGATTAGTAAAACGTGCAATCGGTGTCGAACTCGAAGGATTTTGAAACATCCGGACTACCATAAGAATTTTAACAACAGAACATAGCTGATACAGAACCCAGAATCGATACTCTCAGACAGGCGGTTGAGAATGACTACACGAATCGGAACCATTCAAAGAATCGCAGGACCTCTTATCGAAGCAGACGGACTACTTGGCGTAACCATGTTTGAAGTCTGTCGAGTAGGAAAAGAGGAACTGATTGGGGAAGTGAACCGAATCGTCGGTGACCGAGCCTTCATTCAAGTCTATGAAGAAACTTCTGGATTGAAGCCGGGCGAAACGGTTGTCGCCACAGGAACCTCACTCGACGTAGAACTGGGACCAGGACTAGTAGGATCCATTTTTGACGGAATTCAACGTCCCCTTCCAAGTATCAAGGATCAGGTAGGCGACTTCATCACTAGAGGGGTTACAGCAGATCCATTACCGGTTGATAAGAAATGGACCTTCAAACCCACGGTAGAGAAAGGAGCAACTGTCACACAAGGGGATGTGCTAGGAACTGTTCAGGAAACCAGTGTATTTCTTCACAAGATTCTTGTTCCACCTGGAATCGAAGGAAAAATTACCAGTATAGTTAATGAAGGAGACTATACGATTCGAGAAGTCATCGCCCAAATTCAAACCGCCTCAGGCAAAGAAGATCTCAAACTTACGCAGAGATGGCCTGTACGAATTGGTCGCCCGTATAAAACAAAAATCGGAACAGAAGTTCCTCTCTACACAGGACAACGCGTTATCGACACATTCTTTCCAGTAGCAAAAGGAGGCACAGGTGCAATTCCGGGCGGGTTTGGCACTGGAAAAACGGTTACACTTCATCAACTGGCCAAATGGGCAGATGCTGAGATAATTGTGTATGTTGGGTGTGGTGAACGAGGCAACGAAATGACCGAGGTACTCGAAGACTTTCCTAAACTAAAGGACCCTAAAAGTGGAAAATCCCTAATGGAACGAACACTCCTTGTAGCTAACACAAGTAATATGCCCGTTGCAGCCCGTGAAGCCTCCATATATACTGGAATTACACTTGCCGAATATTTCCGGGACCAAGGATACAACGTCGCTCTGATGGCTGATAGTACCTCACGTTGGGCTGAAGCCCTCCGAGAGATTTCTGGACGATTAGAAGAAATGCCTGGTGAAGAAGGGTACCCTGCATATCTAGGAAGTCGACTGGCTGATTTCTATGAACGAGCAGGACGAGTCAAGACACTAGGAACTGATGACCGAGTTGGAAGCGTCACCGTAACCGGAGCTGTTTCTCCGGCTGGAGGTGACTTTTCAGAACCTGTCACTCAGTCAACCTTACGTATTACGAAGGTCTTTTGGGCGTTGGACAAAGACATGGCTTCCAGGCGGTTCTTCCCAGCAATCAATTATCTACAAAGCTATTCGTTATACAAAGATGAATTAATTCCCTGGTATTCACAGAATATGGGCAGTGACTGGCCTGAACTTACCGAGGAATCACTTTCTATTTTACAACGTGACAAAGAACTCCGTGAGATTGTCCAGCTTGTGGGTCCAGATGCTTTACCAGAGCGTGAACGTGCAATCTTGGAAGCCGCACGTATGGTCAAAGAGGATTATCTGATGCAATCAGCGCTTCATCCGATTGATACCTACTGCCCTGAATCGAAGAGCTATTGGATGCTTAAAATTATCATGAACTTTTGGCAACGCATGCGCCAAGCGATTGATGATGGCATCCCGCTTCGACGTATCATTGCTCTCCCTGTTGTTGGTAAGATTGCACGGATGAAAGTTCAGCCCCACGATGACCAAAATGCTATGCAGCAGTACTTTAAGGACTTAGAAAACGAAATCAACAACGAATTTATCTCCATTGAGGCAAATTAGATACACTATCAATCTCAAGTTTCTAATACTTGAGAACCATTCTTCCTTTCAGGGGAAAAGGCGTATCACAATGATAGATGAAACCCGGAAGGTAACACAATGGGGAAAAAGCAAAACCCTTGTTGTAAGCTTACCGCGTCGTTGGATAAAGAAATTCGGTATTGAACCAGATTCTCAGCTACATATTCAGGAGGGACCAGAAGGTGCACTCCGTATTACTCCGATGCAAATGTCTGAAACACCTTCTGAGAAAGTTGCGACCGTTCGTCTTCTGGAACAGGATGAATTGACTCTCACAACGATACTTCAGACGTATTATATTGTTGGGTATGATCAGCTAACGATTGAAAGTAGCCGCCGTTTGAATGAAGCTGTTCGAAAGACGGTGACAAAAATCGTAAATCAACTACCTGGCTTCGAAATTTTAGAAGGCACAGATCGACGAATTGTGATAAAAGGAGTCAGTGTGATTCGCGGGCAAGATATTATGGAATTTGTAAAGATGAGTGGACGTGCTACCATCGAGAGTATCATGACACTGATTTCAGGTTTGAGTGCAGGTCCGGATGAAACCGCTCGCGTGGCAAATGAGTTAATCAGTGAAGAGTGGCGTCAACGAGGCAATTATTTGAGAGCGCAACGTGCACTAAGGAAAGCTATGAGTATCCGGCCACCAGGTTTCACACTTGAAATGGCAGACATCTTTGATACTTCGTATTTTGTGCTTCAATTAAGCAGCATTCATGATAATACCCACCATATCGCAGAGGCTTTGACCCGCCGGCAACCACCAGCTGACCAAAACAAACTCGCTGTCGCCGCATTAACCAAGGTGCATGATAACCTCAAAAAGGCTATTTCAGCCTTCCTTCAGCGAAACCAGGAAATGGTCCGTCAAGTCTTAGGCGAACTTCCACTGTTACGTCAATGGAAACGTCAAACTGAAACCATCGTTGACGTGATGCGTGATTCTGTTATTACCCAGATAATATTGGATCGAATGGAGGAAATGTTAGCTTATAATGGCGGAATCGCAAAAACTGCTTTACTACTTAAAACCTAATAGCTTTCAAAGTTTCTCCAAAACTGAGTATTTTGTTATTTTTTTTCTTGTCTCAAAGGAAGGCTTAAAAGTTGCACAAGCCTAGTGACCGAAGCCCGATAGCTTTGAAATCGAAGCAGTCAGATACGTGAGGCTATATCAAATGACTGAAAGACAAGCTACATCATTGAAGCCCACCTACCAAACAGTTACCACCGTGACTGGTCCCCTTCTTATTCTCGATAAGGTTAGTGACGTTGCCTATAATGAGCTAGTCGAAGTCACAGCTCCAGATGGCTCTATTCGCCGAGGAACTGTATTAGAGGCAATGAGTGGGCGCGCAATTGTACAGGTGTTTGAAGGAACTCGAGGTCTGGACACAAAATCTACGCGTGTTCGTCTCACAGGTGAAACGATGAAAACCCCTGTAACCAGTGACCTCTTAGGTCGGATTCTCAATGGATCTGGAACTCCAATTGACCGCGGACCACCTATTGTTCCTGATGAAGAGCTGGACTTAAATGGTGCACCAATGAACCCTGATGCTCGCCAATATCCTCGTGAATTCATCCAAACTGGATTAAGTGTTATCGATGGGCTCAATACACTTGTCAGGGGACAGAAGCTTCCCATTTTCAGTGGTTCAGGACTTCCTCATGACCGTGTAGCCGCACAAATTACCCGTCAAGCGCAGATTCCTGGGAAAGAGGAGCAATTTGCAGTAATTCTGTGTGCCATCGGAATCACAGCGGAAACCGCTCAATTCTATATGAAAAACCTAGAGGAAACCGGAGCATTAGCAACAAGTGTCCTTGTATTGAACCTTGCTGATGATCCGCCAATCGAGCGCATCATCACACCACGAACCGCCCTCACCATCGCCGAATATTTAGCTTTCGAACAGAACATGCACGTCCTAGTCATTCTTACAGACATGCTTAACTATGCTAATGCGCTCCGTGAGATTTCTGCAGCTCGGGAAGAAGTGCCTGGTCGACGGGGATACCCTGGATACCTCTACACTGACCTTTCATCAATTTACGAACGCGCGGGACGCATTATCGGAAGAAACGGTACCATCACCCAGATGCCCATCCTTACAATGCCTGGTGATGACATAACCCATCCTGTCGCTGATTTGACTGGTTACATTACTGAAGGTCAGCTCATTACCAGCCGATCCCTACATAATAAGGGCATTTATCCACCGATTGATCCTGCACCAAGTCTCAGTCGGCTCATGAAAGAAGGAATTGGGGAAGGTCACACTCGTGCAGATCACAACGAAGTCCAAGCCCAGCTATATTATGCAGCCAGCGAGGGCTCAGATCTCCGCGATCTTGTAGCAGTCGTTGGTGAAGGCGCTTTGTCAGATCGAGACCGAGTTTATCTTAGTTTTATCGAAACTTTCGAACAGCAGTTTCTCAACCAAGGCGAGTTTGAAGAACGCACCATCGAACAGACCCTTGACCTTGGCTGGGAGATGCTTTCACGATTCCCCGAGCGTGAGCTCAAACGAATTGATCCCGAAACCATTGAGCAGGCGAAAAACAAACAACTGTATCGTTATACATCATCTGCAAGTGAAACTAATTAATTCTCATTTTTCACGAAGAATGGGAAATCATTTTAGGGAGCAGTAGCCCTTTTTGAAAAATGCCGTGAGCGGCCGTGGTCTAGTGGTTAGGATTTAGGCCTCCCATAGATGGGGTCATCCCTCATCTGGAGACCGCCTATAGCCCGGGTTCAAAAATCCAACTCGAATTTTGAGTTGGGTGGAAAGTCCCGGCGGCCGCACCAATCTCTTTTTCCGAATGCATAAAAGGTAATAGTGCTAAGATGAGTGAAGGAGAATGGCAGTGACGACCTGACCCTTTAGACCCAATCTTAGATTAGGAATGACAAGGATCTTGAGTGCTGAGCCGTTCTCCACCCATTCCATTATTCTTCTGAAGAGATTTTAGTGCTGTAATGATTGAAGATAGCCATATACATGCATTCCTTGGGAGAAATCGTCATCTCTTTTGGGTGAATCCTGATTTTCGTAAATTTCACAGGTGCTCCACGCATAATGACAAGGGGCACTTGTTCATCGGCTTCGCCGAACAGTAATTGTGCTGCGGATGCTAGATTGTCGGCTACAGCGGAACGAGTAATGCGCAGAGGCCGACCAAATAAATCTGGATGCCCGCGAAAATCTTTGATGGCTTCGATTCCAGCAACTGCCACTGCTAATCCTACAGTTCCTAAACGTAGTGGCTGGGTTCGACTATCTGCGATGATGACGCCCAATTCCAGTTCAGTTTTTTGCTCCAATTCAGTTTTTATTTTCCAGGCAGTTTCTGTTGGGCTAGAGGGCAGCAAGACAACATGTCCAGCAGGCGCATTAGACCGATCAATACCAGCATTTGCCATGAGAGTATTATCTTTGATAGTGAGGAGAACATGTGGTACTCCTCCAAGCACCTCATCAGCCTCATCCAGAATAAGTTGAGCTAAGGGAGCTTCGATTTCGTATTGATCTGCCAACCTTTGGGCTTGATTTGATACCTTAACGGTTTCTAGTTTGCGCATCCGGTTTTGGGCAGTTGCTACAACTGTTTCAGCGATTACCAAAACATCATGCGTTTTCAAGGTAATTTTTAAATCTGATAACGCTGTGATGATTCGATCAACCAGATTATCACCAGGTTGAATTACTGGTGTTGAAATGCCGATTAACTGCATTCTATTCACACTCATGGGGAGATTGTAGTTCGGCTACAATCTTAATACAATCTTTACTTGGCCGAACATCATGGGTCCGGAGGACATGAGCACCATTAAGGAGCGCCACCGTAGAAGCCCCAAGGCTACCATAAAGACGGTCTTTAGGAGACTTGTACCCTAATATTTGACCAATTACGTTTTTCCGAGATATACCAAGTAAAATTGGTTTATTCAAAACGCGGAACATTTTGAGATTTCGGATAATCTCAAGATCACAGCTTACAGGTTTGCCAAAACCTATACCGGGGTCAATGACTATCTGATTATTTGGGATTCCTTTGTTTTGAGCAATTGCAAGGCTTTCTTGTAAAGTTGAAATGATATCTGAAATAGTGGTTCTGTCACCAGGTTGGAATTCGCATGCCATTACGATACAACTAGCCCCCGTATCTTGGATAGTAGCAGCCATGGACGAGTCAGTCTTCAATCCGGACACGTCGTTAACAATTGACGCTCCTTTTGATAGTGCTACTTGTGCTACGGGGGCGTGCTGTGTGTCAATCGATATCGGTGTATCCCAATTTTTAGAGATTTGAGTGACGACTGGTTGGATTCGGTGGATTTCCTCAGAAACCGAGATATGAGAGACCCCGGGAGCTGTAGAAGCCCCACCGATATCTACTATGTCCACCCCCTCCTCGATCATTTTTGACACTGCTAAAATTGCTTGCTTTGGGGATGAAGAGTATGAGGAAGGATAAAATGATTGAGGATCAAGATTGATAACACCCATTACTGCCACAGGATAATTATCCCCCACATGGACATTACCAAGTCGTGCTTGAACAGGAACCATATGTGTCACCGAAAGCTTAATTCCACGTGCCCAGATAAGAAGTCGACCGTTTTATGAGGTAATTCCGATGTCAGAGTCCCAACTGCAAAAAACCCACTTACATGATTGGCATGAAGCGAACGGTGCCAAAATGGCGGCTTTTGCTGGTTTTCATATGCCCTTATGGTATACTGCAGCAGTTCCAGAACATCTTGCCACTAGGAACGCAGCTGGACTCTTCGATGTAACCCATATGGGCAGGGCGATGATAACTGGTCAAGAAGCAACAAAATACCTAGAAAATCTTCTACCCACTCGGATCCAGCGACTAGAACAGGGAGCCGGGACCTACAGTGTCTTCTGTACAGCGGAGGGAGGAATCGTCGATGATCTTTTCATTTTCCGACTAGCCGATGAGCACTATTACATGGTTGTAAACGGAGCTAACCGTAAGAAGGACTTTGCTTGGATGAAGAAACATAGCAGCGGCTATGATGTCAAAATCGACGATATTTCTAATGAGACACCTATGTTTGCCCTTCAGGGACCATTAGCAGTGAAGGTCCTACAAAAGCTCTCATCGAAGAAGATTGCGTCGGTTTCACGATTTAATGCAATTGAAACTGATCTCGATGGTTTTCCAGTTATTGCAACCCGTAGTGGTTATACAGGGGAAGATGGCTTTGAAATCGCACAAACCAATGTGAGTGAAAAAGAGAAAGCAGTACAACTTTGGGAAACTATCTTGAAGGCAGGAAATGCGGAAGGAGTTGTTCCAGTAGGATTGGCAGCACGTGATACGCTTCGCTTAGAAGCGGGAATGGTTTTGTACGGGAACGATATTAACGAAAATACAACACCCTATCAGGCGCGTATCGGGTTTGTAGTGCACCTTAAGAAAGAGCGATTTATTGGTAAAGCGGCATTGGTTGCTGAAAAACGGAATCGGCCTCAGCGCCTACGAGTAGGATTAATCATGATGGATAAGGGGATTCCTCGGACTGGAAATTCGATTATTGTAAAAGGGGAAGTGGTTGGAGAAATTACGAGTGGGTCAATTTCACCTTTAATTCGAAAAGGAATTGCGTTAGGGTACGTTCAACGACCATACCGAAAGTCAGACACCCTCGTTCACATTAAAATTAGCAATAAACTGCGATGGGCCGAAGTTATTCACCCCAAGAACCTGCTTGGACGAATCAAACAACTAGCAAGTGTATAGTTGAAATTGGGTTTTGGTTAATGGGAGTCCCAATCATTTTCTACTTCATTGACAAAATCCACTAACAGCTGAGCGACTGGATGCTTGGGGTTCAAGTGTAAAATTCGGCGTCGTCGGAAAAATCGAATATCAGAGACGATTCCCGCTTTAATTAGTGGAAGTAGACAGCGTTCAACTGATGAGACAGAAACATTTGCTCGACGAGCCAGCATTGAAAGGTGCATCGTCGAATCTTTCTGTTCAATGAGGACCTCTAGAAGCCGAACTTGTGGGGTATCCCCAAATAGCTCTTTTAACCGACCCATTGTCTGTAGCCAACCTCACCGCTCCTGAAAGGAACAGCTGTCCATACAGAGGTACTGTTAGGAAAAAAAGGCTTCTCTCAAAAAGCATCTGGACAGTTTATGCTAAGAAACAGTCACGCGGCTCCCAATTTTTCCCTCATTAATCGCCTGAAGGATATTTTGGGGTGGCTTGCCATTTACAAACCACAGTTCAATCCCACCACGTTCAATGATATCCAATGCCCGTTGATCAAATAACGGGTATGAACCAGGTTCATTGGTAAGTGACGAGACAATCTCCCGCAAGTCATTAATGGTGAGTTCTGTGATGAGTTTTGCATCAGGTGATTGCTTTGGATCAAGCTCATACACTCCATCAACGTCAGTAACATTGACTAGGATCTTAGCTTCCAATATTTCTGCAACACGAGCCGCTACTGCATTCGTAGATTGGCGTGGTTGCAGCCCCCCTAACACAACCAATTCATCCGTTCCAATCAGTTGAACTAATTGTTCTTCTGTCATAATCGGAGTGCTGTGAGCGATATCCCCCAAGGCAGCAATCATGAGTTGAGCACACACCCAGGTTGCAGCAATACCCAATTGATCTAGTGCATCGCGATTAGCCCCCAGACGTTTTCCTTTTTCTACAAGTTTTTTGGCTAAGACCCCTCCCCCAACAATCAGAGCCAAATCATGCCCTTCATTTTTTAATTGGCTGATAATTTGAGCATATTCTTTGAATTGATTTAAATCGAGTTTTTGATCAGTATCGAAGAGAAGAGACCCACCAATTTTGATGACACACTTCATATCATCACCTTTGTAGTTCGAAAAGTTTATGATGACCTTTAACGGTTGCTGCTCGCACCTAATAGCGCATATCTGCTTTTTTGCTTTATGCGAACAGGGAGTTACCCCAAATGTCTACTACCAGTGAATCATTTCAGCGGTTCAAGCTAAAGAAGGTAGTGGACACGCTCGCTCAGAAGAAGGGACTCCATACTGAACTCATCACGTTGTATATTCCTCCTGATCGGCAGATGAGCGATGTGATAGGATCCCTGCGGACAGAATATGGCACAGCTACTAACATTAAGTCAAAGTCTACACGCAAGAATGTGATGGACGCCATTCAAACGGTGATTCAACGACTGAAGATTATTCCCAAGCCTCCACCACATGGGCTTGCAGTCTTTGCAGGGGCAATCCCGCACGGTGCTCCAGGAAACGAGAAGATGGAAATCTATCTCATAGAACCACCCGAACCAGTTAACGTCTATATCTATCGGTGCGCCGCAGAGTTTTGGTTAGATCCGCTCCGCGAAATGCTCAAACCGAAGGAAAGTTATGGGCTCATTTCAATTGACAGAAGTGCTGCAGCATGGGCTTTGCTTCGAGGAACTAGCCTCAACGTCATTAAAACAGTGAAATCGGGGATTATGGGTAAACACCGAGCAGGTGGACAGAGTCAACGGCGTTTTGAACGATTAATTGAACAGGCCGCCCATGAGTTTCTCACCCGATCAGCCGAACTGACCCGAGAGTACTTCGAGGAAGTACCGGACCTACAAGGTATCATCATTGGAGGTCCAGGATTTACCAAAGATACTTTTGCAGAAAAAGGCTACCTCAAACCTCCTTTGAAGGATAAAGTCTTGGCGGTGCTCGATACCGCCTATGCAGGTGAAGAAGGCATCCGTGCCCTAGTTGAAAAATCAGAAGATATTCTTCGAAATCAACGATTAATCGAAGAAAAACGCCTCGTGCAACGATTCTTAGGTGAACTCGCACGGGATACCGGTCTGGCTACCTATGGCGAAAAACAGGTCCGTGAAGCTTTGGACCGTGGAGCTGTCGAAATCATCATCATCTCAGAAGGGATTGACTACTCCCGGGTTACCATCCAATGTAGTTCCTGCGGAGATTCATTTGAAAAGACCTTAAGACCTGACGCTATAACCAACTTGGAAACTGAGCTGGAAACCCAACAGTGTAAAAAATGCCACAACCAAACGATGCAAATCGTTGAAACGAAAGATATCGTTGATGAACTCGGAGAAATTGCTAGCGACACTGGAGCTGAAATCGAAATTATCTCTCCGGAAACGGAGGAAGGCAAACAACTTCTTACCTCCTTCCGTGGTATCGGAGCTATTCTTCGATGGTCTGACCAAAGCTAGTCAAAAATAGTTGGAGAAAGCCTTTTTAACGAGCGGAAGAATGCCGTCTCCTAGTCAAATGAAAACGCCATTAGGAAGGCATATTTTCCTCTCCAAAACCTAATTCAAACGAAGTTGTCAACCATGGGGCATGATTTGTTACTTAAAGAAAAACGTTGGAAACCCGAAATTGAAGAAGAGATTCTTAAACTATGGACCAAAGACCAGCTTTATGCCTTCAACAAAAACACAAGTAACCCAGTTTTCTCCGTTGATACGCCTCCTCCTTATTTGAGTGGCCCCTGGCATGTTGGGGGCTCCATTCATTATGCACAAATTGACATGATTGCTCGGACGAAGCGAATGGAAGGGTATGAAGTCATATTCCCCATGGGATTGGATCGCAATGGTTTACCCATTGAGGTTCAAGTTGAAAAAGCCTACAAAAAAAGCATGCACGAAATTCCCCGTCAACGATTCTTGGATTTATGCGCTGAATTTCTTGATCGTAATGAAGAAATTATCGTTGAGCATGCACAGCGTCTCGGTCTTAGCTGCAACTCCTTTAATGACAACAAAATGTATCGCACTGATAGTCCCGAGTATCGAGCCATAACTCAACGCACCTTCATCGAACTTTACAATAAAGGACTCATCTACATTGATGATCGACCTAACAATTGGTGCCCTGAATGCGGTACTACAATAGCTGACGCGGAAGTCGAATACAAGGATATCGAAACCACTCTTTCAACTCTCAAATTCACTATCGAAGAAACTGGAGAAGAGTTACTTATCGCCACCACACGACCTGAACTGCTTTCTGCCTGTGCTGCGGTCCTGGTCAATCCAGACGACAATCGCTACAAGCACTTACATGGAAAAACTGCGATTACACCTCTCTACAACAAGGGTGTCCCCATAATCCCTCATCACGAAGCCCGTATCGAGTTTGGAACCGGGGCTGTGATGGTCTGTAGTTATGGCGACTACACAGATGTCCGACTCTTCCGAGAACTAGAATTAGATCCGATCAATTCCCTGGGTCCCGATGGGAAACTCACTGATATTACCGGTCCTTACAAAGGACTCACCGTCACAGAAGGGCGCAAAGCGATTCTCCAAGATTTGAAGGAGCAGAAACTCGTCTTGAAACAAGAGTCGACGATGCATCGAACGCCCACTTGTTGGCGGAGTCGAAACCCTATCGAATTTATTGCCATGCCCGAATATTACCTAAAGCAGTTACAGTACATCGATGACCTCAGAGTCGTTGTTGACCAAATGACCTTCTTCCCAATGAAGAACAAACAGATTCTGGTCGACTGGATCAATAGTGTCAGCAGAGACTGGCCAATCAGCCGCCGTCGCTACTACGGGACAGAAGTTCCACTCTGGTACTGTAAAAAATGTAAAGAGACTATCGTTCCTCCGCCTGGTCCTTACTATCAACCCTGGAAGACCCTTCCACCCATTGATAAATGCCCCAAATGTGGGACTAAAGGTCAATTCGAAGGCGAAACGCGCACGCTTGACACTTGGATGGACTCATCCCTCAGTGGCCTCATTACGATCTTCTATACGAAAGACGACCTATTCTTCAATGAGCACTTCCCACCGAGTATCCGACCTCAGGGTAAAGATATAGTTCGCACCTGGCTTTACTACTCCATCCTCCGCACTTACCAGCTCTTCCAAGCCCCCGCTTTCCAATACGTCTGGATCAGCGGTCACGGTCTAGACGAAAAAGGTGAAGCCATGAGCAAATCTCGCGGCAACACCATCGACCCAAACCCCATCATCACTAAATACGGTGCAGATGCTTTCCGGCTTTGGGGAGCCCTTGAAGCCTCGCTTGGCTCCGACTTCCGTTTCAACGAAGGCCGCCTTGCTGGTGCACATCGCTTCCTCACTAAGCTCTGGAACATCTCCCGCTTCATTTCCGGGTTCCCTCAGCCAACTGAGGATACAATCGACCTACAACCAGCAGACCATTGGATTCTCTCTGAACTGAATACACTCATCGATAAAGCAAAGCAAGGATACACGAAACTCGATTTCATCATCCCCTCCCGTGAACTGCGCATCTTCACCTGGGACCTGTTTGCCAGCCACTACCTTGAACTCGTCAAAGGTCGAGCTTATTCCGAAAAGGATGAAGCCGGACGAACTGCCGCTTGGTATACGCTCCACAAGGTTCTCAACGCCATTCTGAAGCTCCTCGCCCCCATCTGTCCCTACATCACCGATAAGATTCATCGTGAACTCTATGATCCCAAAACCTCGATACACAAATATCAATTCCCCGAACCCATAACCGGCGTTACCGAAGACCATCCAACCGAAATGCTCACACAATTCAATACCGATATCTGGAAACACAAAAAAGACCACAAAATGAGCCTCCGAGAATCCCTCCCAGAAGTCACTACAGCAAACCCTCTCAAACCCTACGGCGAGGACCTTAAACGGATGCATAACATCCAAACCCTGAAGTTCCACACAAAGGATAACACAAAAATACCTCCATCCAAATAACCCCGCATCCCCGTGGGGTGATAGATCAATGGTAGATCGCGTGCCTCGCACGCACGAGGTTCCGGGTTCAAGTCCCGGTCACTCCACCACTCCAACTCAGTAAGGATTCCCTGGCAAAACCCATATAAGCAACGAACCCCACGCCCAACAACGCAAACGACTGTGGTTCGGTGGCCTAGTAGATACCCATAACAGGTATCTGGGCAATCTGGTGGGGCACTCGGCTGATAACCGAGTGGTCGCGGGTTCAAATCCCGTCCGAACCACCATTTTTCCTTTTAAAGAAACATGTTCGTAACGAAAGAAATGGAGTCTATGAATCCTAGAGGTAAACTAGTTTTGGTGCAATTTTTTACCTTTTAACACCTAAATCGATTCCCTTTGTTTTCATTTTCTTTTTCATGTTTTTATACAACACTCGTCGGGCAATTGTTGGAAAAACCAGATGGAGGCATTTAAGAAATGTACCCTCAACGACCAATTTTCCCATTTTAGACTAGTTTCGGAGCGAATTAGCTCGAATCTAATTCGGGTAGAAAAGTTCGCTCCCATTTCCATTCTCTTTTTTTGAAATCATAATTTTGATGACTTATTGGTGACTCAAAACCACTGGCAGTTTGCCAAGTAGGTTTCACTTCAATATTAACATTAATTTCATTCTTTACGAAAGTTTCACGAAGAATTGAAAGGGTTTCTACAGCAGAATGATTTGGAATAAATAAGACGATCAAGCCATTGCCATTTTCAAAAATTAATGCTCTCATGTTAGGTAAAACACTCAACGCTTTTGCTAATAGAATGGTTATTGATTTTGTTTCTTTAACATAGAGTTGAATAGCAGTGTCCAATCCAATATGTAAGAGCACTAACCCTTGTAAGTGACTAACGTTCATTTTTTCTAATTGTCTAATTCGACGACGATAAATCATATGAGCAGTCTCAGAGATGCCAGCTTGACGAATTTCTTCAGAAACTGGAGATGTAATGCGATCAGTTAGTTGGTGAATATCAGCCGCGCGAAGAAAGTAGGTGAAGTCTTCCGGTCGTAGGCTAATGGGATAATCCTGATTTGTTTCTAACAATTCGTATGACATTGATGATATTGAAAGAGCAGAAGTATCAATTTCAGTTTGATGGTTAATTGCGGATCTTATTTGGTAGTATTGTAAGGTGAAGTCTTGAGGCCATCCTGAATCAGGGACATAGATTTCAAAATTCCAAGAGCGTATTATTTCGTTAGTTCGAAGAGGAACAATCGGTAATATCTCCTGTGAATTCGAAAGGGCGAGTAGCCAGTCTTTGAATTCTTTCTCGTGCTTAGCTGGGACTATAACGCGGCAATGCAAGTTCGTTTTTTGAAATGTATTGATAAACCAAGTAAATTGGATTTCACTGAAGAGTGAGCTAATCCTTTGAAGAGTTTTAGTATCAGGAGTTTGTATAATGAGTTCGAATGGCGTAAGACCGATTAGTGGCAGATTAATGAAATGATTTAACCTCAGCAAGTGGCGTTTTGCTAGGTTGCTAAGGTGTTGGCTGAGTCCTGAAATGCTCATGTTGAGTTGGTCGGCAAGGCGGCTTTGGTGAAGGTGGGTGGTGAGTTGGCTAAGGGCAGAAAGGATGTGGTGCTCGGGTGGGGTGAGGGGAATATGAGTTTCGAGCATCCAGCGTTCTAGGGCAGCGGTGTAGGTGGGGGTAGCAAGAGAGATTCCGGTGGTTGGGGGACGGAGAGTGTTAAGCCAGGTAATGACGCGGTGAAGGAACGTTCCGGTGACGACTTGGTCGAAGAGAGGAAAGCCGAAAGGACCATCGTAGATGTAGTGCCGGTAATGTTGGGGGGGTGAGACCTGCTTCCAGAGCGCTATGAGCATTTCTCGATTGGCGTCGGTATAATCGCCATATTGGAGACCAGCGTAAAGACCCAAGTCAGCAGCTTCGGAGATGTGGCGTAGATGGGGGAGAAGGAAATTAAGAAGCGCTTCCCTCCACAACACCCAGTCCAAGATAGGCGTGGCTTTGTTTTGGAGAGCCTGCGCTAAAGTGACAGCCCAACTACCCCGGGAGCGGTCAGCCCGTTGGATTTCAAGTGCCCCGAAACGTGGTCGATCATAATGGAGCGGAATATCACCCCATGTGAGCATGAGAATCCGATCTTTATGCCTAGGCAAAGGCTCAATCTCAAGTTCCTCTCGTAACCGCTCCTGTTTTTGGTGAAACCGTTGTGTGAGTGATTGTGAATGAAGTGCCACTGCAGTGCCATCCATTAGATAGCTATACAGGGGAAGGAGTGTAATTCTATCTTTTGATTTGAAGATCCTTATTGATTAGGTTATGATTAGCCTTTCATTTTCAATTAAAAAATAGAAAAAAGGGAACCCAAAATGGGTTCCTAAAGATTCACATCTGGAACAGGACATGATGGGGGGAATTCCATCGAAAAGGTTTCCTTTTTCTTGTTCAGTTAATTTTCCAGGGATTTAGTGAATAAGGAATCTTATTGTGTTAGATGGCTCCGAGATGAGCTAGTGGTCATAAACTTAGAATGGGTCGGGACGAGATGGGGGCCACATTGGATAGGATGCCTCCTGTTTTTTTTGGGTACCCTTTTTGTCAGTTTTACTGTTTTAAAGACCAAAATTTATCTGCAAAAAATCGGAAAAAAAGAAAACAGCAGGCCTTATTCTTTTTATTTTCCAACAGGTAGTGCGTTATGAAGGAACTGGATATCTTTAGAGACGCGGTGAAGGTAATGTATCCTTAGTCCAGATCCATCTATTTGTTTCAAATTGAAAATTTGCTGAATCGACGACCGGTGGGACAGTCCATCCATAAGCTTTCCATGCAGGCTTCATTGATAAGACCGCAGGAATTTCGATTGATGTAAAGATTCCTTTCAGAGCTGTTGATATTGAAACAGCAATAGCTGAAGGTACAAGGAGGGTAATAACACCAGTTCCGTTATCTAGTAAAATGCATGAAACATGTGGAAACAATTGGCAAGCGGAAATAATTCGTTTTGTTTCTTCTGTTGAAGACACAAGATGAATGTAAATTACTGAATTTAACCCAATATTTAGTAACCCGATTCCTAGCGGCGGACTAATTAATTGATTCTTTTCTAAAAACTTCACCCGCCGTCGATAAGCCATATGTTCTGATTCTTTGAAACCAGCTTCGCGCAACTCATGAGATTCAATGAATTTCATATGCCTTGTTATGAGAAATGCCTCTGTTGCCCGTTGCATATACACAAAATCTTGCTGCTTGATTTTGAAGGTTTTTTTAGAATGAGGCGGTGCTAATTTAAAAGAATTAATCGGTGGTAGGTGAGTTGTTAAATCTTCAGAAATTAATCGAGAAAAACTATCGAGAAGGGCTTCGGTTTCTATTGACCAACCTCCTATTTGAGAGTCGTATAAGTCTAGGTTTCGAGCATGCATTCTTTCCGAAATGAACCCGAACTCAGGTTGGCTAAGATCAAAACTAGAGGAAACTTGTCTTAACCATTGGTGAAATCGGGTCATGCGTTCTACCGGAATGAGAAATGAGGCCAGTAGCTGATCATTAAATTCCTGCATAGCAAGTGAGTACCGGATTTTTGATATCATCCGCATTAATGAATCAATAATCTTCATTTTTGATGTGGTGAATTTGACTGTAATTGGTTGAAGCCCTAATTTAGGATAGTTTGTGAAGATAATAAATCGCAGTAGGTGTTTTTCTGCAAGGCGTTTGAAAACCTGACTGATTGTTGGTTGACGGAGCTTGAGTTTTGCTGCTAACTCAATTTGTGAACATGATAAGCAGTCGTTCAGACCCCGAAGAACTTTGAGTTCAATTGGACGAAGAATTCTATGATAATTAAACATCCATCGCTCTAGACTCTCAGTGTAACTTTCTGTGCTCAAAGGCATCCTTAATTCATTGAATGGTTTTAACCAATCTTTTGCCATTTTAAGAAAATTACCATCAACAAGATTGTCAAAATACTCGAATCCTGCAGTGGGATAATAACGATAAAAAGTGAAATATTTGGGAGGAGACACTGCTTGCCAGATTTGTAGGAATTGGTTTCGACGTTTTCTCGTCCTAAGAGCATAACGATAGTAGTAATAGAGTCCAAGATCAGCAGCTTCGGTAACTTGACGAATATTATGTGGGAGATGAAGGAGATAGGCTTCACGCCAAAGAATGGGGTCAAGGTATTTTGAGTATTGAGTAAGGATAGTTTGAGAAAGCTCTAGGTTGTACTGACTCATATCATCTAAATATTCTGTTGCTCCGAATCTTGGCCCTGTAAATTTAAGGGGAACATCTACGAAATTAATTGTGGAATAACGGTCGAGGACTGGGGACCCAAGATTCGTCTCGGTGGTTATCAGGATTTTTCTAAACGCAGCGATGGCTTCCGCTGTGTATTCATTAAGCGAATTTATCTGGTTTGCTGGTTGTTTTGGGGTCATAGATGAAAGTTTCCTGTTGTATTTCTCCAACAATCATTTCTATCAAAGGAGTTGTCTTTATAATATTCGACAATTTGTTCATAGCTTGTATGTGGAGTTTTTCTATAATTCCGTTTCTGGATTAGTGACGCGACTGCTTGGTCGTGGTCCGGGTGGCTGAGCGGTGTGAAATTTGTAGGCTGTTTGGATGCTTCGTTGGTTACAGATTGCGCATCTCCCCTTGTGGGATCCGGCTGCTGATTGAGGGTCTGGAAGTGTGCGGGGGTATAGTCTGGCAGTCGGGCACAGCCACTGCGTATTTTTTTGCATGGATCTAAATGGTCCTTGGAAAAAAGGGAGTGGTAGCGGGGAGTTGATTTGAACAACTGATCTCGGGGTTATGAGCCCCGCGGGATATCCTGGCTACCCCACCCCGCTAGTGGGTTGTGTTAGAGATGAGTCGATGAGGTTGATTTAAGCTTTATGCCTTTGTTGTGGTGCTAGAGGTGAGGAGTCGTACTTCGATACTATAGTGCGAAATAGTTGTGGGGATTAAATATCCATCTCAGCGTACACTATCGGTGAAGAGTGTGTACCCACAACCTGGAGACGAACCGGGCCCGTTGTGATAGATGCTGTCTTATCGAACTATTGTTCGTTGGAGAAGGCGAATTAAGGCCCGAGGAACTTCTCTATAGGAATTAACTTTGATATGGCGACCACGTCCGAGTTGGGCAATTTGTTGGCAGGTTTCTTCGCCTTGTGGATGGGTACCGGGTGTTTGAAGGACGTGGAGATTGTGGAATTTTCGGGCTTGGGGTTCTGGTGGACCCCCACGGTTGGCTATGCCGTCGGTGATTAGGATTGCCCAGGATTCGAAGCGGTTAGCGCGTTGGTATTGGGTAAAAGCTTGTTTGAGTGCGTCATTGATATTGGTGTACCCGGCTGGTTCGGTGTCAAGGATGGTATCGACGATGTGGTCAATTGTTGTGTATTGGTCCATTGCTTTTATGATGTTTGCAGCTGTGTTAAACACAATCAATGCATATTTGTCGTGTCGAAGATGATAGGCAGCTACAGCGGCGGCAGTAGCGGCTGTAAGGAGTTTCGGTCCAGCCATGGATCCAGAAGTGTCTAGAATGATGGTACCAACTTTTTTGCGAGCAATTCGTTCGATACCGATAATGTCTGAGTAGTTGATGAAGTTGGGTTCGAGTAGGGTTTCTTCCAATGTGGCTTCAAGGTCGAATTCGTCAAGCCCCGGATGGAATGGGACCTGTTTGATATTTTCAGGTCGTAATCCCCGACCACTAATTCGGAGTGCTGAGTGAATGATAGTGGCTCGGGCGAGTTGGCGGAATGTTTGTTTGTATTGGCCACGGATTTGGTTGCGGAGTTGAAAGAAGAGAAGGGGTGCAGCGACGTTACCTTCTCGGGCGGATTTAGCAATAAGATGTACACCATCTTGTGTTGAGATTGCTTCACTAGTGGCTATTGGTTGAAGCTGGGCAAGAGCTTGGAGTGCAGGGATGTTCCCCAGTTCGATTGCGATTTCTGCCATTTGTTTGGCTGTTGGGTAATCGAAGCTTCGCCCTAATCGTAGAAAATATTGAAAGTCGCGTCCTTTTGTACGTATTTCGGATTCGAAGAGTTTCTCATCGGAAATCGACCCTGAGAGTACTATGGGCACGTCATCGGAGGATGATTCCTCCTCGGTGATCAAAAATTTGCCAGAACAGCCCTCACCAGTGTGCGAATCACATCGACTGGTGATTTTTGGGAAGTATCATGGAGTTCGATTTTAGGAACCAAGGACATGATAGCGGCTTGCTCCCAAATATGATTGCCTTCTCCGGGCAATTGAGCATAAAGGGCAGCAATGTCCAAGGCGCCTCGGACGCTTGCACCACGTCGGATATCAGTGTAATCACGAGTGGCGCGAGTTATGGCTACAGCGATGTTTACTGGCTCCTCATCGGCGATACCGGTATTAGTCTTGACAATTTCTCGTTCTTCGGCTTCACTGTGATAATCTAAGAAGAGCCACACATACCGATCACGCAGAGCTTCACCTAATGGAGTGACACCCACACTGGCTTCTGGATTTTGAGTGGCAATGATTCGGAAGCCATTTTTAGCGTTAATTGTACCGAGTTTGGGAACATGGAGACGCCCTTCGTCCATAACGGGAAGGAGAGTGTTTTGTGTCGCTTCGGGCATCCGGTTGAGTTCATTAATGAATAGGACCCCGCCATTTTCCATGGTCTCAGTAAGGGGACCTGGGATGAAAGTGTCTCGCGTATAGCCGTCTTTGAGCACGACGGGTGGGTCAAACCAACCGACTAGTTTTGCTGAAGTATAGCGCTCATCTCCATCCACCCTGAGAAAGGTTCGACCAAGAAAATCTGCAATAGCTGAGGCGATGGTGGTTTTTCCAACGCCTACGGGCCCTTCGATGAGTAGGTGTTTATTCGCTGAATCTGCTGCTAGACATTGGGTAAGGATGTCCTTTCGTCCAATGATTTTGTACTTGCGTTGAAGTGTAATGACGTCCTTGGTTCTGGGCATAGGTTCTCACCTTGTTGCGGTGAAGAGGATTCGTCACCAGTTGTAAAGGTTTTGGGTGTTGTTGAATATTATTGAAATAGAAAAGAATGTTTATTGGGTACGAAAATCATAGTCTATTATTCTGCGGAGTTGGCGGAGCGGTAACGCGCTGGACTCGAGTTGCACCGGGTCATCCAGTGACCTCTTGGTCGCAAGGGTTCAAATCCCTTACTCCGCGCCACTTCGTTTCACCTAGATTACCAAGTCTGCGATATCGATACTAGATTCAAAGATGCGTTCCAGATTATGAACCACTCGATCATAAACCGGGAGCACCGTCATATCCTGTTTTGCAAGAAACTCGGTAATCTCAGTGACTAACGCATTTGTAGTCTCCTTCAGAGCAATTACATGTCTGGCTCGCGTATTATCTTGTTGTAAAACAGCAGAAATCGCTTCTCGATGCGCAGAGACTACTTGCTCACTTAATTTCCTAAGTATCTGAGAAAACTGACGAGGTGGAATAACATAATCTTTGGATTGTAATTGTTCAGCAATGCTTGCGCACCCATCAGCAATGGCTTCTACTTCTTTTGCCACCAACCGATAATCTAGCAAATTAAGAGGCGACAATAGGTGATCACCAATTGGAGAGGCGATAGCTTTCCGGAGTTGACGAACTACCAGAAAATAGAGACGATCAACCTCTCGGTCCCGATCTATCACGTCCTGAGCCAGCTCTTGGTCATTACGGATGAAGGCGCGAATTGCGTCTTCATGCATTTTTGTTACAATACCATATGTTCGACGCAAATAGGTGATGGCGTTAATACTCCGTGGGATAAGACATTGAAGAGTCATTTTTGATGCATCTTCTTCCATGATTTCTACGCCCACGAGAAATTCAGCCATCCGTTTGACCTCCCGTTTTAAGGCAGGGGTCATGGCATCGCCTAGATTAATCTCGATTACGTCATTTCCTGCCAAATACCCTGCAAGTATTTCGCGAGCCACGTTTGATGCTTCTAGAATCTCACTACGCTGACGCAAGGGATCCTCAGCGAGACCCGGGTCAATAATGAGCATGCCATCGGCGCGTTCATGAACTAGAATCATAGATCCTTTTTTCAAACCGTTATTATCGACCCAATGTTTTGGTACCGATAAGAGATATGATGCTCCAACTTGCTGTAATTTTCGCGCTTCCATTTTTTTCACCGTTGCTATGACTGTATGTATTTATCTTCAGTGTTCTTTATGATATCATTCCGACGAACAGCCAGATAAAGGATAGGAACAACAGTAGCTAGGCGATAAGTCGTGTCAACAAACGACCCTAATGTCCAGAAAGCCATTTCGAAACTCATCAAAGCAGGTTTTCAAATTAGCCCTGACACTTTGAGTATGTTACAAACGGAGAAGAATCCCAATCAAGTTGTTGACCGCTTCTTAACCTCAAAGGCTGTTCACCCAACCGATACACCGATTTTAAGACCCTCACACTTCCATCCAACGGTACAAGAAAAAATTGAACCAACACGGGAGAACGGAATAATCAGTGAGGAACTACAGATACCAAAGCCCACCAGTGCAAAAAGAATCGCTGAAACAGTCAAATCCGATCTCAAAATTATCAAGGACCCAACCCCCGAATTACAAGGCAAAGGGACTATTGAAGATTTTAGGAAAAACTTTCAGGACCGGTATTTCCGAATTCGAGATATCATCTCTCAACGGGTTGACGGGAA
>JBHLPH010000034.1:0-16343 GCA_048939625.1 Promethearchaeota archaeon
ATTTATCTCATAAATTTGGCTAGTGTCGATAAGACTATACGTCGAAAATCAGAACGTGCATTTCTTGAAGAAATGGACCGATGCGAGGCCCTGAACATCCCCTACTTGGTATTTCATCCTGGGTCATTCCGTAACTCAACAGAAAAGCGGGGTATTCGTCGGCTCGTGAACAGTCTTAACCGTTTACTCCACCAACGACCATCTCATAAGGTCCAGATGCTCATTGAGAATACGGCCGGAGGTGGATCCTTGTTAGGAGGGAATTTCGAACAAATCTCATCAATTCGAGAGCAATTGGATTTTCCTGAGCGAGTTCATGTCTGCTTTGATACATCCCATGCATTTGCAGCCGGATATGATCTCAGTACACCAACAGGATATCATGAAATATTAGATGAGTTTGATTCAATTATTGGTTTACCTTATTTGAAAGCGTTTCACCTCAATGATTCTAAAACAGCCTTATCCAGTCACCATGATCGCCACGAAAACATCGGCTTAGGTTATATCAGTGAAGCAACTTTTGCAGAAATCATCAATGATCCCCGGTTTCGATTGCATCCAATGACCTTGGAAACCCCCGGTGGAGAAGAATGGTTCCGAAAAAATTTAGCAGTTCTTTTTCGGCTTCGGAAGTAGTCTGCTAGCTCTCGATCGAGACTATTCTGGTGAACTAAGTTCCCGTCGGAACCAATACAAGGTGAGAAGAATCAGACCCAAAGTAACAATGACCACAACGCTAATGATTAAACCCATATCTGGTGTTATCACGAGTGAACCTGATGGCATACCTGTGAGTAACAAGATTTGGCGGAGCCGATAGTAATGGGCGCCATTATCAAATCGGAAATCGGTGATGAATTCACGTAGAAGCAATACCCCATCATCATTGAACCATGCTGTGAATCCAGCAATAGAAGTGAAGGAGTCCATGGCGCCATCTTGATCCATGTCGTATGTTGAAATGTTAGCGTTAATGTAACGGGAGAGATTCCAGTGATAAAGATGGAGCTGAGAATCTTCTTCAACGGTTCCACTCATTTGGGTATTCGCTTGGTATGCATCTGCATCCTCAGCAAATTGAACGCTATGTATCGACCATATTGTGTGAGTAAACACGACTTGAGGTCCAGAAACGATTGGGGTATGCCCCTCCATAAACGAACTATAATTAAACTGAGGTAATCCAAAGGAAATATCCAAAATTTCCGTTGTAAGACGAATAGTGAACCCATCTATGTTTTCATCTATCGCTCTAATTCGGAGTTGATATTCTATAGAATAGTCTTCGTTAATGTGAGTTTGGTTCAGTTCAACTGTTTCTTGTGTTATATCTCTGAATGTAAATATATCACCAACAGAATATCCATAAATTACTTGCATTTCACGTCCATGAACAACTGGGTTCACAAATAACACAGCTACACATAGTGAGGATTGGATAACGAGTAATGTTCGTCGATTTATATACATGACCAACTCCCGATAGGGAAAGGTCGTGTCGCTGTTTTAAGCCTATTCACTTTGGAAGAAGTAAGACTTTTACTCGGAGTCCTCTTCGAGGAGTGGGGGCTCAACAAGTGGTTCACCTAGCGCCTTGAGAGCAGCTTCTGCATGAAAACGAAC
Organism: Promethearchaeota archaeon; assembly: GCA_048939625.1. Classification (GTDB taxonomy): domain Archaea; phylum Asgardarchaeota; class Hermodarchaeia; order Hermodarchaeales; family Hermodarchaeaceae; genus Hermodarchaeum. The sequence continues at coordinate 1,627 of JBHLPH010000034.1, forward strand.
AGCTTTTGCAGGATCTTCTAAAGCACTGCGGAGTTGTGGAGCTAACGGTCGACCGGCCTCCCCGAGGAAATATATTCCACGAACAGCTACGACCCGTACCAATGTGTTTTTGTCTCCTAGCATGCGAACATAAGCTTGAACTGCGGGTTCTGCGGCAGGCCCCATATCCTCAAGAACCTCTAAGGCTTCCATCTTGACATAGATTTCACCATCTTTAGCAGCAGTCAAAATAGGTCTGAGAAGCAGTAACGGATCATACCCGATACGATAGAGGGCATGTGAAACAATAATCTGAATAATAGGATGATTTGATTTCAAGGCTTCAATCAGATCAGGGATTGCATCAATAGCCTCTTTCCCAAAGAGACCTAAATGCTGAACACATTGAAGTGCAAGAATGGGATTGGGATCACGAAGACTAGTGATGAGTAAGTCTAATTCATCATCGACCCTTTCATTCATATCTAAGAGAGCTATTAGGGCAGCCACTTGAACAGTAGGTACAGGATCTGATAGCAATTTGGTGAGAGCTTTCAGAGTTTTCGCATTAGGTTTCTTCTTTTTGCTAATTCGACCAATAGCGAGTGAAGAACAGATGCGAATGTCATCATTGGCGTTCTGCAGTTGTTCAACAAGAAACGGTATTGCCTCAAGAGCTGGTTGACCGATTCGAGCGAGCGCACAGATAACTTGTCCCTGGACAACTGGTTCAGTGTCATTAATTAGCTCAATGAGGGCAGGTGCTGACTCTACTGCGCGTGGACCGAGGTGTCGTAGAATGGCTGCAGCTTTCGCTCGAATTTCTGACTCCTCTTCGACTAATAGTTGTGTAACATAGGGAATAACTTTCGCGCCACCTGATGCTAGTTGGTTTGCCGCATTGTTGCGTTTCCGTCGATTGGTCTTCATTACGTGGATTAGTTCAGCAATCTCTGCTTCAGCCAAGTCTACTTCGGTGGGAATGACTTCTTTAGGCATGGCGATAAAATCAACAGACACGATCCAGCTATCAATTTCTGGAAACAGAAAATCAATGCCCAAGCTGGTTTTAATTCGGTATTTTCGCATCATACGGTACATATACACCTGGGCAGCGAAGCCAAACAGAAACACTCCGGTACCAGCGATGATGATGTAAAGTGAGTAAGCGGGCACGAGATAGGCAGTAAACGCGATGAGAAAGCCTATACACAGGATATAGCGAGAGTATTTGAGAATCGGAGAGATTTCGGGCGCATACATAGCGTTTAAGACCCCCGTCAGTGTGCAAGGAGCACTGAAAGCTCTATTTAAAAGTACCCATTGCGCCTGACACGAATTTTCTCCTATTCGACGATATCTACTAAGATGATGCGAAATTCCAGAGTTTTTCCAGCCATAGGGTGGTTACCTTTTTTGCCATAGGCTTGTTCGGGTTTAAGGACCACTGTTTTTTCTTCACCTGTTTTCATTCCAACAATGGCATCGTTGAATCCTTTGATCACTTGACCTGCCCCTAATGTCACTTTCAGAGGTTTGTAATCGCGACCCTTGTTGAATATTCCTGCCCTAATTGCTTCCTTTTCTAAGGAAGTGTCAAAGACTTTTCCGCCTGGAAATTTCCCTACGTAATGTACACGGACGGTATTACCGTTTTTTGCTTCAGACATATTCAATCACTTCTGAGTATAGTTTCCTTGGGCACTTTCCCTTTTTGTGAATTACTCTCAAACCGAAAACAAGCGGAAACAGTAGAGATTCATTGGGGTGGTTGGGAGGCGCTCACAGGAAGATAGACTAAAAATACTGTGCCTTTTTGGTATTCCCTTGGAATCCGGTCTTGGACTGCAACCCATCCCCCGAAGGCTTCAGAAAGGGCACGAACCACTGATAAACCAAGACCTGAGCCATGGGCTCCATCCATATACCGGTTGAAAAGCTGTTCTTTCCGTTCAGGTGGAATTCCCCGCCCAAAATCAATCACTTGAACTTCCCACCATGGTTTATCCCGATTGTCCAGTAGTTTGATTTTCACTTCAATCTCTTTCTTAGTATTCGAATACTCCATGGCGTTTCGAATAAGGTTCTGGAACAAATCCACGAGAAGAATGTTAGCATCTACAAAGGCTTTCCCTTCGGTAGTATCGCATTTCAGAATGAAGCCACCATCACCCAAGGCTCGACAGACTTGATCAAATGCCAAGTGGATATACATTACCAAATCGAGAGGCTGAAAACTAACATCTGGCATATATTCGACCTTCCCAAGTCTTCGCACGTTCTTGATCAGGTGGTCAGCTCGTGAAAGACTCAGATGTATTTGTTCTACAGCTTGTTCGCGTATTTCATCAGGAACCTCATCCAGTTCAATCAATTCCATTGAAGTTAAAATCGCTTGATGATAATTACTAATGTCATGCGCTAGAATGTCTGCATACAAGGTTGCCCGTTTCTCTGTTTCTTCGGTGGTTTGTAAGGCTCGTAGATAAGCAATTCCGAAGATAATTGGGGCGATCATCAACCCTCCCAGAAGAAGGAATTCAGCAGCCCACCATCCCCATTCCCACATCGAAAAAATGCTCTTCAATATTCCAGGGATAATCCAAAGCATCAGAAAACTAAGTCCCAGAATCTCGATAGTAATTTCGCCACGGGATTCTTTCAAATACACATAACCAAGGATTGTGAACAAAAAAACGTTCAGAAAGCTAAAACAGATAAGAATAATTCGGTCAACAGGAGAAGCAATTAAACCAGGATTTATTATGATTAGCCAAGTTTCAATTATAATGCTAATTGTAAGAGCTACTACGATTCCTATGATGCTTAAGATGATTCGGAGGATTGGAAGACCTGATTCTTTCACCGCGGGTGGGTTTTGCTTCCAATAAACAGCTGTGATAAGCAATATGAACACTATCAGGTATCCAACGATATAGGGGATAAGGGATTCATTGAAGAGGGAGAGAAGGGGACCCATAGTGAGAAGTGCAATATCAACAATCACCCATACCACGAAGGCGAGCATCAGTGGTATGAAACTTCGCGTGAACTTTTGCTTTGAGTACAGGAAGAGTAATATCGCAGTTCCAATCGAGATAATTCCAGCTCCTACGCGAATTAACAGATACAACTCTGAGCTGACCATTAGAGAAGAGTAGAAGAATTCTAGAATAAAGGCTGCGAGGAAAGGCATAATTACAAACAAATTCAGAATAAACGCGTATCTAAATGAGTTGGATTCAGTCATACCAGTGGAGTGGAATTGAGGAATCGATACTGCAAGGTTGAAAGTGACCATACCAAATGTTAGGAAGAGGATAGCGAGTAACCAGATGTGCAGGGGTGTTATCAAAGTAAGGAGAAATATTGGTGTGATGAATACTGAAAGAAGAAGACCATTCAGTAACCAGAATTGGGTATAGTGAGATTTTAGTTTATCAGAACGTGCGGTGTAATATAATACACCAATCGATATACACAAGGTGCCAATAGTCAAATAGAGACCAATGGCATATAGCACAATTACAGGGAGTATTGGTAAGACAACAAGATAATAGAAGGCATACCCTGCGAGACTCGAGGCAATTATTAATCCACTAATTTTGGTGGAATCAGACTTCGTAACAGGAATATTCCTGAATACCTGTAAGAAAAGCGAAGCACAAATTAAACCAATAAAGATAGAAAACTCGAGGATGTTAGCTACTAGACGATATGGTTCCATCATTGATCCAGGAGTAATAAACCCAATCATGGAGAGGATGGCCCCGATCAGATTTATCACGCCAAGATAGACGAAAGCACAGAAGAAGAAGACCTTTGAAAGTTGAAGGTCCTTCCGAACTCTTAGGTTAGCAATCGCACCTCCCATTAAGGCTAGCAACCCAAGTAGAGCATAAATTGAGATATTGATGTGGGGGCGAGTCCACGCCAGGAGCGGTAATAGATGAAATCCAATAATCGTAAATGTGAGGGTAACAAGAAGATTAACGGTTAATCGAATAGCCGTCTTCGTCCCCTGTTTTACTTCCATACTCGTTCTATCCCCACACGCTAAGATCTAGTGCAAACACATCAAACATAGTGTGAAGAAACCGTGCTATTCTAACTTCCAACTATGAATGATTTTAAAGCTACTCCACAAGATTCAGGTGAATACAACTTCATTCATCTTTTCTCAACCATCCATTCATATAGACCCCTGACCTTCGTGAAGGTAATATAACGAACAAAGTAGAAGCGAAAATCACAAAATTTTCAGCAATAATTCACCCCTCCACACAGATTTTTACCTTCCAAGAACTAATGATATCACATAGAACCATATCGGGGCTGAATGGTTGAGTAGCCCAGAAAAAATCGATGCACTGGCGAAAATTCTGCAATCCCACCCTGACGAGAAGGAACGGGCGCGAGCTGTCACAGAATTAGGAGCAATGCGGTGTGGTCTAGCCTATGAGGCTCTAGGTATTGCTATGCATGATAACTCCCCGGTAGTTCGAACAGCAGTTGTAAAAGCCTTCGAAGAGGTAGGTGGTGACTGGGTACTTGCGCCAGTACTTATTCGACTACGCAGTAATGACGCTGGTGCACGAATGGTTGCATGCCGAGAACTTGGGCGACTTGGAGACAAAGAAGCAGTGCTCCCCCTAATAGATCGACTTAATGATTCTAACCTCCAAGTCCGAATCGCCGCATCTTTTGCCCTTGGACAACTCAGTGATCGGCGAGCCATCACACCCTTACAACTGCTGAGACGTCGTGATTGGAATCCATCCCTAAGACACACAATCGATAGAGCACTATTTCAACTCCGTCAACATCAATAAGTCTTAATTTTTAGAATGTGGGCAACCAATGCCTTTAAGAGTAAACCCAGAACCCATTAGATTCACCTTCATTTCGATAAGCACTATGGCAAGTTGAACAAAATGACCGAATCAGAAACCCCTAAGAAACTTGTGAGAATTGGTGGATGGCTCCAAATCCCCTTTTCTTTACTTATTGTGTTGATCAGCATCTGGATGTTCTGGCTAATGTGGCCAGTACTTATCGACCCCGTCTTCTGGGGGCTCTTTGGCTGGTGGACAGCCGTATTACTTGGCTTCCTAATTGCGTGCGGCATTATCGGATTTATCCTCGCCTATCTCTGGATCAAATGGCAACACAATATCTCGGAAAAGAAAAACAGGCTAATCACCACTGGAATAATCGGAATAATCTTCACTGGCACTGTTCCAGGTATGCTTGTTATCCTGGGTGCTGCAATCTATCCCGAAGACTAATTCGGCGCTCCTAGGTCTCATATGCGCGAAGTGTACCATATTATAGTTGGCAGTTCGCATAAGGAAAGGTATTTATATCATGAAAGGAGAGCGCATTCTCATCTTTTGAGAATATTGGGGTTTCTTAATGAGCTCAGATACCAAACGCTATTTAGAACTCCGTCATCGCCAGATGTGGCTCCAATTATTCAGTGAAGGACTGAATACGTTTGCAACAGAACATGTAAAAATTAAAATTCTGAATGAAAGAGAACTGCCATCGATGGCTTCGTCGTCACACGAGGTTTGTGATTGGATTTGCCAAACGATGGACCTATTAGACTCTCTAATTGAAGATAAAGAAACCCGTCGCAACATCATGCTCTGTTGCTCCCATGCATTTCCTGTCGATCGACTTAAGGAATTACGCGAAAAATACCACCAAACCCGAGATATCGATAAGCTCATTGCTTTTATGTGTCAAGATGATTCGTGGCATGGACTTTCTTATTACGAATACTCTCAACGGCAGGGGAACACCATCACCGTTACAAAAGTTCCCTTTGATCCCCACGGTTATGAAACCACTAAAGAAGACGCGGAGCGACGTGCCCGGTATTGCCATTGTCCACTAATCCGTCCGGCCATTCAAAATCAACAACGAATTTCTCCCACATATTGTCTGTGTGGATCGGGGTGGTACAAAACACTCTGGGAAGGAATTCTTGATCAACCAGTTCATGTTGAAGTCATAGAAACAATTGCAAGTGGAGGAGACCACTGCCAGTTCGTAATCAATTTGCCTGAAAAACTCAAAGAAACTCTCCCTATTTTTATTACGAGTAAGAAAAAGAACAATAACACAAAGTATGAAATCAACACATTTTGCTGGTACTCAGGATTAGAAGCATCATCTCTCAACTACAATTCTTTGGGAACTAGGATTACGGGCAAAAATATTGTAAAACAATTGCCCTGCGTATAATCACCGGAAACACGGTTAGATACTTCAAAGCCACCTTCAAAGCTTATGGATAAATATCAATGTGTGAAGCGTTCGTTTAGATAGTTGCTTTTGATTGCCACGCAAAAACCCTTTGATATTATGACAACAGAGACGGAACCAGGTATCACGCAATGCAAGTGACCGTAGGAGCTTGAGCGCGGTTTGGAGACACAACCTTTGACAGAGAAAAGCTCAACAACTAATCAATTCCGACTTCAAAATATCGTTAAGCCAAGGTCAAGTTCACAAATTAGAAAGACTGAGAAATTTTTTAGTAACCTAGTCCTAAGCTGGCAGTGAAGTGTTTCAAGTGACAGAAGAAGAAATGTCAATTGAAGAAAAAGCAGAAGAAAAATTCTGGATGAATCTGGCACGCCGTTACTGGTATTTCATCGTGATCTTCATCCTGATTTTTGTTGGTGCAACGGTGGGGTTCATTCTCACCTTGGACTGGTATGTGAAAACCTCAGCCATTGGTGGCTTTGGTACTTGGACATTCAATGATTTCTCTTTAGGAGAAGCGGTCCTCTGGTGTTTATTCTTATTCCTCTGGACACTTCTTTTCGTTGTGTTACCAGCGCTACTCGTCGGAGGACTTTTTGTTGCCATTGCATGGTTTGTCGTTCTGCCTGACGAAGTTAAAGCTGAAATCAAAGCACAACCCAAGAAAGTTTCTGGTACTAAAAGGACTGGTGGAAGTGGTGGATTCAGTTTCTTGCTCTTTGTCGGTGTCTGCCTCAAGGTTTTCCTTGATGGAAATTGGTTCACCAAGTTCGCATTCCTTCCAATCGGTTACTTCATCTATACCTGGCTATTCATCCTAATTTGGGCTCTCATCATCTTTGGAATCCCAGCAGCAATCATAGGAATTGGTTGGCTCCTCTGGAAAGGCACACAAGACATGAAGACCTGAATATCCTTTGGTGAAAATTCTTAACGGAATACTTCGGATTAGGTAGATCCATAATAAATTAAAAAACTAGTACGGCAATTGTTTCACATCAAAGACCATGCCGTACTAGTTCTCTTATTTTTTGGTTTGTGTCATCTAAATTTTCGATTCGATTTCCACCTTGGTGGCATCTCTAGATTGAATTTTCAACGGAGGATTCTTCACCTTTAGTGCGATTAGACACTAGCTTCCAAGCTGAATCATAGGTCTTTTGAATTAGATATGAAAAGAGAAAGATAAACGGGACAAATAAGAGGACTAAATAGAGGTTTTCCGCGGCTCGCATGTCGATATTCAGACAAAAGGTCATTAATGTAGTAAAGATAACAAGAAAGATTCTGTGGAAGAGATATACACAATAAGTGGAAAACGCGATTACTGAAACTGCTAATACAATTTTACCTTCAGAATAAATAAATCCCACTCCGCGGAAAATAAAATTGAAAAAGAAAATCACGAAAACTACGAAGACCATTATTATCAGATTTATCAGAAGTATTACTGATGCAAATTGAAAGAAGTCAGGATGCGATTCTAAAATAATATACAAGTTATATGTTCCGTATTCAAAAATGAAAAAGGCGTAGCAAAACTGAGTAAGCAACGTGAATGTGACTAGACCTAGAATGGCAAGTAATAGTGGTATAAGGAGCGAGACTTTCGGTCGTATTTTTCTCAAGCGATCTTTCACACGGGCGTACTCAGGAGAGGTATAAAATAGAGCCGAAAATATGCCGAAGATGAAAATAAGATAGTACAGGAAAAACCGATACTCAACGAGTCCAAAAAGCCCATTAAGAAACACAAAGAATAATAGAATGCCAATAGAAGCTGGTATGATCCATTTTATTGAGTCGAATAGGTTTAGGATAATGTAAATCAGATAATATATCACAATTATACCAATAAACCAGAGAGTGAGCATAGGCGGACCAAAATACGGAGCTACGATAATTTGTAATCCTAAAAAATGGTACAACAGGTAAAATGGGTTAATGTCTAAATACCCAACAAAAAAGAGAAACAGGATAATGGCAATCCAATACAGAGGAAAAATCCGTATGAATCTCTTCTTTAGAAAAGCGATTATTTTCTCTGAGGAATTTAGGTTTCGATTATTGGGATTCAAATAGAGACCAAATCCTGAAACAAACACAAATGACCCCATCGCGACGTATATTCCCACATTATTTACCAAGAACACCCCGAAAGAATCTAAGTCAAAGTAAAAGTTATAAGCATAGCTTAGAGGTATATGAATTAATATTACAACGATTAATATCGATATTATGCGAATTATATCGATTTCAGGGAATTTCTGGTTTGTCATCTAAGAGTATCTCACATCAGAGGTAAGTCAATGCGAGTTTTCGTCCGATTATTAAATAATTACAGGAACCAGCAAGATTAGAAATTCGCAACATCACTCATTTTACTTCCCAAAACCGAACCATGTCAGGCGTTTTTTTGACTTGATATATTTCTCTAATGGTTTTCTCTTCTTTCGCCATATCAGAAGAGATCCTTTCTAGTAGAATCAACCAATCTTTTGTCAAGATAATGTAAAGCTGGCTTACTGGCTGACATCGGTTTACTCACAAAATATACCGTTCTGAATTTTTTTCTTAGAGTAGTGCTCTTCATATCTACGATAAATGATTAAATCACAATTATGACTTTTGGCGGGTATAGTAAAAGGCGACGAGAACCATTATGACGAAAAAGGCGATATGGCTGATGGCATATCCAATAAGGATTGGGAATATTAAAACATGACCAACAAAAATGAGGGCAAGAACGAAAATAGCATTTGAAAGAATGAGAAATGCAAATAACACGAGGACTACCCACATCTCTTTAGTGAAACCGTTGTGTTGATATTCTGAACTAGTTGTCGTCGAATTATCCATGTAGAATATCCCTCGAATAAAGGATAGAAACTATAACCTTTATCTTTTAAGGCATGAGTCCGGTAGATATCAATACTGTTTTCTAGGGAAATTTGGCTTTCCATGGACTCTTATTATCGCGTTTCTTGTCATTTGGCGATTTTAAATCCAACCAAATAGCAATTAAAACTCTGTAGGGGGAATGCAAAAAAATAGTGGTGGATACAAAATAGTTGAGGTTTTAAAGTATGCCAATTGCTCACATTCATCTATGGAAAGGTTTCTCGGATGAAAAAATCAAAGAGATAATTGAAGGGATAACAAGTGTTTTCGTAAAAATTGGTATTCCCTCGCGTGCAGTAGAAGTAATTGTTCATGAAATTCCTAAAACGCATTGGGGAGTTGATGGTAAACCAGCAACGCAATCGTTGAAGGATTGGCAGCCACCTGAATAACTGTTCAAGGTGAAGAGCCTAATCTTTCGCCCTTTCAATGGGCTTTGCCAAGTCTAAGGCATTTGAGAGCGATTTTACGATCTTTGGATTACTCGTATGGTGAAGCTGACTTGCTATTCGCTTTCCTTTTTCCAACGTTTGAAAATGAGCACTCCGAGTGTTATCCAGATTGGGTATATAGCGATGAGGATTGCGGAAATTGCGTCGATTAAACCTGTTGTGTTTACAGATTCGAAGTTGAATAGGAGTGAGTTAATCATGTAGTCTCGTCCGGAGGTGGCAAGTGGGTAAAATGGCATCCACATCCAGTCAAGAATTGGATTGTTGAGATACAGGGTGATGCCAGCGAATGTCATAACGATGAGGCTGAAGTAGATAAGAACCTTATCGATGGGCAGAGCTGTGTAACGTTTTGTATAGGATCCAATGAGGAGAGATAGGAATCCAAAGAATATGAGGAGAAAGGGATCAATGAGAAACATAAGCCCTCACTGGGTAGAATGCCATATTTGAATCTGAAGGTTGGGCTACTTTTTCACAGACACATAGTGTCCTGGGTCAGCAACACCATTGGGATCAAGGGCTTTCTTTATTTTTCGTAACCAGTTTTGGTAATTACTAGTACTAGGTCCGAAGTAATCATGGATTCGATCGCCCACGATGAAGAATGGAATTCCTAAGCTGTGTTTGATATCAGCTTCATTACATTCATCAAGGTAATCCGCATAGCCTTTACAGGATTCGGGGTCTGAAGGTTCGTAAATGGTAGGGATTTCCATATGGGCCATGTGCCCTCCTTCATAGCCGGTAATCCACATTCCCTCACCTCGATCATCCCCGATGACTTTCTTTTCGATATATTTTTGTTTGATTGGTTTGTTGACTTTTCCGATGTTCAGGGACATAGAAATGGTATCCATGCCACCGTGAGTACTTTGGAAACATGAAGTGAATCTAAATGCGTGGCTTCCAAGCATATTCCGGATGCCCTCCGCGTAGTGCATAGGCATGGGTTTAACGAGACCAGATTCAATAAGGTCTTCGCCTCCATACTTTTCTAGAATAGCTTGAATGAATTGATGACGATAATTGAATTCTCTTTTTGTGTGTGCCGAAATTAAAATGACGAAGTAGCGTTGAACCTTGGTCATTATACCGCTCATTATTGCTTCTACAGCTTGTTCCTTCGTGTTTGTGAACATGGTAGCTAATCCTTCTTGAGATGAGGCCATAGCCATCATGCTGATGTCAGCATCGTTGACATCATAGAAAGCTTTCTCAAATGTATCCCAGTCTGGAAAATTGAGCACATACATTCTCCAGAAAGGTGGCAGATTCCATTCATAGTTAGGAATTGTACCCTTCATTTGCCAGTTCCAATTTTCTGGAGCTGGCCAAGAAAAGAGACGAATAGCAGACTTTGTAAACACTCCTAATCCACCATAGGTACCCATTAGCCCCCGCATCACACCACGTAAACTCGGTCCTGGGCCATCGCCCGAGAACCATTCACCTGTATGATCAAACGACCCAAGCCGAAGAATCTCGCCTGTAGGAAGTACCCACTCAACACCTAATAGGTTCCTTCCGCTGAATCCTGTGTAAGAAGATGTAAATCCTGGTCCCACCATGGAGGTATGACTAGCCAATGGTGAGGTTTGAGGTCCACCTCCTTGGGCGTGATGCATTAGTCCTACTTTGATTGTCTCAGCCTGGAGTTGGGCATTAGTCACATAAGGTTCAATAACTGCATACTTGTTCTCGATATTGATTTCTAAAATTCGATTCATCCGACGTAGATCGATTTGAATTCCTTCTTCATTCGTCACTCCTGCCCATGCTCCAAATCCAGTACTATGAGGCTTGAACTGTATTCGATGTTTATTGCATATTTTCACAATTTGCTGAACTTCATCTGTAGATGCTGGAAGGATTACTGCTGCTGGTCGTGCCCCGAAACGAGTTGCATCCAGACCACATTGTGCATTTTCTATTTCGTTGCACCATTGAAATGCATATGTGTCAAGAATCGAAGGTTCTTGTGTGATATTATCTGGTCCAACAAGGGATTGTAATGCTTTGTAAACATCTGGCCTAAGCATTAGTCGTTCCCTCCTGCACTCTGAAGTACTAATTCAGTTAAGTCGAAAAACTTCATTTTCATGCCGCGTGCTTTCATCGCATCTTGAAAATTCGTTGAACAGAAAGGACAACATGATACGAGGGCCTCTGCAGTAGTTGCTTCTGCTTCATCGAGTCGGCGATTTGCCGTCCATAAAGCAAAGTCCGGGTATTGCGCTTTGACGCCGCCTCCTGCCCCACAACAATAAGTATACTCTCGGATTCGTTCCATCTCATAAAATTCTACACCAGGGATTTGATGAAGGACATTACGGGGTGAATCGTATATGCCCTCTGCACCGCGACGCACTGGTTTTGGTGGGATGTTCAGATATACACGTGTTAAGACTTCAACACGCTCGCCTTGCCAAGGTCTATAGGGTTCTGCCATCCGACCCAGATGGCAAGGATCATGATAGGTGATTTTCAAAGGAACCTTCTTTGTAAGCTTGAGCTTTCCGATTTCAATCAACTGCTCTAGGACTTGTGAAGTGTGCACGACTTCAATATCCCAATCAATAAAACGTGGGTATTCGACTTTGAGCATGTTATAGCAACCTGCACAGCTCGTGATAAGGCGTCGAACCCCTCGCTCCTTGAATCGTTCAAGATTCTCTTTCATATATTTGATAGCTCGTTTTCTATCACCAACACGGAAGACTGGACTACCACAACAAAACTCATCTTCCCCAAAGAGATTGAACTTCTCGCCACCTTGGTTTAACAAGCGAACGGTTGCTTTAGCAATTTCTTGCCGCCGATATGATGCCGTACACCCAACGAAGTAAAATGTGGTAGCATCTGTATCTAGCTCCACATCCTCAGGTAACCAATCCAATCGTCGGGATTGGTCTTCACCATAAGGATTATGGGTGGAATCGACATTTGAAATGTAGCCTTTGTGTTTTGGCATAGGACCTACGCCATTTTCAACGCAGTGAGTTCGTAATTCATGAATAACCTCGTTGGGTTCTAAATCATAGATGAATTTACAAGCGACCTCACAGCCCCCACAATTGGTACACCGGTAAAGCACATCAAGTAGTTCAGGTGTAATCTCAATGCGCCCCTTCAGCAAGGCATTAGCCATAATCATACGTCCCCCTCCGGAATAGGCATGAAAATTATAGTGCTCGATTGAAGGGCAGATGTGGGAGAATTCCTTACTTTTGATTTGTAAGGCGGGGATGAATTTACATTTCGAACAGCGGGAACAGCTGTCCATTATGGTTTCAAAGTCGTTTAGTGTCAATGAGCTCACTCCGAAAAACACAGTTTGTCGGGATTTAAGACCCCATTGGGATCAAAAATCGACTTGACGGTTCGTAATATGGCAATGGTTTCTAGTGATCCTTTCTCATAAATCTCATTAGCAATGGGTACAAGAGGCCGACTAAAGAATGCACCATTTTTAAGGAGAACTCGGCTACCCTCCACGTACGCTTCTTTTATATTGGAAAGTTCTTGGACATCCTGAGGGTTATAGAATAGATCAAATTCACAATGAACATGGTTACCCTGTACGAGAGGTTGAATATACACCCCAATCTGGTCGATTTTACTTGATTGGATATTTTCAAGAAAAAGTGCTGTAAGTTCTGATGTCCGATTCAAGGTAGTTAAGAAAAAGACTTCTTGACACCCCCCGCGAAGTCGAAGCTTCCAAAATGGTTCTGAACAGCTTTGATCTAATACTTTCAAGAATTCGGTTCCCATAACTACCCCAATCTTTGGCTGCATTATGGTTGAGGTTTTGTTGGCAATTTCTTTGAGGTCTCCTTCTACATAGTCTATTTCATCCTGCGGGAGTATCCCATGTCCTGAAATAGAAATGACCAAGATCCATTCAGGTAAAGACTCAATCAGACTTTGAATCTCTGTTGTAGTTGTTCGAAGCAATGAGGCGAAATTAACCCTATTAAGTATGAATAAATGGTCACCTAATCTTCGTTTTAGAACATGATATGTGAAACCGTACAGCTCATTTAGTGAATCTGAACTTACGAAGAATACCTTCTGCATCTTGGGGGTTCTTTCACATTTGATAGTCGCCCAAGAAACAATTCCAAGAGTCCCTTGTGATCCTTGGAGAATTCTAAATGGATCAAATTGAGAGGGGCCTAAAGGGTTTTTTTGGGCTTGACCAGAAGCCCATTGCTCTTCGAGTGTTCCAGGTCCTGCTGCTGAACCTGTTCGAAATAGGTCACCTGATCCGAATATTGTTTCAGTACACAAAAGAGGATCAGATGTATCCCAATGAAACCGTGGAATAGTAATTGGTTCTCGATCCAAAGCACTAGTAACAACAGATTTCGAAGCAGGTGGGAAAAGGGGCATTAAGAGTCGAAGGTTCTTCGTTTTGAGTACTTCTAGTAGCTGTTGGAATGTCACTCCGGCTTGGACCATTACGACTTTGTTTTTCTCGTCTATTCTTAATATTTGGTTCATTCGACTCAAATCAACCATAATGGCGTTGTTGACATTTGGAATAGCGTCAGAGCGTAATTTCGGAGCCTGGGAGCTTGTTGGAATAAGTGCGAGATTGAGTTCGTTTGCGAGTTGGACCAATTGCTGAATTTCTTGGCTGGTCTGGGCATATACAATAAACTGAGGGCGTTTACCAGAGAAGGTGTTTTGATTATCTTTAAACAAATCAAGAGCTTCTTCGTTAATTGAGATATTCTCTTTGCTAACAATACGTGTAATTTCATCACTAAGAGTTTTTTCAGACAAGGAGTGAATCTCCTTTAGTGGAAAGAGATGCCTACACAACGCTAGAAGGTATTAAGAGTTGATGCTTCAACTATTATACTTAATTAAAACAAGCAAGTCTATTGATTTCATTCCCATGGTGAGAAATTGTGTCTAAAATAATGAAAGTTGCTTCATTTTTCTCCCCGTTTTTCAAATTAAAGAATTATCTGGAAAGAGTCATTTCCCAACCGATAAGACATCATTTCGCACCAAAGCCTTCTGATAGTACGTATGAGCTGAGTAAGTGGAACAATGAGGTAAATGTCCAGACAAAGTATGGTTTGGTTCAGGGGT
>JBHLPH010000003.1:0-136352 GCA_048939625.1 Promethearchaeota archaeon
TCGCATCAAATCGCTTGTTAATGAACCGACACCCACGATTATCCCCCGATTCCGTGACAAAACACCGCTTCAACGGAGCCTCCTTCGAAAACTTCAAACACCCCCAACACTGACTAAACAACCGCACCCCCTACTCTTATCCACCTCCCCTTGGAAAAGCGTACCGAACCCCGACCTCTTTCGCATCGCCTTTAGTTCTCCACAACCCTCTCTCACCGCTAAAAACCCAGACTACCAAAGCAGTACTGGTTTCCATGCCTTCGGATATCTCCACAACTACAGACCCAGCCCAGGCTCCACCTCGCGGGGGCCAAACCCACTCAACCGTTTACCTGTGGCACCCCACCATCCAGGCGACCCCAATTTCTAGCAAAGCCCAACTCCACCACCTGCTGACCACCGAATACTGTGCCCTCACCAACCACCCACACTACCCCAAGCTCCTTGCTGACGCTGAACGCCACATGGCCATCCTCAATCACCTCCAGGATAGAATCCACCTCCAACACGGCGATATTGCGAAGCTCGCACGCACACTCGGCGCCACCCGCACCATCATCTACCGCCATGTGCGTGAAGCCCTCAAACCCCGCCTCTACTGGTACCTCGAAAATGCGATTTCCAAAACCCACGCCCACACTACCCTTGCCCAAATCCACGACACCAACACCGGCATCCACACCATGACGGACCTCCACGACCGACTCACCACCTACTATCCCGCACAATATCTACACCAAGCCCGAGGCCAACCAGACCGCCTCACCCAATGTAAGAAATACTTCCAAGTCTTAGCCCTCCTCGCCGAAGGCGGCCACACCTACACCGACCTCGCCCACACCACAGGTAAAACCGTCACCAACATCAAAGAATGGTGTACCAACAAGGCCCGCCCTGGCCTCCTCAACCTCGCCCGTCGCATCCCAGCAACACCACCTGCGCCAGGCAACCAATGGCTTCCCCTCACCATGAAAGGCCGCTTCCACCCCACCCACTTCATCCAAATCCCCACCACCATCACAGACTGGAACCAAATACCCCCCGTCCTCCACCAACTGACTCCCCTCTCCAACTCACACATGACAACATGGCGCCACCAATTCGGACCAACCCCC
Source organism: Promethearchaeota archaeon (assembly GCA_048939625.1). Taxonomy (GTDB): domain Archaea; phylum Asgardarchaeota; class Hermodarchaeia; order Hermodarchaeales; family Hermodarchaeaceae; genus Hermodarchaeum. The sequence continues at coordinate 1,116 of JBHLPH010000003.1, forward strand.
ACCGATGAAGCCTTCGCCTACCTCCTCGGCAACCTCGTCAGCGACGCCGGCAAAATCACCCCCCACTACACCAGCACCCGCCTCGAACTCAACCTCTCCCTCAAATACGACTGGAGCCAACAACTCGGCGACGCTGTCTGCTACTACCTCGGACTTCTTGGAATCCGGGCTGATTATAAGACTTCTAAGAAATGTCATCGATGGCGATCTCAGAACAGCCCGCTCTTAACTTGGATTCAACATACTCTTCTTGGAATCGAACCAAAACTAACAAAAATACCCATCAAAGCATCATGGCTACTTAAGACACCCTACAGTATCCGTTTAAGATTTCTTCAAGGCATTGCAGATGGCGATGGATGGGCTATGACTAAATACCAAAAAGTTGGGATTGCTAGTACTACAAACTGTGAATTCATCAAAGATTTACTCAATACTTTCCTTATCAACTCAAGAATCAATGGACCTAATGTTGTAATAGTAAGAAGAGACAGCATTAATCTCTCATCAGAACTCCCGTTTTTCTTACATGCGAAAAGTCGTCAAGAAAATTTAGAAAAAATCGTACAAATGTTGATTGTAAGGTCACACAAAGTAGTTAGGACAGTTCCTCAAGAAATTAAAATTGAAATTATCAAGCTTTCAAAGCAAGGTAAATCTGTAGGAGAAATTGTAGAAACTATTTTCGATAAACATAATTTCTGTTTCTCGCCGAAGACTGTTAGAAAAATCATCAAAAATAATCAATGATACAATTATGAGCCAATGTAGCGATCGACGGCGTCGAGCAGGATTTGCATCATTTCTTCCTTGCGACCCTGATCAATGGCGACCATGCCGAAGGCGGGGATGCCGAGGATGCGTTCGACGAGTTCGGGGGTGAGGGCGCCTTCGAGGTCTTGTTTGTTGGCGATGGCCCAGACGGGGACGCCGGGGGCGTCTTTGCGGATGACGTCGAGGATTTCTTTGGTGGCGATGACGTTGTTGAGGGTGGAGTCGGTGATGATGAAGACGATGTCGGATCCGCGGAAGTAGATGGTCCAGAGTCGGCGGAAGCGTTCTTGGCCGGCGAAGTCCCAGAGGATGATGGAGTAGGTGCCGTAGCGGGTGGCTTCGATTTGTTCGATGCTGAGGGCGATGGTGGGGACGTATTCGGTGGGTGGGGCGCCGCCTTTGAGGAGTCGGAGGAGGGTGGTTTTGCCGACGCCGCCTTCGCCGACGAGGCTGACTTTGAGTTTGCTCATGATGTAGTTGTCGATGAGGTCTTCGAGGGGTTGGGGGTTGTCGCTGTTGCCGATTTCTTTGGTTTGGTCAGTGCCGAATTTGCCGACGATCATGCGGAGAGCGGTTTTGACTTTTTCGGAGACGCGGTTGTCTTCGTCTTGCATGTGGCTGATGAAGACAAGGAGGAGGTCGTCGATGTTGGTGAAGATATATTTGGCGCCTTGGATGTGGATGGGGAGGGCGGGGATGTCGCTGGATTGGACGTGGCTCATGAATTCTTTGTAAGCGCGGAGGAATTCGCGGATTTGGTCGTCAGAGAGCTCCACGCGCCAGTATTGTTTGCGAAAAATGACGCTGGCTTGGAGACCGACTTCGTCTTTGCGGGGGCTTATGCTGAAAAGTATTGCATTGTGGATTATGGCCCGCACATCCCAGGTGGTTTGCTTCGTCATTCTTGTTTATCGGAGTGGCGCTGATAAGCTTTTTGGCGAAGGGGCTTGGTGGGGGTTGGATTTTAGGTTCTGCTTGAGTTAATTTTTTAATACATAAAGCGTGTGATGGGAAGCGAGGATGACGGCGTGTCAACGATTGATGTCTATGAGTTGCCGGATTGGTTCGCGAAGCAGACAGAGGATTTGCTGTTTAACTATCGGACAGATATTCAGAAGCAGATGGACCGGATAGAGGAAGCACTAGTTGATTCGACGGAGACTGCAGAGCAGTTATTGGCTGAGGTGGTAGTTGACGGGGAAATGACTGTGCCAGGAGCGGCAGCGAAGCTAGCGAATCGGCTCAAATCCTTGTTTGAATCCATCGAGTTTCCTGAAGAAATCACCTATGCGTCGATTGAGGAGCTTTTACACGATTTGGAAGGGTATATTCGGGAGGTGACGATGGCGGGTCAGCGGTATATTCGGCGGCTCCCGAAGGTGCATAAACGCGTCGTCAAAGAATTGGATTATCAATTTCGGACAATAAATCAAGGATACCAGAAGATACGGAAGGTCTGGGAAAAGGACAAATTACCCAAGAAGTTGGATAAGATTCGAGAGGAAGTCGAAGAAATCGAAGATCGGTCTCGGCAACTGGTGAAGCTATCTGAAGATCTTGATGAGTTAAAGAAACAACGGGAGAAGGCAGAGGGACGAGTCGAAAAGCATCAGGACGGAATTGAACAGTTCCGTCAGGATTCTGGACTTGTGGAAATTGAAGAGATTCGTCGCGAGATTGACAGCATCCGGATGATTGTCACGAATCAGTTGAACTTTTTGAAGAAACCGTTTAAGAAACTTAGTCAGGCGGCTGGACAAAAAGTGATGATTTCATCAACTGCAGGCGAAGGCGCTGACGCTTATTCTGTTGATCCCTGGCAGGCGTTTCAGCAGGATACCGAAATGCTAACCCGCTTGAAAGCAGGGCTGAATGCGTTGGCAGATGCGATTGAAGGAAAGAAACTGACATTTAAAGCGAGTCTAGATCGCAAGATAATTAATCGTCGGGCTGAGGTGATAGAGAAAGGTATCTTAGATGAATACCGCCAGCGGCTTTCTTCCCTTGAATCGCGGAAAACAGAGTTGAAATCCTCAGTTTCAATCGACGAACGGCGCGAATTAGAGAAATCCTTAGAACGGGCAAAGTGGGAGAAACGTGATGTAACCGCGGAAATCGCACATATTGAAGAACAAATGGACAAGGTATCTGAAAGATTGAAAACCCTTCAACAGCGACTTGAAAAATCATTATCAAGTATTTTACGTGGTGATGTTGAAATCGAATTTCCCGAAGAGGTAAAAATCCTCCTTGGTCAGGATTTAACCGATGAATCTTAAACTAACCTGTCACAAAGCCTTTTTAGCCCATATCTGTTGATACGATAAGTAGAGGCGATGAAGTATGTCGCAAGAATATCAAGCTATTACACAGCGCTACATCCTCCCGATGACTTCATACCTCGTTGAGCTAGGACGCATGGGAGATCGATGGGCCGTAAAGGTGTTTCGAGGACCCACTGAAATTAGCACGACCCCCTTAACAACTGACCTGAACCACAATGAAATATTCAATGCGATCCAAAATAACGTATCAATGCCAATGTTCAGTCCAGAACGGATGTTTGGAACTATTGGTCGAATGGTTCAAGAGGCGCGTATAAACACATCGGGTGGACCTGAGGTTCAACCTAGTCAGTAGACTACGGCTTGTTCACATATTTTGTTTCTTAGCATGGGCTAGGACCGCTTTTCCATGAACGTTTGGACAGAATCCAAAGCAGCGTTGAGAATTGTGGTCGGGGCAAGGAAAACCAATCGGAAATGGTTCGCGCCATATACTGGATCAAATCCCGATCCATGGACGACAAGGACTCCCGTCTGATGAAGTAGGTCCATGACAAACGCCTCATCTGTATGCCATCGCGGTTCAAGGTCGATTTTTGGAAAGATGTAGAACGCACCTTCAGGTTTTGATGTCGAAATGCCTTTGATTTCGTTCAACCGTTTAAATACTAGGTCACGACGTTGGCGGAGACGGGCGACGACATCATTGAGATAACCATCGCCTTCTCGGAGAGCAGAAGCGGCGGCATATTGAGCAGGAGCGTTTGTGCATATTCGAATACGTGCTTGCTTGAGGATATGTTCTTTCAAATCTTCGAGGTCGTGATTGGGGTGATGGAAGTACATATACCCAATCCGCCAACCGGGAACAAGGTAGACTTTTGATAAGCCATTGAAGCCGATGACAGGAACATCCTTGGCTAAAGCAGCAGTACTTTTGGGTGCTTGATCATAAATGAGCCGATCATAGACTTCATCTGAAATTAAAGGTAAGCCATATTCTCCAGCTAGGTCAATAAATGATTTGACAGTCTTCTCGGAATATACGGACCCTGTGGGGTTGTTAGGATTGATGAGAACAATGGCTGCCGTCTTGTTTGTAATCTTGGCGCGAATATCATCGATATCAGGTTGCCAGCCCTCTTCTTCGATACAGCGATACGTAAGAGCTGTTCCATCAAAGAATCGGACAAACGCCAGATAGGGAGGATACGTGGGTCCAGGTACTAATACTTCAGATCCGGGGTGAACCAAAGCCGCCATTACCATTTGGATGCCCTCTGAAATTCCAGCTGTTGCTATCACGTCGGTTGCCGTGAGAGAGACCTGGTTGATTCGTTGTTCTTTCTCAACGACAGCTTCACGAAAATCGGAGATTCCAGGTGATGGCGAATAGCCATTATGTCCTTCTTTGGCTGCTTTACAAAAGGCGTCTATTAGGAATGGAGGGGTTTCGAAATCATAGACAATCGGATCCCCGATATTGAGATAGGTGATTTGCTTTCCAGTAGCTTCCAGCTGTTTTGCAGTTACAACAACATCGCGGATTGCATATTGGATGGTTTTTGTTCGATTCGTGATAAGATTACGAGAAATCGGTTTCTTGGGCATGCACTTCACCTAGGAAACTGAGGGCATTGACTAGGACAGTGCATTGGACCCCATTTAAAGTCTTAAGATTGTTCGTTGTCAAAGAGGATTTATCGCCTAGTCTTTTTCCATTGTTTATAGGCTAGCTTCACATCTTTCCGAGTGACGGTCTTTCGTCCTGCAAACTCGGAGAGTTCTTTGGCGATAGTGGCGACTTCAATCCCTAGTTCTTCAAGGACTTCTCCGAGTTCTGTTGCTGCGTGTTCACTGACACGTTCGGCTCCAGCCTTTCGGATTAACCGGTCAATAGGAGCCAAGGGGATGATTCGTGTGGTTTTTTCTCGAGGCATTTGTAACACCGGCATTTAGCTAAAATAACCGTTCTTGTTGCTCCTACTTAAGTTTTACACCGATAAAAAGCCTAATCCTTATAAAAGCTGTATTAAAGCCCTTATTTCCATTGAAAAAGCAGCCTAACAGGGAATAACCTACCAGATAACATGATTTTAGTTTGAAACAGGCGGTGAAGGTTGTTTCAAAAGCTGTTTAACAACATCTAGCCATTCGACACCGATTCGCCAAGATGATACTCCTTCATCCGCTTGCTGAATCATTTTTTCAAGAAAGTGTTCGCCCATTTGTTGTTGCATGCGAGTCAGAATTGTACCTACAGTGACTAGACCCATCACGGGATTTGCCTTTTTGGCGAAGCGTGCAAGTTCGGAGGTGGTATGCCAAAGACCATCACTAAGGCAGCGTAAGATCTCGCGTTTTACAGCGTCTTTTTCTGTCATTTGCTGTAGGAGAGAGAGTTTCTGACTCTGGGCCGGTTGTGGGGAGTGTTCAGGTTCCATGGTGAACCCTCGAATGATTTCTATCATCGGTAGGTTTTAAGCAATTCCCCATCAAGAAAAAGCAGTAAGCAGGCATTTTCGTTTTTGTCAAATGAGTGCTAGGAATTTCTGATTGGCGCCATTTCAAATAAGTCTTAAAAGGAAAAGCTGATATGAACGAAACCATTCCGAGTGATTTCTATCATGATTATTCCGCTTTTGATTTTAGCCTTAATGCAAGGATTGCTTGAGTATCTACCGGTGAGTAGTGAAGGGCAGATATTATTAGTTGGAGTGAATGTTTTCTATTTTGATTCCGCTTTTGTGTTATCCCTCGTATTTTGGTTGCATTTTGGTACAGCATTCACCGTTATTGCGTTCTATCATCGAGCAATCTTTGGTCCTCTATATCAGCGAATACACCCACCTAAGGATGAAGCATCAGAGACTAGTTCTGGGAAACTCTTGGGACCACTGTTTGTATTTGTGGTTGTGGGAACAGTGGGAACGGTCTGTGTAGCGTTGCCGCTCTATTTCTTTTTGAAAAGTTGGGTTACTTATCTGATGGGTAGTTTTGTAACTCTACTGATTGGAATTCTTCTCATAGTGACCGGCGTTGTGTTGTATTTTCAACGAGGAGCAAAAGGTGACCGAACGTTATCAGATATTTCTCTCCGCGAGGCTTTTGTTATTGGATTGCTTCAGGGGATTGCAGTTCTTCCCGGGATCAGCCGGTCTGCCATGACATTGACTTGGCTTCTCATCCGTGGTATTGACAGAGAAGAAGCGCTTAAATTGAGTTTTATTCTGAGTGTACCAGCGACCTTTGGCGTGGTTGCGTTGGATTTTATCATTGAAGGTGCCCTGTTTATTGTGCCTCTTTCAATTCTGCTGGGCTTAATGGCGGTGGCTTTCCTTGTCGGTTTACTGACACTTGCTTTGTTACGTTATTATGCCATCCGAGTTCCGTGGTGGATCTTTACTCTTGGGTTAGGTGTGTTGATCGTTATACTCACTATTCCGAGTCTTATCATTGGAATTCCCTGAAGTTGAGGCGATATGCTTTAATATGGGTGGCGCTGACCCTCGCTCAGAGGTCAGCTAAATTGACATTAGAAACTTCAGGAAATCGCGCTGAATACAAAGCGATTGCTATTGCTCAAGACCATGCAGGAATTGTGCTGCAGGCTGCAAAAGCCCTTCGAGTAATGATTGAGGATTGGATGGACGGACGGACGAAGGTCCACCGAGAACACTTCAATAAGTTAGCTAAACTTGAAAGAAAAGCCGATACCGTCAAGCGAACACTACTCGACGAATTATCAATTTCTGAAACTATGCTTCGCCGAAGTGATTATTTCCGTCTTGTAATGCGGACCGATGATATTGCTGATCTTTGCGAAGCTTCTGCATGGGACCTGACAGGATTAGAAAAATTTCAACCAGATGAAAAAACACAGAAACATTTCAAAGCCATGCTTGATGCCCTCTCGGATGCCGTGTACAAGATGCGTCAGGCGATTATGTTCTTAGAACAAAATTCTGACAAAGCCGTCGAATTTGCCATGCAGGTCGACTTAGCCGAACGAGAAGCGGATTCTGCTCACCGAAAATTCACTCAATTTCTATACAGTTCCAACATTGAAATTACGGTGTTACTCCGACTGAAGGATTTGGGCCAGCACCTTGAAGAAATCGCTGATGCGGCAGAAGATGCAGCCGATGCAGTGCGAATTATTGCGATTGCCCGTGTGCCATAGTACCTCTTTTAAACTGCGTCACCACTGAATACACACAGCTGTATCCATGTGAGTTGAAATGCCACCAGTTAAACGAATTTCCGCCCAAATTGTAGAGAACAAAGTCGTAATCTGGAATCCTGAAGAGGGATCCAAACTCTATGGCGACGGTTTTTATGGTAAACCACTGGGAATTCGAAAACCTAAAACCACCGAATTTGATCGCCCTTCTCAACTCTCATTCTTTGAAGCCCTACATTTACTTCGTAAAGGCAAAATTGAAGTTTATACCGAAGAGGAAGGCAGTCCACTTAAAGAAAAAGATCTCATTGAAATCGCGGAACAGCAACACAAGGACTTCAGTCGGAAATACCAGGTTTATGAAGATCTGCGGAAACGGGGGTTTGTTGTACGACCCGGGCTGAAATTTGGAGCTGACTTTGCAGTCTACCGTCATGGCCCAGGGATTGATCATTCCCTCTTCATCGTTGAAGTCATCGCGAAATCCGACGAAGTCTCGGCAATTGAAGTTGTACGTGCGGGACGTTTGGCAACTTCAGTACGCAAACGGTTTGTCTTAGCAACTTCAACTGAAACAGGAAAAGTACGGTATTTCGTCTTCTCATGGATTAAGCCCTAAGGTATGGTATGACCCTCCACATTTTTACCACTGGATTTTTATGAGGAATTATAGAGTTCACTAACACTGAAGTGATTCCAATGAGTAAAGAGGAGAATGCCACGAAAACCCTCGAATTGTTAGAAGAGGCATGGAAGGTTAATTCCGCGATTCTTATGACCGACGATTATGTGTATATGATGTATCAGATTGAAGAAGGGAAATGGAAGGAAGTCAGCTTCATATTTGATGATGCTAGCTTAGAGGTCCGTGAGCTCGAATCCGAAAAGGCACTTATGCTCCTTATCGAGGAAATCCGAACGGGTTTGCCTGGTTATAAATCGTATACGACCGTTCTTGATAACGACACACGGGAGACCGTGAAAGAGAAGGTTCAAGCTGCAGCTAAATAGCTATGCAATTCAACGACTACGAATTAGCACAAGAGATAAGACAGACAACCGAAGAAACCCGCTTGCCTGGGGCTACTACCGTTGTATCCAAATCCTACTTGATGCCCTTCAAGAATTTCTGAATTGGGGTCACTAACTGTGTGAATTCGATGGGAATCACATATTTTGTACTCGGACTTGACCCTAACTCTCGTATTGTCTCCAAGTACTGAATCACCATGGTCTTTTCATCAATCCCTTTCGCAACATCAAAGACCTTCTGAAGCGCCAAGGCCTCACCCTCAGCACGCAGAATCGCTGACTGCCGTTCACCTTCAGCTCGCAGAATCGCCGATTGTTTATCACCTTCTGCAATGGCAATCGTTGATTCCCGTTTCCCAGCAGCTTCCGTAACCATAGCTCGACGTCGCCTTTCAGCTTCCATCTGCATGATCATCGCTTCATTCACCTTCGTAGGTGGAAGAATCTCACGAATCTCGACTTTTGTAACCTTCACACCCCAAGGCTCTGTGTTTTCATCCAGTTTCTCTCGCAGTACGCTGTTGATATATTCACGCTTTGCCAGTACATCGTCTAGTGTGATATCTCCGACAACGGCACGGAGGGTTGTTTGACTGATGCCTAATGCAGCTCCGCTGAAGTCGCGGATGCGGAGGACGCTGTCACGGGCGTTGACAACGCGGTGGTAGATGAGTAGATCGATGTCGACGGGAGCGTTGTCGCTGGTGATGCAGCGTTGGTGTTCGATTTCGAAGTATTGTTCTCGGAGGTCAACTTTGACCATCCTATCGAGAATGGGGAGGAGGAATATCACACCGGGACCTTTGACACCGGGAATGGCGCGTCCGAGTCGGAAGATGACAGCGCGTTCATATTCTTTGAGAACGCGGATGAAGGGAACGATGAGGAGTAGGATAATTACGAAGATGAGGATGATGATGAGCCACCAATAGGCTTGGAGGAAATAGAATAAATCGAATTGCATGTTCCTATCCCTTCATGTAATGGTGCTTAGTTCAGAGGAAAATACTTTACGGACAGTGTGGGGTTAGAGAGATAAAAATGTCAGTTGGCGAAGGATTTTAGGCGTGAAATTACAAGAGATTCGGCAGGTGAGTGTATGTCACGTATCTGTCCTAATTGCGGGCAATCAGTGAAGGATTCGGCCAAATTCTGTAAATATTGTGGGTCGAAGCTCGGGGCACCTGTTTCAACACCAGTGTCGCGACCGGTGACTTCTGGGCGTGCAGCTCCCGCCGCTATTTCAGATCGGGCCCCTGTAACAGAGGTGCCTGCTGAAGTGTTAGCTCAGCTAGAAATCCGATCACAGCTATTAGAAATCGAAGAAGAAGATTCAGAACTGCTGGAAGAAGTCGAGAGGCTTGAGAAGGAATTGGAGCAGGGTGATCGGTCAATCGCGGAGTTAGAAAGTGAAATCAAACCTCTGCAAAAGCAGATAAAATCCTTGAAGAAAAACGAGAAGAAACTTAAGTCCAAAATCAAAGAATTTGATTTTGAGAAGGCAGGAAAGGAAAGGCTGCGTTTGAAGGAGCGAGCAGAGAAGCTAGAAGAGCTAAAAGAAAGCGGAAAGGTCCGGGAAAGCGTCTATCTACGGCTAAAGGATGAATATGAACAGGGAATTACCGAAGCAGATACACAATACCAAGAAAAGGTCGTCTTGGCTCGCGAATGGCTTTCATTGCTGAAAGCCCAATACAAGGCTATTCGTGATGAACTTTCATTATTAGATGCCCGATATTCCGTCGGTGAAGTGAAAGATGCTGATTACAAGTCGCGGAAAGAAACCCTCGAAAAGCGTTCGAAAATTCTTGGACACCAAGTTGAAATTTTTGAAACGGTACTCCGAGACTTCTAGTTATTACACTTTCTTGTAGTCAAATTCCACCTAAACACAAAACATTTTATACGCCAGTGTAATTCTGAACCTCTCACCGGAGGTCATTTCGGATGAACCGACGAGTCATCGCCATTGCCATCTTATGCGTGGGACTAGCAGCGCTTGCCTTTGGAATTGCACTAGGTCAACATGAGCTCGTCCGCTCATGGCTCCAAGTCTTTTCTGATGCCTATGCACCCTATTTCCCACGACCACCCTAAGGGGATTACAACTGTGAGCGTACCAAAAACTGAATCCGAACCAGAAGAAGATTACGAACGAATCTGGGACAGGCTAGGTCGACCCCTATCACGCTGGAAAAAGACCCTTCTTGAAAAATCCCGTCCCCACAAAACTCTACACTACTGGGTGAAGAAAGCATTTGAAGAACTCCTTGCTATCCGCATCATCCGATTTATTGTTCAACTTTCTGCATTCTTGGTGCTATTCTATGCAGGTATTGTCTTTGTATTAGGCTATGATCCACTTATTGGAACTATCTTTTCTGGTATTGCTTGGTTCATCCCAATCTTTGGATATATCCCATTACCATTTGATATGCCTCAGGGCATTGCCCAAGGAACAGGAACAAGCTTCTTCGACATGATACAATTTATCGGACAGCAAGGTATATTTCCCTACATCGCTGTCGGTGTCATCCTTATTGTTCCAATTCTTGTAGGTCGCAGTTTTTGCGGCTGGATTTGCCCCTTTGGCTTTGTACAAGATTTTTTTGCGTTCACACCAATTCGAAAACGATACCCTTCTAAGCAATGGGACGACCGCTTGAAGAGCATTAAGTACGTTATTCTCTTCGTCGCCCTCTTCTTTGTTGCTTGGCTTGGAATATCAACATTTCTTGGAATTGATGAACCCCTACGACAAGCATTATCACAATCATTATTCGGATCTGCATTTGCTACCGCATTTTGGACAGCCATTAATCCCTCAGGTACATTCTTTGTCATCTTGCCATACCTATATCTCAATGGAGTAATATCTCCAATCCTCACTCAATGGAATCCCCCCTTCATCACGTGGAGCTGGGCGATGTACATCCGACTGGGATTTCTTGCCATTGTTCTGATTTTGTCCCTATTCATTATGCGCCCATTCTGCCGTTATCTCTGCCCCACCGGAGCCATGATGGGACTAGTCGGACAATTCAGCTTCCTCACAGTCAGCCGAAGCGCCACCGAATGTCTTGGCCCAACTTGCGACTCACCACGATGCAAGCAAGCCTGCCCTGTTGGAATTGATGTGATGACCAAACCATTTGGCCCCATCCATGACCCCGAATGCATACTATGTCTTGATTGTGTAGCCAAATGTAGTCATGATTCAGTAAAGGTAGAATATGGTTAATGGAGTTTGAATAGCTTGGGAAAAGTGAAGCAGGGTACGGTTTGTAGTGTTAAAGGCTGTGATGAGAAGGCAACCCGTTCTCTTACCGCTGATAAGGCCCGTGAAGCACTACAAGCCGCCGGTGCAGCCTTTGATGATGATCAGGCACGTCGCTTTTACTTATGCCAGAAGCATTACAAAGTTTACAAGAAGCAGACGAAACAAGATAAGAAAGTAGACAAATGGCGTTATGGAGCTTAGCAAGAACTCAATTTAGCCTTCGTCGTTGGTTTCATTTGTTAATTGGTTGACGACTTTTTTGATTTCTTTTTTCCAACGGAGTAAACTCAGGGCGAGTTCTTCACGATTTTCTTCAGGGATTTGTCCTGTCTTCCCAGCAAGGGGTTCAAGGATAGCCCCCATTTCAAGGGTGGCAGGTTGAAAATCGCCACCAATACGAATTAAGCGTTCACGCGCATCTGCAACCTGGACATAGACCTTTCGGTAATCTGGGTCTGTGAGAAGCTGATTAAGAGCTTCATCGATTTTGCGTTCGACAACCACAGCTTTTGAGGCATGGGAGAGTTTGACACCAGGTACATTGCTAAAACGCTTTAGGGTTTTTGTGATTCGATTGGCAATCTCGTTGAGATAATTAGGACGCTTTGCTTTGTCACCCCCTGTGATGTCCAGTTGGATTGTGGGCGTTTTTGAATCAACAAGCAGGGTTACTTCAAGGCGATCATCAGTACTAGGCATCCGGAAGGAAACCGTGGCAGTGCCAAAAAAGCCTTCTTCGGTATAGGTTTCAGCAATATTGATCAATCGAGTGCCGATTGATGAGATGCAGAAGTATGCAGCTCCAAAAGCTAGACTCGGTGATAGTTCTCCAACAGGAATCTCTGTTGACACAGCAGGACCCTCTTACAGACTGTGGTGAAAGAGGAAAAAAGTGTTCTGTTGGCTCAGAAACCAAGCCGGAAATGGTTTTAGATGATTCGAGAAAACAACAAGTTAATGGAGCGTAAAAATACTAAGAGAAAATTGCTGCGAATTATTCGAATAGGAGAGACTCGCGAAGTCTATAAGGGTGTGCTTTCAAAGGCATAACACGCGCGAGGTATTGATGATGTCATCAGAGCCACCTGAAAAAGAACCAGAAAGTGTTGATGGGGAAGAGGATCCAGAATCGGTTCAAATCGAGCCTGTTGCAGAAGTTGTGGGCAAAACTACAACTCATACACTAAGAATTCGGGTGTTGAAACAGGGCGAGGTTGGTCGAAATGACTTTCTATCAATTAATCATCGCGGAGAGGAGTATTTACTGCTCTGCAAGGAATTAACACGCGAGAAGAGGGCAACTTTAGGGCAATGTAGTGTTGTCGGGCCCATGCCTCGAACCCCATTCAATCCTGAAATGATGATCTATAAGGCAACACCCCGTACGGTGAGTGAAGCATTGGGTATTGATATTCCACTCGAGGAGGGAACCTACGTTGGGCAAATCTCTGGTAATACGATACCAGCCCAATTACCAGTAAAGCGGCTAGGACGCCTCTTTGTGGTGGGTAAGACTGGTAGTGGGAAAAGCTATACAACCGCCGTAATCATGGAAGAATTTCTCAAAAAAGGCATTCCGATTGTTGTATTGGACCGGCATGGAGAATATTCGAGTCTCAAAATCCCTGCTTCTGAAGGGAGTGAACGATTTGAAGTAGAACCACGCAGCTATGAGATGAGCGTCATCGAGTTTGCGGACTTACATGCCAATCCAGGAGCTGATTTACCCATCGAAGCACTCCTGGGTACACACCCTAAGGATTTGGTTGTATCGGGACAAGGAACCATAATCAACTTTCGGGGCCTTGACTTGGGTGTACAGGAGGCATTATCACAGGAAATTCTAAGTGACTTATATCATGCGGCTGTCAATCGGGAAATTCCACCCTTCTATTGTTTTGTTGATGAAGCTCACACACTCGCTCCAAATCGTGGGAAAGCAGCGACCACGGGGATGATGCGCCTATTTGCTCAAGAGGGACGTAAATTTGCAGCTAATTTGGTAGTGATTACTCAGAAACCCCAGCTCTTAGATACCACGGTCAGGAGCCAAGTCGGTACTTGGATAATTCACCAGCTCACTGATATTCGGGATGTTGATATCACGGTCTCGAGTACTGAAGGCCTTTCAAAAGAATGGGCAGAAGACATCCAACGTTTAGATACTGGCCAAGTTGTTGTAGCTGGTGATGCCGTTGAAGTGCCTGTTTTCATAGATGTGCGAACCCGAGAAACCACTCATGGAGCAACGGGTTTTAACCCTCTTGATTTTGCTGAAAAACAAACTCTTGAAGAACTAGAAAAACGACGAATCCGGCTACGAACAGATTTTGCTGGACGAATCAAAGCAGCGGTTGAGCGGTTCCAGCAATTAACAGAAGGGGCAAATGGTGGACAGATGCCCCAGCAGGTTAGCGCATTACGTTCGGAGTTACAAGCCACCGAACAAAAATTGCATGATCTTCGTGAGGATAATTCGAAACTTACAGCTCGTATTCGGAAACTTGAAGTTGATCTAAAGAAGGCTGAAAAGAAATATCAAAAGGCGATGAATATCGCAGAACGCGCATTAGCTGAATTAAAAGGCCGATAATTTCCAGTAGAGACCTGAATGCTCTATTTTGCTTGCCAAGCTTTTGTCGTGACTTTATCAACAAGACCCTTTGCACGCAGTTCATTTAACGAACGGATAATTTCATTTCGTGGAACATCCACTCCACCAGCTCCTCGAATAATGGTTTGGATAGCACGTGGTCGTTGGGGGCGCTCGCGGATAGTTTCTAAGACGGCAGCTTGAAGAACCGATAACTTGGCACGCTTTTTAGCACCTCTTTTCTTAGACTTTTCTTCCTCGATGGGTTCTTGATCCTCCTCATCGAGAACTTCTTCCGCAGGGCCACTTGGTGCTGCTTCCTTTTCTGGTTCTTTCGCTTCGGGTGGTTCAGGCACTTCTTTTTTCTTTGACATTTACATCGCCACGATTATCAACAAGAGATTGAGTGGATGGCTCGACCTCTGTTCACAGTGGGTCATTTAAATTTTCTGTTAGCCCTGTAACAAGCCCCACACGATTTGTAGCCTAAGCCGTAAGGTTGAAATACGGGAAGTATAATCGACGGTCTCGCCTGAAAGGTTGGTTGTTCGCTGTGTCACGTCGACAACGGAAAGGAAAGAAACAACGGCAAAAGCGTCTTGAGAAAGTACCAGAAAAACTCCAGCGGAAACGAGACCGCCCAGAAAGGCAAAAACCTCGTCGGATGCCGGGCTGGGTCCGGATAGGTCTAGTTGTTATTTTAATTGCCGTTATAATTGGTGGCAGCACGTGGGCTTATCTCAATCTGCTACCGGAACCTGAACCAACCCAACCGGTTCAAGGTGCTTTGTATATTCTTCAACAAGACACCTTTTTTGTATTCATCAATGAATCGGGGCACGTTGAAATTGATTTCATGATTAGCCGTTATGCCGGAGGCACATTCGGAGGCAACCAACCGCTTAACCTCACTTTTTCACGAACATTTGACGACGACGTGAATTTCACTCTAATTGATCCTCATGTATTCTATGACTATTATGGAAATGCATATTATATCCCCCCTGAAACTGATGCGAACAGTATCAGTTACGTAGTGGAAAATATACATCCAAACATGCAGTTTGAATATGAAAGACGTAACTTTCGCGGGCACAGTACAATGTCTGGATACTACAATCTCTTGTGGGATTACATGTTGAATAGTAGTGATAACGTTTGGCTGCAAACCGACACGATGGAGGATATGTATACGTTCACCTTAGATATCCGGCCAGAAAATGATACAATTCCCTACAATACTCCCACGATTGTGCACTGCAATATAACCTTCAATACCTTACAAGTTGCAGATGCCAATACCTATAATTGGGGTGAATCGATGCTTATCTTTCCGAAAAACGTCTACAATGGCACAATGCTCTTGGCGAATATGACTGTACATGAAGTCCTTCGCATCGGAAGCCTCGTGAACCCCCCTCTAAATCCAACCATTGATAATGAAACTCACATTGGGTTTGAAGCAAACCCGATTACAACCTCAATGTCACAAAATCAGTCCTGGGGCTACACTTTCGATTTGAACGTTACCTCATTTACAAACTCGTCTTTTTGCCTCATAGATCTTACAACGCCCAAGAATGAATTCTTCATGCAATCCGGTTATACTGGAATTGTTGAAGAACAACCAATGCATTTCCCGAAAGCCGAGATTGAAATTCTCACTCCGTATCAAACTCAGCAGAAGAAAAACTATACGGATATCATATTTCGTTTTCCCGAAATATGTGTAGATAATGGGACAATATTCTACAATTTGCCTCCAGATGCCTTTGGACCACGCACCTTATCTATAATCCAACCTGCAAGCCAAGAACCAACTTCGCAGTCTGTGCCCAGCCTTGTAAGAATTTTTGAGATTTCAAGTGATATGTGTATACAAGTAATATCATGGTTTACAGATTTGTGGCGCCAATTTGTTTTCGGATAGGTTGTGAATTCATTTTTGGGTAATCCTTAATCAATTGGGTTGTTTTCCTTAAGGACCTAGACCTGCTCCGAGATTTTAAAAGCCCGACATTTGTTAGGAATAATGAACTAATATGTAGGAGATGCAGCAATGCCTTCTGAAGAAAAAGACCTCGATGAAGCCTACTCCCGTTATGGTAAACGGTTGAAGGATAAAATGGCAGCCCAAGACCCAATTAAGGATGAAGAACTCCGAGCGCGCCTTGAACAAGTTGATCGTCATAGCCCGGCAAAATCTAAGTTGTTCGCAGACTCTGAAGCTCGTCTTCAACATCTCAAAGAAGAATTTTTTATTGAAGTTCAAGTTCCTCAAACGCTTCAGGAGCATATCGTGCATCTTCTAGCTCAAGGGCATGAAGGTGAACTATCAGGCACCACAGTTTCGGTGGCAGATTTGTATACCGAGATTCATGATGTGAATGAATATCGAAAAGTATCAAGAAAGAAATTCGAAAAGGCGCTTAAACAATTGGAGAAGAACGAAACCGTTCAACTAAGTGAAGTTCAAGGCACTCGTGTAGTGAAATTACGCAGTCAATTTCTCAGCGAGGATGAAGCAGCCATTTTAGATGTTGCAG
Source organism: Promethearchaeota archaeon (assembly GCA_048939625.1). Lineage (GTDB taxonomy): Archaea > Asgardarchaeota > Hermodarchaeia > Hermodarchaeales > Hermodarchaeaceae > Hermodarchaeum. The sequence goes on from JBHLPH010000003.1 coordinate 17,809, forward strand.
CGCGAAAAGATGGAAAAGCCTCGATTGAGCAGATCATGGTTTCTACTGGTTGGACACAGGCACGAGTTCAAATCGCATTAGACGCTTTAATAAGTAAAAAAATGGTGGCTAAAAAGAAGAGCTTTACTCGCGGAACCCGTTACCAGTTATCAGAAGGCACCTAAACATTTCATTTCACTTATACACAACCCTCTATTAGTTTAAATAGATATTTTTGGATAAAAGACATGGTGTACAAGTAGTGAGTACTGATTGTCTAGAGCCCCTTCGTGGCAATCAAAGACCATTTGACGATAGCCCTCACCAAGATATTCGCCGTGAGAAACGCCTACTTCGTCAGGCTATTGCAAAAGCAAGTGGATCTCATCGAATTCGACTACAACGAGAATTAGCCGCGCTTGAGGAATATGAACGAGAAAAACGTCAACAAATTCTAGAACAGAACGTCCTCGCCTAGTTCGAATCCTGCCTATTTTCGGTTTCAGTCTAAAGGAGTAGTCTTATCAGTTATTCTGCTCAATGTCAACAAGACTCAGTTCATTCCCGAAAAAGAAGTGGTGATTAGCTGTGGGCTGTGTGATAGCGATCTCCGGCACACCGGGAACGGGCAAATCCGCAGTTGGTACTCTGTTATCTCAGCAACTAGACTTAGAACTCATTGAAATAGGCCAGATAATCAAGGATTTTGAATTACATCAGGGTATGGACCCACAGCGTGAAACACTCATAGCAGACATCGATCGACTCCAAGAATACCTCAACCGATTGCTAGGATCTCAGCAGAAGGAGTTAATTATTACTGGACACTTTTCTGACATCGTTCCTGATAAATTTCTGAAAGTACTAATTGTACTTCGGTGTCATCCACTCACCCTCTTAGAGAGATTACATAAGCGTGAATGGGCTTCGGAGAAAATCTTGGAAAATATCCAAGCAGAAATCCTTGGCGAATGTACTTCTCAAGCATTAGCAAACCATAGCTACCAGAAGATCTTTGAAATCAATACAACGACGCTCTCAACTCAACAAGTTGCAAAGATCATAACAGATATTCTGAATGAGAAGGGAAAGCAGCATAATGTTGGTAAAATTTCTTGGTTAGCAATGCTGGATCCACAAATGCTTCATCAGATAATGGAGGAAAATCGACTTCCCCGCACATCACAAAAAGCATAAGTGGTGTTCCTAGCTTTGAACACAGTAGAGAAAAGAAGGTTGGCAACTCGTGAAGGATGAACCACAATCGTCTACACAAGCATTAATTCGAAAATATACTCTAGCCAACGCCATCAAATTTGACGGAAAGGCCAATTCAAAAGCAGTTATTGGAAAACTGTTGGCTGAACAACCAGAATTGCGACCCAAGGCGCGAGATATTATTGCTCAAGTAAATCAAATCGTAAATCAAGTCAACCAGATGTCTGTTACAGATCAAATCTCAGAGCTTGAAACACTTGCCCCAGAATTACTTGAGACTACCAAAGAACGTCGAGTTAAAGAGTTACCACCGTTACCGAAGGCAGAGCCAGGAAAGGTCGTTACACGGTTACCACCTGAACCAAGTGGATTTCCCCATATTGGGCACGCTTATGCAGGCTATATCAACTGGTATTATGCACGAAAGTACGACGGAAAAGTAATTCTTCGATTTGAAGATACCAATCCCCGGAATGTCCACCAAGAATTTTATGATGCCTTCAAAGAGGGATACCAATGGATGGATATCGACTGGGATGAAGAACTCACGGTATCCGATGATATCCCCTATTTTTACAAACACGCAGAAGAACTGCTCAAACGTAATGAAGCCTATTTTTGTACTTGCCCTGCAGAAACGATTAGTGAGAACCGGCGAACAGGTACAGAATGCCCACACCGCGACTCGGAGAGCAATGAAAACCAATCCATTTGGGATAAAATCCTCGAAGGTCAATACGCTGAAGGCGAGATTGTGTGTCGACTTCGAATCGATATGACTCATCCAAACGCTGTAATGCGGGATCCGAATATCTTCCGTATCATTGACTACCCCCATCCTATCCAAGGAGATCGCTACAGACTCTGGCCAACTTATGATTTTGCCAACGCCTTAGAGGATTACCAGAATGGCATTAGCCACGTTTTACGAAGCAACGAATTCTCCACAAGAGGAGAACTCCAGACCTACATCAGAGACCTGTTTAAATACCCCCAGCCGCTCATTCAGGAATGGTCGCGATTTGCCATTGAAGGAAGCCCCGTCAGTAAGCGAAAGATTCGACCACTCATCGAATCAAAGATGATCAGGGGCTGGGATGATATTCGTCTAACAACCTTACCAGCTCTTCGTCGTCGTGGTATTCTTCCTGAGGCTATTCGAGAAATGACACGAGAAGTCGGATTAAGCGTAGCGCAACCTATTCTTGATTGGTCCGTTCTATTGGGAATCAATCGAAAAATCGTTGACCCAATCGCTAATCGCTATTATTGTGTCACACAACCAAAAGAGGTCAAAATAACAGACGCCAAACCCTTCGTTGCAGAAATCCCGCTCCACCCCGATTTCAAGGACCGGGGAAGCCGTAAAATTCCAATCGAAGACTACGTCCTGATTGATGGACAAGACGCGGATCAACTTAGCAAAGGCGACATTTTCCGACTAAAACATGTCTTCAATTTACAAGTTGAAAGAAAGACGACGAAAACCCTGGAGTGCTCATTTGCTGGCAATTCCTTAGAACAGGCATCACTTAAAATCCAATGGGTTACTACCGCTTCCGTTCCTGTTCAACTGTCAATTCCCGATGTGCTTCTTATCAATGGAAAATATAATCCCAAGAGTCTTCAAATCGTTAAGGGGCTTGGAGAACAGCACCTTAAGAAGTTAGAAACCGGCACTATCGTGCAATTAGAACGTAAGGGTTTTGGTTTTGTTGAGCAAAATGGGGAGAAAGTCAACATAAACATGACTGAATGAAGTATGGCACAAAGATTTTAGAGCGCTAACTCTAAGTACCGTATATCTCAAATTGCGCAGTCGGGGGTACAGGCTTAGCAATGGCCGAGGAAGTACAGCGTGCACTTGACAATCTTCGTTTCGACCGAATGGTCAAAGCATTCTGTATCATATCTCCTGAAAACGAAATCTATCAAAGCACACTTGATTCTGACACACAAGCGATGGTCAAACAAACAGTGAGCCTCTACAAGGGACAAATCAGCCAACTTACAGTTAATACCGAAGCAGGACTTGTAGTAATCTCAAAAATTGCTGATAACTGGCTCCTAGCAGTCCTTTTTCCTCCCAACCTATCACTAGGCATTGCAGTAGTAAAAACAAAAGCAACGCTCCTGGCATTAAGGGAGCTTGATTTAAACATCATTGAAACCATACCAGAAGCACCCGCAAAACCAGCCCCTGCCACTCAACCTAAACCAGCCACTCCACCCCCTGTTCCTCCCCCTAAACCAGAATCGATGCCCGTTGAAACTCCCACCCCTACACCTCAACCAAAAGTTGAGCCAAAACCTACCGAAACCACTACTCCTTCCCCCGCCCCTCCTGCACCTGAACCTATCCCTCCCCCTGCAACCGAACCCTCGATTTCAATACCAGATTCAATGCCACCTCCAGTTGAACCCCCTCCACCAGAAGCAACAGAAGTAGCAACACCTCCACCACCCCCACCTCCTTCACCAGGTGATGACCAAATCGATCTGGGATTTGTGCCCCAAGGTGGGGAAGATTTACTGGCAGCACTAGACACGGGTTCACCTGTAGGGAGTGCACTTTACGATAAGTTTGGTCCATATGCGCGGGATGTTCTTTTTCTTGTCGATGGAAAACGTGATGTCAAGACCATCGCTTTCCTATTAGGACTCCCGGAATACGCCATCGTTGAAGTGCTTGAATTTGCTATTACTAACCGAATTCTTGCTAGTCCAGTGAGTGCTTAACCTGAACAGAGTTCAATAAGCACCCATTATTTTTTTTAAAAAAAATAGAGCCGGAAGGGCAGTCGAGGGAGGAGGGATGTTTTGGAGGGCAAGGACGACTCGGACCTGAGACCTCTTTAGGAAAATTCTGCCTATGAGGATTCTTTTCTAGTTTTAAAATTGCTTCACTGCCACAACCGGCACATGCATTATCCCGTACATGAATTTAATTGTTTCATTTTTTCTCAAACAATTATCGATTATTTTGCGATTATCACAATTAAATTTGTGTTAAGCTTAAGAGTCATCCTGATATTTCTCGATAATCGTATTCTCTTCTCCACATTGGATGCAAATTAACGGTCGGGAGCGATATGTGGCACCACATTTAGAACAGGTGGATTCTATGTGCGCGGGCGCCTTTGTGGGAGCGGGTTGCTGACGGTGATGAATGGAGAATGGGAGCGTGATTAACGTCGCAAGACCCAACATGATACCCAGAGGGAACAGGGTTTGCCAGATTAGGAAATGCAGCAATAGCCCAATTGAGAAACCCGGTAGAAAGAGGTATTTGATAGTAAAGAGAAACCAGGTTCCGGCAGGGAGCAGAATAGCTACAGTAAGGGTTAAGAGAGTGATGTTTAATTTTCGGATGGTGAGGGCAATAATAATGGTGATAAGTAGCCAAAGAATGAGTGAGAACTGGAAGAAGACATTTAGCAAGAGATCGATTGTCGCCATTACCCATGCTAGTTCGTACAGCAAAAGTGGGTCGACGAGAGGAAGATAGGTAGTGTAGACAAGAGGTTGCAGTATGTGACCTTGGGTAAGGTAGATGATAATGGCGGCACCAATACTTATGAGAAGCCCTAGGGGGGCAATCCTTGAACTCCTAAGGCTAGGCATAGTAGGAGCCTTTGAGTTTTGGCTTATTAATGTGGTTCTAGTGCGCCTCAAATTGCGAAGTGAGGGTTCCGCCAATGACGCCTCCAACGGCGGCAATTAGTCCGGCGAGTAATCCATTGAGGACCCATGTGAGGAGGAGTGCACCATTTAGCCCACCTAAAAGGAAGTCTAGCCCATAACAAAGAAAGGGCGCAATCATTGCCATGATAAGGCCCGCAGCAGCACCTTTCATCATGTCTCGGGCAATTAATCCAGCAATCAGACCACCAAGGAGCCAGATGACGGGAGCTAAAATATAGACATTAAGGATATTGAGAAGCACATCATTGTAAATCATGAAAAGTTGATTTAATACAGGTTCAGTGAGAAAAATCGTTGTAATTGCAGGAGGAATCAGACCAGCCCCGCTGAGCGGAAGAATTGCCAAGGCTGTTGCATAAATAAGTCCGTAGGTAATGCCTAATGTGGCCAAAAAGCCAATTACTATTCCGATGATTAAACTTGTGTTTGAGGATGCCATATAGCTTACCTCGATTCCTTGATTATGAGAGGAGAATGATGATTTAAAGTTGTTTACATCAAATGGTTATCGCTTAGACTATGCGAAGTTTCCGTAATTCCTGCATCAGAGTAATCAGTTTGCGGTCCTTGGTCGCCATAGCTTTCATGAAAATCTTGACCTTTTTCCCTGCGGTCATTCGCACGATTGATTCGCCGGTCACAATTTCCGCCAGCTTATCTAGAGTCGCATCTTCTGTTTCTAGGATGAGATCTCGGAGTTTGAGAGATTGATCGAATTCGCCCCCATACAGTTTACGCCATTCTTTCTCATATTTGTGTAAGTGCTGAGCACTAATTGTCCCTTTTTGGATGCATTCAGCGGCAACCCGACCAGCGATGCTTCCACAGACCATAGCATAACCCATACCTCCACCGGTGATTGGGTGAATTTGACCAGCTGCATCTCCAACTAATAGCGCGCCATCAACTACGTTCGTTTTATTCGGTCCGCAAACGGGTAATGCCCCCACTCTGGTTTCGATGACCCGAGCCTTACTTAATTGCTGTTTTGCGACTTTATGGTGTTTTAAGAAATGATCCAGATACTCCTTGGCGGTTTTGGTTTCTACGCCTCCACCGATTCCGATTCCGACATTGGCGCGCCTTGCACCTTTAGGAAAAATCCAGATATATCCTCGCGGAGACAGTTCACTTCCAAGGAGGAATTCCATTAAATCTGTGACTTCAAGGTCACAGTTAGCCATCTCATAACCAAAACAGGAGTCGATATCATCCGGTTTGTAGGCTTTGCGAAGACCTGTTAACCGGGCGATTTGGCTGTTCACGCCATCAGCACCGATGACAACTTGCGCCTTGAGAGTTTTTCGTTTCCCATCATGTCGTACAACGACACCAGTTACAGTTCCGTTTGATCGGGTAATGTCTAATACTCGCGCACCTAGTAAGCTTTCAGCTCCGGCTTCTGTGGCTCGAGCAAAAAGCTCCTTGTCAAAGATACGTCTGTCAATCGTGAATCCACTGGCTTCCTCGGTAGCATAATCAACAGATAGTTGTCCAGGGCTGTAGAGACGAAAACCACGAAGTGGTGCCCGAATTGACTCCTCAGGGATATCAATTTCTGCAACACCTGGTCCTGTTTTCCCAATAGCCTCACCACATTGGACAGGAATACCGACGTTTGTTTTTCTATCTACGATGGTTACTTTTACTCCTGCACGGAGAGCACCGACAGCAGTGGATGAACCTGCAGGTCCAGCACCAACCACAATTATATGATCTGACAAGTTTTCATTCTCCTTGGATTCGTAATTATTGTTAACGGTCTATGAGAGTGATAGCTCCTACAGGACATACTTTTACGCAAGTACCACATCCTGTGCAAGTCGCAGGTATAACTATAATATAGCTCTCTGTGACTTCAATGGCATTAACGGGGCACACTGTGGCACAGGCTTGGCATACCCCGCAGAGTTCACCATCAACGTCAGCGAGTTTTTTTGTAGTTTTTTTCCTAGATGCGGATGAGGTAGGAGACATCTTATTAGCATCCTCAGAATTCTTAGGGAGAACACGGTAGGTCAAGCTTTTTGAGCCTTTCTACTGTTTGCCTTGTTTTGCACTCGTGAAAATGAGGTATGCCCCTTGTGGTGGGATAATACCGTGTTCTGTGATTAAGGCATCGATGTGTTCATGTCCAGTCACATCAAAAAGAGGATTGCGAATTTTAATTTTAGGATTAATTTCACTACTTGGAACGACTTGTTCTGGATTTCCCTCTTCTAACGTGATTAGTCTTCCTAAGAGCGTTTCGTGAGAGAACTTGTAGCTTCCCACAGCAATAAGTACACGAACCCGTGCACCATGGCATAATTCAGCAAGTGTTGCAGTTCCCACCTTGGAGACAATGGCGCCATTAGCGGCGATTGCCTCACCTCCTGCTAAGAGAACATCGATATCTGATAGGAAAATACGGGCCGCAAAATCGGTAACCAGAGTAACAGGAATCCCTAACTCGGCAACTTCAGTAGCAAGCAGACGACCCTCCAAATCAGGACGACTTTCAGCAACAAAGACCCCAATTTCTTTGCCCTGTTCAACGACTTTTTGTAAGATTGCCAGTACTGTTGTGCTTCGGCATAGCGTTAGGATGCGATCTCCAGACCGGATACGTTTCGAACCGATTTCACCGATTTGTTGTTTCGCTTGTGCAATTCGTGTAACGAACTCATCACAAGCATCCCTTATACTGTGTCGCATCTCTTTCAATGTCTTCTTTTCATAGAACGCATTCTGAGCCGCAGCTTCTATAAGATCAAGGCAATTATGAAGAGCCGCTGAGGTTTGACGGGCTTCGCGGAGATCGTAAGCAGCTGTTTTTATTTGATTTAGGAGGGCCTTTGTAGATTTGGTTTTAGTTTTCAGTGTTAAATCCTTTAGAGCTGAAGCAGCTGCGATAGCCGTTCCATCTGCACTGGCGATTTCATATGATTTGAGTTTCTTCACGAGCCAGTCAAGCTTCAAACTATAACGCCTCCATAACAGCATTAATACCTTGATGGCGTATTAAATTGCTCGGCGAACGGAAATGGCCCTTATTCCTCAACAAACACAAAAAATCGCGGAAGATATTCGGACGATGCGTACACGAGGTGCAGGTCGAATAGCCCGTGCTGCAGCAAAGGGCTTGGTAACCGCCACTCAAGAATCAAAAGCGAAACGAATTCCTGCGCTTCTTCGAGATGTAGCATTAGCCGCTCAATTATTATACGAGACACGACCCTCTGCCGTTTCCCTACCTAACGCCCTACGGTACTATTATACTCGATTACTCACTCAGTCAGAGAAGGTAAAGGGAATCATTGAACTTAAAGCGATAGGACAAAAAATTGGACATGCTTTCATTGAAATGTCTAATAATGCGGTCAAAACTATTGGTCAGATTGGTTCGCGGTTGATTCAAAATGGGGATATCATATTCACCTACTGTAATAGTGCCACGGCCTTTGGCGTTTTAGAAACCGCGTATAAAATGGGAAAGGAGTTCACAGTGTATGTCCCTGAAACTCGTCCGAGATATCAAGGACATATTACTGCAACATGGTTAGATAAGGCTGGTATTCCCTGTTCTCTAATTACTGATAATTCGATTCGATTTCTAATTGCACGATCGGATAAGGTGTTTGTGGGGGCAGATGCAATTACAGCTAATGGTGCAGTTGTAAATAAGATAGGCACTAGTTTGGTTGCCTTGGCGGCAGATGAAGCGCGACTTGACTTCTTTGTTGCCGCAGAAAGTTACAAATTCAGCCCAGCTACAATGGCAGGCGAATTGATTGAAATTGAGGAACGTGACATAACTGAAGTTGTTTCAAAAGAGAAACTTGCTAGCTGGAACCATGTAAGTGTACGAAACCCAGCATTTGATGTAACCCCACCAGAATATATCGATGCCATTATTACAGAACAGGGAGTCATCCCCCCGCAAGGCGCAATTGCGATTCTCTTTAGGGAATTTGGCTGGTATTCAATAGAACAGGCTTTACCTTGGGAGCTTTATCTGAAGAAAAGCAAATGAAGTTGATAGAAGCCTGCTTTTAACTATTCTTTATCAAGGGTACGAATTATTTTGCGCCATTCTTTGATTCGTGATTCAGGAATTCCAGTAAGCAAGGCGAGATCGCGTGGGTTTTCTGTTTTTAGATTTTCGAGCGATTCAACGCCTAATTCTTTGAATTGTTTGACATCTGTTCGAGTAATTTCTGGGAGATCCTTGAGGTCCTTGAGTGCGGGTTCCTTGGCTTTTTCTGCACGGGCGGCTTTTGCCTTCTCTCGTTCATAGCGTTTTGCTGTATCAACTAACTTTTCAGCACGGTTTCGCTTAATATCAGTCAACCGAGAAATCCGGCGAGGAGAAGTTGTAGCCAATTCGTGAATGCTCCGAATACCACCTTCCAAAAGTGTCTCGGCAACCTTCTTAGTAATACCAGTTAAGTTTGTTAAATCAGTTTCAATGGGCTCGACCTTTGGTTTGGATTTCTTGGGTTTAGGCTTCTCGGTGGCAGGTTTACGCTTAGGGGCTTTTGCGGTTTTTTCAAGTTTCTTAATCCGTTTAATAAAATCTTGGAGGAGTTTCACGTTTTCTGGGTGATGCGTTTTTCGCCTACTATCAATTGGAATAGCCATCCAACGTGCATCAGCTAGCCCGATACCTGCCTCTTTGAGTTCTTGGAGACTAAATCCCCGACCCTGACGGGGTGCACCAGTTTGGGGAGCATGGATTTCTGGTCGGAATGCCAAGATAGATTCACCTGAAAGCTGAGTGTTGGAGACGAGAGGAGTCTGAGCTAAAAATGTTTTGACCCATCAGATGAAATTGTGAGAGATGGGGTGGATACTAGCAAAACCGAAAAGAGAAGAAAACTTAAATTTGTGGGCATATTCGTGGGCAATTAACTACTGAGATTGAGGTAATACAAATTATGATGGGACAAGATGATAATCACCGATTAATGTCTCACACAACCACCGTTGCTGTGAAAGTAAATGGTGGTGTGATTTTAGGTACAGAATCACAAGCTTCAATGGGGTACCTTGTAGCAAGTGATACTGCTCCAAAGATACTTCAAATTACAGAGCATACAGCAATGACGATTTCAGGATCTGTTGCTGATGCTCAACAACTCACAAATAACATTCGGGCTATTGCCCAACTTGAAGCTTTAGAAAAGGGTCGTGAGTTGACAGTCAAAGCGATTTCACGGTTAACCTCTTCGATTCTGTTCCGTAACCGGATGTTTCCACTTATCACGATGCTTATTGTTGGTGGAGTCGATGAAGAAGGAGGACACATCTACATGCTTGATCCCTTGGGGAGCATGTTGGAGGAGGAAGAGTTTACAGCCACCGGTAGTGGCTCTGTTGTTGCTTACGGTGTACTTGAAGATGAATACCGGAAGAATATGACAATTGAGGAAGGCAAAAACCTTGTTACACGCGCCGTTAATGCCGCAAGAAAACGCGATATCGCTTCTGGCGGAGCTATCCAAATGGCGATCATCAACACTGAGGGTGTTGATATCTCTCGGGAACAGTTAAACGGATAATTCGAATCTATTTCACACAACAAGCGCTTTGCGTCTTTGTAGAATAGCCATGTTTCTGCAGATATTGAAGAGTTGCCTTTGTAGGTTGTACAAGACGAGTAACTCCAGCTCGGATTGCGAGTTGTTCTATTTTTCGTCGAATGGCACCACGGGGTCGCATACAACCCAAGGCAATTTCTGTTGTCGGAAAAAGTAAGCGGGCAATGGCACAGATTCGTGCGATATCATATGGTGTTGCGGCTGGGCTAGTAGCCATGGGAGTTCCTTTTGTTGGCATTAAGGCAATAATCACAAGGAGGCGTGGTTGGATATTTGCCTTGATAAGGTGTAAGGCATTGAGCTCCCCGACTAATACACCCTTATGGAGGCCTACACAAATATGAGGAGCAGTAGGAATTCGATGTTTTTTCAGCGCCTGCAAGGTCGATTCATAGTCCGATGTTGTTCGATTTGTCAATCCGTAAATGGTTTGAATAGTGTGATTGCTTCCAACTATATCGACGGAAGCGCAATCAATCCCAGTTTTCGATAATGCTTGAGCATGAGAGTCAATGAGAAAGCCAGTATGTACATTTAGGAAGAGATCAGTGGATTCTTTGATTTTTTTAATTGCAGGGAAATATGATGAGAGCGGAATGACACCTGTTTCATCACAACCACCACTGATAAGGCAGCCTTCTTTTTTCTGGTGTGCAAGTTCTTGACAGAATGTGATGAGTTCTTGAGGATTGCGTATAGGGCGCATCTGGTGAAGAAAGTGTCCTGCACAGTGTTGACATTGCAGTTGGCAGGAGGTTCCTGTTACTGAAATTGAGGGAAACGCCTTTCCCGGAGTATAGAGACCAATGTGTCGATTGAAGGATTCTTCTGTTACTCTCTGAGCTTTGAAGAAGAGAGAATTGAGATCCTCAAGAGGAGCTGTGAACCAGTCATGCAAGGAAGCAGCTTCCTTGCCTGAAGAACTCATTTTTTTAGCCCCCGTTGGTAGGTCCAGTCTTCATTGGCATACCAAGATTCGGCGATTTGACGAGCTGATTGAAGTTCAGCATCGGTTAGGCCTTCTTCATAGAATCGGGCAGGTAATGTTCCAGAAAGCCCTTCAATAAGTGCTTCTTCAATTTGGCCAAAGGAAGGCGTTTTTCCAAGCTCGTGTTGGAGTGATGTTAATGACATTGCAGCTCTCTTGATTCCATCCACATCTGCTTTTCTTTTATTGATTTTAAGAAAAGTGAACATTTTGTGAAGGTCTAGCGATCGAAGAATAGTGCCATGCTGAAGAAGGGTGTTGCCCCGACGAGATTGGGCGTTTCCGGAAATTTTCCGCTTTTTCACAAAGAGATTGGGGCAGTAGTGTTCGGAACCCGAGGCAAATTTAGCGCTGACTCCAAGGCGGTTGAGCCCAACGAGGAGTCCGCTGCAAAGACGCTTATAGGTTTCAATAACATCTGAGGGGAGCTGGGCGTCATCTGTTCGGCAGATTATGCTATAGGTGAGTTCGCCTTCAAAATCATGATAAACTGCGCCTCCACTTGAAATTCGCCGGACAACATCGATGTTGAGTTTTTGGCACGCGTCGACATTAACTTCATCATTAAGGTGTTGAAAGCGTCCGATTGATACTGCAGACGGGTTCCAACGGTAAAATCGAATCGTGTTAGCCGCAGTGTCTTTATGACAGCCATCTAACAAAACATGGTCAATTGCCATATTCTCAAAGGCGTTGAAAATGCCAGTCCGAATTAAACGCCATAATTTTGCCATGTTTTAAAGAACTCCAGTTAATTGGGATTCGATTTCATTCAAAGCCCCAGTTGGAGGAGGAAAGGGGTAATTATAAAGTGGACCTCCTGGTTGTTCTGTGAAGAATGGACGATTACATGAAGGACATCCTGATGTTTGAAAAGCCTTCCCTCGTGCAATTACCTCGACCAATCGCTCCTTGGGTAATCCGAAACTACTGATTTGATGTGATGTGTTGAAACTGATATTCGACGCTGTTATGATACGGTTCTGAAGGAGATGATGGGCCAGTTGTATGCGACGGTAATGCTCTAGAGAGGGACGAGGATGGTTTTCTAGTGGAGTGCCAGTTACTGGTGTAAAAGGAAATAGACCGATTGTGATGTTTTTGCCAATGAGCTCTTGGAATAGGTGGACCGTCTGTTGTTCGGTTTCTCCTAGTCCAATGATAAGGTGAGTTGTAATGCGATCTGAGCCTAATACCGATTGTGCAATTTCTAAGGTATCCATGTGTTGATTCCATGTGAATGGACCTTTATTCTTGCGTCCCTTGATATTTTCAAAGAGTTTTGGGTTGACAGCGTCTAGAGAGATTGCAACTCGGTTGACTCCATGATTATCAAGAGTTTGCAGTTGATTCGCATTAAGGGGAGGAAGAGCAAGGGAAAGAGGAATATGTGGTATGATTTTTTTGAATCCATCAATGAGAGACAGCAGGTCAGTGAAGAGATTTGGGTAACATACCGTTTGGATGCAAAGGCGTTTAAACGTGGAATTAGTTCGATTTTCAGCTAGTGCCGCAAAAACCTGATTTAGGGAATAGGAAGGCCATGTGACCCGAGAAAGTTTATCGGCTTTAGCTTTGCTTTCTCGTGCTTGAGCACAAAAAGCACAGTTTGCACTGCAACGAGATTGTGTAGATGTCATGGTGTAAGCGGTGGTAGGAAATGCATCTAATTTGCAGTGAACCAGACCTAATAACGATGCTGTTCCAATTGAAAGCCGAATCCTTTCAGTCAATTAGTTTTCCTCAGATTGTTGTATATATAATCAACGTGCTTTACGATAAACTGATTATACAGAAAAATTAGCTTTTCGGGTTTGTGAATTCTTAGTCTTTGGTTCTAGAATCAGGATCCTGTTGATTTTAGTCGTTGCCAAATGTAGTGAGGAAGTGCTCGTAGGATCGTGTTTCGATAAGGACGAACGCCGACAATTAGATCAGCAACCAGTTGGAGAAATCGTGAATTGGAAGCAATACCTGAGCTAACGTTTTGTGATGCCATTCCGCGGTAGAACATATTTCGAAGACGTAATCCCCATTTGAGATCACTCCCGAAGGCATGAATCCATTGCTTTTCATATTTATGCAGATAGTGAGCACTTGTATCACCCTTATCCAATGCTTGTGCGCTGATTTCGCCAGCAATTTTTCCTGCTTTAAAGGCGTAATGAATACCTTCTCCGGTTATAGCACTGCAATGTCCTGCAGCATCGCCCACTAATAATACACCGTCAGCAACAGACCGTTTCTCATAGGTTAAAGGAACCAAAGCTCTTTCCATTCGTTGAATCGTCCCACCAGCAAGTTGGCGTTTTCCAATTGGATGATCGGTGATGAAATGCTGTAGGTAAGGTTCTAGTCTGTCATGAACCGCATTAAGAAAAGAGCCCACGCCTACATATACTGAATCTCTTTTAGGAAAAATCCACAGATATCCATATGGACAGATTTCTCTCCCGTAATAAAGCTCCATGCGAGTGCCAAACCGTTTTGAGATTTTGTCTTCAGAAAGGGCGATGTGAGCTTGAACTGTGATACCAAGCTGATCCCTGTTAAATCTCTGCCTAAAGTTGGTTTCACGGGCAACCGTAGAATTAACTCCATCTGCCCCAATTAAAATTGAAGATTGTAGCTCCTTTGTCTTCCCTCTAAGAATTAATCGCCATCTTGAATCTTCACGCAAGCAGTTAATCATTTGATGTTGGAGGAAGATTTGAGCCCCTGAGTTTTGGGCACGTTCGCATAAAAAGCGCCCTAATGCGTCTCGAGTAATTTGAACTCCAACGGGCTGAGGGTAATCGATATGATGCATGGGTTGCCCAGGTATTGAAAGTGATATTCCAGTTGTAATCCTTTCTGCGAGTTCGACCGGGATTTTACCTTCAGTTACACCTTCAGCTGTGAGGAATCCTCCACACGGTTTCGTTTTTCCAGGAATCTGGTCTTTTTCAACTACCGCGACAGCATATCCCTGCTTTGCGATGATTTCCGATGCCAGTAGACCCGCGGGACCTGCGCCTACAATAACTGCATCATATCTTGACTCAACCATTGTAGGAGATTGTTAGGTGGTTAGGAATATAATCTTAACAGTTGAAGGTAAAGCCTAAAATTACTAATTGTCCTCCAAGGAAGCGGTGTTTCTATGCGAATTACCGGATTAGAAGAAGAAAGGAAAGCAGTGTTAGATGTTGCTCGATTAATGCTGCTTGCAGCTCGGACAGCACCAAAGGGTCGTGGTGACGATGATATCGAAACGATGATTTTGACAGGAAAAGAGAAGAATGCAGTTGCAAAAGAGATGTATAAGATATCTAAGGAGCCTAATGATCACTGGACTCGAGATGCCAAGAATGTTGAGCAATGCCAGGCCTTATTTTTGATCGGACTCAAAGGACCAAAAACCTTGGGTACACAGTGCGGAGCTTGTGGATATGAAAATTGTAGGCAAATGCTCAAAGTAGGAAGAAAAGAGGGGCAATTCTTTGCAGGACCCACATGTGTAATCAAGGCAATAGATTTAGGAATTGCATTAGGAAGCGCGGTGAAGACCGCTCAAATTCATAATGTCGATAATCGAATCTTCTTCCGGGCAGGGGTCGCTGCTTACCGCCTGAAGCTCATACCTGAATCCACAATTATTATTGGCATTCCTTTAGCAGCTATGGGTAAGAGTCCATTTTTTGACAGGTGAGATGAAAAAAGGAATGGTAGCCCGTCGCGGATTCGAACCGCGGTCCCAAGGTTTCTCTCTCATTATAATTAATGGGTCCAGAGCCTCGGATGATTGACCAATGTGCATACTCACTTTGAAGTAATCTACACTAACGGGCTTCAGCGCAAAAAAGCGAGTTTGCCTTATTTAGTCTTTTTGCTTTTGGTTTTCGTTTCTTTCCTTGTGGATGGTTGTGGAACTTCTTTGGGTTCCTCTATTCGACTGATAAGTAATCCTGAATCGAGAAAAATTTTGAATTTGTGATCCTCATGTATGACCTCGAATGGAACAGGATACTGAGTTGCATCTTTTACTGCATCCGTTGTAACATAGAAGACCGCACGCTCACCACAAATTGGGCATTTGAGGGCTTTCCAGAATTTTCGAACAGATTCAGACATGGAATATATCACCAGTTATTTCAGATTCTCTATAGCGTTGGCAATTACAGGAGCAACTGATACATGACTTATTGCAGAGGGAACAGTATCTGTACCAACAACGTCTAGGGCCCCAGCTTCATAAATACGGACAAGCGCATTGAGGACCAGAAGAGGATGCGTACATGCAACGTAGATATTATTAGCGCCATTATCCTTCAGAACCCCGATTGCTTTGATGATAGTGTTTCCTGTACTGATAATATCGTCTACAATTAACACATCTCTCCCCTTGAGATCTAATCTACGGGGCTTAATTTCGACGGTTTCGGCATCGTGGCGTTTCTTCTCGAGAGCATCATAATCTACTGATAGTGCATCGGCTGCTGTTTTTGCCCATGCACCCGCTTCAGCGTCAGGTCCAATGACTGCCGGATTTTGGAGGGTATGCTTCTTATTCATATAATTAGCAAGCTCAGCCATAGCCGTCAAATCATGCAAAGGAACAGTTGTAAGATTATCTTGATCAACAACTCGATGACGATGTGAATCGATCGTGAAAATGGAATCAGAGCCTGCAGCTTCAACGAGTCGACTGATGGTTTTTAGACTGATTGCTTCACCTGGCTTAAATCGTTCATCTTGTCTAGCATAGGCGAAATAGGGTAGAACCGTTATGACGCGTTTTGCTTTTAGGTCTTTAAGGGCATCAAGCATGAGAAAGAGTTCAATAAGGTGATCGTTTGGCTTCAGGGCAAGGGATTGAACCACAATAACCTCTTCTTTTGCGACTTCACTGAGAAATCTTACGTAGGTTTCACCATCAGGGAAATGCTTTATTTCGGTATTCAGGTATTTCGCTTTGAGTGCTTGAGCAACTTTCCAGGCAAGGAATTTTGAGGGGCTTCCGCTTGTAACTAAGACCATGGACGGTGTCCTCACGTGGCAATGCTTCTTAACTTTGACTAACTGCACATAAGCTTAGTGGAAGCCAGTTAGCATGCGGATAGACTATAGATTACTTCGCAAGCATGGTTTCAAACCAGAGAACAAGAGCACGGAGTGCATCGTTAGAGAGTCGTTGTGAATATACTAGCACACTTCCAGCCTGATCGATTCGACAGGAAAGGGGGCGCCCGATTTGGTCGATTATTGGTGATATGAAACTGATGGCATGCAATGAAGCAGCGTTTTTCTGGATATCCTTGTATAAGCTTAATTTGTGTAAATCACGGGCCCGAAGATTAACCTCGTCTAGCTCAGTTCCATTGATTTCGATGTTTCGAAATACTGCACGGACTAATTCACCTGGACCACCATTCGAATAACTTGTAAGAGATCTAATGATTTTTTGCATTTTCCTGGAATCGATTTCAAAGGTGGATAATCGACCCGGATAACCAAGGACCGCAGAGGATAGAATCCAAGTAGCGGCATCAATTGCCCGACTGGGAATATCCATTATGAAACAAAATCCGGTTTCAGGACGCCATAGAATTGGTGCTGTGACCGTATAGGGAACAATGCGATAACGCCTTTCGCGTCTCCCAAATTCAGGGATTTTTACCATCCGATCATAAGTGAGAGTTAGTTCGATAAAGGATGATGAAGCTTTTTGACATTGTAGGACTGCATTAGGAAGAAGTTGTCCAACCCGACGGGTACTCATCCGACCACGTTTGAGTCCTGAAGAATCGGTATCTTCATCTGATCCTGCAGGTCCAACAAGATCTTCTAAACTAAATCGGATTTGAGTTAATTTTCGAGTAACTGGGACTATAGCTCGGGTTTCTGTAATATGGATAGCCTGCACGAAATACCTCCAACCATTCAATATAATGTTCAACTTCTATATATGTAAAAAAGCTGAGATTTTTGTCGCTTTTTATTTCTTGATTGGGAGGAAGGAATGATTCAAAAAGTACTGATGAAGGATAAATCCACGTATCCGGAGGTTTACAAATGGGACCAAAAGATGAAGAGCGAAAACGAGCTGTCATCACTCCTGATGAAGGTGAGCACCATCATGGTCACTCCCATGGTCATAGTCATGGACATTCTCATCAGCCAAAGCCCGAAACAATCGATATTTCAGTAGAAGAAAATTTCATGGACCGGAATAAATCGCTAGCTCAGAAAAATCTTGAATATTTCAACAAACGGGGCATTCGTACCATTAACATACTGGGGAGTGTGGGGTCGGGAAAAACCTCACTGGTTGAAGCAATTTCGCAGAAACTAGATCAACGTCGAGAGGAAATTCTTGTTATCGCAGGTGATGTCACAACTACTATCGATGCGGACCGAATCGCCAAACATGGAGTAAGGACAATTCAAGTCAATACGGGTGTTGAGTGCCATCTCGATGCAAAATTAATTAAAAAGGCACTCGATTCAGCGAATTTAAGCAAAACAAAAATCATCATAATAGAAAATGTTGGTAACCTTATCTGTCCTGCTGATTTCCCCTTGGGAAGCCACCTACGACTGGTAGTTGTCAGCGTAACAGAAGGCCCTTGGATGATTCAAAAGCACCCGGTCATGTTTCATGAAGCCGATATTCTGGTCATAAATAAAATCGATTTAGCCGATGTGATGGAAGTGGATGTTGATCAACTAGAACGCGATGCTAAGCAAATTAACCCGAAACTTAAGGTCTTCCGAACAAGTGTTCGCAATGACATCGGCGTTGATGAGGTAATCAAGAATCTTGGCTTCTGAAGGCTACTTGTTTTTAGCCAAAACCAAGCATTTTTTCTAGCCTGGCAGCTGTTCGTTTAAGCTCAAGCAGTAGTGGTCCTAAACGCGCGTTTTTTTCAGTAATGAACAGAACAACGGCTAACGGTCCACTATATCGGAGAAGAATGTAGCCCTGGTCACATTTAACATAGATGTTGTCCAATTCGCCTTTGTTGAGATTATCCATGGTTGTAGATCCAATTGAGAGCATTGACGAGGCTAAGGCAGCTAGTTCAGCTTCCTCAATTTTCGCATCAACTGCACTTGCCATGGGGAGGCCGTCAGTTGAGACAACAGCCACGCCTTGAATGCCATCGACACTTTGCTCCGCCTCCCGGAGTATCTGCATAATCGCTTCCATTGGATCCTCGATATCGGGTGGCTCAGTCATAGACAACACGGAAACGGGCTGATATTAGCATTAACACTTGATTCGACTCCCTAAAAACCTGCGCTAGACTTTAGGATTGCTGTATCCATCCTAAATTCTTCACAGTCAGTAATAATCGCTGCGTAATTGGGAGCGCCACAAGAATTCCGACCATGACTTGCATGAAATTGAATGGTAATTCTACGATAGCAGCATATTGGAAGATGAAGAATTCATAGAGGAAGTAGCCTGTCATCATGAAAAGACCACCGAGAAGCATAGCCGTTACATTCCAGGCGGCTTTGGCATCGTATTTAAGCGTTAGAAAAATGGTCATGGATCCAAGAAAGATTGCTAAGATAAACCAAACCCAAGAGGGGAGGAAAAAGGGGATTTCCCACCAAGGGCTTCCCCATAGAGCAAGTTCTCCGCTAAAACGGAGAACCCCAATTATCACCATACAAAGTGCTAATCCCAAACCTAAGCCAATTCCAAGGTACCGTAATTGCTTGGGTTCAATGCGATCTCTTAAAGCCCAACTTAAGTAACCGACAATAAATCCTTCAAGACCTTTGATAATTAGAGTCCCGGGAGCATAGTGGGCATATCCAGTGGCTAAATCTGCAATCATTGATCCAACGCCTCCTGCGAAGCTTCCGATAATTGGACCAAAAAGTATCGCAGTGATATAGACTCCGACTTCACCCAAATTGAAGTACCCTTGGGTTGCAGGGACTGCGATCTGAAACGACACAGTTAGTACAGCTATTAAAGCCGTCATCAAAGCGGTAAGAGAAAGTAGAAGTGTGTTGGGCATTTGAGGAAGTAAAGATGAAATCCGTTTCATCATTCTCACTTCTGTGTGCTACAAGACAACCCTCACTTATGTATATCTTGGTCCAACCGGAAATACCCTTGAAACAAGAATTGAATTTGGAGGAACTAGGTGTTCCAATGACTCGGTTACAGAATCAACTGAATCCACGTGCACTAATGCGTGAAACGCTTCACCAATCATATTCTGTGTAGCCCCAACAGCTCCGGCTTCTTGGACTCTTTCTAACACATTAGCCACACGAGGAGTTAGGAAGCCAACTTTCCTTGCGAATCCAAGACAGCGACGCATAAAATGAGCTGGGCTTGGATTTTCTTGAACCTGGTTTAACACCCTTTGACCTTCACGATTAACAACTTGTAATGCTTTCTTTGAAAAGATAATATTGGCCTTTGATATTGGAGCAAAGCTAGCTGTCACAATTCGATACGTAGGATCGAGGGGAATCCAATCCACTCTGTCATAACCTGGTGCTCCTGGTTCAAGGATTAGAATCATCCCCCCGCGAATGACTCCACTAACACTTCCAAGCCCAGTTGCACATCGAATTTCAGCAAAATGTGCAAACTCTCCGATTCTGTTTAAGGTGAGATTTAGTTCTAGTGCTCTATTTAGGGCCATGGCTGTACTGACTGCACCCGCAGCACTTGCACCATAACCCGCACCAATTGGAACTTCCACTTTATGATGAACCTGGAGCCTGTATGGTGTCCCAAGGGTGCAAAGGAGCAACTGACAAACGTCTTGAGTTACTTTTGCCTCCGGGGCTATTTGCCCATTAATGGTAACCTCAACCTGGTTTGTGCTTGCTGGCGTAACAGTGATTTGAGTGTAGACCCCCTTTTCCAGAATGAATCCACCACCTCGAGCTCCTATTCTACAAGCGCCTTCCATTGTAGTAGGAGGTGACTCTGTGGCTACGGCTTGAAAGAAGCTCGATATTCCTGCAGGACAAAAAGCTGATGCACTGGTCATACAATGTAAGCATTCAGTGACATTGCTTCTTTAAGCTAATGGCGCCAAAAGGATTTATTTCATGTAAAAATGAGTATAGAATTTAAATTCTTTAAATATGGGTTGCAGAATATTTATTTTCTCAAGTAACGTCACGCGACCTACAAAGTTACTCTAATATCCACGGCAGTAGGATCCAACAATGAAAATAGCGCGCGCCTTTTCCCCTGGTCATATCACAGGTTTCTTCCAGATTTGTGACGAATCAGAGAACCTTCTAGAAAAGGGATCGCGAGGTGCTGGTGTGTCTTTATGCAGAGGCGTCATAACCACAGTTGAAGCCAAACCAACAAAGGCTACAAAAATCAGGATAGAAATTAATGGCGACGCTTCCTCTCCTGCACCTGTATCTGAAACCGTCGCAACTCGTTTTCTTGAATGTGCGCCTAGTCCCCAGTATGATATCCGTATTAGTCATCAGGTTGATTTACCCATTGGTTCAGGGTTTGGTACTAGTGGAGCAGGAGCCCTCAGTTTAGCTTTAGCGTTAAATCAGGCAATTGGAACTGGGTTGTCTAAACTTGAAGTAGCCAAAATTGCACACATCGCAGAAGTCCAACATCGCACAGGGCTAGGAACTGTAATTTCTGAACTTGTTGGAGGAATAGAAATACGGACTGCGGCAGGTGCCCCTGGGATAGGTCAGGTGGAAACTTTACCCGTTAATGAACAGTATAGGGTGATGTGTCTACATTTTGGACCAATCCCTACCTCCATACACCTAAACAATCTAAATTCTCGCAAGCTCATTAATGAAAGAGGCGGGTTACTCACTGATGCCCTACGAGCGAGTCCGACAGTATCTAACTTCATGGAGTATGCACGTAATTTTGCCAAGCATATCGGTATAATCACCAAACGTGTTGAAACAGTGCTTCATGAGGCAGACCAAGTTGGGATTGTTTGTAGCTCAGCGATATTTGGTGAAACCGCCTTCACGATATTACCAATAGATCAGATTCAGGACCTAACAAGGATATTTGAGCGTCACCAAGTTTCTGGAGAAGCGCTAATGGTTATGGAAATTGACTCTGAAGGAGCAAGAGTATTAGATGCATGAATATAAAGTGTCCCCCCGGCACCCAAGAGCCGTATCCCTACGGACTAGGGCAAAACTCGTCCAGGGTTTTGAAATCGGAGTAACATCGACTTTTGGTCTCTTTGCCCATGGCAGAGGAGAAGCCTTCGATTATCTCGTAGGGGAAATAACCACAGAAAATGCAAAACACGCCATTAAGGCTGCAGCAGCTAGGCTTTTGTTGGGCCACAATTCTGTGTTATCAATAAACGGGAATGTGGCAGCACTCGTTCCAGACGAATTAATAAAACTCGAAAAGGTATCAGGCGCGAAATTAGAAATTAATTTGTACCACCGATCAGAGGAGCGGGAAGCGGCGATTGAGCAGGTTCTCAAAAACGCTGGTGCTAAGGAAATCTATGGTATCGATCCTTTATATCACGAAACAATTCCTGAAATCCATAGCGAACGGCGCGTCGTTGATCATCGAGGCCTATTCATTGCAGATGTGGCTTTTGTTCCTCTGGAGGATGGTGATCGGACCGAGGGCCTGGTCCGACTAGGCAAACAGGTTATTACAGTAGACTTGAATCCACTTTCACGAACGGCGCAGATGGCAAACATCACGATAGTCGATAATATTGTTCGAGCTATGCCCTTATTGATAAAAGCTGTGAAAAAACTTCGGAAAGAATCCGAAAAAGCTCTTCAGAGTATTCTAAGTGATTTCAATAATCAACAAAACTTGGCAGAAGCGATTCTACAAATTAACGACCGATTATCAAAACTAGCAGAAAAACAAAATCACGATAAACAGGGGGGAATACCAACATGATATTTGAACAAGTGATTGTTCTAGGAGCAGGGTCCATCGGTTCCGTTTATGGCGCACTGCTATCTCAGAATAACACAGTTACATTAGTCGGCAGACCTGCACACATGAACGCGATTCAGGACCACGGTTTGCATATCGAGGGCGATAAATCGGGTACTTACCAAATGGGAACAGCAACGAAGATTTCCAGCATCCCTCCAAAAACGCTTCTTCTAGTCACTGTGAAAGCCCATCAATTATATGATGCCCTTTCTCCCATTCGGTCCCTGATTCAAAAGGACACGGTCATATTACTTTTACAAAATGGATTGGGAATTGAGGCAGCTGTTCACAAAATTTTGGCATCTAGGGGCCTTTTAACTCGGGGAATCGTGGCTTTTGGAGCTGAGCTTCTTGAACCTGGACGAATCCATGTACGATTGGGCTTTACCATCATGAATTCTGATGAACTTTCTAAGCAAACCTTACAGTTTCTTAATGATTCAGGAGTTCAAGGTATAAATTCGGAGAATTTTCAAACTGATATTTGGAGAAAAGCAACAATCAATTGCGTCGCGAATCCATTAAGCGCTATTCTTCGAACAGAAACAAAGGAGCTCGTATCACCCAAACTTACTCTAATTCGCCAGAAAATCGTTGAGGAATGCATTGAGGTTGGAAAAGCAGAAGGCATTGAAATCGATTTGAGTTTGCTCCAGATAATGGAAACGCAATTCCCAAGTTTTGAAAATCGAACCTCAATGCTTCAAGATATTCTGCATGGACGACAAACCGAAATTGACTTTCTAAATGGAAAAATCGTGGAGTTGGGTAAGCACCACAAAATTGCAACACCGGTCAACGAAACAATCACACAATTGATTCGATTCTTGGAGAGACAAACATGATGACGATTGATGAAATTCGTGCAATGAAAGGAAAAACCAAGGTCACTATGCTCACTGCCTATGATTACCAAATAGCAAGAATCCTTGATGCGGCAAATGTTGACCTAATCCTCGTGGGCGATAGCCTTGGAATGGTCTTCCAAGGAAACCCGGATACTAAACAGGTTTCCATGGAAGCTATGATTTATCACACACGGGCTGTTGCTAAAGGCGCGAAAAATACCTTCATCATTGCAGATATGCCGATTCATAGTTACGACACTCCCAAACAAGCATTAACAAACGCCAAAGAACTATGCAAGGTTGGAGCGCAAGCAGTAAAAATCGAAGGAAACCAAACTGAAGTGATTGAAATGCTTGTTGCCAATAACATCCCAGTTATGGGCCATGTTGGACTTTTACCACAATCTGCGGAGAAATTCCGAGTTCAAGGAAAAACACCTGAACAGGCTGATCGCATTTGGCGTGATGCGTTGGAACTTGATAAACTGGGAGTCTTTGCAATTGTTGTGGAATGCGTACCTGAGTGGTTAGCAAAAAAGGTCACACACGATGTGAAGGTGCCAACAATTGGGATTGGCGCAGGAAAATACTGCGATGGACAGGTTCTGGTTATTACTGAACTTCTTGGAATGGCTAGTAACGATCATCTTCCCAAATTCGTAAAGCAATATGCAAGTCTAGACAACATCATTAAGCAGGCTGTGAAAGAATTCATGAACGAGATTCAAACAGGTAAATATCCAGATAAGCAACATACCTATCATTAAGATTGCCATGAAATGAAACACGAGTGTGATATTGATGCCAATGAATTCTCATCCTTCAAAAGATATCGTCGAAACCCTTAGTACACAACTACGTGGTAAGTTTATTATTCTCTGCGTTACTGGAAGTGTTGCTGCTGTCCAGAGTTCTGAGATTGCACGTTTACTAATGCGACATGGTGCAGAAGTAATAGCGGTTTTTTCCGATGCGGCTCAGGAAATTATTCATCCTTATTTAATGGAGTGGGCGACAGGCAATCCTGTTGTAACGAAATTAACTGGGAGGATTGAGCATATTGCCCTAGCTGGAGAACACGCCGGAAAGGCCGATTTGGTTTTAATAGCTCCAGCTACTGCAAACACCATATCCAAAATTGCCATGGGTATTGATGATACTCCAGTCACATCAACTGTAACAACAGCATTTGGATCAGGTATACCGATTATCATTATTCCGGCGATGCATGTTTCAATGTACAAGCACCCCATCGTTCGTGACAATATTAAGAAGCTTGAAGGACTGGCTGTAGAGGTTATTGGACCGCGAATAGAAGAAGGAAAAGCAAAGATTGCTACACCACAAGAAGTAGTAGAACATATTCTTGATCGCTTTGGGAACAAAGAGGACCTAGAAGGGTTGGAGTTCCTGATTACAGCAGGTCCAACTCTTGAGTATATTGATCCTGTTAGGATTATTACGAGTAAAAGTTCTGGGAGAATGGGCATAGAAATTGCTAAAGCAGCATATAGTCGAGGGGCAAAGGTTACACTTGTGTATGGCCATGGGAGTGAACCTGCACCGGAGAAGATGAAGGTTATTGACGTAGAAACCACTCAGGAGATGTATGATGCAGTAATGACCGAATTATCTTCGAAGAAATTCGATGTGGTTATTGCGGCAGCAGCTGTGGCAGATTGGACTCCTAAAACACCACAAAAGGAAAAAATCCCCACCGCGAAGACGCAAACTCTCTCAGTAGACTTTAAACCAACACCCAAAATTGTAGATGGGATTAAAAGTAAACAAGAATCTGTGTTCCTTATTCTTTTCAAAGCAGAACATAATGTCTCTGATGAGGAGCTTATTAAAAGAGCTCATACGCGTCTGACAAAAGCCAACGCTGATTTAATTGTAGCCAATGATGTTGGCCGAGAAGGTGTCGGGTTTGACACAATAACCAATGAATTATTCGTCATTAACAGAAAGAAAAAGACAATTCACATTCCGAAGTCGTCAAAAACACAAGTCGCCCACAAGCTCTTGGACATAGTTAAACCGATGATTAGCAAGAAGAAATGAAAAATTCCCTATATTGATTTGGAAAGTGCCTCCCAGAGAGCATCTGTTTCCGGTTGAAGCAGTGGTGTTACTGTTCCATCATTTTCGATTATTGTTCGCTGGTTTACATCTTCAACTAGGCGTCCAATAATAGAGGCAGAAATGCCCTCATCTTCTAAGGCTTTTATTACTGTTGAAGCATGTTCCGATTCAACCGCCATCAACATAGCACCACTTGAAATTAGGTTGAGGGGATCGATTTTGAGCAATTGACAGATTTGATTTGTTTCTTTGTGAATGACTAGCTTGCTCCGATCGACAATGAATCCAAGTTCTGAAGCATCGGCAAGTTCATGCAGCCCATTTGCTATCCCTCCCTCTGTAGGATCATGCATAGCTGTAACTACACCAGTTTCCATTGCTTTGAGTGCTTCTGGAACCACGTTGATACGCTGAATAAATTGCTGTGCACAATCAATCACTGAATCGGATAGTTCACTCCGGAGTAGTTTTTCTCGTTCTGTAGCTAAAATCGCCGTTCCTTCAATGGCTACTCCTTTAGTTAATATTATGGAATTATCTGGCTGTGCTTGAGTAGAGGTCACATACTTATTCTCTTCTGCTATCCCCATCATGAAACCAATGATAATCGGTCGATGTAAGTCAGCGGTTACCTCGGTGTGGCCACCAATAATACTAACCCCCAACTCCTGGGCTGCAGAATGCATTGAACCCATTATTTGTTTCAGCATTTGAGATTTGGCCTTTTCTGGAAGCAGGATTGTTGCTAAGAACCATCGAGGACGTATTCCAAAGGTGGCGACGTCATTAGCACAAATGTGGACAACATAGGCCCCTATATTGCGCACCACCCCAGTAATGGGATCGGTAGTAGCAACTACAACTTCTCGCCCAACACGCACTAAAGCTGCGTCTCGACCGATTCCAGGACCATGGAGGACGTCGGAGTCATCAGCACCGAGAAAGGGGAAGACGGTTTTTTCTAAAAGTTTTGAAGAAACCTTTCCTAAGGGCAGTTCATGCATTTGGTAGACACCACTTAGGCATTCTGCAGGAAAAATGGCTTAAATGTGTGTTTATCACTACCAAAATTTGATACATTCTGCTCGACGCGCATTTTTTAAAGCGCCAACCAGGAGAGCAATAGTTGGACACGGTTTGATGATGGAAACGTGCATTAAGAATATGTTTTTGGTTGGCTGGTGATGAGTCGTACACGCGAAAAATGGGTGTATTATTGTCTTTGCATTGTAGTTGTTAGTGGCGTCGTTTTCTGGTTTGTAAATCCCATCATCGCCATACTAGCTGTAATTATTGACCTCCTTTCGGTGGCCATCATCTATGTTTATCGAACACCCGAAAATGAAGCAGCGCCAGGTCCTCCCATTCAAGACGCCATTTCAACTGAAGAAGAAACTCAGGTGCAGGCTGCTCAGATTTCTGAAAAAAAAGAATCTGTGTTAGAACCAATATTAAATAAAGAACAATCATCTTCAGAAATAGACCTAATACCATCAAATCTTGAATCCTCAATTTTACAAGAAACTGATGATGCAACATCTGAGTTGCAACTACAAATTGCAGAATTAGAACAACGAGTTAAGTTATTAAATGAGCAGTTGGCACGGGATCCACGTTCTAGTGATGAAGACGAGATTGCAGGAACCAAGGAAGAGAAAGGTGAGATGGAAGATAGTGATGAAGAGCTATCGGAAAAAGCTATTCAACATCTTTTAGAATCTCTTGATGAGAAGCTTGCGAAACGCGCAATTTCTAAGCAATTACACACCAGGTTACGCGACAAGTATATAGCAAGGATAGAGAAATCAAAGAGGAGACACGGCTCTGCAAAGCGGGGAACAAAGACTCAAGCATAGGTGACAAATAAGGCATGGTTAGCAAAAGAACGAGCGCCATCGTGGGCCTTTGGGTGATCGTGGCAGTCGTTTTAATCGTTGATTCCTTTCTCTTTTCTGCACTTTTACTTGACAGTCTTTTCCCCGGGTTAAGTGGGATCGTAAATGTCCTAATCTTTGCATTAATTCCCTTCATTTTTGCTAGTCTGCTACTTGACCGCCGTTCAACTCCTTCATCAACACCCAGTCCCTCTCGCCAGCCACCACGCGGAGCTCGATCTGCTTCTGGAGAACCTATTAGCAGGACAAGACCAAAACCCCGGATAAAACGCGATAAGCGTGCCGAACAACTCGAAACCATTGTTGTTGAACCTGGAGCAATTGGAAATAGCAGTGGTCAATCCAATTTATCAGCTACATCAACATCTAACTCTCAACAGCCAACGCCGTCAAGTTCAAGATTCCTTCGTTCTCGTCGAACGCAGTCAGAAGAAAACCATGAGATGGACCAACAAGTCAAGGATCAACTTGATGCCATTGAGCTTGAAATGGCAAAGCTTGAGGAGCAACTTGAACAAAATGGCGTCTCGTCTACGCAAACGAACTCGAATTCTGTTTCTCCTCCAGAACCCATATCGAATAGTTCACCAGCACCAGCAATCCTGAGTGCTAATACACTTTCAAGTGAAGAAGCTACTTCGGAATTACAAGCAATCGATGAACTACTCGCTCGGTTAGAACAACGGAAGCGCGCCGGAGGCGTTGATGAAGATACGTACGAGCGGCTGCGTGAAAAATACCTTAAACGGCGTTCTGAACTAGCTTAGACGATCAACCCTGTTCTACTACTCAAAAAGGACAAGTTTCTGGTAAGAGCAAGCAGGTTCAGTATTTTTTATGACGAAGTTTCATTACAGGTAAACTTCTTCGAACTGCTATAACATCGTCAAGGTCAATCATTGCATCAATTAGCTGGGGACCATTGTTTGCCTGAGCTAATGTTTGACCATCTGGATGTATAATGGCGCTTCTACCACCAAATAGATTTGTTCCATCACTACCTACACGATTACATCCAATTACAAAGATTTGGTTCTCAATTGCTCGAGCCCGAAGTAGAGTAGCCCATATGGCAATTCGTTCAGCAGGAAATTGGGCAGGACAGAATATTACTTGGGCTCCATTTTGAGTTAGTTTTCCAGCAAGTTCTGGAAACCGAATATCAAAGCAAATCATGACACCAAAAAGCCCGAGTTCAGTTTTTATTATTGGAATATCAGTTCCTGCAGAAAGATATTGATCTTCTTGAAATGGAGGGAATAAGTGGACTTTGTCATAATTTCCAAGCAGTTTTCCGTCCTTTCCAATCAAATGACAAGTATTGAAAATCTGGGAATCACGCCTTTCGAGGATACTTCCTGCAACGATGAAAATTCTGAACCGACCTGCTAAATCCCGTAATAATTCGATTGTGTGACCCTTAGCCGATTCGGCGAGTTCTTCTGCTTTATCTAAACAATAGCCAGTAGTGAAAAGTTCAGGTAACACAATAAGGTCGACTTCTCGTGTTGCCGCTTCTTTCACCATCTGAACAGCAGTTTCAAGATTGGTCTTCTTATCTCCTAATGCCACGTTCATTTGTGCACAAGCTACGCGAAACGCCATAACAACATAGCCCTTAACATGCTCACTCAAAAATGCTATCAATCCATTTCAAGCAAGCAAAGCCTTTATGTTCCAAAGCCGTTATTGAGGCAGGTTGATTACCTTGACGGATACTAAGTTAAAACCTTCTACTCTGATGAAACTCAAAGACCTGGATAATCTTGTGCGATTAGTCCATTGGTGGGCAGCGCGCGAGCGCACTGCAACGATTCTCTATTTCAAGAAAGGAGAGAAATACATCATGGGTACAATGACGTCAATTCCAGGTTGGTATGATCTCCAAGGTATGCCACTTTTTCTTTACGTGGAAACTAGCAAGGCACCTAAAGGCGTGTTCATCAAATACAAAGCCGATCCGGAAGAGCAATGGGACTATGCAAAGGGAACCTTTGATCGAACATGGATGTACATTCCACTAATCGAACTTTCCGCTATTCCGGAGTTCCTTAAGAACATCTAATCGATGGTGTCTTCACCCGCATCTTCGCTAATTATTTCAGCGTCTTCGAGAACTTGTTTTTCTAGGGAATCTGTTTCTTCTTCGAATAGCTCAGCGGATTCCATTAGTTCATCTGGTGCAGCAAAGAAGCTGAGTGCAAAAGCTAAGATAAAGATTAGACTTGACCCGACCATTAGTGTAGGTCGAAGGAAGTTGGCTGATACACTAAAGAAGCCATTAAGCACTTCTACGATGAGGAAAGCAGCTGCAAAGAGTATGCCGAAGATGGATAATTTCAGGTCTCCTCCAATGCCCACTGCGAATTTGACCAGATAGACGATTGCAATGATGCCGAGACAGAGGTAGTTAACGTAACTAACATTTCCTAGAGTTCCAGCAAACCCAATTGGGTCAGGAAAAGCGAGATTAAATGTCATCCCTGACGTGATTGACAAAGAGAAGAAGGGAATAAAGGGATTCAATACCACCCAAAAAATGGCGAACAATGCTAGTTCTGCAAAGCGAATTAACCAGAGTTTTTGGCTATCCTTATGCTGTAGTATTCCACTTTCATCTAAGGTTCCATACGAAAGATGAAGAAGTGATCCAATTGCTAAGGCATTTACAATACAAAGTGACGTGAAGTACATTGGATCGAATAGAATCCACCAAGAAGTGAAGATTATCCCAGTAATAGCGATGAAGTATTGAAACCATATAATGGTGAAGTAGACCGGCATTATCGCCAATAGGATGAAGAGAATAAGTGTATAGCTACACCTTGCGCCTTGACTTTTTTGCCAGATATTTTCTGATCGGTGTACGATTCGATATGCAAGTACCAGAGCGGCAAAAATCGCCAATGGGGGTGAGAGGAAAGGAAAAATGAAGAATGCTAGGATGATGAGAGTGTTAAAGCTGTAGAGCATTCGCCAACGAAGGGGAATGAGGTTTCCCTTTTTGTTCATTATCTCTGAGGCATTGATTGTGCGTTCCCGAAAGATGTATACAAAAAGAATCCATGGAAATGAGAAGATTACGGGTATTATGAAGTAGCGAAAGATACTAGAAAGTGGTAGTTCAATTAGCCCGGGAATTAATGGGGCGAAAAAAGTGAGTATGTAAATTAGGCCGATAAAATAAGCAATCATCCCTATTGCGACTATAATAGGAAGAAGAAGGCTTGAGCGTTTGGCGTAAGGATAGAGAAATGACATGGCTGCTCGCTAGCGTCTAAGAGAATTCACCGTTTTTAATTTGCTGGCTTGGGACTGGTTTTCTGTGAAAAGAGGAGAAATGCTTAAATGGTGTTCACAGCTTAAACGCCTATATACTTTACAGCCATTAAGTATTTCAGGTGTAAACAATGGGTCCGATTAGAGTTGCTATTGCCGGGCTAGGAAATTGCGCATCCGCCCTCGTTCAAGGCGTGCACTATTATAAGGACGTCTCGGGAGACGAGGATCGCGTCACCGGCCTCATGCATCCATCTTTCGGAGGTTATTTACCCCGCGACATCGAATTTGTGTCCGCCTTTGAAGTTAATGCGGGAAAAATCGGGAAGGATATTAGCGAGGCGATTTTTGTTCATCCCAATTGTGTAATCAAATTTGCAGAAACACCCAAACTAGGAGTCAAGGTGCTTCCCGCCCCAATAATGGATGGAGTAGCCGAACACATGTTTGGTGCTTTTGATGTATATGATCCCAAGGAAATTAAAGCCGTCGATGTAGCCGAAGAACTCCGTAATTCAAAAGCAGAGATTCTTGTCAACTTTCTTCCCGTCGGGAGTGCAGAAGCGTCTCGTTATTATGCTCAAGCAGCGTTAGATGCGGGATGCGGTTTCATTAATTGTATTCCTGAATTCATTGTCTCGGATAGCGGATGGCAAGATAAATTCCGTAAAGCCGGTCTCCCATTGGCGGGTGATGATATCAAAAGCCAAGTAGGGGCCACAATTCTTCACCGAGTTATCGCTCAATTGTTATCAGATCGCGGAATTGAAATTGATGAGACCTACCAGTTGAACATTGGTGGAAACACAGATTTTGAAAACATGCTTGCTGAACACCGTCTAAAAAGCAAACGAATTAGCAAAACTGAGGCTGTGACCAGCATTCTTGATTACCCGGTTCCAACACGGATTGGACCAAGCGACTACGTTCCGTTTCTCGATGACACCAAGGTATGCTATATCCATGCTCAAGGCAAGAAATGGGGCGGAATGCCCATCCAGATTGCTCTAAAACTTTCTGTTGAAGATTCCCCAAATAGCGCAGGAGTCGTTGCAGATGTCATCCGAGCCACAAAAATCGCCTTAGACCGCAGAACAAGTGGTCCATTATTGAGTATTTCGAGCTATTGCTTTAAGCACCCACCAGAGCAGATTGAGGATAGTATTGCTAAATTGCGGGTTGAAGAGTACATCCAAGGACAACGTGAACGCTAACTGGCATCTCTTTTTTTCAATCATCAGATGATTGGGGCATGGTTAGTGGTGATCCTGAGATCCAGAGTTCACGTTTGAGAAGATCACGGATTGCCACACGAATCGCTTCACTTCTAGTCGGATAAGTCCCTCTGTCAACAAGAGTATCCAATCCTCGCACATAGGCTTTGGGAAGTTTGACTGAGACCAAATGCAAGCGTATTACCCTGGACATACCCTGACCTATACCAGTGTATTATAAAAACACTTTCGCCTAACTCAAATCTAGCTTATTCCGAGTATGATTTTTCGGAAAAGCCTTTTAAGAAACTCCCGTTCGAAACAGTACAAACTCACCACTCTTGAGTGGTAACCACAAAGGAGCGATTATTAATAATGGAAAAAATGCCACCTAAAGAACTTCCCTACACAACCCGATCGGTGTGTCCTGAATGTCTTTGCGTTGTTGATGCCACCGTGTACGATGAAGACGGACAAGTCAAGATTAAGAAAGAATGTAAAGAACACGGTATTTACGAGGATACCTATTGGTCTAGTGTTGAGCAGTTCAACCGAGCATTTCAATTCGGCTACAAAGGTATTGGTCTTGATAATCCTAGGACCGAAACGGTTCATGGATGCCCTAATGATTGTGGTCTCTGTCCAAATCATAAAACACACACTAATCTCGCCCTCATTGATGTCACAAACCGATGCAACCTAGAGTGCCCCATTTGTTTTGCACATGCAGGAAAAGCCGGATACGTCTATGAACCTACTCTTGAAGAAATCCGAGGAATGCTTGAGAATCTTCGAGCTAATGAGCCGGTTCCTGCCCCAGCTGTCCAATTCGCTGGCGGCGAACCCACAATGCGAGCAGAGCTGCCTGAGATTATTCGAATGGCCAAAGAGGTCGGATTTCCCCACGTTGAGATTGCCACAAACGGATTATTACTTGGACAAAAAGGCTACCCTAAGAAACTCGCTGATGCGGGACTAAGTACAGTTTATATGCAATTTGACGGCATCACAAAAGAGCCGTATATTGCTGCTCGTGGTGTGAACTTACTTCCCCAGAAACTGAAAGCTCTTGAACGCTGCCGTGAGGAGGGTCTTCATAGTATTGTCCTTGTTCCAACACTTGTACGGGGAGTGAACGATCACCAGATTGGTGACATCATCAGATTTGCTGTTAAAAATAGCGACATTGTGCGATGTGTCAATTTTCAACCCGTAGCAATCACTGGACGTATTGATGCTGACAAACGAAAAGAGATGCGAATCACAATCCCAGATCTAAACTGCCTCGCTGAAGAACAAACCGAGGGCAAGTTAAAAACCACCGACTGGTATCCTGTTCCATTTGTTATGCCATTTGCACGAGCTCTTGGCGCGTTATCAGGAAGCCCGATGGTCGAATTTTCCGAACATCCTGCCTGTGGCATGGCCACCTTTATCGTCATTGAAGATGACGGAAGCTGGGAACCTATTACAAAATATGTTGAAGTGGAAAAATTCCTCGGCACGCTTGAAAAGATGGCCAAGGACTTTGAAAAAGGTAGGCAGTGGCGTGGGAAAATGCGTGGTGTCATGGGAGCCATGCGTTTCTTCAAGAAACGAGGAATGCTCATGAACCTAGCGAACAACCTTCTAATCAAGAAGGATTATGACTCACTTGCGGAATTCATGAAACGCATTATTATGATAGGTTCAATGCACTTCATGGACCCCTACAATTTCGATCTCGAACGCGTTGAACGCTGTGGAATTCACTACGCTATTCCAGACGGTCGAATCGTACCATTCTGTTCGATGAACTCATTCCATCGATCTAAAATCGAACAGAAATTTGCGATGTCTGTTGAAGAATGGCAAAAAGCACATCCAGGGAAGAAGTTGAACGCACCAGCATAAGCGTTCGCTTCAAACCCTTCCCTTTATTTTTCAGTTCGTTCCCAATACAATGGGCGTTTTATTTTGACAATAGATAAGTTACCTTTGAAAGTTGGGACAAGGCTATTAGGAATCGCCGAAAGTGGGGTAACTGGTGCTAGTAGTTCTATTCTATGTGGTGTTGTAATAAGAAGCGATTTAGTTATTGATGGAGTAATCTGGGACCATGTCACGATTCGTGGCATGGATGCAACCCAAACAATTCTTCGGATGCTTGAAAGGCTGAATCGCTTAGATATTCGTGGCATTATGCTTCATGGTACCGTTATTGCAGGTTACAATATTGTTGATATGACGCTATTATTCGAAGAATTGTCACTTCCTATAATCAGCGTTACGAAACAACCTCAAGAGAATTTAAAACAGCATCTCCTATCGACATTTCCAGAAGATTGGAGCAATCGATGGGTTGTGGCACAAAGAAACGGAGACATTTACCCAGTAGTCATCACTGATACCACAAAGATGTTTGTGCAATGCAAAGGATGCGAGTTGGAAGACGCAAAGAACATAATTAAGCAATTTTCTCGATCAACTGGATTACCAGAACCGATTCGGGTAGCGCGTCTACTCGCTCGTGCTTTTGTTGAACAGACCAGTCAGCCTTAGATTGAAAATATTTTGAACCATTCAGGTATCTGGCTGATATTCACCGAGGAGCAGTTCAACGATTTCAAGATACCCTTCTGCTGGAAGAAGTGTGAAATAACTATGGGCATTATACCGTGATTGGAGCAGAAGATCTTGAAAGAGTAACAGATTGAGAGAACGGGAGAACTGGTTAACTGAAGAGTGAAAATTAATTTCTTCTGCGACTTGCACAAATTGCCTGAAAAGGTTAGTTTTCGTTACATAGATGTGTCCAGGATTTGTGACAAAGTAATGTCCAATCGCTTGTAGAAGAAGAACAACTGTGGCATCTAATTCTGTAAGACTTGAAAGATGTCCGCTCCAAAAATCATAGTGAAGTGTTCGGGAATTGAGACAAGATTTTCGAATTAAATCAGCAGAAATATCGGAAGGTGAATTCACAAGGGGATGGAGATTTTGGAGCAACTCAACAACCGTAGCGGGTCTTTGGAAGTCTAGAATGCAAATGATGTCGGCTATGAATTCGCTAATGTGCGATGGGAGTTGAGTGAGAAAAACCTCGGCGACTCGTTGTTCTACAATGTCTAATAATTCATGGTCGCTAAATGGTTCAAGTTCTATTGCGATATCGAGATCTTGTGATGTGCGTTGATCTATTTGTCGAGGAAAATAACGTGGTGCTGTTGCCATTGATGAAACTCCGTTTTCTTTGCACAGTGCTAAAAATTTCTTATATACGTCACTAGTCAGGGAGTCGACATCATCGAAGATGAAAACAAGAGGTACCTCAGATTTCCGAACGAGTCGCTTAATAAGCGTCCATTGCTCAGGAAGCAAATCCGGATAATTTGAACTCGGAGCCAAGGCATGAAGTGTATCTGCGATAAGCTCTGTGGAATGTTTGCCATTAAATTGTATTAACGGTCGCCGATACATGAAGAGCTCTTGTTTGCCAAAGAACCTTAGAAGAGTTGTTCGACCGACCCCAAAGCTACCGTGGATTAAGATGTTTATTGAACTGTTTGAAGCCTCATTTGGATCGATTAGATTTGATAATGTCGCCAGTTCTTGCTCTCGGTGTAGAAGCTTTGATGGTAAGTAGTTTGCATTGAATAACGCATCAACTGACGCTGTCATACTAACCTAACCGTTTTGCGTTTTCCACAGAACCTATTTAAACTACAATACGGTCAAGCAAACTATGAACATGTGGGGGAGACTGAAAGTAATATTCTTGTGACTGAGAGTTTCGGTGCTCGCAACCATGTTGAAATGGCTTTGATGACTAGAGCAACCTTATAATAGTGAAACCACGAAGAAAAGAAAGTAGTCAGAATTTGAGGATGTCATGGACGATGGCTGAGACTCCGTTTAAAGACCTTCAAGACCTTATGAGACGAATTGAACAATCTACAGGTCTTGAAGCACTTGCGGTTGTGACCCGTGAAGGTATTCGACTTGCCTGTGCAGTCAGTGGTGATGTTGACTCTGACATTTTTTCGGCAGCAACTGCTACGCTTGTTAACGTGGGTGAAGAAACGCTCCGACAACTTAGTCAAGGCAGTCTTTCTGAGGTCATTCTAAGAGGTAACAAAGGTTTTACCATCATCATGCGCGGAACACCGGAAACGCTCCTTGTTGGTGCAAGCCGAGATCAGATTCGCCTCGGATATTACATTGGTCTAATGAAAATCTATGCCACTAAAGTTACTAAAATCATGGAATCACATCCCCTCGAACCTGACCAACTTCTTGGATTCAGAAAAATGCCTGCCCCAGCTAAACCATCCACAGCTGAAGCAACTACTTTCACTGAACCAACACCTGAACCCGCCTCCTCAGAACCAACAACAGCCCCAGAAGCAATTATGCCGATGATGGAAGAAGAACCGCAGCCAACTGAGCCCACAATTGCTCCTGTTGAAGAGGAAGGTCTTGAAACAGTAAGTGTTTCAGAGGCGAGTAGCGAATTAAACGATGTTTCTGTAGACGATAAGGAAGCGATTCTTGCTGCACTTAAGGCATTAGGCTTCGATGAACCAGAATAGCGCTATTACTCCCATTCTTTCATGTAATTAAATCCAATGCGTTCATTTTCTTTAAGTAGATTCGGTTATTTCTGTTGCAATTATACAAACAAACCGAGAACTGCAATTGCAACAAAGATGAGGAGAAGTATTACTGCCCCAAAAGCTACAAGGGCTTCCAAAAAAATGCTCATGCCCCATGTAAATTCAGGTGTCGTGATTCGTTCCCCAAGAACATCACGGAGCATTTTTTCAAACCAAGTGTCCTCATAGACTACATGAGAGGTTTCTTCGAGTGTAAGCATAATTCCGAAGAGGTCGGGAATGATTTTGCTTGGATCATGGGCATATTCGTAATCAAGTTCGTATTCTTTTCTTCCATCCACTCGGAAAATGTGAAGATCGAGATCTTCCATATTAAGGGTTTCAGAGAATTTGATGGGATCCATTACGAGGGCAATTGCTTCTGGGAAAAATGCTTGATATCGCAGCTGGGTCGAGACATCGGTTCCGGACATGAACACACCAAGTCCAGGGTGTGTATGATGCCAGCCGATGATTACCTCACCTGTTCCTCTTTCAGCTAGTTCCTCAGCAAGGATGGCCATGTCTGCATCATTAATGTATACATGGGTTCTTGACCCTCTCTGGCGGGGGAAGGTGGCTCGTGTGACAATGATTTTATCTCTTGTAATCTTGCCAATGAGAAAGCCGCCAATTTCAGTACGATCAGCACGGGCGGCTTTGCTCAACATTAGTGAGAGGATTCCAGGGTAAATCTCGATTTTACGCACTCTCTGAACCCCTACTACCTAAGAGTAAGACAAGACTAAAAAGCCTTACTTGTAGTTCTCAGCTAAAGTTATATTGAATCGTGTTGTCCATGCGGCCTTTGAAACCTCCTTTTAATCTTGCTTTATTTCCAGAGAAAAAAAGAGAGTTGGCAGCATTTATTGTAGTTTTTCGTCCTAAACGGCCGCACATACCAATATTACGAGCACGAGTTCAATTTCAAATGAGGGAGGGTCGACTTCGCCCAGAAAAACTTTGGCTAATTCAAAAGGGCGGGATTAGACCGATTGACCCACGAACCTTTGTCAATTGGGTACGAAATGCCGAGTATATTGCGATTCCACGACAACCACGGTTTCCTTTCCTTCCAGAACTTAAAGCGATGCTCCGCGATTTCAGCGTAAAAGACCCAGTAATTGTTCGAGCATGCAACTCTTGCATTGCGGACGGTCGATTGACGATGTTACGCAAACAGCAAGTCTACCAGCTTGAAGGACAACCAGTATGTTACAAGTGTGCGTCACGAGAATTAACTAACCGTCTCCAAGCCATGGATGTGGAAGTGTCGAAAAGAGCATACAGCAGCCTTGAAACTATGTTACAACAATTGCGGTCGGTAGAAAAGGTTGCGTCTTTTCTTTCATCACAATTTCGACCAAGTAAAAATCCTGCAATGACCCTTTATGATCAGGTTCAAGCTGTCAAAGAACCTGAGGAAAAGGTTCCTCTAGCATCTCTTTCCATTCCCAAAAAGCTGATTGATGTATTTGAACAATCAGGAGTGGAGTTTCTTCTTCCAATTCAAGTAAAAGCACTTGATTCAGGATTATTAGAAGGTCAGTCAATACTAGCTGTTTCTGATACTACAAGTGGAAAATCCTTGGTTGGTGAACTTGCAGGGCTCAAAGCTGCGATGCAGGGAAAAGTCTACATTTATCTTTCTCCTTTGGTTGCCTTAGCAAACCAAAAATATCATGAGTATAGGGATAAATTCGAACAACTTGGATTACGTGTGGCAATTCGTGTAGGTATGAGTGGAATCGAGGTAGGAGAGGAAGCTCTTGTTATCGTCGATGACGATGTTTCAGATGCAGATATCATAGTTGCAAGTTATGAAGGATTTGACTATTTGCTAAGGTCAGGTAAAGCTGACGCATTTGGGGATGTAGGTGTCGTCGTTATTGATGAAATCCAAATGGTGGCTGATGAGGATCGAGGTCCAGAATTAGATGGCTTGATAACTCGTCTACGTACTTTGTTTCCTAAAGCCCAAGTGGTTGCCCTATCAGCAACTGTGGGTAATCCAACAGAGCTAGCTCATGATTTAGATTTGGTTCCTGTCATTCTTCGTGGACGCCCGGTACCTTTACAACGACATCTGATAATGGTGCTCACTGAGTCTGATAAACTCAGAATAATTGCTGATCTAGCTAAAGCAGATTTTAGGCAAAAAAGTTCATACGGGTTTCATGGGCAAACAATCGTCTTCACAAATTCGCGACGAAGTACTCATTCGATTGCGTCTGAGTTGAAAAAACAGCGGATTCCCTCTCGCGCCTATCACGCAGGGATGACTTATCCGCAACGTCATCAAGTAGAAACAGCATTTGCTTCAGGGAAAATTGCAGTCGTAGTAACAACAGCAGCTTTAGCTGCTGGAGTAGATTTTCCCGCAAGTACAGTGATTTTTCAAAGTTTAATGATGGGAACTAAGACCTTGAGTGTTGGTGAATTCACGCAAATGCTTGGTCGCGCCGGACGATTGGGAAAACATGATGTTGGAAAAGCTGTTTTATTGGCTGAGATTGGTCGACGATACTTCGGAGATGAACCGAAAACCGAAGAGGAAGTTGCTTTAGATTTATTAAATAATCCCATTGAGGATGTCCACCCTGAAGCAACATTTGAACAATCCGTCGATCAATTACTAGCAACTTTATCATGTTATGACTTAATTTCGCGTACTCAACTTGAGGATGCATATCAAAGGCTTCTCTCACGAACCATTACATTCCAAGAGGGGCTTAGATTTTTACGGCGTCATAATCTAGCTACTCAACAAGGGCAGGATATCACGCCCACAGAATTGGGTCGCGCCACAGCTATTTCGTATTTCTCCGCCTCCAATGTAGCGGCAATCCAAGAATATCGAAAGGACACAGCAGACGATTTATCAGTAAAAATAGAGCCCCTGAGGAACGTCTATTTGTCACCGAGACTGCAGAGTGAGATTGAGCGTTCATTGCGTACTCGTTTCGCCACTCGTTTATTTGCTGGTGCTGTATTAGATTTAATGAGCACAAAACGAGGCAGTCGGTTAAAGCGGTTGCCACGATGGGCATTGCGAATGTTTAGTAAATGGACAGTTGATTTCTTCAATTGCCGCTGTAATGAGAATCCCTTCTGTGATTGTGGCCAGTGGAATGTATCGAAGGCTGTTTTAGATTTACGTTATCGCGGGCTAACACCATCACAAATCAATTCTAGGTTTCTTGAAGAGTATGAGCTTTTCATCTATCCTGGTGATATCTTTGGATTCCTTGACAACCAAGTCCATATCCTTCAGGGTATTAACCGCGTGGCAGAGGTCATCGGTCGTTATGAGCTAGCGGAAAAAGCAAAGAAGGCTATTGAAGCGATTGAAAATCCATTCACGAGCGAAGGCTAGTCATCATAAACGAAGTACTTGCGGTTGCCAAGTAAATACGTGAGAATGGAATTAAACTCTGTTTCAACAACTTGGCTTGAATTTGAAGCGGCAACAGGATCAGTTTGCATTTCAATAATAATCCATTCATCAAACTGGATAGGTTTGAACGCTTCGAACATCCGTTGTTCAATACGGAACGTCCATATTCGATTAGGATCACTAAAGCGATTTCGCTCCAATGCCTCTTTAAAGGGTGTATACAACCGATTCTTTTGCCCACCAAGTAAGAATCGTGCTTTCTTTAGTCCCGATACAAGCATGATATTCTTAGGAACAATATGTTGTTCTGCAATTAGGGTCCGAGGAATTCCGCCTTCTGTGGTTATCGTGAGGATTTGACCCGAATCTTCAACAGACCCCTTTTTGATGGCGAGTGTACGAATTATCTCCTGAACTTGTTCAACCGATGCCTGCTCAAGGGGATCGAGGATTTCAGGGTTGAGAATGTCCAGAACGGGAATCGGTTCACGTGGTCGCATTTTCGTGGGATCGAAGATAACAGCCCCAACCAGATATTCTACGTCAACTGGTTCTCCTTTAATCAGAACCTGGCCTTTGACGACGCCGGGACCAATGAAGGCAGATCGTACAATTTCTCCTTGGAGGAAACTGAATAATTGTCTTGAGGCGATAAGCAGTTCTCCACGAAGCGTTTTTTTCTCACCAAAAATAGTAAAATCAGGAATGACAAAATCAAGGACCCAGAGAAGGGGCGGATTCTGTTCAGTCATTATATTTCAACTCAATTGATTTAGGTTTCACTGCGGTTTTGTTTCGATCGGAGTTGAGGAATTTTAGCTAAAAGGTTTTCAAGAACATAATTCTCAATCTGAGCCCGATAGTCCTCACCAGCTAAGTCTTGGATTTCACGAAGTTCCTTTTTAACAACTGATTTCTTTGATCGGGTCCAAGAAAACCGACTATCCAAGTCAAAGATAATGGTTGAACCGATTTTATCGAGGGGAGTCCCTTGTTCGATTAGATTATCTGTTACGGTAGTTATTTTTTCGCGGAGAAATGGAGCGCGTTCATCAGGAGGTTTCATGGATGCAAGCCATACATCACGCTCTAGGTAATCCAAGGGAGTCTGTAAGGGTGGCCCCATTACGGGCCGGGCTGGAAAAGGAGCAGATACGAAGCCAAACTTTGGTTTTTCGTCAATAGATTCAGGCGGTGGCGGTGACACCTCTATGAGAATTTCACCAGCTGTATTTGGAGACACAGTTTCCAGTGGACCTTGAACCTCTTTTGTTAACTTCTGAATCTCTCCAAGGATTTTTACCATCAATCGTGAAGCATCTTCTTCATCATCTTCTTGACTAAGAAATTGCTCATATCGTCGTAATTTAATGAGTAAGGAGGCTCTCGCTCCGTTAATTGCATCATCAATATCAGAATCCGTAGACCCGATGAGGCCCCCAGCAACCGCACGAACTGCAAGGGCGATGTTTGCCCCTTCATGCTCATTTAACCATCGTTCAATAAGTGGTTGAAAATAGCACTCGTTGATTTTTCTTCGCTGTGCTAAAACGGCGATTACTTGTTCGTTGGCAGGCTCAATTTCATCAGCAATTGTACGGTCAAGATTCACTAGGTTTCTAAGATCTGCTAACAATACTTTGCCAAGTTGACCATATAGATATTCTATCCACTTTCCTTCGGTTAGAGCCACTTCTCTTTGATAAGTATCAATCTCAGGGACCGGACTACCCTGTTTTGCTCGTCGATCAAACTCTTGCATTAGAATGTCACAGGAGGGCTTAGGATCAGTTATTGCGCCATCTAGCATAACTCGATAAGCCACTCGGGCTACCTCTAGGTGAACATTGCATTCATCAGCTATGGCAATTGCTGCATCATCCGGGACACGAGACACCTTCTCATCAAGCGTTCCGTAGGTTGATTCAAATTCTTCTGCTATCCGTCGACTTAAACGCCGTATTTCATCTTCATCAACAAAGTGACTCATGCCTTCTCACTCCTCGGTATCACTAAGGCAGTTTTTCCGCTCGGTAGCCACGAGGATATAACAAAGTAGTTTTAGAATGGCTTAAGTGTTATGGCAAAGGTTGAGAAGACGATTATTCGCCTGACGAATATTTGATAGTGTAAATAGGAAATTCTTAAAGCAGGAATTTATCCAAGCCGGCGATGCTAAGGTGTAGTTAATGTCGCGAAATATCGCTGTGACAAAAGCATTTACGCTTCCTATAGAGCAACAATCACTAGAAATTGTTGAAAGAAAAGGAAAAGGTCACCCTGACACGATTCTCGATGCAGTTGTTGAGAATGTTGGAGTGAAACTCTGTAATTATTATATTGATAATTTTGGTGGAATTCTCCATCATAACGTTGACAAAGGTTCGATAGCAGGCGGACGCGCCCATGTAGAATTTGGTGGAGGAGAACTCCTTGAACCAATTTACATTTGTGTTGTTGGTCGAGCTACCACCGAGATATTCAAAGACCAAAAATTAGCACGAATTCCTCTTGGTACCCTTACTCTTGAATCGATGAAAAAAACATTGGAAAGCACTCTACGATTCCTAGATCCAACACAACAGGTTTTAATGGATTATAAGATTAAACCAGGTTCAGTTGATCTTACACATGTCTTTGACCACACCGTCGACGATATTCCTCGTGCTAATGATACTAGCTTTGGTGTGGCTTTTGCCCCCTTTTCAGAAACAGAGAAAATTGTCTATCAGACGGAACAACTTCTCAACTCAGAAAAATTCAAGAAAAAACATCCTGAAGTAGGCGAAGATATCAAAGTCATGGGACTACGCACGGATAATGACATCAAACTAACAGTTGCTGCAGCTATGATTGCACAACTAGTTCCTGATGCCGACCATTATAATGGTGTACTTGATGACGTCAGAGATGCGGTGCTTGATCAGGCAAAGAAAATTACTGATCGAGACGTGAGTATTACCATTAACTCAGCGGATGACCCGAAACGGGGTGTCTATTACCTCACATTAACGGGAACATCTGCGGAAATGGGAGATGATGCCGGTGTTGGTCGAGGAAATCGGGCTAACGGATTGATTACTCCTTGCCGACCAATGAGCCTTGAGGCTACAGCAGGAAAGAACCCAAAGAACCATGTCGGCAAAATCTATAATGTGTTGGCTCAACGCATTGCTGATCATGTAATCGCTGAGGAACCGAAAGTCTTGGAAATTGCTGTGAAAATCTTGACTCGAATCGGATATCCAATCGATCAACCATTAATTGCTTATACAGAAATCATTCCTGACAGAAATGCTTCATGGAGCGCCGTGGAAAAGAGCGTTGCTTCCATTGTTGATGCAGAGCTTGAAGATGTGTGTTCCGTTCAACAGCTTATCCTTGATGGTAAAGCACAGCTATTCTAGCAAAAATACCAATATTCTGTAAAAGTTCTTACAGTGCAAGGCTAATCAAAATTAGTTGTATTCCGAATCCTACAGATAAGGCAATTATGAGAATAGCAACAATCATTTTTGCCCATGGAGGCTGGCGAGCTTTTTCAACGATGTATATTAGCCACACGGCAAGAAGAATACCAAAAGTAATGAGAAGACCGCCATACACAGGATACCAAGGAAGGAATAACGACCATTGCATGGTGAATAACACCTGTAAATTTCAGGGGAGAGTGAACTGCTTCACCTTTTTAATTATCTTTTGGTCTAGGGGATTTCGCTTATTGAAGCAAGGGCTTATACACTCATTGGATGCTTCTTATTGAATTCCTTCCCATCAACTAGAAGTGTACGATGGAGAATACCACTCCGTTTCGTTTTCAACCTCACATCTTTCGAACTGATTCGTTTCATATCAGGAGGGAATATGAGGTTTTGTATATCGTATGAGTTTGCGATTTGAAGTGTAGAGAAACCCGAAGGAAGTTCATCAAGGAAATCAGGAACAAGTTGATTAAGGACTTCGTTTAGAAACTCATTTCCATCGGGGACAGTGGTTGTGCAAAACTTCAATCTTTCTTTTAGCGGTGGCTCCTTCTGAGCCGAAGGGATTTTTGTTTTAGGTTTGTGGGTCCAACCAATCGTTGTGTTCAGTGTACAGAAAACATATGCTAGTTCTGGAATATCGCCGTAGAGGGGTGC
This sequence comes from Promethearchaeota archaeon, assembly GCA_048939625.1. Taxonomy (GTDB): domain Archaea; phylum Asgardarchaeota; class Hermodarchaeia; order Hermodarchaeales; family Hermodarchaeaceae; genus Hermodarchaeum. The sequence continues at coordinate 61,717 of JBHLPH010000003.1, forward strand.
TACTTGTTTTGGTGAATATTTACCTGTCAATTTCGATTGAAACAATAGTGTTCGAGGTTTCTTCTTAGAGGGATCGGCTTTGAACCCCAGCTCAGCTAAGATTTCATCGAGCGGTTCATACCCGAGAATTAATCCTGCCAGGGTGACTGTTTCTACCGGTGCTATTGAGACCATGACTGAGGCAGGCAAATCCTGATACATGTGGGTTGAACGCATTTTGACCTTGCCTGCTTTTGTGACTGTAATTTCAGCAGCAGGTCCTGGGTATACACCTCGTCCATATCGCAAAAAGTTCCTGTGCACGATATCGTCAATGGTACCGTTCAAGATTTTTGTAATGAAATGCATCTACTCACACCAACGAAAATTATCTGAATCTTTTGCAAAATAAGTATTAGGTAGATTGCTATCTTACATGCATACCTTTTTACTTTGATGTATACTTCAAATCATCAATGAGTTCTGTGAGGTACTTGGGTTGACGAGAGACAAGAGTTGGAAACGGGAAATTATTGAAGATGCCCTTGTGATCGGTCTTGTACTCGTTATTGTTTGGGGAACCGGTGTAGGACTCCAGTTGTATCTCCAAACGCCTTCACCACTACTTGCTGTTGAGTCTGAGTCTATGGAGCCTACCTTATATCGAGGAGATCTAGTAATCGTTCGAGCTGTCGATCCAGTCACCCTGCAAGTTGGAGATATTGTTATTTATGATGGATCATCGCTTCCCGGTTATACTCGGAATGTTCCTATCGTCCATCGTATCATTGCGATTGATAACAGCACGGGTGTCTTGTTCTTTTTTACACGAGGAGATAACAATCCGGCACCCGACGGTGGAAACAGGACAGCCGACGACATTATTGCAAAAGTCATTGGGAGTATTCGTTATCTGGGTTTTGTAACTTTACTACTAATCTCACCCTACGGAATTACTTCTATCATTGTTTTAGTAGTGGTTTTCTTCTTAACGTCTTTACTATGTGAAAACTTGGCGCCACAAAAGAGGGATGAAGAACTCGAAACAGGCAAGGCGATAGAGCACGAATAGGCAGATACTTTTTAACCAGCATTTGGGAAGTTTATGGTGTTCACATAATTGCTTCCATGGCGGTCCCTGGGAGAAGTGACACAGAACGAGAAATTTAGTAGGTGCTTTAAATGACTACTGCAGTGACTTTTGAATCAATATCGCCAGCCGATTTCTTCTATCGAAACCGATCGATTGCTGGTTTTGATAATAGTATGCGGGCACTATATACAGCAGTTCGTGAACTGGTAGAAAATTCCCTTGACGCATGTGAAGATGGAGGATTCCTTCCAACCATCGATGTGAAGCTCAAAGAGGCATCACACAATTGGTTTAAACTCCGGGTTCAGGACAACGGAATTGGAGTTCCTCGAGATCATATCCTTCCAGCGTTTGGTCAAATTCTCTACGGTTCGAAGTATGAGCATAAACAGGCCCGAGGTCGGTTCGGCCTTGGAGGCAAAATGGCATTTCTTTTTGGGCAGATTACTACGAGTGAACCGTTGCAGGTAATTTCAGCTCCACTTGATGGTGAACATGTTTTCGATGTGATGTTACGGCAAGATATTGAAGAAAATAAACCAGAACTAATGAAGTGGGAACGCCGTAAAAATCGGGATAACGATCATGGTTGTATACTTGAATTCACTCTTGAAGGTAATTGGCGGAGTGCTAAACGTTATATTATTGATTATATTCAGCAAACTGCCCTCATTACACCATACGCTAGTTTAACATTTACGGAACCAGATGGAACCGTTCACAAGTATAAGCGATCAGTGAAGACCTTACCTCCACCTCCTCAACCAGTGAATCCGCATCCGAAAGGAATGGATATTGAACAGCTTTCTCGTGTGATTGAAGATACGAAGACCACAGATATGGTGACCTTCCTTCGGACTCACTTTCATCGTGTTGGACCAAAGACTGCGAAAGCATTCCTTAAAACAATCAATATGCCCTATTCACAAGATCCCCGGGGACTGAAGCCAAATGACTTGGTAAAAATTGCTCGTGGTTTTGAAGAATATGATAAATGGTTGCCCCCAGATGCCCGGGTGTTATCACCGCTAGGTGTAAAACTGCTAGAGGCGGGTATCCATTCCACTCTCAATCCGGAGTTTGTCCAAGTAACCCAACGACCACCGAATAGTTATGGAGGCCACCCATTCATTGTTGAATGTGGACTCGCTTATGGTGGCGATGTCCCCATGAAAGAATCAATAATCATCTACCGGTTCGCTAATCGAATTCCATTAATCTTTGACGAATACAAAGATGTCTCTGCGAAGGTAATTCGGGCTATTCCTTGGTCAAGGTATCGTATTCGCCCTGGAATGCCAATAGCAGCTTTTGTGGCAGTTGTGAGTACAAAAATTCCATTCAAAACTGCCGGTAAGGAATTCATCGCTGATCTTACAGAATTAGAGTACGATATTCGAATGGGATTGATGGAGTGCGCTCGTGGATTAAAAGGACACTTACGGCAGAAAGAAAAGGTACAAAGAGAAAGGGTTCGAGCCAGCGTTTACGAAAAGTACTTACCAATTATTGCCAGGGATATTGCCGCATTAGCAGGAAAGCGGAAAGTTCCTGATACCAAATCGCTAGTCAAAAGCGCTTTGACGATTTCACTTGAGGGAGAAGAAGAAAGCGAAGAAGAATCGCCTGCTGAAGAGGGACTACTACAAGAGTCTCCTCCTGAAATTGAAGAACCAGAGGACATGGAAGAAATGGAGGAAGCATAACGATGGCAGAATATACCCCCGACCACATTATTCGACAATTATCACGTCGATGGAAAACGACTAAGCGCCTAACAAAACTACTTAAAATCGACTCCACTCGACTTCGTCGAGCACTGAAGAAAATGGAAGAAGAAGGGTTAGTGGAATCCCGTAAGCGAACTGGGCAACTTGAGTGGCGATTGGCTAAAGGTGAAGCAAAACGTATTAGCCAAATCAAGAAGGAACCTAAGGCATTCAAAGAGGAGCAAAAAACATCTGAACAGATTCGCAATGATATGAAAGGAGTTGGTCAGACCCTATATCGGACCCTTTCAAGAGGTCAGTTTCCAGAAATTGAATTGCCAAGTCGTAGTACGGGTAATATCCGATTTGACCAAGAATTAGGCCAGTATGTACTTGCAGGAAAAACCGTAACCCGGTCAACTAAGAATGTCGGTCAAATCCGAAGCTTCAGTCAATTTGTGTGGGTCATGCGGTTTCTAAAAGAATTGATCACTGAAGGTAAATCCAGTACTTTACGAGATATTTATTACCAGTCATTTGGCTTCGGGGTGAAATTTGCTCAACAAAGTGAAAGTGATACAACGATCACTGATGTTGAAGCAAAGCTAAGGACTCCTCGTGAATCATTCCGAGTCTTTCCTGAGGAACGCGCAGCCATTTATGGTGATTTAACTGTTGAGTACACGTCACCTCCCAAATATGCAGGAAAACAGGTGAACTTAACTGATCACCCTGATGGCCTCATGATTGGTCCGTACCTGACATCTGCAAAATTCCTTAAGTGCAAAGCAAAGCGGGTAATTGCCATTGAATCGGGTGGTATGTTTACTCGATTCGTTGAAGATGGAGTTCACGAAACCCAAGATGCAATTCTCATTCATACCGCAGGCCAGGCGCCGCGCAGCGTTCGACGGACAATACGACGGCTTCGATATGAATTGAATTTACCAACCTTCCTGTTCGTAGACGCTGACCCTTGGGGAGCACATATTGCCATGGTAATTATCTCAGGAAGCGCTTCTGCAGCACACCTTCGCGGACTGGCTACGCCAGATGCCATTTGGATGGGTGTTTGGGCTTCAGATATTCAGAAGTATAATCTGCCGAGTGATCCATTCACTGATACTGATAAGAAACGCACCCAAGATTTGCTGAAAGACCCTCGTTACCAAACCAAATTCTGGCAAAAAGAGTTGAATTTATTCCTCAAAAATCAAAGAAAGGCAGAGCAACAGGCTTTCAGCCGGTATGGACTCAGTTTTGTCACCGAGGAATATTTGCCAAACAAGTTTAAGGAAATCACTAAACTTCAACAACAAGGTATCCTCTAAATCTCAAATCCCTAACACAATCAAAGATGGCGAAGGCAGAATTCTTTTGTACCGTAAGACTACCATTCTTACGTCAGACTCATTTGGATGTGACGATGGTGGATACCGTTAGTTTTCCTTACGGAAAGGAACAGGTTCAATTGAAGATTCCAGACCGCAATTTTCTCGGCTTTTTAGACGCCAAACCAATGAAAGGAACCGCCAATCCAAACCAGGTAGTAACTGAGGCGATTCTGAATCCTATTGGCTCGCCGCAATTAAGTGAAATCGCCCGGCCAGGACAGACCGCAGCCATAGTCGTTGATGACCACACCCGAGGCTTACCCTGCCATATTCTGATTAACCCCCTCATGGATCAGCTTCGCGAAGCAGGAATCAAGGAAAAGGATGTCACCATCATTTTTGGAACGGGAACACACAGGGCAACAAACCTAGAAGAACAGCAAGCTCTTCTATGTGATGTCTCCTGTCAAAGCCACCGCGTTAAAGTTCATAGTTGTGACGCCAAAGATTTGGTCGATGTGGGCACCACCTCGTTTGGAACCAAAGTAGAAATTAACCCAACATTTCATGACGCGGATCTTCATTTACTCACCGGAGATATCGGTTATCATTATTATGCGGGATTCGGAGGCGGTCGAAAGAGTGTATTACCTGCAATAAGTAGCCGTGCCACTATCAACAAAAATCACGGCATGTTAACAGACCCCAAGGCAACTACCGGAAATCTCGAAGATAATCCCATCCACCTTGATATGACTGAAGCAGCCCGTCTAGCCCGAACCGATTTTATCGTTAATTTCGTACGGAACACAAACAAAGAAATTGTCACGGCTTATGCAGGTGACCTAGAACAAGCGTTCTTGGAAGGAACCAGTTTCGCCGATTCAATGGGTCGAGTGAAAATCAAGGAAAAGGCAGATATCGTAATCACTAGCTGCGGATATCCGAAGGATATAAACCTCTACCAAGGAACGAAAGCTATGGTTCACGCACTCGGTGCAGTACGAGATGGTGGTGTACTAATTGCTCTTCTTGAATGTCGTGAGGGAATTGGTAACCAAGTCTTCGAAGAATGGGCGCACAAGTATCCATCTTTTGATGAATTAAGTCACCAGATTCAGACTAATTTCATCATGGGTGGACACAAGATCTTTTACATGGCCCAAGGTGCAAACCGCGTGCATCAATATTTGATTTCTAGTCTTGATCCTAAGGAACTGGAACAGTTCTACTATGTTACTCCCTTCAATTCAATTGAGAAAGCCCTAGAAGCTGCTTTTGAGCAAGTAGGCAACGATTCAAGCGTATGGGCAATGCCCCATGGGACTGATGTTTTGCCCTCGATTTAGTCGAAAATATCTTCCCAGTATTAACGAAGCTCAGGGAAAAGGTAATAAAAATCCCATAGTTAGCGGGGGAAGAAGGAGTATCACCATAACATAGGAGAGTGGTCCCACAATTTTCCTCCAAGTGCTAATCGGAGAAACATCATCAATTGGTCCTGGGTGCCGTCCTGCGAACAAAAAGAAGGCAATAAGTGCCATAAACCAATAACCAAAGATGAACAATACAAAAATGCCTACAAATGATACTAATCGGTGGAATCGGCCACCAACGAGGGCTCGGGAAACGTGCCCTCCATCAAGCTGCCCAATCGGGAAGTAATTTAGAGCTGTGATGAGAAAACCGACCCAACCTGCAAAAGCAACAGGATGCAGATACGCTGTATAACCTGCGGGAATACCAAAGGTGATTAACGCCCAAATCCAATCAAAGAGAAGTGGTGTTGGAAGCGCACTGAAGGTAAGTCCATTGAGTTGCATCCACGCATATAGATCAGTGGATTGAGCTTGACTAAGAATGGGGCTAATTGACAACCCAATCACCACGACTACTACTGAAACGAGAAAGCCAACGACTGGTCCACTGATTCCCAAATCAAAAAGGCTGTCTCGTGTTGGTGGAGGCGATCGTTGAACAATGAGTGCACCAAAGGTTCCATAATAGAAACCTGGAATAAAGTAAGGCATCGAAGCTTCAACTTTATGATAACGACTTGCTCCAACATGTCCAAATTCATGAAGACCAATTATTGCTAGAAGGGCAATAGTATAGCCAATCATCACAATAACCGGATCATAGGTGATGCCGAAATAAGTAGCGTAAATATAAGCAAATGCGGGATCAGTAGCGAAGAACCAGCCTGCAAAAAGAACCGTAATGACTGTAGCAACAAAGAGGATGATATTCATTGTATAGCTGCTGGCTCGTCGTGGGGGAGGAGCTGGAATCAGTTTAATCACTGTACTCTTTTCACCAGTCCCTGCGAACAGTTCAACGTGCCGAATTACAGCTAGCAGGTTGTGGGGTTCAAGACGTTTCGTTAGGCGATTTGATCGTTCCTTTATTTTCGAGTCAACTTCGATGACGAAAATAGGGAGATTATCATGAGCGTCAATGTATGCGTAGGTGACTACGAATTCTTCTTTGACGATATCTCTGAGCTTCAGAAGATAGGTATCTGGTATGAAGGTGTCTCCGCCCGAAAACATAGAAGTATCTTCTACGCTTGAATCTTTGACTGGGGGAGTTTCTTCATTTGACAAAGGCGGTCACCGCAAAACTCTAAGCACGCCTGAGAGTCGAGGCACAAAAAGCTTTCCAAATAGTCAGGCGGTGAATTTTTAATGAACAATAGTATGGACTCTACTAGCTGATTTCATTGACTGAGCTCCAAGGCATTGTCGTGCGAAAGGCAGAACCGACCGATATCCCAGCAGTAATGAGGATCAATCTTGACACTCTGCCAGAGAATTACCCCGAATACTTCTTTCGCCAAATCCAAGAACGTTATGCTGAAGCGTTCTTTGTCGCTGAAAAAGAGGGGAAAGTGATTGGTTACATTATGTGCCGGATGGAGGGTGGGATTTCAAATTTCGGATTACGGTGGGTTCGTCGAGGGCATATTGTAAGCGTGGCGGTTTTACAAGAATACCGTCGCCAAAATATCGCATCGGAGCTTATCACACATTCTATGAAGACGCTTGAAACTGTATACGCGGCAAAAGAAATTATTCTTGAAGTGCGAATTTCAAATCATGCAGCGGTCAAGCTTTATGATAAACTTGGATTCAAGCGGATCCGAACCTTACCGACTTACTATCGAAATGGTGAAGATGCGCAGCTTATGGCACTAAAACTTCGCTAGCGCCGGATTTATGAAGCATTGAACGAATTGTCTTTGTTCCAAAGATTTCAGGATATGATGTACGAGACAGGGTGAGTTTTGTTATGAAGTTGAAAGTTCAGATTTTAGATATTGATACTGGTGGTGTACATAAGATATTACTCAATCCCGTTGATATTACCCATTTAGCTATGTTTGCAGGAGAGCGCGTTCTTCTCAAGTTTCGCAACGAAGAAACTGTAGCGATTGCCGACTCCACGTCTCTAGTTGAGCCAGGAAAAGTGGGAGTATTAAATGAGGTTCAAAGGGAGCTCAATTTAAAGGAAAGGGACCTCATCGATGTTTCAGGCGATGTTAAACCTACCTCCATACGGGCAATCCGAAAGAAGATGGATGGACTAACATTAGATCGAGACGAAATCGAGGCTATAGTTGCTGATTTGGTCACGGGTCGGCTCGCTGATATCGATATCGCTGCCTTTTTAGTTTCTGAACAGATCAGAGGATTATCCCTTGAAGAAACTGTTCATCTCACCCGGTCAATAGCTCAAGAAGGCGAGCAACTAGATTTTGGAGCCAATGTTTTTGATAAACATAGTATTGGCGGAGTTCCGGGAAACAAAGTCTCTCTAGTTATTGTACCAATCGTAGCAGCAGCAGGCCTACTGATTCCTAAGACCAGCAGCCGGGCAATAACAAGTCCAAGTGGGACCGCTGATACAATGGAAGTTCTTGCGGATGTCGAGTTTAGTTCAGAGGAGTTGCTAGAAATTGTGAATGAGGTGAATGCAGCTATAGTTTGGGGTGGATCATTAAACCTTGCTCCTGCAGATGATCTCTTCATTCAAGTTGAACATCCATTGCGAATCGATCCTCGACCCCAAATGATTGCCTCTATTATGGCGAAAAAACTCTCAACCGGAATTCAATACCTAGTTCTAGATATTCCAACTGGGGATGGCTGCAAAGTCACTACCATGGAAGAAGCTAGAAAATTAAGCCATGATTTTATTACTGTTGGCAATGAACTGGGAATTAACGTCCACTGCGCAATGACATACGGTAGCCAACCAGTAGGGCACGCAATTGGTCCAGCACTTGAAGCAAAGGAAGCATTAGAAACGCTCATGGGAAAAGGCCCAACAAGCCTTATAGAAAAATCAACAGGGCTCTCTGGTCTTCTTCTTGAAATGGGTGGATTGGCTGCACGAGGAGCCGGACGAAAATTAGCAAAAGAGATTTTGAGCCAAGGGAAAGCTTTGGAGAAAATGAGAGAAATCATCAAGGCCCAGAATGGAAAATCAAACATTACTCCTGAAGAGATTCCCGTGGGAACTCACACCCATGATTTACACGCCCCCACGGATGGCTACGTTGCCACTTTGCAAAATCGCGCCTTAGTCCGTATTGCTCGAGCTGCAGGAACTCCCAAAATACAAGGAGCCGGGTTATACCTCCATGCAAAGATTGGCTCCCGTGTGAAGCAGGGAGAGCCCGTGCTAACTATTTATGCGGAAACCGAAGCAAAACTTAGTGACGCCATTGATGTTGCCAAAAGCTTAATGCCGTTTACTGTAGAAGGAATGCTCCTCCACACAATGACAGAAACGGAACAATTCTAACAATGAGCTGGTTCAGTTGACAGCGTATGAAGCTAATAATGTTAAAGATTCGCGTATTTTATCTAGTGAACCAGCAGTACACAAAACCTTTAACATTTCACGACGCGAAGCTGTTCTAGCTTTAGTCCTTTTCGTTTTCTATTTGCTTTGCCTCTTTGTGTTCCAAAGCATTTTGTTATTAATTATTGGAACTGTGGCGTTGGCAGTTTGGTTAACATTTCGCGCTTCACATTTCGCCATTGATGGCTTGGAATCGTTAGGAGCCATCGCTGGATTAAGCGCATATTTCATTGGAGTACTCTCATCCATTGCTTCAAACACGCCTGAAGCAGTTGTGAGTGCACTAACCGCGTGGCGCGGTTATACCGCAGGAAATCCTGAATTGGTGGAAATAGCAGTTCTAAGCGTCATTATGGCTGCAGGATTTAATATTCTGTTATTAGGAATTGTTGTCATCCTTTCAACACGTAAAACACGAGAAGTAGAAGTTCCAAGTGAAGTCGTTAAGGATGATGCAGACCTAATACGATGGACCATTGTAGTAATGATTCTTCTCGTGGCATTTGGCATCCTCTTTTATGTTGATCAACTCATTCATGGTGTAATTCCTGAACTCACTTTTTTGCCTCCAGTTCTCGGATTCTTGATGGTGCTCTCATATACTTTTTATGCAATTTATGCCGTCAAAAAACCCTCAGTAAAAGACAAACCAATTCCTCGACCTCGTCACTCTAAAAGGAATTCTGCAGTATTGGCAATTATTGGATTTGTGGGCATCTTTATAGCCGGGTATCTCCTGACCGAAGCAATTGAGACAGCATTTGATTTAATACCATGGACAGTTTTTGGCCTAATCGGATCCCAGCGTATTGCTATTATGGCCTTAATGATTGGAGCCGTGGGTGCACTTCCTGAACATGGCATTGCTGTAATTGCAGCTACAAAAGGCAAGGCAGACATTGCTATTGGTAATACATTAGGAGGAACCACCCAAGTCTTGCTACTCATTGTAGGTGGCGTAGCTATGTTTCTGCCCTTACCACTGGACGCGGCGGTTCTTCTCCAGTTTGCCACAGCAGCAGGATCATTATGGTTCTTAAAACGTGCCTTAACAGATGATAAGAAGGTTGACATCTTTGAGGGCGCCATGATACTGTTGATGCAGGCATTCGTTTTCATCCTCGTGCTGATGCCAATTTAAGATAACCGCAGAATCATGCTCAGACCTGTTTAGCTTAACAAACTCTTTTAGGTAACCAAAAGAGGGTCTAAAATTAGTTCTGAGCAATGAACTGGTGGGAATGCTGTGTCTTTTGATAGCATGGAAGGAGAAATGATTCAAATGCCAGCTACCATCCTAACCCAGTTGGGATTAGTAGCACCTTCAGTGTTGGCACCAAGCATCAAGTTATCAAACTTCATTCCCACAGAACGAGTGGTCTTGGTAAATCTTGATAACTTTGGATTACTTGAAGTTGTATTACATAAACCTCAATTTCTACTCAAAGAAGCCCGTTTACTCTTAACTTTAGAGACGAACAATGGTTTTGCGTCAAATGTCATCCATGAGCTTATCCATGGGAATCGACCCGATGGATTCAATCTCTTTTCCTTTCTCATTCACCAAGGCAAAACAGCAGTTTTAGTAGATCGCGAAACCCAACGAGATAACGCGGGTCAAGCAACCTTCCACGTTGCTGATACGGATATGCGTACTTACATTGAAACCGCAAAACTCCTTAATCGTTCAGATTTATTGTATATCCATTTCCTCGACTTTGATACACTATATAGAGAGCATATCAGTCGACCACCGTTAGAATTAGCTCAGAAATTACTTCACCGTACAGATCGTTGGCTTCTCGGATTTTACAAACAGGCCCGAGCCAATACACTTTTTCTTATCCTCGGTAATCAGGGACAACGCGATTATGGTTTGAAATACGAAGGTAAATACCAAGATTGGGCAGCTGCAAATGTGCCCATTTGCCTCGTTATTTACAAACCTGGCGGAGAATAAGAAAATGACCAGTCTAATTGAATCCGAGAACGAAAGCGACGAAGAACCTCGCGAGCCCCTTGATCAGCTCGCCACAATTCTTTTTCTTGTATTTGGTGGAGCTTTGGGGTATTTACTTATTGCCTACAGTTATGGATTATACCCGTTTATTGTAGTAGACCCGATTCAATCACTTCTCCCCACCTGGGATGCTGTGATTACCTTCATTGCACTTCTCATCATTATGTTTGCAGGTCTAATTGGTGGATTAGTTCGAATGCGCTATTCGATTTATCTAGTTGGAGCAGTCACCCTTATTGCGATTTTCGTGATCCTATTCTATGCTTTGCTTGCAGTTAGTCAATTAGTAGGTCCTTTAGCCCCTTAGTAAGGACAAGATAAGCCTAAAAGCAAGTTCTCCATTTGATTCATATAACCGGAGCTACGCCTTCATGACGCTTGCTGATTTGATGGATAAAGCGACTCTTCGTTTTCTCCTCTTTGGTGGAAAAGGTGGAGTAGGAAAGACCAGCAGTGCCGCTGCATCAGCGCTTTGGGCTGCAGAACATGGACGAGAAACACTCGTACTTAGTACAGACCCAGCTCATAGTCTTGGAGATTGTTTTGCTCAAGACATTAGTGGTGGTGAGATTATACCGATTAAAGGCGTAAAGAATCTATACGGAATGGAAATCAATCCACAAAAGGCATATGAGCAATATAAAGAAACAGCCCAGCAATCAGATGCTGGTGATATGGAGGCGATGGGAGGGATGATGGGATTCGATGATTTGGCGGATATGTCCGCTCCTGGATCAGATGAAACCTTGGCTTTCGCAAAAGTATTGGAGTTCATCCATGAATGTGATTATGATTTAGTTGTCTTTGATACAGCTCCAACAGGCCACACTCTTCGGCTTTTAGGACTTCCAGAAATGCTGGATAGTTTCTTTGGTAAACTCATCAAGTTACGAATGCGATTCAGCAGTATGTTCAGCCGATTGAAAGTGATCTTTGGGAGAGGAGATTCATCAGAAGAAGAAAATCCAATGGAGAATTTAGAGAAACTCAAAGCTGCCATAAACGAAGCACGGGTTGAACTAACTGACCCAACCAGAACCAGCTTCGTCATCGTCATGATTCCAGAGGCCATGGCTGTATCTGAGACTGAACGCCTTCTTCAAACACTTTACGAATATCAAATACCAACCAGTCACATCATTGTAAACATGATTTTTCCGGACGTTCCTGAATGCTATTTCTGTAAAGCCCGAAAGAACATGCAAAGCCAATATCTTACTCAAATTCATGATATTTATGACGATTTTACAATTTCTGAAGTACCCTTATTTGCGGATGAGATTCGAGGAATCCCTGCATTAAGCAGACTATCGAATTTATTAACAACCGGATTACTTCCTGAATAAGGCGAAAAAGAATGAGGAAAAAACAACAAAATCTACTTGTCGCAATCATCCTGATGATTCTCATCATTGGCAGTGTATTCATTGGCATCCTCCTACTAAGCCTTCCCTTCTTACCATGACCTGTAATGGAACTGAGCAAAATTTATTAAGCGATGAGAGATGCCGTCTAGCAGTTCACACTTTTCGAGGTGCTCAAAATAACATTTCGTTGCGCTAAATGTGGGAAAACACTTTCGTGTCCATATTGCCAGACTCCGGTTCCATCGATGCCACCTAGTAATAGATGTCCCCATTGTGGAAAGCCGTTTGCAACGACCTTACCTTCCAGTAAATGTCCATTCTGCGGAGCCCGGATTATGTATAAGGAGCGCCCCCAAATTATCAAGAAACTTACCGCAAGGTAATCCTTACGGGAGAGTAACCCCACAATCAGTTCTTAATTTTGAACCGATTTCCCAAGTAACTCCGTAAGCTTTTATAGGGGTTACATTGGATATCCCTATCACCATAACTCTCTGAGGTAAATAATGTCAGAAATTTGTCCTATTTGCAGTTTGCCTAAAGAAATTTGTCGCTGCCAAGAATTGGCGAAGACCGAGCAGCGAATTAAAGTAAGCGTTGAAAGACGAAAATGGGGACGAGAAGTCACCCTTATCGAAGGCATTAACAGCCGAGACATCTCACTATCTGAGCTAGTCACAAAACTCAAAATGAAATGTGCCTGCGGAGGTAGTGCAAAGGAAGGCATCATCGTCCTTCAGGGAGACCATCGCCATCATATCAAAAACATATTAGGCGATCTTGGATTCCCTGCTGACAACGTCGACATCGCTTAATACTGCAAGTCTCTCTGCCAATCTTGATAAGATTCCAAGTTTGCCACTGGCAAACGAAAAAGAGAGGACCGTATAAACTGCGGTTTCTATCCTTCAAGGCTGAGAGGAAACCTTTTTGTGGAAGCACTCGTTTCAACCTTTCTCCGTGCCGGGGCACCGTGCCGGGATTATGCTGGTAATTCCTTACCGGCTCCCGAAGGTGTAAACTGGTATTTGCCCAGGCGCAATGGTAGCATTGAAGCCTGTGGAATCCCATTTGTCCAGGTGGGATGCAGAAAGCTTTAGGTCGGGGTTCGAATCCCTGTCCCGGCACCATTTTTCAATCCAAAGGAGGATAATAGATAGAAATTCGAATACGAGTTGAAAAACATGAAACGTGGAAAAGAGCTAGCCGTAGGTGGGTTTCGCGACTACTACCCAGAGCTTTACCAGAAAATCGATGTAATATTGCGCGCCTTCCGTGAAATCCCTAAGCTCTTCGGATATATCGAATACGAATGCCCAACGGTAGAACCTCTGGAATTATACGAATTGAAATCGGGACCTTCCCTCGTTGAAGAAACTTTCAAAGTAACTGATCGGAAGAAGCGACGACTTGTATTACGTCCAGAAACCACACCGTCGTTAGCGAGGATGCTTGCAGTTCAACAACAAAATTATCCACGTCCCATCCGATGGTTTTCCATTTCACGTGTATTTCGAGACGAAACTCTACAACGAGGACGCGTCAAGGAATTTTGGCAATTAAACGTTGACATACTGGGTACAGAGGACGTCTCCGCTGATGCAGAAGTGATTAATGTTCTTGCAGCCATCATTCTGAGCTTAAACTTCACACCTGAAGACTTTGTTATTCGAATTAATGATCGCCGGCTCATCCAGAGCTTCATCGAATCCCTAGGTCTGCCAAATTATGTTGAGATTATCCGAGTGTTAGATCGTCGTGAAAAACTCTTACAAGAAACTCTCATTACTAAACTTACAAAGGCGGGTACCCCACCAAAAAAAGCGGAAGAAATCGCACTCAAACTCCGTCATTTCTTTGTTGGTAAGCAGAAAGATATACCCAAACTTCCTCGCACAAAGCAAATAGAAGAATTGAAAAAACAGCTTCCACGTCTTCAACGCGACGCACTAATGAAAACCTTATCTGATGCAGGTGTCCCTCAAGATGCTGCCCAACAACTCACAGATTTCTCAGCTATTCGAGGAACCCCAAAGGAGTTTCTTCAAAGAATGAAAGAGGTCAAACTAGATGAAGCTACAAAGAAAGCCTTAGAACCCCTTAGACAGCTAGCAGAACAGTTCGAAGATTTAGGATTAACGGAAGTCTGCGAATTCGATGCCGGAATTGCCCGGGGCCTTGATTACTATACAGGAATCGTCTTTGAAGCTTGGGATCGAAGTAGTGAATTACCTCGTGCAATTGCAGGAGGAGGTCGTTATGATGACCTTGTTGGCATTTTTGAGGGACAGCGCTTGCCAGGTACTGGATTTGGTTTTGGTGAGACTGTTATCATGGAGCTTGCTGAGGAAATGGGCATACTCTCACCACCTCCTCCACCAGCAGAAGTTTATCTCGCTCCTGTCTCCAAAAAGCAACTAAGCGTTTGTCGAGAAATTGCCACACAGCTTCGAGCAGCAGGAATCCGAACCATTTTCAATGGTTTCTCATGGTCCTTGTCTAAGCGTCTCGATGATGCCAGTAAAAGACAGGTACCACTCGCCGCAATTGTCGGACCGCGCGAGCTTGAGCAAAAATCAGTAAATGTCCGAAATATGAAAAGCGGGAAAGAGAAAATTGTGAAAATAAGTGCCCTTGCAGACTATGTTAAAAGTACTCTGGATTCCTAAATTCAAGCCGGATTATAGAACCCCTTTCGCATTGCTTTTTTTGTTAATGAAGAGAAGTCCTTTAATATTATTAGGATATTTTATCCTACGAGGAAGCAGGTGATGAAAAGCCATCTCATCATTGGACTTATGATGTTGTCAGCTCTTGGCATATTGATTACACCCCCTATTTCCTATAACCGCTCAGCCGCGACCATTATCCATGGATGTCTTGCTGCTGATATCGAGTTGACAATCGATTATGGCAATACAACACAACAGGTATTTTCTAACCAAATTGGAGTTACGGTTTTTGATATCCTGAACCAGACTAGTATCGTCACCTTTACCCAATACGCCTATGGTAAATTCATCACGTCGATTAACGGCGTTGAAAACAATGCTAATAATAATGGACGGTACTGGCAATATTGGGTCAATGACGAACTAGCACCAGTTGCAGCAGACAACTATCTTCTCACAGATGGCGATCAAGTCTTATGGAAATACTTAGCCTCAGAAACAACCCCCACAACCCCTCCGGTTCCTGGTCCTGAACTCTTACTTGGCCTTGGATTAATTGTTCTTATCGGCGTTGTTACGGTTGTTGCAGCCTCAATTATCTATCTAAAGATTCGGTGAACCCTTTCTATGAGAGCAAAAACATCCATCGGAATCTGTTTCATCTTGTCCTTAACAGTAATTCTATTGTGGGTTCAGCCCACAATGGCACAGAACCTATCGTATGCACCAGGGTTATATCCGACAGCTCTACATACGCATAAACTTCATTGGCGCATTAACAACGTTACCAATGCTGCCGTTGAATATGGATTTGGTTCAGGCACTTTCTGGCAAGCAGAAGCGGGCCAAACAATTAGCTTTGAAATCCAAGAAATCGTCAATGATGAATTACACGGCCTATTTACAATCGGGAACCTAACGATACCCGCAAATGATTCACGAATCGCGGCAGAAATCGTTTTCAGTATTTGGCCCTGGTTCCCGGGTCTAGTATCCCATCTTGACTGGAGTTCAGTTGATCAGTCAGCCACAGAAGTGGCAGCCAGCTTTTATATGAATGGGAGTTTAGAGATCGAGACTAAATCAACAACTAAAACTTATGAATATCACCAAGGACCTTGGGGAAACCAAAATACAACTCTTACCTACGATTTGGGAACAGGAATTTTACTTTCAGCTTATACGGAGTTCTTTTTCCTTAATGATTATCATTTAGGCATCGATTTCCTCTTAATTACTCAAAACCCCACAAACCTAGCGACCCTTCTCTTCGTGGCAATTTTAGTTGTCGTTCTCATCATAGTAATCGCTAGCCTCGCCATTACAAGAGTGCGAACCAAAAAGGAGTGATTTACGTGAAAGAAAATGGAGGAGAGCCCCTATCCTCGGACAAAACCATAGCAATCCGAGTAGCCCTAATTGCGATTTTTGCCGCCTTAGCAATAGGTGGCAATTACGCGCTAAGCGCTATTCCCAATGTGGAACTATCTTCTGTGATGGTATTTATCAGTGGATTCCTCTTTGGACCTGTAATCGGTTCGCTTGTTGGATTTATTGCCATGGTCATATACCAAGTCTGGAATCCATGGGGAGCCTTCATCCCGCCCATTGGACTAGCTGTAATTGGATGTACCATTTTCTTCGGGATTGTTGGAGGAATCCTAGGAAAAGCCCTCCAAAGACTCGATTATTCAGATTGGCGATGGTTTCTTCTGCCAGCCCTATTTGGTGTCCTCCTGACGTTGCTTTATGATTTAGTAACCAATTTCGTATATAGTTTCAGCTTCGGAGTCCCGTTCATCATTGCACTTATTACAGGATTTCCCTACCTTTTGGTTCATGTCATTAGCAATGGACTTTTGTTTGGATTACTTACTCAACCAGTCACACAAGCAATTGATCATCTTCAACTGTCATATTTACAATCTTCAAATCATAAAATAGCATCCAAGAAAGAAAAGCTATCCAAATGATTTGCTAGAAGGATGAAACGCTGAATGAAGCTTACTCAAATTCTAAACACTGACATCCGTCACGGACATCCTAAGCAGTTTCATCCATGGCACCTTCTCGCAGCGTTCTACACCTTTTGTCAAAGCACTTCTCCTATCGGTCGGTACCAACTGGGTTCGAACCTTGGGCTAGGTGATGGAAGTATTCGCTCCCTTATTCGATTTCTACGAAACCAAGGACTCATTAACCCAGTAAAGCGGCAAGGTCACCGACTATCCCCTGATGGTGAACATTACTGCCAAAAGCTAACTCAAATTCTGATTAAATTCGTTGAACTTCCAGAGAATGAGTATACTATTGATGTGTTCAACTATGGTTGTCACCTACGACAACTGGCTCCCTTTGTCACAGATGGTGTGCTCCAGCGAGATGCTGCCATGCGAGCTGGGGCAAGTGGTGCTACGACCTTCATCCAGGATTCAGAACTCAACACCTTAATCATGGCAAAGGACCATCGAATAGACAAAAACGATCTTAAGATAGTGCTTGAACAATTCGATATCGGAATTGGTGACGTATTAGTCATCGGATCAGGGACAAATTTTATTTCTGCACAACTTGGTGCATTTGCAGCATCGTTAACGCTACTTAAGAAGCGGGATGAATCCTAAGAGGTTCGGTTTAGAATGGTTCTAGCAAGTTCGGAGAAAGCAAAATCAACATTCGTATCTTCTTTTGCACTTGTTTCAACAAAGACCATCGAGTACTCCTCAGCCTTTTTTCTACCCTCTGCAGCCGACACTTTTGCATCAAGATCTGACTTATTGGCAATAAGAACCAGCGGAACATCTCCGCACCCACGTTTGACTTCATTCAACCAATAATCAACCCGTTCGAAAGAATCTGGATTCGTCCGATCATATACAAGCAGAACCCCCTTTGCCCCACGATAATACAACTGACGAATTGGACCAAATCGTTCTTGCCCGCCCGTGTCCCATGCTTGTAATCGCAGGACATTCTCTCCTACAACAATATCTTTTACATGAAATGCCACACCAATTGTTAAAATATACGTTGGATTAAATATATTTTTTACATATCTAACAAGTAGGCTAGTCTTTCCGACAGCTGCGTCTCCGACTACGACAGCTTTAGCGATGTGGGTGTAAGGGCGCCTTGCGGTGATTGGTTGGGTGGTGCTTTCGGTGGGATTACTCATAGGATTTCCATCACAATTTTTTCGGTTAAAGAGTAGGTTTTGAGGCGGGTTTCTTCCGTTCGAATAAGAGGGCTTATATGCTCGAAGACGAGGGACTGGTAGGTTTGCTTGGGCATTGTTTTGCGGGTAAGTAGTATTAATTCATGGAAGATTTGAAAAAGAACATTTCGGAATTTTTGGTATTTTATTTGTTGGGGGTCGATGGATTCGTAGATAACCACGCCTGTTTCGTCGATTTGGATACCAACTAATTCCGGGATTTTTTCCATGTTTGTTTTAAAGATTTTTTCGATTTCTTTCTTGTATGTGCGACGTGAGATTTCTGTGAGAAATTGTTGGAGAATACTGTTGTAAAAGCGGGTAAAGATTTCAAAGATGTCCATGACCTTTGCTGCCGTAATTGTGGTTTCACCCATCCACCAAGTGAGAACGAGATCGTCGATAAAGCCATCAAAACTTTTGAAGAGATTTGTATCAGTGGTTCCATCTTCATGAAGCTCTTCAAGCTGTTTTTGATACATCTGCACGAATTTCTTATTAAGAAGCCCAAGGTATTTCCTAAATCGGGCAGGGCTTTCGCTGACATCGGTAATGAAGACCAGTAGTAGACTGTTTGTTTCGTCGATTTGGAAGAAGAATCGGCGGTCTTTCATGTTTACGACGTTGACATGTTGAGCGGCGACTTGCTGCGCCATGTGCTCCATGCTTGCAAGGAATCCTGAAAGGAGTGCGCTGTCGACATCGGATTGAGACCACTTCCTACTATAGAGTGGAAAGCCTTCACGTAATCCGATGACGTAGAAACTGTGTACCGTCAATACAAAAGTACCCTCTTAACAGCCCAACCTGTCTGAACAGATTCAAGTTTCCTCCTCGCACCACGTTACTAAAATATTGTGTTCAACAGCGATTTGAGACAGTTTCTTCTTGGATATTTGTAGCTGGGTAAAGCTGAATAAGACAGACGCATCAGTTTGTTCGGGTTAGGTCTGATGTCTTCACAACCAATTGAAACACTTGAGTTTTCCCAAATTTCTCGTCAGCAACAGCTTGAGCGACTCAAGGAAAGAACTTGGGATATCATTGTAATTGGGGGAGGAATTAATGGTGCTGGGGTCGCATTCGAGGCTAGTCAACGAGGCTTGACCGTTGCCGTGTTAGAACAAAATGACTTCGGATTCGGGACATCCAGTCGATCTACAAAGCTTGTACATGGTGGTTTTCGTTACATCGCCCAGCTGGAGTTTGGGCTGGTACGAGAAGCAGCGACTGAAAGGAATTGGCTTCGAGAAAAGGGATTACCTCACCTCACACGCCCAACACGATTTCTTTACCCCATCCTCTCGGCGGATGAGAACGATGAACGCGAACTTCCGAAAAGCTGGAGTTACCGAGCTGTTCGGCTTGGTGCGTTTTTGTATGATTTAATAACTTGGTTTAAAAGTTTCAAAGGCGCCAAGGGGATTAAGAATGTGGAAAAAATCCAAGCTCTTGAACCACTACTCGAGGCGTCTCGTCTTAAAGGAGCCGTTACGTGGTATGATTCGAATATTGATGATGGACGATTAGTCATTGAAACTTTCAAACAAGCAGTTTGGACGAATAACGCGTTACCCCTGAATTATGTTCAAGTTGTTGGATTCACTCACGATTCCAGCGGTCTAGTAAATGGTGTAGAAGCCATTGATGTTCATAGACCAAAGTCGATGAAATTTCAAGTACGAGGAAAAGTTGTCATCAATACAACAGGTGTATGGGCTGACCAGATTCTATCCCTAAATTCTGACGAAGCTGAGAAAATAATACGACCAACGAAAGGTGTCCACTTAGCGTATCATAGAAAGGATTTCCCTATCAACGATAGCGTCGCAACAAATTCCATTGATGATCGCCGATTCTTCTTTGCCATTCGACGGAATGAGTGGGTACTTGTTGGCACAACAGACACCGATTTTGCAGGGGACCCAGCAGAGGTGTACTGCACTCGTGAGGATGCTGATTACCTCCGACGAACTATCAGAATTCTGTTTCCAAAGGCAAAAATTGATGATCATAATATCCATGGAAGTTACGCAGGACTGCGACCATTAGTCACAGAGACTGGAAAAGCGGAAAGTGACGTTTCCCGGAAACACACTGTGTTAGAACGAAAAGATGGCTTGTACAGTCTCCTTGGAGGGAAACTCACCACCTTCCGTAAAATGGCAGAGGACCTCTTGTTAAACCATGTGCGAAAAGCGCATATAAAGCATAACTTACCGAAATTCCTAGGAAAGAAAAACCTCACAAAAATTGCTTATGCCATATCACTCTCAGAAAGCGATTGGAACTCATTGCCGGAAGTACAGAAATCAACACTTTCACCTTTCATTCTTAGACATCTCTATCAACAATATGGTCGGGGTGGTAAAACAATCCTCCAATTAATCGAGAGCCAACCCGAATTAGCAGCCCGGATATTAGATGTGTCGGAATATCCCGTCGAAGTGGCACCTTGGATTGAAGCCGAAATCGATTACATACTACGCCATGAAGCTCCACTCCGCATCGAGGACGTGCTTTGCAGGCGCATGGAAATTAGCTGGTTGGTTCGTCCAGAATTTCAAGCACAAATCGCTGAGAAGGTCGCGAATAGTATGGAAAGAATTCTTGGGTGGTCTCCCCAAACCAAAAGAGAGGAAATTGCCAACTATTTGGAGATCATCCGGAAGAACTGCTTCTTTTATGAAGGGAAGATACCAGTTCCACGATAGCATAATATCCAGGAACACAATTTTCGAAACCCCACAACTTTTTGAGGATAAGACGAGGACCTAGACAAGGGCATCATAAATATGACATCGCGGTCTTGGTTCCACACAGATAAGCTGTGGATTCTCGTCACGAGTATTCTGTTTGTCTTAGCTTCAGGTGCCCATATCTGGATACAGATTACAGGAGGATATAGCGCGGGTTCATACCTGGACATGATTCCCCACTTCCTATTCGGAGCAGCAATTTGCGCATTCCTCCTGAACTTCAGCCTAATCCGATCCTGGAAGAAGACACTCCCAATCGTTCCGCCACTCCTCTTGGTAATCCTCCCAGCAATACTTTACACTCTCGCCGTAGCTTTCACCTGGGAAATGTTCGAAGAATTTCTCTCCATCTTCTTTCCATGGCTCGGGATTTATTCCAATTTCTGGTGGAATGGAGTCCGCGACATTGTCATGGGACTTCTAGGAGCCACATTAGCCGCAGGATTATACTTATGGCATTTCCCCGTCCTCATGGAACAGCAGACTGCATTTGAAAAAACGACGTCAAGGAGGCGTGGTCAGGGATACATTCCAGGTAAAAGTGCAATGCAATACTGTGAAAACTGTGGATCTGTAATAGAACCAGGTTCAAAACATTGTTCTCATTGTGGTCATAGGCTCTAACTTAAGATAATTACCAGAATTTTCGCTGGAACATAAAGATATTCAAGGGACACTCATGTATTATGACAAATCCTGGTGAAATCCATGAGTAGTGATCCTGTATATGAACGATTGCGAGAGCATCTCGACAATCTTCCGGTTGGTTTTCCAAAAACAGAATCAGGAGTAGAAATTCGAATACTAAAACAGCTTTTCACTGAAGAAGAGGCTGAGATGGCCATCCACTTAACCTATATTCCTGAAACAGTTGACCAAATTGCTCAACGAGCGGGTCGAACCCCTGATGAGATTAAACCATTACTAGAACAGCTAGCTGACAAGGGATTGATTTTCCGCTCTCATAAAAGAGGAACTACTCAGTATCGGGCTGAATGGTTTGCTGTTGGTATTTATGAGCATCAAGTCAATAACATGACCAAAGAATTCGCTGAGGATTTCGAGCTGTATATGGAAGAGGCTTTACAGGATGAGCTTGTTGCCTCAGCTGACCCACCTCAACTCCGAGTAATTCCAGTAGCAGCAAGCCTATCTCCTTCAATGGGAATCCTACCACATGAAGATGCCCGAGAAATCGTGAAGAAGCAAAGTAAAATCGCGGTTGCCCCCTGCATCTGTAAACGCGAGAAGGAGGCATTGGGTGAATCGTGCGATAAACCTGAAGAAGTTTGTATGGTCTTCTCATCTGGTGCATACTATTATATTGAAAATGGATATGGCCGCGAAATCACAGTAGATGAAGCGCTAAAGATTCTTGACCAAGCACACGAAGCTGGTCTGGTGTGCAGTCCAAGCAATGATCAAAAGGGCTTTGTTATTTGTAACTGCTGTGGTTGCCACTGTGGCATCTTGACGAATCTAAAGAAGCTACCAAATCCTGCAAAACTGGTTGCTAGTAATTATTACGCAGAAGTTGATGTTGATAGTTGTACTGGCTGTGAAACGTGTTTAGATCGCTGTCAGATGGATGCCATTTCATTGGAAACCGGCACAGCAAAAATCGATTTAGATTACTGCATTGGCTGTGGATTGTGCGTTACCACTTGTCCCTCCGAGGCTCTTTCACTGAAGCGGAAAGACGAACCAGAGGTTAGCATTCCACCAGCAAATGCCTTTGAACTGTACCGTGAAATTGGTGAAAAACGCCTTCAGCGAAGAGTTAGCAGTTCAAATTAGTGTGAATCCTGTATCGAAAAATTACTAAAACGAGGAAAGAAGCAATAAGAGTGCTTCCAACTCTGCTTAAATCTAGGAAGCGGTTTTCATTCTAAGATGACATACTCCCGCTGAGAAACCTTGTTAAACCCAAGCTTTTGGGCGATTCGAACTGAGGGCAAATTATCATCACCTGCACTCCAAACAGGCGTAATTTTACGTTCTTGTAAAGCCTCTGCCACAATCGAAGCCGCAGCACTAGCTAATCCTTGATTTCGCCAATCTTCTCGTGTGATCACTCCAATATCAGCATATTTCGTGGTATGTCCACCAGTATGGGCAATCGAAATTATCTCACCGGAGGCAATCCCACAGGCAACTAGCCCATCTTCAAGCAACCCACGTGGTGAACCATATCCGTGCCCACGAAATTCCTTAGGCGCAACCTCTAACAACTCCAAATCCTCAATGGTTAAACTTCTGACAAGCTCATGCTCAAATCGTTTAACAGGAACCGAGAGAGTGTAATAGAAGTCATTACAATAGCGGACTGGTCGTTTCAGTTGTTTCTGCACGAACGAGCCAACAGTCGAGGCTATCTCCGCTGGGACATTCACACAGTCCCATCCTTTAATAGTTTGAAGTAACACCCAAACTGCATCAAGATTAGTTCCAAAAATACTAGGCTCGTGCGGCATGTTGATAAACTGTATCAGAGCAGCCTTCACCTCGGGAATCTCGCCAACAACAGTTGCCTTACAATATAGTCGTTTCAATGCATGGACAGCAAGAACGGTTTCAGGGGAATCACCTAGAAACTCTGCTAACATGGACATTTGTTCTGCATCCAACACAAAATATGATTCTAGATTATTCAATGCAGATTCCCTGGTGAATGAAAGGTATGTAAAAGATGAAAAATTTTAGCAAAAAAGTATGGAGAAACCCTCCCAGCAGAAGGGAGAGTTCCTTTCTGTTACTATTTTGTTAATTCTTCATCCCGAAGGACACGCCGAAGAACTTTACCCACGGCCGACTGTGGTAGCGAGGTTCGAAATTCGATAACCCGTGGACGTTTATAGCCTGCCATACGGTCCTTAGCCCAGGTGATGATTTCTTCTTCTGTCGCCGATTCACCTGGAGTAAGTACCACAAAGGCTTTCACAGTCTCATTCGCAGGATCATCTTCACGTGGAACACCAATCACTGCAGCCATCTGGATCTTCGGATGCTCAACCAGCATCTCCTCGATTTCGGCGGGATAGGCTTTGAAGCCTGAAACGTTGATCATGTCTTTCTTGCGGTCGGTGATGTGGAGGTAGCCTTCTTCGTCGAAGTGTCCGATATCGCCGGTGAGGAAGAAGCGTTCGCCTTTGATGTCACGCATGACAGCTTCGGTGGCTTTGGGTTTCTGCCAGTAGCCTTTCATGACTTGTGGTCCTGAAATGGCTACTTCGCCGTCTTCGCCAGTTTTCTTCTCCTTGGTTCCGGTTTCGAGGTCGAGGATTTTGATGACGGTGTCTGAGATTGGGAAGCCGACGGATCCGAATTTACGTGTGCTGAGTTTGGAGGGATCAGCGCTTGCGAGGGGAGAGGTTTCGGTAAGTCCGTATCCTTCAAAGAGAACGGCTCCGGAGGCGGCTTCAAAGGCTTTGGCTGTAGCGGGTGGCAGTGGAGCTGCTCCTGATCCACAGGCTTTGAGGCTAGTCAGGTTGTATTTTCCGATGTCTGGATGGTAGGCCATACCTGCGTAGATGCTTGGTACGGCATGGAGAAGAGTGCCTTTATTGTCTTGGGTTTGTTTGAGGAGATCTGAGAGCGGGGGTTTTCCGGCGCGGGGATCGGGTATGCAGACACAAGCGCTTCGGTGGTAGACTGCTGCTATCATGGTGAGGGTGAGACCATAGCTGTGATACCAGGGTAAAGCGCCGATATAGACTTCTTTGCCGGTTTCGAGGGGTTGGGCTTTCCCGCCACCTTTAGGTTCGAGTTTGACCCATTCATCGTATTGCATGACGTTTGCGTAGAGGTTGTAGTGAGTTAACATGGCGCCTTTGGGAACGCCAGTGGTTCCTCCAGTGTAGAGGATGAGGGCAAGATCGTCTTTGGGTTTCAGTTTGATACTCGGTAGTGTGGGTTCGTATTGGTCCATGATGTCGGAGTAGAAGGTTGTTTTGTCTTCTTCGTAGTATTTGCTTTTTGGAATTTTGCCTAAAAGCCCGCCAAGAACTGCTTTTCCTTTGGAGAGGAAAGGTTTGATGCTGCAAACGATTACATGACTACAGTCAGTATCAACTAGTGCATCATAGCTATTAGGGACAAAAATCGGATGGTCGAATACGAAAACTGCTTTCGCTCCAGAATCTTTGAGTTGGTGGTGCAATTCGGCTGTCTTGTATTGTGGGTTACATGTAACGACCGTAGCGCCTGCTTTGAGAATGCCAAAGAATGCGGAGGGATAGTGGGGAACATTTGGCATGTAGATGGCTACACGGTCACCTTTCTTAATTCCGAGTTTGACCAAAAAATTGGTAATTCGATTGGCGCTTTCATTCACTTCTGCGAAGCTTTGGGAGTTCCCTGAATAGACTGTATATGGTTTGTCACCGGCTTCTTGAGCTGCTTTGTCGAGGATTGCGAAGAGTGGCTCTTCGGGGTATTTGATGGTTTTTTTGACCTCTTCGGGCCATTTATGTTTGTGCCATAGCATTTCTTTCATGTGTCATCCTACACTCCATTGGAGTAATTGTAGTTAGTGTGAATTTAGTATCGGGTATTGGTACTGTTCTAGTTGAATTACCTTTTGGCAGAGTGAGAAAATGGCGACAAAAATCAGCAATTGTAGGTTTCTCAACACGAGTATATGCGCTATATTCGTTGTTTTGGTTGAAATCAAATAGACATAGATGTGAAGAGGACTAGCGTGTTTTGTGGATTCTAGGAAGAAAAGGTGAGAAAAGCTGGATCTGAGCTAGTTACTCAGACCTCAACTTTGAGACCGAGTTCCCGGACAAGTTCTTTGTAGCGGTTGCGTACAGTGACTTCGGTGACTCGGCTGATTTCGGCAATTTCACGTTGGGTACGGCGTTCGCCTTCCTGGATGGAGGCAATGTAGAGGCTAGCTGCGGCGAGACCGGTGGGGTCTTTGCCAGCTGTGATACCTTTGGATCGGGCTTGGTCCACAATCTCTGCGGCTGTGTGTTGAACATCACCACTAAGCTCTAAGGCTTGAGCAAAACGTGGGATGAAATCGGTAGGTGAGGCGATTGGGATTCGAACTTCGAGTTCCCTGAGAAGGAGTCGATAACAGCGTCCGAGTTCTTTGCGGCTGATTCGACTGTGATGAGCAATCTCATCGAGGGTTCGTGGAACCTGGCGGAGGCGACAGGCTGCATAGACACAGGAAGCTATCATAGCTTCAATACTGCGACCCCTGATAAGGTGGTGTTCGATGGCACGGCGATAGAGGATAGCTGCTGCTTCCTTTACGGGTCTGGGAACGCCAAGTTGACTGGTTAACCTGTCCAATTCACTCATAGCGTAGGCGAGGTTTCGGTCTATGCTGGAGTGTACCCGTGTTCGGATTTGCCATTTTCGGAGTCGATAAATTTGCGCTCGTCGGCTGGGAGCTAATTTCTTTCCATAGGCGTCGCGATTCCGCCAGTCAATCATGGTGCTTAGGCCTTTATCGTGCACCGTATAGGTCATTGGGCTTCCAACTCGACTACGTTTGTCGCGTTCTTCCGAGGTAAAAGCCCGCCATTCGGGTCCTTGATCAACCATATGGGCATCAAGTACAAGTCCGCAGTTTCGACAGATAATTTCACCGCGTGTGGTATCACGGATGACCTCTTGGCCACTACAATCTGGACATCGAGTTACTTGTTGAGGAGAGTCTGGCGGACTGACCCGTAGTTTTTCTTCTACAAAAGGAGCTTCTTCAACCATTACTCTTTCGACCTTCTTTCTCCGATGAAGAGGGGACCGGGGATATTGAGAGAGTCTGCTCTCTAAGAGCATCGTCCCAGTCTGTTGGTAGGTATTTCAAGCCATTTTTTCCATCGTCCGCTGGTTACGACGGAAAAGGATGCTATCATCTAGTGTATTTGTGGTATTTTTCCCCGCTTGGTCTGGCGAAACCTTTATAAGGTTCGCCAGTAGGGAACGGGCTTCCAGCCTTTTAAAGCTTTCTTCAATCATATGTGTAAACATAATAACGTTAATGATAGCTTTACACATATCTTCGTATTACCCGACTCAAATCCGTTTTTTCACAAGTTTTTTCGATTTCATCGATTCGTTGGAAAAAAATCAAATTTTTTTAAATTTATTCGGTGGTGAGTTCAATGCCGTCCTTGGTGATTAAGAAGGTATGTTCGGTTTGGGCAACCTTACTACCCTTAGTGTCGGCGAGCACACTGTACTGTCGAAGAACTTTCTTTGTGGTAAGTTCGCGTAATCCCATCGCTAGACTAAGTTTGGATATATGCTTGGTCAAATAGCGGCGACTAAATGGTAGACCTTTGAATTCACGAGCTACGAGGCGGAGAATGTCACGGGCACCTTGAGTTCGGACTGGGGTTCGTGTGGGATTTAGGCTGAAGATATAATATTGACCTGTTTCATGAACGCTCCCAGTACCCGTGGTAGCAAATGTTTCAAGGGCGTAGGCTTCGCCTTCTTCAAGGATGGAGCCATGAGGAACAGCAATGTTTGGGAGACTCTTGGGTCCATGGAGAACGTACTCGTCTAATTGATGGCCACTGAGATCTCGAATCGGGCGATAGCCATACCCGCGAATTGTGTTTTCTATGATTTTTCCAAGATCTTTGCTGTTGGTTTTGGGTCGGATAAGAAGAAGGGCTTTACTAAGAGCCTCACGACTTGCTTCAACAAGGGAATCCAATTCGGTGTCAAAACTGACCGTAGTTGCTGTGTCAGCAATATATCCATCGATATGAACGCCGATATCGATTTTGACGATGTCGCCTTCCTGAATTACTGTTGTATCTTCTTCAGGGCTAGAATAGTGGGCTGCAACCTCATTTATGGAGACATTGGTCGGAAAACCAATTCCACCACCTAATTCAATAATTCGTGCTTCTACAGTTTCACAAAGCTCAAGAGCGCTAGCTCCAATCTTTATTTGAGGGAGGATTTCTCCACGGACTTGGCTTGCAATTTTTCCTGCCCGCCGGTATTTGTCCTCAGGACTTTCTTCGGACTCCTGTTTCTCTTCTTTCTCCAGTGTTTTTTCTTCCGAAGTAGGAGGAACAGGTGGGGTTTCCGTGGCTTTTTCTGGTTTCTCGTCTGGTTTTTCCTTAGCTTTTGTTCGCTTTGCCATGATGATTGCAGCCTCTTTGTGTGGTTTGCCAGTTGAAGGGGGATTCTTTAAGGTTTACGTTCCTCAATAGGAGAGGTATAGCTTCCCTTTCTAAATTTGCGCATTGACCAGAACAATTTTAGCTGTTTTGAGATATTTACGAAAAGGGGTTCTGTTAATGTCGGCTACAGCCAAGAATCTTCAAGCCCTCCTTCGCCAAATGGAGAGTACGACACCGGGCATCGAAGCAAGCGCTATTGTCACGGCTCAAGGGTTACCAATTGTAGCAGCGATGCCTCAAACCGTCAATGAAGCCATCGTCGCTGCAATGACAGCGGCGTTATTGGGTGTTGCAGAGCGCGCGTTAACAGAGATACCACGTGGGAAACTTATGCAGATTACTGTGGAAGCAGAAAATGGTTATATTATTTTGAAAGGTGCAGGAGAAAATGCAATCCTCACTTCTTTAGTAAAGAAAAGTGCGAATCTTGGAATGATATTCTTGGTTATGAAGCGATATAGTAGCCAAATCGAATCGATCCTCCAAGCCTAACAAACGATTCGAGTAATTGTTGGAGCTTTTTTTGATTTGGCGATTGACAAAAAGGTGGCGGCTCTAGTCCGCCCGTCGTTCACTTCATCTTGGTATCAGTGCGATCAGGTTTCCTCTTCATTGCCGCCGAGATAAGAGGAGAGCTAAGCGTTACTTAAGGGTTGTGAGCAGATTATCGATTTGCTGTTGAATTTGGTTTTGCACTTCACGAATCGAGCACGTTGCATCAATTATCGTGAAACCATTTTCTTGTGCCCTTTCAATGAAGATTTGTCTTACCTTCTCGAGGAAGGTGACATATTCGAATTTTTCTTTTGGTTTTGGTCTTCTCTTTCGTGCTAAAGCAGTTTTGGGGGCAATATCGAGCACGAAGGTGATGGTTGGAGTGAGGGCATACCGATTTAGGTTCTGCACCCATTCGCGATCAAGTCCGGAAGAACATTGATAGGCAAAGGATGATTCAACATAGCGATCCGTGATGACGATTTGTCCTTTATCCAGAGCCGGCTGAATTTTGTTCAATGTATTATCAATGCGATCAGCTGCAAAAAGTAAGGCATCAATTGCAGGCGATACCGTTGTGTCTTGTAATATTTGCCGTATCAGCTTTCCAATTCGTTCATCTGTTGGTTCATGGGTTTCGACTACTTCGAACCCTTTTTTTCTCAGCCATTTGCTCAGTAATTTTGTGTGAGTGGTTGTACCACTTCCATCGATTCCTTCTAGCGCAATGAAAAGTCCTTGTTGCATTTCAAGCACACTCAAGAGAACTTGTTTTGGTCCTGAATGAGTTAGAGGTTATTAAATAAAAAGGGAGTGATGAGATTCTTTATTTATGAATGTCCAGCCACTATTTGCCTCTTCCGTCTTTACAATATCTTCGAACCTTGAAGTATACCAGGTAATCAATTATGATTATTCTGATCCAGAAGGGGTGTACGCAGAGATTCTTGAAGATGAGGAAGCGGTCGAAACTGAAATCACCAAGATTCATTCTAACATGGCTGAATTTCTTGAAGCAGAAAAGGTGTATATTAACGGCACTCAAGTAAGACAAGAAATTGTGCATGTCGATATTGGATTGCGTGGAACACCTGAAATCGCGTATTTCCAATGGGTTATTCATTTCCAGGGTGCACCAATAAAGGATGAAAACATCTTAGCGAGTGATGTTGAAACAGAAGTAGCAGAATATGATATCGAAGTACTGTATTTGTTTCCAAAGAACACACGAATTCTTGAAGTCATCACTCCGATGGAATCTGAGATTCGTGGACCATTGTTTTTTGTTTGGGCACTAAAAGGGGATCTTGTTGGAGGACATGAATCAGTTCGATTCCGATTTACTTAGCGTTGAAGCAGCCGCCCACAGGAATAGCACCACTTAGTTCCTAGAGTGATTTTTGCTTGACAGTAAGGACAGATACCTTTTCCTTTCTGATCTGTTTTCTTCTTCTTACTAGAAGTAGATTCGGTTGGTTGGGTAAGAGGAGCGGCCACTGTTCCTAGGATTGAACGAAGCCCTGCGATGATACTTGTTGTTTTATTGAGTTCATCGTCTATTGCCTTCAGCTGTTTATTCACATCCTTTTTTGATACCTCATCGATACGGGCGCGAATCTGAAGTGTCTCTTTTTCAAATTCGAGTTGTTGTTTACGCTCTTCTAATTTCGCTAGCCAACCATTTGCTTGGGAGAACTCATTTTCAAGCTGTTGATTTGTTTCAGCTAGTTTACTTCCATACTCAGAGGACAACCGCTGATAAATCGCGTCATCAACTTCTCCAGATTTCCGAAGATCATCAAGACGTTGAATACGACCTTCTTGGACTTTCTTTTCTTGTTGAAGTTGCTCAAGTGGTGTAATGGCTTTGTTTTCCAAGTCATCGATTTCTTTTGAAATAGGATCTAATCGGGTTTGTAGCTTTTCAGACTGGGATGTTGCCTCTTTTTCTGATAACTCGCCCACGAGTTGTTTTACTTTGATGGTTTCTTGCTCTTCATCAAGAGCGGCTTTTTGTGATCGAAGCCTCTCGAGTTTTCCGCGCATGATTAGGGCTGATTCTGCCATGGGAGGGATGGCTTCGACCTCTTTTATCAGTTCGTTTGATGGAGTGGGTGCTGCACTCGTTGTTTTTGGTTGAACAGCGGTCGCCATTCTTTGCCGGGCAGTTAGTGAAACTCCGCAATATGAACAGAACTTGGCGTTAGGCTTTAATTTTCGCCCGCATTCGGGGCATTGTTGATTTGACATCGTTCTCAGTCCTATCAGCTATCTTGAAAGAGCAGGAACGAACTTATAAAGTCGGGGGATTAGGCTACTCGCCCTTCAAAGGAAATAGTAAATTCCTAAAAATTGGAGAATCGTCAAAATCGTAGCTGTTATAATAGGCACCGCAAGGTTGTCATCTAACCGTAAAGGGAGGAGCTCAATAACCGCTGCGATGATTACTGTTAGGAGCGCCGAGATTGGAGACACAATAAGGATGAGAACGAAAAATGCTGAAGTAAACCCGATTAATGTGCCTTCAATTGTTTTCTTACGATTGAAAGGATAATGGTGTCTTCCTAAAAAGATCCCGCCTATAGTGGAGAAGGCATCACCTATCAGGAATGCAATTATGCTTGCTACTGCAATATGTGGGAGTTGAAGTAGAGTGCCGAAAATGAGAAGTGGAAGTGTGACTCCTGCAGCGAAATATAAAGGAGAGAGCACATAACTATCAATCTCTTCTTCTCGACCCGCGGCGAGTACCATATTTGAAATTAAAGGTATCTTTATCCCAAAACTCCTGAGAACCTCGGAGAGGATAAACAACAGTGTTAGACTCCCAATTAATATGTAGATTAAACTGTGCCATGAAACATCTAAAAACCAAAGAAGCGGGATAAATACCGCACTTGCATGGAGAAGTTGACGAAGGAGTTCTTGCCCTAGCCGTCGGGGGACGTGGACTTGTAAAGAAGGAGAAGTTAAGTAAGGCAGCAGGGCACGTAAATCTGGTGTGTTTACAACAACCCGAACATATTGGCGTGCAACTTGATCTGGGCGGAATCCAATGGCCAAGTTAACGTATTTGAAAAGTGGAACGTTGTTGCGATCATTCGCGACTGCTACAGTTTCATAATCAGATAACTGGTGCCTATCAATCAAATCTTCGAGCGCATCGACTTTGGTTTTCCCTCGACAGTCTAAAGCGGCAATGTGACCTGTTAGTCGGTTTTCTTCGAGCTCAACTCGGATTCCGCTAGCAAAATGAGCTCCCAGAGTTTTACTTAGCCGCGCTACGGCGAAATCAGGAATGCCTGAACTCGTCAGTACAATGATATGGTGTTGTTGTCTGAGGATTTTGAAGGACTGCTCAACACCTCGATGTAAATACACCTGGTCAGTCATGCGGATGAGCCAATCTTTTGGGACTCCACGAAGTAATCGATAGGAATATCGCATGAAGGAGGCAACTTCCATGATTCGAGCCTCATAAAGAATTCCTAATACACCGAACACAAAGGCTTTGACTAGGCCGAGTCGTGCAATGATTTGAGATAGCCAGAAACCATTGACGATTGTTCCATCAACATCAAAGGCAATTATGCGACGAGAGTTCGACTTGGCCATGAGTTATTCTACACTTCGTTTGTCCTTTTATCAATAGCTAAAATATAGCTGTAGGTAAGTAGTTTCCTAGGTTGACAACAAAGTTTTACCCACATCAACTCTAAAATTGGGTTGAAATAAGTGAGGTGCTAGTTGATGCGACAATTTCTCTATGCGGACCCTACAGTGTGTGTTGGTTGTCGAATCTGTGAAGCCATCTGTAGTCTACATTATGAAAAGACAATAAACCCCAAGAAATCACGTATCCGAGTACGTCGAGTCAATCCTGGGCTAGATGTAGTTGTTGCTTGCCGAAATTGCGATCAGGCTTGGTGTATTGAAGCGTGTCCAGAGGAAGCTCTACGAAAAAATCGGAAAGGGATTGTGATTGTGGATTCGAAGAAATGCAAGGGATGTGGGGCATGTGTGGAGGCATGCCCTTTTGGAGCGATATTCTTGAACCCTGATACACAAAAAGCCATCAAATGCATTGCATGTGGATTCTGCACGAAATATTGCCCTGTTGAAACCCTTCGCATTCTGACAGAAGAGGAATTGGCAGCGTTGAAGCAGCAGAAGGTGATTCAACATGAATGTAGAGATCTCCTTGATGAGCTTAGAATAGAAGAAGCTGAGGGGGGTGAGAGCTGATGGGGAAGAAAGCGAAGCTTGGTGGATATTCAGGGCAGCAGTTACATGTGGATATGACAAAAGAAACATGTAAGCCGGTCCCAATTGACAAAGATTTAGCTCTCATGTATCTTGGCGGACAAGGCTTTGCCTCACGAATTATGTATGATCACGTTGGACCAACAACTGACCCACTGAGTCCTGATAATATCCTCATTTGGGCAACAGGTCCCTTCACGGGGACATTATGGCCTCAAGCAGCCCGTTATGTTGTAGCAGCTAAATCGCCTTTGACAGGCATCTTTGGTGAAGCCCATTCAGCGGGGCATTGGGGACCCGAACTCAAATTCGCAGGGTTTGACACAATCATCGTAACTGGACGGGCAAAAAAACCGCTTTACTTAATTGTTGATAATGGTTCAGCCAGATTAGTCGATGCTCAGGATCTATGGGGGAGGAATACATCCGAGACTGAAGACATGATTAAAGAAGCGCAAGGTGATCCAAACTTTCGCGTCTCTTGCATCGGGCAAGCAGGAGAAAATCTTGTCAGATTTGCCGCAATAATCAATGACTATGATCGAGCCGCCGCTCGCTCTGGTATTGGTGCTGTGGCAGGAAGTAAACGGCTCAAAGCAGTTGCAGTCCGAGGGGGACAAGATATTCCTATTGCGAAGCCTGATCGCTACCTTGATGTAATTGATGAATTGCATCGAAAAATGCTGGCAAGCCCCTTCACGGCTAGTCGGGCTATGTATGGGACAACTAACTTAGTTGAACTCATGCAAGAAATCGGTCGGCTTCCTAGCTACAATATGCGTTCTGGCGTGTTTGCTGAATATCAGAAAATCAGTGGTGAAACAATTCGAAAGAAGTACCTTGTAAAACCACGCGCAGATTTTGCATGTTTACAACGTTGTGGGCGATACACACGGGTCAAAACGGGTCCCTATGCTTATTGTGGAGGATCTCCTGAATATGAAACTCAGGCAGCTATGGGGAGTCGATGTGGAAATGATAATCTTGAATCCATTCTCTATGGACACCATTTAAGCAACCTATATGGGATGGATACGATCTCAACCGGCGCGACTATTAGTTGGGCGATGGAAGCCTGGGAAGAGGGACTTATTACTGCTGAAGATACAGGCGGCATTGATTTGAGTTGGGGGAACCATGAATCGATTATCAAACTAATCCACATGATCGCGAAACGTGAGGGATTTGGTGACATTTTAGCCGAAGGGAGTTTCCGTGCTGCACAACGCATTGGAAGAGGTACTGAGAAATTCGTAATGCATTGCAAGAAACAAGAAATCGCTGGACAAGAACCCCGTGCACAAAAATCAATGGGATTAGCAGCGGCCACAGCAGCGCGTGGTGCGGATCATCTCTATGCATTTCCTGTTCTTGATGAGGTCGGATTTGATGAAGAAATCGGAATACGATATGGCACAGAATACCTTCCGGAAATTGGCGACCGCCTTGATCCGAAATATAAGGGCATCATGGTGAAAGAAAATGAAGACTTTTGTGCTGTCGTTGAATCACTGGGTGTCTGTAAATATGGAACCCTAATTCCTCCTGTCCTCTTTTACGAAGATGTTGTAAAAGCCTTTGATGTGACGGTGGGTGTCGCGATAACAGAGAAACAATTACGAGCAATAGGAGAAAGGATCGTCAACCTGAATCGTTGTTTCAATGTGCGTGAAGGTATTCGCCGAAAGGACGACTCATTACCAGCCCGGCTAACTGATACTCCTGCTCCAGAAGGTCCATCAAAAGGGCAGATAGTCGAATTAGAACAGATGCTCGATGAATACTACGAATTACGTGGATGGCGACTGAAAGACGGGCTTCCCACTAAGCATGTATTACAGCGTTTAGGGCTTGAAGACTTAATCACTGATCTCGAAAAATATGGTATAATTTTACCTGAATAAAACGACGCAAAACCGACGCGGAAGCAAGGTTTAAATTAAAACCTCATGAGATTGAATTATCCGCGGGGCGTTCTCGGGGCAACCCCTATCACTTGAATGGGTCGAAAATAAAGGATTTTGATAAAATGAAAGTACTCGTTACAGGACCGCATTTATCAGGAAAAAGCTACCTCATTAAACAACTCGCTGAAGGGAACGTAATCAACATTCAGGCAAACGGTACAACAGTTGGCCTTGACCATGGTGTCGCTGAGGTATTTGGAGTTCCTGTTCGTTTGTTTGGTACACCGGGATTAGCCCGGTTCAAAGTTTTACGTAGAATCATTTCCGAAGGTGCTGATGGCATTATCTTTGTGGTGGATGCAAGTAAACCGGATGGTGATGCTGAAGCCCGTTATATTTGGACAGAAATTAGCGATCTGCTTCCAAACGTTCCCTGTATTGTCGCTGCAAATAAACAGGATTTAAGGGCTTCCAGAACACCCGATAGAATCCGTAAGGATTTTAGTTTCATGGTCGGTGTTCCTGTAATTCCTATTAGTAATAAAACTGAATACAACTTGGACAAACTGCTTCCAGCTATGGTGATGCTTATTGTTTATGAATGGAGCCCGATTCTCCGAGCCTTTGGAGCCACAGGAAAAACAGGTTTCGTGAATCTTGCAAAGAATCTTCATGTCAGTGAAAGCCAAGTCCGGAATTATTTGCGTTGGTTTGAACTTCGAAAATTAGTCATTGTGGACTGGGATAAAGAAACAGCACATGTGGCACCAGGCGTAGTTAAAATCCTTGCCCAACGATAACAAAGTTAAAAGCTTGAACTGTATGCTTGAATCCAGGGAATTAGAATGACAAAAACCGGTCCGGTTTGGAAAAGCATCCTCAAAATCATCGAAGACGAAAAGGTTGCCCATTTAACACTAATCGATCCTGACCCTATGAAACAATCCGCTGAAAAAGCAGGTGAGATAGCTAATCTCGCCGAGAAGGCAGGAAGTAATGGCATCATGGTTGGCGGCTCAACTGCTTTTGGCATTATTGATGAGACAGTGGAAGAGATTAAGAAACACGTTAATATTCCTGTAATTTTATTCCCTGGGAATGTTTCAGGGCTTTCACATTCGGCGGATGCTGTTTTCTTCATGAGTCTTCTGAATGCTCGAACCACCTACTGGATGATAGATGCTCAAACTCTCGGGGCGCGTCACATCAAAGGCTATAATATTGAACCCATCTCGATGGCCTACCTTATTGTCCAACCCGGAGGCACCGCAGGATTTGTGGGCGACGCACGACTGCTCCCTCGGGATAAACCAGAAATCGCACTCGGCTACTCATTAGCCGCGCAGTACATGGGATTCAAATTCATCTATCTTGAAGCCGGTTCTGGTGCTGAAAATGCGGTTCCCCTTAACATGATTAAATTAGTTTCGAAAACTATTGATGTTCCCCTAGCTGTTGGTGGAGGAATCTACACCCCCGAGCAGGCAGCCAAAGCCTCTGCGGCAGGTGCAGATATCATCGTGCAAGGAACTATTATAGAACGCACAATTCTGAAAGATAGGGGCAAGGAGTTATCAGCTACAGTGCAGGCTATGCGCCAGGCCAAGAAAAGTAGCTAAGAGTCGAATAATACCCCAATAAACTGCTGGCTCCACCACCTATCGGAGGAAATATCGCTACAACATCTCCATCAGTTAAAGGTGTTTGTAGTCCTTTTTGGAGTCTGATGTGTCGTCCATTAACGAGAACATGGAAATAAGATTTGAGTGAGCCATCAGGTTCTAAGACCATTTTTTTGAATTTTTCTCCGAATCTTTCACTGAGAATGTCAATGACTTCTTGGACAATTTCTGCTTTGAGTTGGGTTTCTCGGACTCCAGTTAGGGCACGGAGACTAGTGAACATGCGAACTGTGACCTGTGGCTTTTTGGTCATAGGTTTGTTCTCACCTCATCCACTGGTTTGGAAGGAGAGGGCGCGGTGGGGGCAGATGCTCACACAGACACCGCAGCCATAACAGAGTTCGGAATCCACTTGGGCTTTTTTGGTTTTTGGGTTGACGGCTATTGCAGAATATGTACAGGATTTATTGCAGAGTCCACAGCCTGAACAGGCTTCTTCATCCACAGTTGGAGGAAGACTTTCGATTCGGAGTGTTTCTTTGGGAAGATGTTTAAGAGCAACACCACGAACGTCAAGGGGGGAGTCGTGCCCATGGTTTTGGAGGAATTCAGCAATTTCGGTAGCGATGCGTCCATATACGGAGTGACCTTCCAAGATAGCTGCCGTACACACTTGGACTGCTGTGGCTCCACACATGAAGAACTCGATGGCATCGGCACCAGTGCTTACTCCACCAACGCCGATGACTGGTTTGGATGTTCCACGGGCAATATCTGCAACACAGCGGACCGCGAGTGGTTTGATAGCAGGTCCCGAAAGCCAACCAACGCCTCCCGGACCACCAAGCAGGGGACGCCTTGTTTCGATATCAATGTGCAAACAGGGTCCTAGAGTGTTAATTGCAACAAATCCATCAACATATTTCTCGACTGCCTTTGTGAAAATTGTCAGGTCTTTGACATGGGGACTCATTTTTGCAAAGACTGGGATTTCGACGGCTTCCTTAATCGTTTTAGCGACTTGGTTGAACACTTTGGGATCTGTTTCAATGTAATGGGTGCTGAATTCTATACCGTCGACACCCGCTTTTTCAACAAGAGGAGCAAGTTTCTGCAATTCGTCAGGAGTATAGCCTACAGAGGCAATCAGAGAAAGCCCTGCTTCCTTTGCTCGAGGGTACTCATGCTTAAGCCATTTTTTAAATGGTTTATCGCTCCAAAGTTCATGGTTCAATAAACCGTACGCACCGCGTACTCGTATTCGTTCAAAATGAACCACTTGGTTTTGCATGGCTGTAGCAAGAAGCCATTGGCTATGACCACGGTCAAGCGTTTGCATATTAGGTCGGGGAACTTCGGCAGGTTTGATACTGATTGTTTTTGCAACTAAGCCACCTACTCCACCTCTAGCCGCCTGGAGTAGCGTCTCCCCATCCCGGCTAGTTGGTCCTGCCGCAGTTAACACGGGGTTTCGAAGCGGAATACCGGCAATATCAACATTCAAATTTACAGTCATTAATCTTCCACCAATTTACCCATTTTTGCTAAATCGTCTGCAACATCGCTCAATCCCAATCGGACGAGTTCTGATCGCTTTGGAAGTCCATCTTTTGACCAATTTCGCACCTCATAATACTCGTCAAGCATTGGTTCTAGGTTACACACTTGTCCCTTTGCAGGACCTTCGGGAATGGGTTCTTCAGTGAAGCGTGGGTGTAGTTGTTCGTTTTCACGGGTTACTCCTTCTCGGACGTTGAAACAACGTCGAAGATTACTTATGCGTTCAGCAATTATGCGGAGTTGATTTACGTCCCCAAATTCCTTGATTCCTGTAAGAGGTGCAAGCATCTCAGCAATAAGATCAAAGTAATAGATAGGAGGCCACATGCTACCATATTTGCAAAGAATGACACTGTCAATTATCACATACAAATCTTCTTGGTCTTTGATAAGATGCCCTTTGTATGTCGTGCTGTGTAAATCCATTACGTCAGCAGCATGATCTTCACCGAACCGTTCAATAGCCACGTCAGGAAAACCGAGTTCCTCATAACAACTAAGACTACGTAAGTGATCTGCACCGCGAACGTTAGTAGCATAAGTTAGTCCTACACTTTGCTGTGGTCGGGGATCTTGACCTGAGGCTTCGAGCCCTTTCACATGAATGGCAAACCGCTCTGCCCCTTTCCCGATTTTCTGAGCTGCCCGCATGGACCCCTCAGCAAGCATGTTTCCAATCCCTTCACGGTGTGCGATTTTTTCGATAAGTGCTATTATCGTTTTGTCGTTTCCCCACGACAAGTCAAGTCCATCGGCTTCTTTTGAGGAAATTAACCCGTTTTCAGCTGCTTCCATAAGAAAGGCAATGGTACACCCTGTGCTGATGGTGTCTAGCCCATAACGGTTGCAGAGCTGATTCGCATAAAGAATGGACTCAATATTACTATTCAGGCAGTTGCTGCCAAAGGCCATGAGGGTTTCGTATTCGGGTCCCCCGGTTTTAACTTTGTAGGGACCTGATTTGACCTGAGACGTAAACTTACATTGTAAGGCGCATCCAAAGCAGGCTTCTCTGCTTGTACGGTAATGCTTCCGAATAGTTTCGGGACCAATGGCGTCAGCGTCTGGGTAAACACCAGTGGTATGGTTCTTTGTGGGAAGTCGTCCAATTTCCCCGATAGCGGTAACTAGATTTGTGGTTCCGTATTTTCCTAGGGATTCTTCGTTCATTTCTCCCCATTTTCCCGTTGTTGTCTGTTCGAAGGCTTTGCGGGAAGCTGCAAGGAATTTTCCATGCTGTGCAATTTGGACTCCACCCAACCCGCGGGCAGCAATCGCTTTGAGATGTTTACTTCCCATTACAGCACCCCCGCCCGCGCGTCCAGCTGCCCGATAATACGAACCAATAATTGCAGCGTACTTAACCAGGTTTTCTCCAGCTATACCAATGGATGCGACTTCAATATCATTGTCGCCATGCTCTTTTTTGATGAGATCGGTAGTTTCGGTTGTGTCACGAGTCCAAAGATGCGAAGCATCCAGAATCTTCACATCTTTATTCTGAACCATAAGGTAGACGGGATTGGGTGCTTTGCCATGAATAAGTAGCATATCAAACCCCGCATATTTCAGTTGAGGTCCCCAATGTCCTCCACAATGTGCTTCGCCCCATACACCAGTTAGGGGTGATTTGAACGCTACCATGAAACGCCCAGAAGGCGAGAAGAATGCTCCTGTAACGGGACCAACACCAAATATCAGAGGGTTCTTCGGATCAAGAGGATCGGTTCCAGGTTTAACTCGTTCCCACAGGATTCGTGAAGCAAAGCCCGTTCCCCCGAGATAACCTTTCGCAAAATCACGATCCAAAGGCAGTATTTCAACCTTAGAATTTGTCAAATCAATATCCGCGATTCGACCAGCGTATCCATAATAAACGTCTTCCTTACTCATTTCTTGGAACCTCCGGTGATGATGTGAAGATAATCGGCTGCTCTTTTCACGCCTTTCTCCCTAAGTCGGGCCGTTAATCCACTTGGTTCAAGATACAATATCGCTCCACGAGGACAAAATTGAGCGCACATCGCATACCCCTCACATAAATCGCATTTCACGGTACGACCATCCGTTGTATCAATATGGATACCCCCAAATGGACAGGCAATAAGACATTGATGACAACCAATACAATTCTCCTGATTGATACAAACGGCATTCGTCTGGGGATTACGATAAATCGCATCTGCAGGGCAACTTTCCATACAGAGAGGAACCTCACAATGTTGGCAGATTACTGGGATGTTTACTCCACTTTTTTCATCACGTATAATAGTGAGGAGCGCACGGGAAGGGTTGTATTCCTTGTTATGTCGGAAGGAGCAGACGAGCGTGCATATGCCACAGCCCGTGCATTTCTCTGGGTCGACAACTAGAACCTTATGCGATAACTTGTTCATAGAAATTCACGCCTTGAAAAATGGGACATAGAAGCCTTAAAGGGTTACTCGATTACCATTATTCACCCATTCGGTTTGTTTGGAGTGTATTATTATGCGTACACTGATAAAAAACGCATTAATTGTCACGATGGATCCAAAGCGACGTGTCCTCCCCAATGCTGACCTTCTAATTGAGGATACGCATATCGCAGCAGTTGGTCCTAATCTGAAGGACTCTGCTGACAGGGTCGTTGATGCCACCGGTCGTATATTGTTGCCTGGATTCATTTGTGGTCACACCCACCTCTATGGGATCATGCTTCGTGGAGCCCCCCTGGACATCAAACCTACAACTGATTTTCTCCAGATTCTCGACCGTATATGGTGGAAAGTGGATTCAGCATTTGTCAACGAGGACGCTTATGCAAGTGCCTTAGCCTCCTGTTTTGAGTTTATTCGTAGCGGGACCACATGTTTTGCCGACACCTATTCAGGACCAGGTTCAATTGAGGGAGTTTTAGATGCTGTTGCAAAAGGTGTCACAGAAACAGGGATGCGAGGAATCTTGGCTTTCGAGGCAACAGAAAGGAATTCAAAAGAAGAAGGTGAACGTGGACTCAAAGAGAATGTCCGCTTTCTCAAAAAGCTCCAGAAAAAACCGAATGAGCTTCTTTCTGGAATGTATAGCCTCCACGCTTCTTTCACATTGAGTGATGAACTTATTCAAAAGACCCGCGAACAGGCTGACCAGTTACCTGCCCCACTTACTATTCATACTAGCGAAGGACTCATCGATGTGTATCATAATATCGAAAGATATGACAAACGCACCGTTGAGCGCCTGTTTGATTTGGGACTACTTGGATCTGATGTGATATTAGCCCACTGTGTTCATGTTAATCATGACGAGTTACAACTCATTAAAGCTAGTGGAGCCACAGTTGCCCATAACCCCATGAGCAACATGAATAACGCAGTTGGTGTGACCCCCGTCAAAGAAATGTATGAATTGGGTATACCGGTGTGTTTAGGCAATGATGGATTCATCTTCGATGCCATTGAAAATATTCGCACGGCTTATCTCATACATAAGGTTCATCACCTCGATACACGTGTAACAACTCCACAGCAAGTCATTGAGATGGCTACGATTAATGGGGCGCAAGTCTACGGACTTGGAGATAAGTTAGGATCCATCGAACCAGGGAAAATGGCAGATTTAGTAATACTCCACCCCAATCCACGAATTACCCCATTACTTCCAACTGGAGTTTATGGATATATTGTGTATGGTTGCACCGCACATGACGTAGAGCATGTTTTCGTGAACGGTAAGAAGGTTGTAGAAAATCACCAAGTAGTTTCTGTCGATGCAGAAATTGTGGAAAAGGCGCTTGGACGCGTCGTACCAACGCTTTGGGAAAAACTTGGAATCGACCTCTAAAGTACTCCTCCAGCTACAGGTGGAAATAAAGCAACGACATCGCCATCTGTGAGAGGTGTTTCAAGACCCTTAAGAAGATGAAGCCCTCGGCCATTTAGTAAGACTTTGATGTACCTGCGAAGTTGACCATTTTCATCAAAAATGATATTGCAAAATTTCTGCCCCCGTTCTT
This sequence comes from Promethearchaeota archaeon, assembly GCA_048939625.1. Taxonomy (GTDB): domain Archaea; phylum Asgardarchaeota; class Hermodarchaeia; order Hermodarchaeales; family Hermodarchaeaceae; genus Hermodarchaeum. Next base: position 103,734 of record JBHLPH010000003.1, read on the forward strand.
CACAGAGTTGGCTGAGTAAATCACTCACGGTGCGCCCTTTGAAATTCACTGTTAATTGATGAAAACCGAATTGATCAGAAAATGGCCCAATTGTTCTAACGGAAACGTGCATCTATTAGATTCTCCGATTCGGCAAAGGTTTGGCGCTAGATAAACATGCTGGTATCCTTCTTCTTTGAGAAACCCAATCCTTAATAAGAATAAATCGCATGCTCACTGCTGATTCCCATGGCAGATTTGATTATTGATGAGGCAACTGTCATAACCGTGGATCCAAAACGACGTATTATTTCCGATGGAGCAGTAGTTGTGGAAGACCAACGGATTATCGCTGTTGGAAAATCTCATGAAATCAAACAGAAGTTTAGTGCTGACACAAGGATATCAGGAAAGAACAAGATACTCATCCCGGGTCTCATTGACTGTCACGTACACCTTGCTCAAGCCCTGATTCGTGGAACTGCTGACGATGTGGATCTAATTCCCTGGCTTCGTGATTACGTTTGGGTTTTACAGGGTAACTTTACACCTTCAGACGGGAAGGTAAGTGCAGAACTTTGCATTGCCGAGATGCTAAAATCAGGAACTACGAGTTTTCTTGAAAGTATGATTCATAAACGGTATGGGATGGATGGAATAGCTCAGGTCGTTGAAAAAACTGGTATTCGTGGTTGCCTCTCGAAACTTTTCATGGATTGGACTGGATATGCTGATGAAGAAGCGATTATGTATGAGGGGATGATTGAAGATCCTGAGGAGTGCATCGCTGAAACTGTATCGATGCATAACAAGTGGCAAGGCGCTGCGGATGGTCGAATCTTTATTTGGTGGGGAGCTCGGACACCTGGTGCGGTTAGCCCTGAATTGTATCGCCGTGTTGCTGAGTTAGCCCGGAAACGCCATATGGGAATTACCATGCACCTCGGTGAGGTAAAAGAAGACGTCGAGTATACAAAGGCACAGTTCAATCAGCTGCCTGCAGAATTCGCACGCGATGTAGGGATGATGGGTGATAACGTCGTGTTAGTACATGGGGTCTGGATCACTCCTGAGGAATTCCCGATTTATGTTGAGACTGGAACTCACATGTGTCACTGTCCAGCAAGTAATTCTAAGCTTGCTTCAGGCATTGCGCTTATCCCCGAAATGCTTGCAGCGGGTATCAATGTTTGTTTGGGTTGTGATGGAGGACCTAGTAATAACGCCTATGATATGTTCCGAGAAATGTTTCTGGCGGCAGTAATCCATAAAGCACGAACACTGGATCCCCTGACAATGCCAGCTGAAACCGTTTTAGAAATGGCTACGATTAATGGTGCAAAAGCCATTGGAATGGAAAAAGAGATTGGAAGTATTGAAATTGGAAAACGAGCAGACTTGGTACTAATAGATACAACTCAACTAAACCTTGCTCCAACATACAATCCTGTGAGTAATATTATCTATGCAGCGAATGGCTTCAATGTGTATACTACAATCGTGAATGGGCAAATCCTTGTTCATGAAGGAAAACTTCTGATCATGGATGAAGAGAAAGTTATCGAAACCGCAAGAAAACACGGAGAACAACTTCTCGAACGAGCAGAAGTTGAAATTCAAAGTCGATGGAAAACAGAGTGAACTACCTTTGTAAGATTGCAGGGGTTTTCATCGAGTCCCCCTCAATTCAAAATTAGCGTGATAGCAGATTAATTCTTTAAAGCGATTCAATTAAATTGAAAAGATTAAAAGGACCTCTCGATTTAGTCGCAGTAATTCAAGGTGACTCAAATATGGGTGTTAATATAGTTGGTAAATACCATGGCCGTGATTGGTTGACTATCCAGGAATGGAGCCAAGAAGATTTACAAACGTTGATTGATGCAGCAATCGAAATAAAAGAGCTGCAAAAGGCACGAAAACCCCATGATTATCTTGCCAGACAAACCTTGTTTATGATTTTCTTCAATCGATCTTTACGAACTCGAAACTCATTCGAGGCAGGCATGACTCAAATGGGTGGTCACGCCCATTTCCTCTCTCCGCAGGATGTTTATCGACCTGCTCTGCCTGATGATGAAGAAGCATATACCAGTGAAAGGATTTCAGATGTAGCACGAGTTCTAGCACGGATGGGCGATGGGATTGCGATTCGCATTTATGGATCACACGCTAAGTGGATTTATGGTCGCGGTCACCGCATTCTTCGTGAATTTGCTAAATGGTCAGATATTCCCATTATTAACATGGAAGATGACGTTTATCATCCCTGCCAAGCGATGGCGGACATGCAAGCTATTCAAGAACATTCACCCAATGTGCAAGGAAAAAAGTTCGTCATGAGTTGGGCCTATAGCCCGAGTACGCAAAAACCACTTGCTGTTCCACAGAGTGGGATATTGATGGGTACTAAATGGGGAATGGATACGGTATTGGCTCATCCAAAAGGCTTTGAACTGGATCCGAAAATCATTGAGATGTGTGAGAAAAACGTTGCCGAGTATGGAGGGTCCTTTGAAATAACTAATGATATGGAGGAAGCTTTCGCTGGTGCTCATTACGTATATCCAAAGTGTTGGACAAGTAAACATCACATTCCTCCGATTGCTCCCGCCGAGGACTGGGAGGGCGCTAAGAAGCTATTTGAAGCAAATAAGGATTGGATTGCGACTCCAGCGAAAATGGATCTTGGAGCAAAAGGCGTCAAGTATATGCATTGTTTACCAGCGGATCGGGGGTTTGAAGTAGCCGATGAAGTCTTAGATGGCAAATGGAGCATCGCGTTTGATGAAGCTGAAAATCGACTCCATACTCAGAAAGCCATTATGGCTGCAATTATGGGTCAACCCCAGTAATAGGTGCACGCAGATTTAGAGCAAGTTATCCTCGCTCATTACTAACGAGAGAAGCCCCTTCTGTAGATGCAACCGATTCTCTGCCTGATCAAAGATAACACTTTGAGGGCTGTCGACAACTTCGTCAGTGGCTTCCTCACCACGAAAGACAGGAAGACAATGCATATAGATAGCATCTTTGCTAGCTAAATCCATAAGTTCGGAATTACAAATCCAGTCTTGATATTTCTCATGGAGTTGGGCTTCCGTTTCTTCCCCCCATTTATCTATGCCGACGGCTGAGCATTCTGCACTCATCCATGACCGCGGATAGACAACGTGAGCACCCGAGTATGCATCTTTGATATTATTGGTTATGGAAAAGTCGCCGCCAGACTCATGGGCATTTTGATGACACCATTCCATAATTTCCGGGTCTAATTCGAAACCCGGAGGATGAGCAAGCGTAACATCCATTCCAAATCGTGTAGCCGTTAGAATAGCACTCTGCACACTACACCATGAGCGGGAGTGACGGCTATATGCCCATGAAAATAAGAACTTCTTTCCTTGTATTTTCGGAAATTTCTCTTGTACTGTCATCAGGTCGGTGAGCGATTGGCAGGGATGAAACTTGTCATCTGCCATATTGATAATGGGTATGTCAGAATATTTAGCATAGTCACGTAAGACTTGGTTGCCCCGTCCATAGATGTATCCAACCGCTTTTTCAAGAATACGAATACCGATACCGTGACCATATCGAGCTAGTGTGTTCGCAGTGTCTTTCACACTTTCTCCTTCACCAAGTCGCATCGCACCAGGTTCAAGGAATTGCGCGTGTCCACCTAGTTCGGTTAAAGCCGCTTCAAAGCTGGCGCGAGTTCGTGTGCTGGTATTGTAAAAAAGCATGAAAAACGTCTTATCCGATAAAAGGTGTGGCGATTTTCCTGCCTTGGTTTTTTTCTTCAAATCTTTTGCGAATCTGAGAACTGCTTCGAGTTCTTCTCTAGTCCACTCCTGGGTGGTTATCATGTCTCGGCCACGAAGATCCATATTAATCAGCTTCAGAATCTAAATATGTGGATGCGGTGGAGCCAAAACCTTTTGAAGCTTTCGAGAGGACGCTAACGGGAAGGGATTTCGTCGTGCGGTTATTTGATACTCACTCCCATTTAGAGATGCCACGACTCTTTCCGAAAGCTGAAGCAATTGTGCGACGTGCGCAGGCAGCAGGAGTTATCGGTGTCGTAGTGAGTGCCATTGAGCCAAAATTCTATCCTAAGGCATTAAATTTGAAAGAACGGTTTCCAAACTATGTTTGGCCCACTTTTGGGCTTCATCCTCCACGGGCAACGCCTCACATGGTTAAGCAGGCAAAAGATGCTATCATTGCTCATCAAGAGGAGATTGTAGCAATTGGTGAAGTGGGATTGGATTATTACTGGGTTAAGGACCCAAAAGAACGCAAATATCAGAAGAGCGCATTTATCGAGTTTATTCATCTTGCTGATGAGTTGAATTTGCCCCTAGTTGTGCATTCTCGAGATGCTGAAGCAGATGCGATAAGTATTCTACGTGATGAGAAGATGTTTGATGTGCAGCTCCATTGTTTTAATAATCCTGATTTTGTGATGCAGGCAGCTGAAGATCGCTTCTTTATGAGTGTTCCAACAAGTGTTGTTTCTCGTAAACGGATGCAGCGTATTGCAAAGGTGATGCCTTTGGAAAATATGTTATTGGAAACTGATGCGCCATATCTATCTCCTGTTCCCGGGCAAACCAATGAGCCATCAAATATTCCAGAGGCTGCCAAAAAAATTGCAGAATTGAAAGGAACAACTCCTGAAGTTATTGCAGCTTCTACAACAACGAATGCCCTGAGTTTTCTTCATCTCCAGCACGTCTACAAGCAATAGACAGAAAACAAGGGGTAAATTGGTTAGCGAACAGTCAAAGTTTTGCTTATATTTCGAGGATAGTCGGGGTCAATATCTTTGTACGTGGCTAAGTGATATGCCATAAGTTGAAGTGGTATGGCCTGAAGAATGGGGCTTAGGTATTGATTTGATTTGGGAACAATAAGGAAGTCTTCTTCCTTCACATAGCGACGAAGGAGGGGGTGATCTTCACCGGTCGCAATTATCCGAGCGCCTCGACATTCAACTTCCGCAAGATGATTAACAATATGCTCTGCGTCGTTGGGTGCAATTGTAAAAACGATTGGATAGCCTTCATCGACGATGCTCAGAGGTCCGTGTTTGAATTCACTAGAATACATGCCATCTGCAACGATATAACATACTTCTTTAATTTTCAACGCACCTTCAAGGGCAACCCCATGGGTTAAGCCATGTCCAAGAACGTAAAAATGCGAATATTCTGATAAATAGGGAGCGAGAGTCCTTGCTTTTAAGGTCGTTGTTGATATCGTTTCATCAATCAGAGCTGGAAGCTTAGTTTTGAGATTGTTTATCAGGGATTTAGCCGATTTTGCGCTAAGGGTGGCTTTCTTTTCACCGGCTTTAATGGCAAGGAAACTAAAGAGAGTCACTTGGCTGGTGTAGGTTTTGGTTGCAGGTACGCTGATTTCAAAACCTGATCCTATAGGTAAGTAAAGGTCGCTGAGATGAGTTAGCGTTGAGCCTAAAACGTTTACAACACTTAGGATTTTGGCCTTACGTTTTCTAACGTGATGAACGACGTCAATGACATCTTTTGTTTCACCACTTTGGCTAATGCATACAACTACATCGTTTTCATTAATGGATTCGCCATATAGTGAGATGAACTGGCCACCGATAACTGGAATAGCCGCAATATTTGCCAAATCATTAAAAAAATAGCTCCCTACAACGGAAGCATGAAAACTGGATCCACATGCAACAAAAAACACTCGTTCAGCTTCAATAAGTGTGGCTATAAATTGGCTGATATAGGGTTCACGAATTGCACTGAAAAGCGTCCGTGTCGCACTGACTTGTTCATGAATTTCTTTAAGCATGAAGTGAGGATATCCACCTTTTTGGGCTACCCGGATGTCAGCATCAGAAATGTAGGGTTTTCTTTCTATTAGTTCTCCATCAGAAATTCGCCGGAGTTCAAGCGTTTCAGGGGTAAGTATAACCATTTCTCCATCATGTATGTTGACAATTTTCCGAGTGACAGGTAAAATACTGGGTAAATCACTACTCACACAAGTTTCCCCTTCACCGATTCCGGCAAATAAACTGGACCCCATCTTTACAGCGTAGACTTTGTCATCATCTCGATGCATGACCGCAAATGCATAATCGCCTTTAAGATCACTACAACCACCACGAATTGCTTCGAGCATATCCCCAGTTTGATCAAAGTATCTTTCGACTGCGTGAACACAAATTTCTCCGTCATTCATACTTCGGACAATATGACCTTCTTTGGTGTATTGTTCACGAAGAGGTAGAAAATTGAGAATGTTACCATTGTGGGCAGCACAGAGATCTTCATCGCAGTCGAGGTGTGGTTGAGCGTTCAGTTTACTAGGAGCACCAAATGTTGCCCATCGAAGTTGAGCAATTCCTTTTGAGCCACGCATTTCGTGCAGGCGAAGCTTTTCAGCAACCTCATCGAACTTGCCTTTGTCTTTTCGGAGTTGGATGGAATTCTTATACACTGTAGCAATACCGACGGTGTCATACCCACGGTAGGTGAGCTTCTCAGCACATTCGACAAGAATTTCGCCTATGTTATTCCGTTTGTTACTGGTAATTGCGAAAATGCCGCACACACAACTTCGCTCCTTATAGATGGCTTCACTGGGAAAATTCGTTTAACTGTGTTTCGTTGTAACACACTTTGTTAATTCTGGAGGTCAAGAGCGTTCTGGAGTTGTTTTAAGTCGGCATCAATTACTGGTGGTTTAGGCATTCGCTGGATCACTACATCCTGATCTTTTAATCCGCCACCAGTAGCCTCTATTAAGATTGTTTCTGAGGGATCTTGCTCTCCAGAGTCTAGCTGGTCAATGAGACCTGCAAGACCTGTGACGCCTGTGGGTTCTGCGAAAATTCCTTCATACTTGGCGAGTAATTGTTGAGCTTGAAGAATGGCATCATCTTCAACTGCAATTGCACAACCCTTGGATTTCCGAATGGCGTTGAGCGCCAAATCGCCATCCCAAGGTAAGGGATCACATAACCCTTCAGCTACGCTATGTGGTGAGGCACACGGAATAATCTTGAAAGGATCCTGGTTAGTACGAAACGCCTGAACCAAAGGAGCACACCCTGCTGCTTGGACTGCGACCATTCGTGGACGTGTTTTAACAAGTCCAAGGGTATGAAAATCGCTAAATCCGCGCCATTGACCTCCTAAAAGGCCCCCCGCCCCCACTTGGACATAGGTTACGTCTGGAACCTCCCATTCTAATTGTTCAAGGATTTCATATCCGAGTGTTTTAGGACCTTCAGCCTGATAGGGATTGAAAGGGCCAAAGCTAGGACAAGGCGTCCAGCCATAACTGGAGCACGCTTCACGGAGAAGTTTCACGGTTGGATCATCACCTTTATGTAATCCCCGTAAACGAACGACTTTCGCGCCGTATAACAGTAATTGTGCAATTTTTCCCATAGGAGCGATATCGGGTACAAAGCAATAACATGTAAATCCGGCTCGAGCACAATAAGCCGCTAATGCAGCAGCAGCATTGCCGCTACTGGCCGATGCAAGGGTGGTAGCTCCTTGTTCTTTCGCTTTGGACACACCAACCGTCATTGGTCGATCTTTGAAAGACCATGTGGGATTACGCGTTTCGTCCTTTATGTATAGTTCACGGAGTCCTAGTTTCTTCGCGAGTCGTTTGCTACGAAGAAGTGGAGTTCCACCTTCACCAAGGCTTATGATATTTGCACGATTTTCGATTGGGAGTAATTCAAAGTAGCTCCAAACACCTAATGGTCGATTTGCCAGACTTTTCTTTGTAATAACTTCCCTAAGACGAATGTAATCATAATGAATATCAATGCGTGCTTCACAGCCATGGGTCTTACAAAAGAATGGATTTTCGGAGAGGTTATACTTAGCGCCACATTTCGGACATCGTAGGTGAGTGACATAGGACAAGGTTAGTCCTCCTCCTGAAGGATTTCTCGGTGTAAAGTAATAAGCCCATCTCGAATAATTGCATATCGCTGTGAAGATGCCTGAAGATATTCATAAAGAGTAGAATAGTCTGATCGGATCCTGAGAGTGGTTTTTGTTTCCAGTTCATCTATGGGAACCAAGGACCGACGATTTATGGACCGGCGTAATGCAATCGCAACGCGATACCCGTCTTCGCGACTCCGTGCTTTCTGCGCCTTTTCCGAAAGCAGATTTCGAATGTCTTGAAGCCGTGCACTCATCTGGGTTGGATCATCAACGATTACAAGACAGGCTGCTTGCAAAAAGAGTGTCCCAATCATTTCCTTTTCCCACCAAGTTAATCGTGCTTTTTGGTTCATCAGACTTAATGCCACTTCTAAACATCGATAGCTAGTTACGAGATTGTGGTCTAAGTAGAATAGGTCACTGGCTTCTAACAAGATTCCAGCGGCTCGGGTCAGTTGGTGTTTGCGCCAATAGTATTCCGCACTGACAAGAACAATGAGCAGGGCGTCTTTGTAACGTTTGGTTCTCCGAAGTTTTTTCGCTTCTTGAAGATACTGACCCAGCTTTGTTTTTGCAACTTCAGATTCTGGTGAGGTCATGAGACCGGTTAAGCGTAATTCAGCCTCTGTTTCCATTGACCGGTCCTGATTTTGTATCTCTTTATAGAGACCACGCCAGATGTTTTGCAGATTAACACCTCGTACGAGAATGGTAAAACCCTGAGCATCAGTCCTTAGTTAATAGGATAGAAAAAGATTCGGTGACCTCAGAAACTGCAACAATTCTGTTGTTCCTTTGTCTGATTTAGCAAAGTTTATGTTGGCTTATTCTTTGGTTCAGTTGGTGGCAACACGTGGTTTCCAAGCGGTCAGTAGTAGCAGCTATTTCCGCAGTTATTATCATAATGCTAATTCTAAGTTTTTTGATGCCACTTATTTTTCTGCCTCCAATTCCCCGTCAACGACCTTACGATGATGTCGAAGATTGGGGAACAGGTGTCACTGTTGAAGGGGGAGACGATACCTTCCTTGACAATATTACAATTGATGACGTCACCTTAGATTTGAATTGGTCATTTGACCCTTCATTTGTCGTAGCCATAATCTCTCCTGCAGAGCCCCCAAGGTATTGGCGAAACACCGCCTATGACCGGTATATTGGAACCGATTGGCAAAAGAGTTCTAATACAACTACTCCTCTTGCTGGTGTAAATCCTGGAAGTGAAATCGTTTATACAGTGACACAAAATATCACCAACCAAGGCTTCAGTGGAACTTTTCCTCTTCTAACATTATGGCCAGACCCCATGATTATTAATAACTCCCTTCAGTTCCCGTATCTATCAAATCCAACCTCATATAACTTTGAAATTGATGATTTCGGCACTGCTTTCTTCAATGGTTTCTTTAGTCAAAATGGGACAGCAACCCTTCAGTATGATGTTACGTACATTCCCCGTAATTGGACTCTAATCCGTCCCCAGTCTCTATCTGCAAGTTCAACCCCTGGACCAATTCTTGCTCAATATCAACAGCAGGGACTCAACTTCATGAATCCAGCTACACGAGCTTCATTGCAAACCCAACTCGCAACCATTCTAGCGGGTGTGCCAAATACCGCCTTTGAGCAAGCTTTCGCCATCCAGAATTATTTCAAAACTAACTTCGTATTTGACCCCTTCACCCCACGACCAGGTCCAAACGATGAACATGTCGAATGGTTTCTACAAGAAGGAGGAGGAATTGGTCTTGATTTTGCCACCTCCTATACGATGTTTCTCCGCGAAGCAGGGATTGCTGCTCGACCAGTCTTTGGAGCAATCCTTGGCGAGGATCAGGGAACTCAAAGAGTTCTTCACCTAATGCATATACACTTCTGGGTTGAGGTGTATATTCCCACAGCGACACAGGATTATTGGATTCAATTTGATCCAACTCCCTTGCCTAGCTTCATTACCGATGGTAGTCCTCCTCCTACTCCCTCTGACAAGTCACCAAGTCCTGTTTTACCCGATGAAGACCCGTGGGTGGTCAGTACATACTATAACCTCACCCTTGACGCTTCTCCAATCGTTGTTAACAGGCTTGAGCAATTCACAATCACTGCAACCCTAACTCAAGATGGAGCCCCACAATCAGGAGAAACGATTTCCTTCTATGATGAAACGGAACAGTGGTTTTTGGGCAGTAATATTACTTCGGCTTTGGGTGAAGCTAGTATTACCTTTAACTATAACAACTCAGCCATTGTTGGCGCCCACCTATTACGAGCTGAGTTTAGTGCATTAAATGCATTCAATGCAGTCGGACTCCATGGTCCAGCGAATCTGTCCATCTCGATGACCCCCGTAGAGGCGAATCGAAGTAGCGTAGTGCAAATTAGTGGTTATTTGCGGGATGTCATCAATGGGCGGGGAATTTCTGAAAATGAAACAGGATTTACAGGAGTCAGTATCGCCTTCAACTCAATTTTGGCTACAGAACCCCTTACAGACAGTGTGGGATATTACACGGTGAACTATCCTATTCCCTTATCTCAAGCTCCTCTCGGTTCGACATCTGTCCAAGCGACTTTTACGCTTCCAGGTATCATCGATCCGATTGTTAGTTCCATTGAGATATTGAACGTAACTGCAACTTCTCAGCTTTCTGTTCAAGCGGTTCCGAACTCAATACGATTGCACAGCAATACGACCCTTCAGGGATATTTGCAGTATGATAATGGCACGGGTATTGCTAGTCAAACGATCCAGTTGTATTGGAATGGTACACCAATTGGGGTGGCAAGTACTGACAGTGTTGGTTACTATTTCATGGAGTATAATGCAACAACGATTGGACAAGTTACCATTGAGGCTGAATTTTCAGGTGCACAGTATGTATATGGCACAAGAGCTTCAAATAATGCCTTAGTTCACGAAGAAGGCACAATAGTTGTATTTGTAGACGATGATGATGGTGATGATTTAACGCAACGAGGGAACACCATATACTTCTCAGGTTGGGTAGAAGACCAAAATGGGACCCGGCAAGGAGGAGTAACGGTCCTTATCCTTCTAAATGGAACCCAAGTTGCATCCACGATGACATTTCCTAATGGATCGTTTTTTGTTAGCTATCAGATTACGGCCACGCAACCAATTGGTATTCGAGAAGCCACAGGCAATATTGTACATCCAACTCTAGTGGTGATTTCGAGTTACGATTATTTCACGATTAATTCATCAACCCAAATACAGAATCTTATGATTGATTTTTCTCCAGTTCTACTAGGAGAAACTGTAACATTAACAGGTCAACTAATTGACGATCAAGGAGTAGGAATTTCAGGACAGCCCCTCGACATTGACATTTCATATCTAGCTATCTCGGTTTCCGTCGGAACCATTTTGACTCAAACAGGTGGTTCTTTTTCGTTGACTTTGGCAATTCCTACAAGTGTACCTACAAGTGTTTCGACTCTCTCCTTTGATGTCTCATATGCAGGAGCCCTCTATTATGGAACTAGTTCCGATTCTGAACTCCTTGATGTGTTTTCAAATGCGACTTTAGTGATTGATGTACCACCTGGACCCTTTGCGTGGAATACAAGCATTGTGGTTAATGGAACCCTTGTTGATAACTTTGGACGGGCAGTCCCTAACCGAGATGTTTGGCTTCTCGTTAATGGAACAAGTAGCATTTCCACTGCATCAAACCAAATGGGTCATGTGGGTTTTGTGCTGAGATTCGCGCCTTTAGGAATCAACGATATTTCCTATACACTTCAGCTTCGACACGAAACGATAATTACCTTTAACTCATCTGTAAGAAACATAATTGTGGAGGCCCAACAACCCATGCAACCACCACCAGTACTACCTATCCCCATTGAATGGATCATTGCACTAGTTGTAGTCATAGCCTTTGTAGTAGTAGCCATCCTTGGTTATCGCTACTGGAAACGCCGTCCGCGAAGATCAGCTGCACCCTCGATTGATGCAGCTGCGATGCTGACTTCACTCCGCCAACTGTTAACCGATAAGAAATACCGTGAAGCAATAATCTATGCATTCCGTATGTTTGAGACAATCATCCAGGCCCAGCTCGGCATATACCGGGACCCCAGCATTACTGTGCGCGAGTTTGCCAACCTGACTATTGCCCACGGTCGCTTAGATTCACGAACCATGGGAGTTTTTATTCGAGGTGTCGAGGAAGCCCGATATAGCGATCATCCCATTAGTTACAATCTTGCTCTCCAAACATTAAGCGCCTTTGCCAGTTTGTACAACTCCTTAACCGGAGGCAATTTGCGGTTTGTCACGCAAGAACAACAGCAACCTGAATCAGATGCCCAACCAACCGAAAGCGGCTGAAGCGAAAAAACGAAGCAAGTTTTTCACTCTCTTTGTTTTCTGCTTCGTATTCGCCATAGCCTGGCTACCTATTATTCTCAGTATTAGCGGTGTGGGTGGAATCGATAATCTCGCCTTTTCCATTTACAATACTAGCCCAGTCCTAGGTGATGGATGCTCAGAGCTATCATTGGAATTAGAAAATAATGGTTTTGAAGTTAGTCCACTAATTAGTTCATTGAGTGTGGTAAACGGTATTCCAGGTAATCATGTTCTCTGTATCATAGGCCCCACCCATTACTTTTCAATCGTCGAAATATCAGCGCTTCTAGATTTCTTCTTAGATGGGGGTAGTTTGCTGTTAGTAGATGATTTTGGGTCCGCAAATACCTTGTTAGATGGACTTGCGCTTTATCTCTCAGAGTTTGGTTGGCCGACCCGGATGGAGAATCTAATGAGGGTCTCCGCGATTCGATTCACGCGAAATTTACTGCTTGATGCGGGTAGTAATGATGGAGGACGTCCACTATTACCTGCAATTAATTCCTTCAATGATGGGGGACTTATCTTCTCGTCTGGACATCATGTTGTCATGAATTATGCTACAACAATTGAAGTACCAGGGGGGACTGGCCTAGCAATGACTTCAACCAATTCTTGGAGCGTTGCAGGCGATGTCTTAAGCCACATCCAACAAGGAGGAGATCCCAATTACATTATCTATAATGCAAGTCGCGGAGACCAAATTGGTCCTTTCCCCGTAATGGTGGAGATTCAGATACCAAATGGAACCCTTATGTTGCTCAGTGATCCAAGTATTTTCATTAACAATATGATTGATCGGGGGACCAACCGACAATTCGCTGTGGAACTCTTTAGGTATCTGGCTAACAAGGGGAATACGAATTCAATCATTATTGATCATAATCATCTGGGTTGGTCACCCCAGTCACCTGTTCTGTATGTGGGTCTGATGCTGGGCCAAATCACTTATGTATCCACAAATTGGCTCCTTGCACCTTTGGCACCACTTCTTGCGATTTGGATGGTGCGACGCTACTTGCCCTATGGTCGACCTGAGAAACAAAAGCCGATGGAGCTGTATCGGTTGAAAGGGCAAACCATGTTTACAAAATCGCTTTACGATTACATCAACAATCATCGCTATAATGATGCATTGGAGATAATATACGGTCAATTAAAGCGCGATTTACGCCGACGTTACGGGTTACGAATTTTCGATGTACCACGATTATTAGTAACCGTTTCACGAACCCGCCAACCAGGTGATATTGCGCTATTAACAAGCGACTTTGAAGCGATAGAAAAGGCAATTCAAGAATCAAAAAAGATGAACCGAGAAGCATTTCTGGACCTTTTCTTTAAAATTGAACGAATTCGAGATAATATCGGGTGAATGAAAATGAGCCGAAGACGTCAAAGCAGAGATGGCATGTCCATTGCTGAATTTAGAAAAAACGCTGCTACAATTCTTGATGAAGTTGGTAAAGTCATTGTAGGAAAACGTAACATCCTCCAAGACATACTGATAGGACTCCTCGCAAAGGGCCACATACTTCTCGAAGGGGTCCCAGGCATCGCCAAGACTTACATGGCGAACGCCTTCGCCCAAGCCATCGGATGCGATTTCAAACGCATTCAATTTACTCCAGACATGCTTCCCGCAGACATTGTAGGGACAAATATCTACGACCCAAACACCGGAGAATTCCGCTTACGCAAAGGTCCAGTATTTTCAAATCTAGTCCTAGCCGATGAAGTTAACCGATCACCACCCAAAACTCAATCAGCGTTACTCGAAGCAATGCAAGAAGTTCAGGTAACTATCGAAGGTTCGACCTTACCGCTTCCCCAGCCTTTCATGGTTCTTGCGACTCAGAACCCCATTGAACTGGAGGGCACATATCCTCTTCCTGAAGCACAGGTGGATCGATTCTTGTTTAAATTACATGTTGATTATCCATCGGATGCAGAGGAAGTAGAGATTCTCCGAAGGAAACACCAACCTGAAGAGGTGGAATTGGAACCTGTCGTTGATCCTCCAATATTGATTCAGATGCAGGAAACGACCAAACGTGTATTCGTGGAACCCTATATTATGTCCTATATTCGAGACATTGTCGTTCGAACCCGAAATGATCCCCAGATTTTAATTGGGGGATCTCCACGAGCTTCGATTGTGTTATTGGACACTTCGAAAGTCCATGCAGCGCTGAGTGGCAGGGACTATGTTACACCTGATGATGTGAAAGCTTTAGCTCAGCATGCGCTAAATCATCGATTAATTCTCAAACCCGAATCAGAACTAGAAGGGACTTCGGTGCATGCTGTTATTGATCGAATTCTGAAGCAAATCAGTGCACCGGGAGCGTAAATTTTTGTGTTCTCTGAACGTGGACGAACTGTCCTCCTCATAGGAATCTTCATCCTCGTATCAGGGTTCGCTTTCATCAATTATGTTCTCGTTCTTGCAGGTATTTTCCTCATAATTGGCTCAGTTGCTAGCTCCCCCTATTTTCAACTGACTATGCCGGTTGAAACCTTAGAGGTGACGCGAGAAATTGATAAACGGAAAATTTTCCAAGATGACTTCGTTCACATAAAACTCACTATCAAGAATACAGGATCGCATCGAATCGATTCAGTGGATATCTTTGATGTTTACCCTGAAATTTTCCGGTTGGTCTTGGGAAAGAATCGTATTCGCACTCGTATCGATCCAAATCAAGTGGTTAAGTTTTCTTATATTCTTCAAGCACCATTACGAGGTAAATTTACCTTTGGACCTACAAAATTCCAAATATATGACCGGTTGGAATATCGGTTTGAGGAGATGTCTGGAGAAAACTTTGAAGAGTTGCTGATATACCCGAATGTTGAAGAAGTTCGGATAATGGAAAGTCTTGCAAAGAAGCGAAGATTAGGTCATATGTTTGGGATACACAAAACCCGGCAGATGAGTTTAGGCACAGATTTTACTGGTATTCGAAAGTATGAGATAGGTGATGAATATCGCCGTATTGATTGGAAATCCTCAGCCCGTTTGCAAAAACTCATGATGCGCCAGTATGAAACTGAGCGCAATATTCGCATGTTTATTCTTCTTGATACCGGCGCAACGATGGCTGCAGGGCGACCAGAATATAGTAAACTTGAAGCAGCCATTCGCGCGGCCTTGATGCTTGCCAAAACTGCAATGGAACGAAAAGATCATGTTGGGTTACTAGCATGGTCAACGAAACATCATTCGTTTCTCAAACCCGGTCTTGGGGATGCACACTACCACCGAATGCTCGATCAACTCGCCGAAATTGAGCCTGGCGGGGAATTTGATCTAACAGCAGCAGTCGAGTATCTGGCTCCACGAATTAACCAACAAAGCTTTTTCATCATTATTACAGATCTCGAATCCAATCGAAGACGATTAGAGAAAGGAATCAGACTCATCCGAGGCTACAAACATAACGCTCTCATTATTCGACCCTTTGGTCCCTGGTTTGAAATCGAAGAGATTTATCTTTCACCGGTAGAACAAGCAATTGGCGAAGCCATCGTTCATAAGCTTCTCGAAGAACAGTCCCAGATAGCCAAAGGCTTTCAACGAGTGGGCGTTTCAATAATTCCCGTAGGACCGGGTGATTTTCTCCCCACGGTACTCAGCGAGTATCTGAAAGCCAAGAAACGGAGTGTTGCGGTGATATAGAAATGGAGGGAAACAATACATGACACGGTACATTCTCTGGGCACTCCGAAGTGTCGCTATCGCGGTATTCGTTGCCTTTGCCGCAATCATCCTTGTAGGTTTAGATCCTTTTGTTTGGCGTGTTACAGGGCCAGCGGGGATTTTCACGTCACTACTAGACTTTGCCGTTGGACTACGAAATGTCCTGACACTAATGGTGTTTCTTTTTGTGGAAGTGGCTGCCTTTTTGAGTGCCGCTATTGGATCAAGTATTTACCATGTTCCACCCGAAAGTCTTTATCAATTCTATCGAGAGAGCATTGTTGCTTATTTCCAAGCCTTTGGCTTCACTCTCTCAACCGTTGTACCCCCAGAACAGCTGATTTTCTATATTTTCAACTTCCTTCAGAGTTTGTATTTTCTATCATTTTGGTTGTTACTTTTTGTAGCTATTGCCGCAGGGATAATGTCCTTTCTTCGCATCAGTGGTCGATTAGCTACTCTTTGTTTTGTCACTATGATGGGGTTAGCGATTCTGGGTGCCGCAGGAATTGCCCTAAATATTCCAGGAGGTGAAAATGGTTATTTTATGCCCCTTATAAGCACCAATCTTCCTGACCTGAATTTTCTTTTCTTTTTACAATCCCCTGTGTTTCTTGTTGCCCTTATGAGTTTTATTTACCTTGAGGTCTCCTTCCAAGTCGTGTACTTCTATTCCCTACTTGAGCCACCGACTCTTCGTGAGGAACAATTACGAAGACAACTTAACCAATTACAAACCGATGCTCAAAGACAAGTTCCCATTCAGACCCAAGATATTCCGGTGCCAAAAGCCTTGCAACGTATGTTAGGATCTGATGCGTTCCGTCTAATGCGTCAAGTCATTGAACGGAAACTGCTTCGCCGAGAATGGCTGGTTGAACTCAAGGATGCCCACGAAGTTCGTCGACTCAACACGTTTGTTAATCGCTTATTCCGAGAGGATCCTGAAGCAGAATCTACGCTAACGGCACGAGCGTCGATGCCTTCTCTGACACGGATGACTGCGTTATCGATTGGATCATCAGTTGTACGTTTTGTGTTTGTGATTTTAATTGCGTATATTTGTATTCACCCGGCAATATTTCTCGCTTTTATGAATGCACCGCCAATTATCATCGAATCAGTAGAACTACTATTTTTACCAGAGAAGACCTTGCTGTTTCTGTTACCCTTGGTACTCCTATTTCCACTTGCTGCAACTATAATTGGGTATATACGACAGCGTCGAGCCCAACCTGCGGAGCCCATTAGACCGACATTGACACAATAGCACGGGATGAAGCACTTTCGGCAAGACTAACTTGAATCTTAGAGATTTTCGGAAAATCAGTTGAAAGATTTTCCTTCAGTTTTTGACATAAAAGCCGTGCTAGCTCTTCTGCGGTTGTTTCTACAACATCTATAACTCGGACATCTTTGGATGGAAAAGAATAGGTGCCTGTAGGTGTTGTGACCTGAGTCTGTTGACCTTGCTGGCTGGTTGTAATCAACTGTGATGCTGCAGGTAACAAAATGAAATGATCCCACTGTTTACAGAGGTCTCCTATCCGCTGTTTTAGGATGCGGAAGTCAATCACCATGCCATATTCATTGAGTTCTCCATGGACTGTGACTGTTACATGATAATTGTGACCATGAAGTTGTTCACAGGTTCCACCTTCACTCACAAAATGAGCTGCAGCAAAATCGATACCGGAAACCTCTACGGCAGCATGCTTAGACATAATAATTACCCACTACTCATACGTAACAAGAAGTAGAAAAAGAATAGGAAAAAAGAAAGATTGGCGCCCGCCAAAGCGGACGCTTGTTTACATCATTCCAGGCATACCGCCCATACCAGGAGGCATGCCACCCATTCCTGGAGGCATTCCGCCAGCACCAGCGGGTGGACCGGCGCTTCGTTTGGAAGCGATAACATCATCAATTCTGAGAATTAGTGATGCGGCTTCTGTGGCAGAGCGGATTGCATGGGTCTTTACGCGAAGCGGCTCAAGGACGCCTGCTTTCAGCATGTCTTTGGCTTTGCCTGTCAAGATGTCGACGCCTATGGTGTTCTTCTTACTTCCGTGTTCAGCGCGGAGTGCAACAATTACATCGATGGGATCGTGCCCAGCGTTTTCTGCAAGAGTTTTGGGAATGATTTCCATGGCATCAGCAAATTTGTTTACTGCAATTTGCTCACGACCCTTGAGTGTTGAAGCGTATTCGCGAAGGTGGGATGCCACTTCGACTTCTGGGGCACCGCCTCCTGGGACGATTTTGCCATCTTCAACTGCATCTCGAACAACTGAGACGGCATCATGGAAGGCTCGTTCAGCTTCATCAACAACACGTTCAGTGCCGCCACGAATGAGTACACTTACTGTTTTAGGATCTTTACAGCCTTCGACGAAGACCATCTTGTCATCGCCTACTTTTCGTTCTTCTACAGTATCACATTTGCCAAGATCCTTAGCTGTAAGGTGGTCGATTGTGGATACGACTTGTCCTCCTGTGGCGCGAGCCAGAGATTCCATATCACTCTTTTTCACTCGGCGTACAGCAATAATGCCATCCTTTGCGAGATAGTGTTGCACTTTGTCATCAATTCCCTTTTGGGCAAAGACGACGTTTGCACCAACTTCTTTCACCTTTTCGGAGATGCTTTTTAGCATTCGTTGTTCTTCATCAAGGAAGGATTGCATTTGTTCAGGATTGGTAATTCGAATTTCTGCATCCATCTCTGTTTTCTCGACTTCCATCGAAGCATTGAGAAGAGCAATTTTTGCACCATTGATACTACGAGGCATTTCAGAATGCACAATTTCTTTGTCAATGATTACTCCGCGAACTAATTGAGTCTCACGGATGGAGCCGCCTTCCTTCTTCTCAACTTTTATATGGTCGATATCGGCGACGATTCCATCAGGAGTGACCTCTGTGATCTGGATTACGGAGTCAACCGCTATGGGAGAGAGAAAATCTTTGGCTTCAGCAATGAGTTTACTTGCCATTGAAGTATTACTGACCTTCAGAAGTTTATCACGAGCTTCAACGGGGCAATCGATGGCCATGTTGTTTAGAATTTCACTTGCCTTGTCTACGGCTTTTCGATATCCGGAGATGATGACGGTTGGATGGACGCCTGATGTGATGAGACCCAGTGCTTGCTTGAGATATTCACCGCACAGGACTACTGCCGATGTGGTGCCATCACCTGTTTCAGAGTCTTGGGCTTTGGCTACCTGAACAAGCATTTTGGCAGCAGGATGCTGAACTTCAATCTCATCAAGGATAGTAGCACCATCATTTGTGATGGTGACATCGCCCAGGCTATCCACGAGCATTTTATCTTGACCACGCGGACCCAAAGAGGTGCGAACTGCATCAGCTAGTGCTCGCACAGCCATGATGTTGTTTTCACGAGCATCACGACCTCGGGCGCGTTCAGTTCCTTCTTTAAGTATTAATACCGGCACGCCTTGCATTTGTGCCATGTTAGTTTTCCTCCTGAGTAATTATTGGTTTTTCAAGTAGGATGAACTGCTCCGGCAATCCTTGCACTGACATAAAAAGCTTACGCCATTTCTGGTTCGAGTTTATAATGAATCTATTCTACATTTCGGTGAGTGGAGTATAATCCCAGGCGGTAAATATCGTCTTTAGCAGCTTGACTATTCCCCGAGAGAGAAAGATGGTCTCCATAAGAAATGCCATAAAGAGAATCTCAATCCAAGCTTTCCCAACTATTCCCATTGCAATAATTAGGACGAATTCCGCGGGTATAGGAGTTAGGAAGGGAACGACAAAAACGAAAAGCCAAATTGTAAAGATGCACTCTGGTACATATCCAAGGATCACAGACAGAAATGGACGTTTCAGAGTCCTTTGTGCGATTCCGCTGGTGAATCCAGTCATGGCTTTTCCCGCGGGTAGACCGATAAGCCCGACTATTCCTAGCTGACCCCATATGTAACCAAACGCAATTCCAGGATAGATTCCTACTATAGCGCCAGTTATGGCGCCAAGGATAGCGCCACCTGGAATGGCCACCATAAAAGTTCCAAGATGGCTCAAATCCAGTGAAATCTGAGTAGCACCCAGTTGAACAGTGTTTATTGTTAAAATTGAGACTGCGGTGCCGAGGGCAGCCATGATAGCAACATAAACGATAATTTTTGTACTATACAATTGCGATTTTGCGTTAATTGCCACCGTGATGCCTCCATGGAGTAGGCGCATTGAAATGTCCAGATATATAAGAGTAGCTACTCGTTTTTGAGTAGAACCGTACCTTGGTTGTGGAGAAAGCTATTTCTGATTCGGGTTTACGAACAGTGGTGAGGTTGATTCAGTGTCCAACTTTCGTCATTCATTCCTCCCCACCGTTGGCAAGCAAGAGGCAGAAATGCTTGCAACTCTGGGGATAAAGCACATCCATGAGTTATTCGAGGATATTCCATCAAAGTTTCAATTGAAAGAACGGTTGAAAATTCCTGATTGCTTATCTGAAAGTGAAGTCAGCATCAAGATCTCTGAAGCACTTTCGCAGAACTGGAATCCAGAGCATGGCATCACTTTTTTGGGAGGCGGGGTTTGGCCCCATCTTATTCCTGAAGCGGTTAAAGCAGTAGTGAATCGTACAGAGTTTCTAACGGCATACACACCTTATCAGGCTGAAATTAGCCAAGGTATGTTACAGGCCCTTTTTGAGTATCAGAGTCTGATGGCTGAGCTTGTAGATCTTCCGATTGTTAATGCATCGATGTATGACTGGGCGAGTGCTTTAGGAGAAGCAGCGCTATTAGCGAGTCGGGTTACCAATCGAAATCGATTTCTTATTCCCCAACTTGTGTCACCTAATCGCCAAGCCGTTTTACAGACCTATGCTAAGCCTGCAAATATACAGATTGAGAGTATCAGTTATGATCAGCGGACAGGGCAACTAAATCTTGAGCAGTTGAAAGAGTTGCTTAAAACTAACACCGCCGGTGTGTATTTTGAAAATCCTGGATATCACGGCGTTTTACAGGATGATGTTGACGCAATAGCTGATATTGTGCATGATGCTGGAGCCCTGCTGGTGGTTGGTGTCGATCCGATCTCGCTGGGAGTGATTCGACCCCCTGGCAATTATGATGCAGACCTTGTTATTGGAGAAGGACAGCCTCTGGGAAGCTCCATGAATATGGGTGGTCCGTTATTAGGGATTTTTGCTAGCAAAGATGAACGGAAGATTTTACGTCAGCTTCCAGGTCGCATTATTGGTCTAACGACGACTCAGAGCGGGAGCGAAAGGGGGTTTGTTATGACTATTCAAGCACGTGAACAGCATATTCGAAGAGAAAAGGCTACCTCGAACATTTGTTCTAACCAGGCGCATTCTGCAATTACAGCAGCAGTCTATCTTTCATTACTAGGACCGCAAGGCATGGTTGAACTTGGAAAGAAAATCCTACAACTAGGCAAATATGCTACCAAACAACTTAACGCAGTTGAAGGAATTAAAGCCCCCTATTTTGAGTCCCCACATTTCAAAGAATTTATCGTATCAATTGAAATCAGTTCCGGAAATCAAACTGGCGGGATTCGAGCTGTTTTGGAACGCATTCACCAGTGTGGCATACTCGCAGGTGTCCCTCTAGATCAGAGCTTTCCTGACCTTGGACAATCGGCACTTGTGTGTGTTACCGAAACGCATAGTCAGGAAGCTATAGACCAACTGGCACTTGCATTTCAACAAGTAATGGAGGGTGAATAATGAAGTTTCATCAAGCAAAATGGGATGAACCACTCATCTTCGATCGAACTCGATCGGGAACAATTGGTTATTCGCTTCCTCAACACAGTAAAGCAATCAAAAATACGCTTCCTAATCCCACCTCATCCATTCCCGAAGCCCTTCGTCGTAAAGATCCTCCAGCCTTACCTGAATTATCAGAGCCTGAAGTTGTCCAGCATTTTGTTCGACTATCACAAATGAACTATTGCGTTGACTTGGGTCTTTACCCGCTTGGCAGTTGTACAATGAAGTATAACCCAGCATTGAATGAAGCGATTATCAAAAACCCTTCCTTTTCGCAATCCCATCCGAGTCAAGATTGTTCTACGCTGCAAGGCATTCTTCGTATTTTATTTGAATTACAACAATGGCTTTCTGAGATTACGGGGATGGATCAACATTCCTTACAGCCTTCAGCAGGAGCCCAAGGAGAATTGGCAGGGGTTCTAATTATTCGCGCCTATCATGAGGATCACGGCGAACTTCAAACTCGACGCCAAATTCTTATTCCTGATTCAGCCCATGGGACAAATCCTGCAAGTGCGGCAATGGCTGGTTTTGACGTTGTCGTTGTTCCTTCAAACAAACAGGGACAGGTTGATATTCAGGCCTTGAAAAGCGCAGTCTCGGAGCAAACGGCGGGGTTGATGTTAACAAACCCCAACACACTTGGATTATTTGAGCAGAAGATTGAAACAATTGCCGCGGTTATCCACAAAGCGGGTGGATTACTGTATTATGATGGTGCTAACCTGAACGCAAACCTTGGACGAGTTCGCCCAGGTGATATGGGATTTGATATCATCCACACCAACCTACACAAGACTTTTGCCACGCCTCATGGAGGAGGTGGTCCTGGTGCGGGACCGGTTGGGGTCAAACAACATCTTGCACAATATCTTCCCGTGCCCGTCATCTCTTTTGATGGCAAGCAGTATTATTCAGACATTGACCGACCGAAATCAATTGGTCGTCTACATGGATTCTACGGGAACATCGCGGTTTTGCTAAAAGCCTATGCATATATCATGAGAATGGGTTGGCAGGGGCTACATGCTGTTTCAGAATATGCAGTATTGAATGCAAATTACCTAATGAAACGCATTGAGGGCACCAAAGGTTACAGCATTCCCTTCGCCCCGGGTGTATGGCGAAAACATGAGGTTGTTATAAGTGCAAAACCGCTTGAACGTGATACAGGTGTCAACGCACGAGATGTTGCCAAAGCACTCCTCGACCGAGGCTTACATGCTCCAACCTTTTATTTTCCAGCAATAGTTGAGGAAGCTCTAATGATTGAGCCTACAGAGACCTTTAGTAAAGCAGAGTTGGATCGTTTTGTTGACGCATTGCAGGAAATTGCTCAACTAGCTTATTCTGATCCTTCGCGTATTACTGAGGCTCCGAAGAATACGACTATTGAACGTTTGGATGAGGTTAAAGCCGCTCATCCACGCACAATGACTTTATCGTGGAAGATGCTGCGACAGCATGATTAACTAAACAGATCTGGATTTTTATTCGGCAAAGGCGTTTTCAATGAATGCTGCAGATTAGCTGAATAAACAACGGCTTAAAAGTTCACGGTCAGTTCCGATACATGAATTCTTTTAGAATCTGTTTGGTCATGCTTTGGGGAGTATACGCTTTCTACGGGGAATGATGAAGGGTACTGCTTCTCGGTACATACCATACGTATCGCCAAAGCGTCGTAGCAGCTCAAATTCCTCATAACCCAGCAAGGCGAGTTGAAGGGATGTAAAGAGAACGGCAATGATAAGAAAGGGGACTAAGTCAAACATCAACGCTAATGCTGGGTTCATAAGAATTAAGCCCAATGTCTGGGGATGACGGCAATAAGAATATGCTCCCACGGTCACAAGAGTTGAAGTACGCCGACTGAGCCCTATCTCACCACCTTGTGTCCGATCCCGACCCAGAGATGTCACCCCCCATACGATGAACATAATCGCAAGTAGGAGCAGAATCGTTCCCACTAATAGCTCGAGAAATCTCCATGGGTTCAATAGACTAGCCCCAGGAAGCAATTGCCATGGAATCTGTGGGAGATACGCTGTCAATAGAATAGCGATAATGACTATCACTAAGTAGAGGATATTTGGTAAAATGATAATTCTTGCTTGTCCCTTTGATATATGCCGAATTGATTCAGCCATGCAGGGTCCTCCGATATATTTGTCTTAGGTATCTAGACACCTTACTTATCAGTGATATCTGCAACGAGTAAATTAATCCCTACAATAAATATACCTTCAGTCGATTATTCACGAATGATCAGCTCTCAAAGTATCCAAACCCTGTCGAGGAATCTCCCTATGGACAACCGTTCTAAAGCTGCAGAACTAATCCGAACCGCAAAACACCTGGTCGCCCTTACAGGCGCTGGTATTTCCAAGGAATCCAATGTCCCTACCTTCCGAGGTAAAGATGGTCTCTGGAAACGCTATAATGTCATGAACCTTGCCACCCCGCAGGCTTTCAACAGAAATCTCGCTCTCGTTTGGGAATGGTATACCTGGCGTCAAAATCTTATCGCGCATCGTGAACCTAATCCCGCTCATTACACTCTAGCGAAATAGGAAAAAAATCACATTCTCAAATCGCTAATTACCCAAAACGTTGACGGGCTCCACCGAAAAGCAGACTCAACCAAGGTACTTGAAGTCCACGGTAATATCTGGATGGTTAGCAGGTTTGGTTGATTAATTAAAAGAAGCGCGTCTATCCACGCTTCTTTCGACCTGAGCGCTTCGGTGCAATTAATCCTACCTTTTGACCTGGAGGTGCGGTTCGTGATACTGAACTAGGACCGCCAGGACGTTGTTTGTTGCCACCGCCATGTGGGTGGCTAACGGCGTTCATTGCAACACCACGGACCTTGGGGTAGGTCAGACCCTTAGCATAGCGGTGTTTGTGTTTACTACCGGCTTTTAGAAATGGTTTTTCGGGTCTTCCTCCACCCGAAACTACGCCTATGGTTGCTCGAGCAGTGGAACTGAAGGCGCGGGTTTTGCCGGAGGGTAAGCGAATAGAGGTTTTTCCCTTTGAATGGGTAACAATGGTGGCATAGGTGCCGCTGGAACGGACGAACTTTCCGCCATCACCTGGTTGGCTTTCTATATTGAAAACAGGTGTACCTTCAGGAATTTTCCCTAAAGGAAGAATATGTCCAGCACGGATGCCTGCTTTTGGTCCTATTCGTAGTTGCTGTCCGACAGCTGTGCCCTCTGGCACCAAAGATAAATGGGAATCACCAGTCTCGAGGCGGAGTGAAGCAATAGGTGCACCTCGCCCGGGATCATGGAGGAGTTCTTCAACTTCAGCTAATAGGTATCCGCGTTTATCCATGACAGCTAGTGGAGGGTATTTGACTGGTCCGCGTCTCCGGTGTGTTTTAGCGCGAAATGTAGATGAGCCACGCCCGCGACGTTGAACTAATATTCGTTTTCCCATTTTTGTTGCCTCCGATTAGAATAGACCCAATTTTACGGCCAGGTCAGCGGCGTTATATTCAGGAGAAAGCTTCACAAGGGCTTTTTTCTTCCCATCGGGGGTAATCATTGTGTTGACTTTGACCACTTTCACTTCATAAAGTAGCTCGATTGCTTCACGAATTTGACCTTTCGTTGCTCGCCGATTAACCATGAAGGTCAGCCGATTTTCTTTTTCGACGATTTCTGATGCCCGTTCAGTAATCATCATTCGGATTATTACATCATACGGATCCATTATTGACCACCCTCAGAGGGTTCTTTTGAAAGGGCTTCCATTGCCGATTTTGTCCAGATGGTGAGCCGACCAGGTTGTGTTCCCGGAGCTAGTATCTCCGCATTAAGCTTGGATACATAAATCACATTGACACCGGGAATATTACGGGCAGCCTTCCGTATACCACCATCTTCGGTTATCACGATTAAGGGGCCTACTGGTTTTCGATATTTTCGCCCGCGTCGTCTTGCATTTCCTCCGCGAACTTTGCGACCGTTTTTAACGCGAACAATGTCGTTCCAGATACCGAGTTTTTGTAAGACGTCTTGGACTTCCTCGGTAGACTGTAATTCTTGAAACTTGTCAACAATTACAATTGGAAATTGTTCAATTTCAAAACGGTGACCTCGCGATGAAACGATTTCCGGATTCGCTGTTGCCGCAATTGCCGATTGGATGGCTAAACGGCGCTCTTTTTTATTGATTCGTTCTATTGGGTTTTTAGCAGATTCTGGAGGATGAGTTCTTCGCCCACTAACAGTAAACGGAGCAAACGCAGCGTGTGATGCAGAACGGTATCCTTGCCCTTTTCTTCGAGGAACTCTCGCTCGCCCCTGTCCTGTCCCCCACGATTCAGCAGAGGTTCGTTTACCAGCCATGGGATCTACGCCATGTCGCTGATATCTAGCAGATTGTTGAGCTAAAACAGCCCGTTTTATCATGTCTTTGCGGAGAGGAGTTTCAAACACCGTAGGAATTGTGACTGTGCCCCTTGTTGAGCCCTCTAATGTATGAATCTTAACGGTCGTCAACTTCCTTCCTCCATCATTTCTTTGCTGTTGTACTGATATAGACAATTTCGGGCGGTTTCTCTGGTAAGGGTTTCGGTCGACTTGGTACTCGAAGACGTACTAGTCGTCGTGATGGTCCGGGAATGGAACCATCGATGAGAAGGAAGTCAGATTGGAGATTGCCATAGTGTGGAAATCCGCCTGCAGGTGTGATATCGTCGCTCTTTTCTCCAATACGCAATAAGCGTTTATTATATTCTGTTCGTTGATGGAACCCCATCTGTCCTCCACGTGCAACTGTATACATAATACGATTCGGGTGCCAAGGACCGAGTGTTCCTACTGCACGAACGCGCTTGCGTGATTTATGTGGGAGTTTTGACACACCGAAGCGTTTGATAACACCTTGAAAACCCTTGCCCTTGGTGACTGCGACAACATCCAGAAATTGGCCTGGTTGAAAGATGTCTCGCACACGTAGTTCTTGCCCGAGGAGCCCTTTGGCATGTTCAAACTGATCTTTTATGGATCCACCGAAAATCCCGCACTCAATTATTTCAGGCGTTTTCTTTCCAATTCCCGCTTGTTTCGGTTGAGTCAAAAGACTAACTCGAAATTCCTTAATGTCATCTAAGGATTTACTTAATTTACCCATAGATGCTTTCGAATCATAATCTTTCGGCCAGGGCAAAACTCGTCGAATATCACGTGGAAGATTTTCTATCCATGTTTCACCTAAAACTTTCAATTCTCCGCCGTTTTGACCATGTGCGCGAATTGATGCAACCAACATTGGGGGTGTATCTATTATGGTCACGGCCCGACTGACTTCTCGGCCAAACCATGGACTATTTGGTTTGTCATCGATGAGAATCACATGCGTCATACCGACTTTGTAGCCAGCGAACCCCAGAATATGGGGTTCTGTTGCTTGTTCAGGCCAATGACGAATCCGTCCACTAACCCGACGCACCCGTTTGCGCGGACGATAGGAAAGGCTACCATGTCTTGGGGAGCTTTGTTTTCGGTGACCCATGGATTACACTTCCAAGGGAAGCGTTTTCTGGGGAGGCAGGTATAGTTATTAATAAGATGTGCCTCCACCAGCTCAACGGCTCGGAAGCGGATGGAGCGATTTAAGTCTTTCGTACTCCTAAACTCCAAGAATGGAAACATCCACTTTACTAGGTCATTTTTCGTGCACCGTTATTCCTATAAACTACTATCTATATCCTACTCGAAGGAAAAAATCGCTAAAAATGTCTATGCCGGGATAGCCAAGTGGTTACGGCGCGGGCCTTGAGAGATGCCTTTAAGTATCATCCAAGGTAGCCTGTGACTTTTGGGTCGCAAGGGTTCGAATCCCTTTCCCGGCGCCATTCTTCGTTGCCAACTCTCTATTTCTATTAAAGGCATTAACGAATACCCAATGTTAAAATGCAGAAACTCATTCATTTTTTTCAGTTTCACTTGGTGATAGTCTGTGTCATACGAATACTTCGACGAAATCACATCTGACCAGTTGTTCCGTGCATACGGATTTACCCTACCGGAGGTACTATGTAACGCAGCAAAGGCAATGTTCGGAGTTATGTATGACCTAAACGAGGTCAGGATTGAAACTGAAGTGACAGTCAGAGCAGAGGGTTCTACTGAAGAAAGCCTGCTCTATAATTGGTTGTCAAATTTATTACTCGAGTTCGAAGTTGAAGGAGTGTTTTTCGCCGATTTTTCTATTACCTCAATCGAAGAAACCGAGAAAGGGAAAATGCAGCTTGTAGGAATTGGAAAAGGAAGCTCAAAGATGCCGGAGCTTCGTACTCATGTTAAAGGTGTTACATTTCATCGCTTTGCTCTTGAAAGGGTTAATAACCGATACATAGCAACAGTTGTGGTAGATATTTGAAAGATAAAGAAGAGGTGATGCATTATGAAAGAAAAGTTGGTACAACAAGACGAGTTTCGATGGTGGCTTGATAAGACAGCCCGGCCTCGAATGAATGTCGGTGCGAAGATTATTGGTTCAAAGAAAATCATCAACACCTTAGAGGATGCAGCTATTGAGCAATTGACTAATGTTGCCACACTTCCAGGGGTTATTGAGCCCGTTCTGGCGATGCCTGATGCTCATTGGGGATACGGGCTTCCGATGGGAGCGGTTGGAGCCTTTGATGCTGAAGATGGGATAATTTCTGCGGGATGTACTGGATTTGACATAAATTGTGGCGTTCGATTAATCCGGACAAACTTAACACATGATGAGGTAAAACCCAAGTTACGACAGTTAGTTGATGAACTATTTAATCGGGTTCCTGCAGGTGTTGGATCAAAAGGTAAAATTCGGTTGAGTGAAAGGCAATTTAATGACGTTATACGACTTGGTGCACGATGGGCAGTAGAAAATGATCACGGTGTGGAAGCCGATTTAGTACATTGCGAGGAGGGCGGAGGAATGGAGGGAGCTGCTATTACAGCTCCACAAATTTCTGAAAAAGCGAGACGTCGTGGACGCCCCCAATTAGGAACTTTAGGCGCTGGAAACCATTATCTTGAAGTTCAAAGGATCGAAAAAATCTTTGATGAGACTTCGGCTCAAGTCTTCGGTCTTGAGAAGAATCAAGTTGTTGTTATGTTACATTGTGGCTCACGGGGTTTTGGTCATCAAGTTGCCACTGATTATCTAGAGCGGATGGAGGCTGCAGTTAAAAAATATAATATTTGGTTACCTGATCGACAGCTAGTTTGTGCTCCTGCTACCTCACAGGAAGGGCAGGACTATTATGCGGCAATGAAGGCAGCAGTGAATTTTGCGTTTTGTAACCGGCAAGTTATGACGCATTGGATTCGCGAAGGATTTGAAGCTGTTTTTAAGCGGGACTGGGATTCCATGGGTTTGAATTTGATTTATGATGTAACACATAACATCTGCAAGTTTGAGACCCATGTCCTAAATGGTTCGAAACGTGATTTGTATGTTCACCGGAAAGGTGCAACTCGTTCCTTTGGTCCAGGGCACCCAAAGATTCCACAAGACTATCGTTCAGTTGGTCAACCAGTATTAATTGGCGGTTCCATGGGTACGGCGTCTTATGTATTGGTTGGTACAGAACAAGCAATGAAAGAAACTTTTGGCTCCACATGTCATGGTGCAGGTCGGGCAATGTCACGAAGAGCAGCTATTCGAAAATACCATGGACGAGATGTAAAGCACGCTCTCGAATCTAAAGGCGAGGTGGTTCGGTCAATCAGTACAAAGATCCTAGCTGAAGAAGCGCCTAATGCATACAAGGATGTACATGTTGTGGTTGATTCAGTGCATGGTGCCGATATCTCACGAAAAGTGGCAAGCCAAATTCCCTTGGGTGTTGTGAAAGGCTAAGTATGGTAAACGAGAATGACAAAGAAGGAAGCGCCCCGAAGACTACTTTCCCTTGCCATTGCCATCCCCACTTCATTTATCGACGTTTATTCTAGCAAAGCACAAAAGACCCAGCAGATTGGACGAATTGCACGTGCAAGTGCCATTTTTCAAGTGGATGAAATTCTACTCTTTAAGGATAAAGAGAATCAGAAACAAGCCAAGAATCTCCGATTCATATCGCGCGTATTGGAGTATATTGAAACACCCCAATATCTCCGAAAACATCTCTTTGCTAAGTTACCTGAACTCCAATATGTGGGGTTGCTTCCTCCATTACGCACCCCTCATCACCCTCTGGTTAAGAAAGCATCCCAGCTCAAACAAGGTGAAATGCGAGAAGGAGTAGTATTCCAACATAGAGGAAAACTCATGGTTGACGTTGGTGTAGAATCACCTCTCCCATTGGTAAAATCCAACCTTACTAAATTTCCAAAACGTATTACAGTTCAAATTACACGAACTAAAACAGGTAACTTAATTGCAACTCAGTCTTCTCCTCCTCGATTCCAACAGTATTGGGGCTTTAACGTTCGATGTTTAGATCTACCTTTAGGCAAGTTTTTGCAAGAAAACCATGAGTACAAATATGTTATTGCAACAAGTCGGAAAGGCAAACCCGTAGAAGAGCTTTCTAGAGAAATCGGAGTTAAATGGCAGAACCATAAGCGGCTTCTTTTGATTTTTGGGAGTTATGATGAGGGTCTTTCTGAGATTCTTCAACGGGAACAGATCGATGTAGCTAAAGTCGTTGATTGTTCTGTTAACTTGGT
This sequence comes from Promethearchaeota archaeon, assembly GCA_048939625.1. Lineage (GTDB taxonomy): Archaea > Asgardarchaeota > Hermodarchaeia > Hermodarchaeales > Hermodarchaeaceae > Hermodarchaeum. The sequence continues at coordinate 134,233 of JBHLPH010000003.1, forward strand.
CAGGAATCAAGGTACTGCAACAATTCGAACAGAAGAAGCAGTTCAAATAGGCCTTACCGTGTTTCGATACCTTGAAAGTACGTACGTGTAGGTAATCAAAATTACTCGTAATTACGATTTTCTGGTTCTATTCTGTCTTGAACTTCGCTGGTGGCAACAAGAAGTTCATAGGAATTTGTCCCTTTGAAATACCCCTCTTGAGTGACCTGAATAGTGATGGTGTGGTACCCTGAAGAGACATCAGGGATTTGAATTTGGACTTCAGTGGGGCTGGATTCGAGTTTTTGGGCGTAAATGTTGAGTTTGCCGAAAAACGCTTCTATCAATGCTCCCTTCGGAGGCGCGTTTCTTGGAAAGCCCACAACGACGGTAAGTTTTAGTTCTTCGCCAGGTTCAGCACCTGCTAGCTTTGGACCCAGTATCTTTACATCAATGCGGTAGCTCCAATAAACATAGCTTGCTGGTAATAGAAAGACCAGGAAAAGAACAAGGTATACTAAGGCGCCTTGTAAAATTGCAATAATTAGATCCTCGCGAACAATTATACTAGGAGCTATGAAGGGTAGAATAATGATTGCTACTGCTACATAGACTATGAGGCTGCCACAAAGGACAATTGTTAGAGTGGAACGAGGATTACGATCAGTCACAACCACAAGGAGGCGGTCTTGTGCTAAATAGCGTTTCGATTAGGGATATGTTGTTAATCAAGAATTAGCTAGTAGTCATAAGCCTTGTTTTTACAATTTCAGAAGTGTGAAACATTATTTCAAAGTGATTTCGATAAAAACTTCATCTGGTACTCGGATGCGCATGATTTGACGCATGGTGCGTTCGTCTGCGTCTAAATCAATAAGTCGTTTGTGGATGCGCATTTGCCAATGATCCCAAGTGGGTGTTCCTTCTCCACATGGGGATTTTCGAGTATGGACTTTGAGCGTCTTTGTGGGTAAGGGAATTGGACCTGACATGTGAACTCCAGTCCGAGAAACAATAGATTGGACTTGATTGCACACTTCGTTTAACTTGGGAATGTCCGTACTTGATAGTCGAATCCGAGCTTTTTGCGCCATTACTACTACACCAAAGAGACTTTGGGATTCAACCCGAATGTTTGCTTCCTTTTAACTGTTTTTGCATATCCACAGTGTTTCCACTCAAAAAAAGTTGAAAAAAAGAGAAAGAGGGAGAAGATTTGCGAATATCAAAGAAACGCTATTCTACTTCTTCTCCTCGGTGATTTTACGAACGATGCCAACAGCGACTGTTCGACCGCTATCTCGGATTGCAAAGCGACCTAGCTGCTTCATATCGGCATAGGTTTCTAAGCATACAGGGGTAACTGGTCGTAGTTTGACAATTGCAGAGTCACCTTGCTTGATAAAGTCAGGCTTCTCTTGAACGGTTTCACCTGTTCGTGGGTCAATTTTTGCAAGGATTTCTGTGAAGGTCGTTGCCACCTGAGCTGTGTGAGCATGCATGACTGGCGTATAACCAGCAGCAATCGCACGGGGGTGGTAAATAACAATGATTTGACCTTCAAACTCTGAAACAACACGCGGTGGTTTATTGAGTGGTCCCATTACATCACCGCGTCGAATTTCGCCTTTCGCGATCCCACGGACGTTAAAACCGATATTGTCTCCAGGTTCTGCAGAATCTAGCCGTTCATGGTGCATTTCAATTGTTTTGATTTCACCTTCTTTGCCAGGAGGCATGAAGATGACTTTTTCACCGATTTTCATTTTTCCAGTTTCAACACGGCCCACAGGAACGGTACCAACACCAGTAATGGTGTAGACATCCTGAACGGGTACCCGTAGAGGTTGGTCAACGGGTTTGGGTGGTAGGACAAACTCATCAATTGCTGCAAGCAATGAAGGGCCCTTGTACCAGTCCATCTCAGAACTGGCGTCAGTTAGCAAATCACCAGTCCAAGCAGATACTGGAACAAAGTTGATTTTGCTGGTGTCAAATTGTGCACCTTTCAACAGTTCAGTGACCTCAGCCTTGATCTCTTCGTATCGGTCCTTAGACCATTTTGGCGTTGAGTCATCCATTTTGTTGATGGCAACGACAAGCTGCTCGATGCCCAGAGTTCGTGCGAGGAAAGCGTGCTC
>JBHLPH010000060.1:0-4778 GCA_048939625.1 Promethearchaeota archaeon
TGTGTCCAAGCCAGCCGCCTCGATAAATCAAGATAATGCTAAGCAAACCCCGTTAACTCCACTTGCCCTTTGTCTCTCCGCTTTTGAGGAAAAACCTTAAAATCCGGGACAATAGGAGCACACACTATAATCACAGGTGAAACGGAATTGTCTGATGTTTTACAGGTTCTAGGTCAAATGGGTTCCAAAGTCGATGAGAAAATGTTTGAGCTTCTCGGCGTTGCTGCTGCAAAAGATTTCCAAGAGGTCGTTTTCCATCAAGTAAAAGCCGGAGGAAAACGAATTCGGCCTGCTTTAGTACTTCTATTTTGTCAAGCCGCAGGCGGTAAAATTGAAGACGCATTATCTGCAGCTGCAGCCATTGAGCTCATACATAATTACTCACTCATTCTGGATGATATTATAGATGATGCTGATGTTCGCCGAAACCTCCCAACAACTTGGACAAAATACGGGTTAAATTTTGGCATCTTAGCCTCCACACACTACCGTGAAGCCATTGAAGAAGGCTCTTTACAATCCCCCAATCATCAAGCCATCTCACGAATAATTGCAGATACAATCCGCGAACTAGTCGAAGGAGAGAGACTTGATGTCCTTTTCGAACAACTTCCGAGTGATGAAGAATACACCGAAAAACACCGTTATCATGACGTTAGCTTATCTGACTATGAAACAATGATCGGGTATAAGACCGCGGCACTGATTCGTGCAGCCTGTGAAGTCGGAGTCATCTGTGCAGGAGGTTCTCCAAACCTACAGAAAGCTGCACGCGATTTCGGATGGAACGCCGGTATTGCCTTTCAAATGGCTGATGATGTACTCGATCTTTTCGCTGAAGAGAAAAAACTCGGCAAAAAATTAGGCAAAGACATCTATGAACACAAACTCGGTAACATCGTGATTCTGCATGCCCTTCAACTCCTTTCATCAGATAACCGTTCTTTTGTTCTCACAGTTCTAAGGTCTCCTCAACCAACAGACGAGGATGTTCAGAGGGTCATTGCCTTACTTAAGCAAACTACAGCGAGCGACACCGTCCAACAACAGACCCAGCAGCTTGTGAATGAAGCAAAAACTGCTCTTGAAACTTTTCCAAATAAGGACGCAACGAAGCTACTTCGTGCACTCGTTGATTTCATTTATCAGCGTTCGTTCTAAACCCGCCAATTGTGATTTTATATTCCATCAACTTCCATAAGGGCACGCAGTTCTTCTAAGCTAAGTTTCTGCCCAGCCTGCTGTTTTGTTTTTGCTTGTTCTGCTAGCCGTTCCAATGCAGCTTTTTCCCTTACCTCACGGGCTGCCTTCCGATCTTTTCGGATGCTATCCAATTGTGCTTTCAGGTCTCTTTCTTCATTTCGCAGCACTTCCACTCGATCGCGCATTTCATCAGCTTCCTGAAGACATTGTACGTACATTTGATGAGCTTCATCAATCTCTGACCGAGCGGGACCGATGCCCTGTGACAGATGCATAATGCTTTGATGAGTTTGTTGTGCTTCCTCAACCAGCGCAATCATTTTCTCATGGTGTTCTTGGGCTTTTTCCCGTGTCTCTTGTATCTGCTGCCACAATTGTTCCATTTCTTCAGACTGATTCATCGGCATAGAATCCCGTTTAGGTGCAGTTTCCATAGCGTTCGATAATCGGTCCATCTCATCAAGCAAAGCGCGTTCCTCATCTACACTAAGCGATGTAGTTTGTTGTTTCCACTCAAGCTCTCGAAATTGACGCTGCAATTCCTCTAAAGGCACATAATCCCGATGTTGGCCATGTTGTGTCCTCAATTCCTGCAATTGTTCCTGTAAAAGTCTAGCTTGCTCATTCGCCTCATCTCGAAGTATTTTCTGACGCTGAACCTCTGCGTTCAACTCATCTCTTCGCTCTCGTCGAGTGGACATTTCTTCGTGAATAACAGGAGTCTCCCCTCGGAGGGCATCTCGCCTATCACGCCATTCCCATGCGGTGTTCCGTGTCTCTTGTATCCGCCGTATCAAGACGCGCGTCGCTGCCTGGACTTTTCGCAGCTGTTCGAGGATAACTCCAAACTCATCTTTCTCAGGAAAAGAATTCTTGGCCATAACTCCCACATTACAATTGGTTATATGCTATCAGGTCCTGATAGCACATGAGCATCTCGCCTAAATCTTTTTGGTCTTTGAAACAAGAATCCTACAAGGTGGACGCTTAATGACGATCCCTCTACTGAATATGTCAGAGAAATTAAAGCTCGTACGAAGTTTTTTGTCGGACTCCAAGCTTGATGCATGGCTGATAATTGATTTTCGAGGATGTGACCCCACTGGCCTTGCGCTTCTCGGAGACCTTGCTCCTCACTCCCGATTATATGCTATCTTAATCACTCCCTCTGATCCTATTACCATTATCAAGTCTCCTGTCGAGGGTAACGAGTTAATCGGTTTAGACCCTTCTCTTCAAATTCTAGATGCTCGCACTCAAGCTGCATTTATGCAGGCCATCAAAAATCAAACAAAGGGGCTACAACGTATTGCTTTGAATTATGGTTCGAATCCCCAAACTGACGTTCTCCCTGCTGGGAGACTCATTCATCTGCAACAGACTATTCCATCAGTAACCTGGGAAACTGGAGAGAACCTCATGCAAATCATCCACTCTGTTCTTACTCCAAATCAATTGCAGAATCATAAAGAAGCTGCCAAAACTCTTACCAAAATAATGGGTCTGACCTTCGAATTCCTCAAAAATCGAATCGGAAAAGTAACCGAAGAACAAGTAGCACAATTCATGCGAAACCAACTTAATGATGCAAAACTTTGTTTCATTGACGGTCCGATGGTAGCTGTCCAAGAGAATGCAGCAAATCCCCATTATACACCCCAAAATATTACCATTAAGAAAAATCAGCTTCTCATGATTGATCTTTGGGCGAAATGGACTATTTATGCTGATATCACACACATGGCTTATACAGGTGCAAAGGTACCTCCAGAGATACAAAATGTCTGGGATACTGTTCTGGAAGCCCGCAATGCAGCTACGGAAGCAATAAAGCCAAACATTCCCGCTCGAATACCGGATGAAGTTGCCCGCGAAATCATCATTTCCGCTGGATTTGGGAAAGGCATCTTTCATCGGACTGGCCACAGTATAGATGAACGTTCCCATGGTCGAGGAGCCAACTTAGATAGTCATGAAATGCCTGAAACTCGTCTTCTCTTACCTAATACCTTGACATCCGTTGAACCTGGCATCTACCTAAAGGGTAAATTTGGTGTGAGAAGTGAGATTGATGTTGCAGTGACAAAATCAGGATATAAGATTACCACTCCACCACAAGAAAGCTTATTGTGCCTGTAGCATAATAAAGAACTAATACCCTTTATTGAAAAAATGCAACTGACGGGTAATGATACTATGGCAGACAAATTTGTTTTACTTCTCGAGTTTTCTTCAGGCATTATCGAACCTCTACCCCTTTCTGCTGATGCTCTGACTGAAGATCGTATCGTAATGGCTATCGACGAGTTGAAGGAAAGGGTTTGGTTGTGGCAGGGAAGTGCAACATCTCTGGTTGAACGTCGAGCGGCACAACGAAAAGCCCGGTCTCTTGTCAGCGCAGGCTATCAATTGGGTCCTTACCGGATTGGACGTGATGTATCTGATATCGAAATCATTGACGGAGAAGTTCTTGATGACCCCGAAATCAAAGGCTACTATGACCAACTTGTTCACACCCTAAGTCAAAAATTTAAAATTACAGAGGGCGTTCTGGGACGCTTCGGGGGAACCCCCACCGCTAGTCCTCCACCCCCACAACCGAGTACTACTCCGACTCCCACTCAACAGCCTACTCCAGCACCTTCCGAAGAATCCGTCGCAGCTGCTCCAAAGACATCCACTCCAGTTCCCACTCCCTCTGCAACAGAAACCGTCGGCCCCAAACCAACCCGTGAAATGCAGGATCTTGGAATAATTCGTGTTGGCATTCTCATCTCTTCAATCCTTGACTTCTTCCCTATGTGCTATGTGAGTGCAACAAAGATTGAAGAAGGCACACGCTATTCAATTGAAGACCCAGATGGGATCATTTGTCAACTCGAAGTCAGGAATGGTTCAGTACACTTCCTCCAACGTTATGATTTCAGGGGAAGACGAAACGATATTCTGGGTCTTCTTCGCGACCGATTAGCTGCAGCAAATCTTTAACGCAAAATTAACTCGAAGTTTTTGCAGGAATTGTATTAGATACTCAACTTAACTCAGGTTCAGGGTCAAGTTAATAAACACGCTAGCAAATTCTAAACCGGACCCTGAGTAGAATAATGTGATAACCAATATTACGGTAGTGAATTCAGGGTTGGAATTATATCGAACATAGTCAAGCTTCAATTTGAATATGACACTTGGAGTGCTTTACAGATGACACGTGTTGTGATGCTGGAAATTGGTGGATTAGGATTTGTACGCTCTATCCGACCAGGGGGACGCAAGCTGCGAGGAGATGTTTGCGTCGCCGTAGTCGATGAACAAAATAAAGCCTTGTGGTTTTGGATGGGTAGTGGAATTCAATACGATAAACGGCGTACAGCCAAAGCGAAAGCTGAGAAAATCGCTTCGGAAGGGCATCGTATTGGGGATGAAGTTTTAGGTCGCGGATTTTCACTTGTCGTCATCGATCAAGATGCAATGGAAGACCCAACCACATCTAATAATTATTCAACCCTTATCGCCTTGTTAGAATCACCTATGGAAGTGCAGTCGATAGCAAATCCGAAAGGCACACTGATTATAGG
>JBHLPH010000061.1:0-4774 GCA_048939625.1 Promethearchaeota archaeon
GCAAATGAGCAGGCGAGACTTTTGCAGGAACAATTGCAGGAATTGAGGACGCAACATGGCCAACAGCGGTATTATGTGCCTTTAGAGGAATTACAGCGTCAATTCCGAGAGCTTGAGTGGAAACAACAAACTACATCGCTTAGTGTAGATGAGGAACGCGCCTTGCTTGATGAGATGGAACGATTATCGAACGCTATGCAAACTGCACCAAAACGGGATTCTATGCCGATGAATCAGTCTGAAGAAATGGATCAATTGTGGCAGAAGATACAAGATACACGGGATAAAGCCCAAGAACACCATGAGAGAATGATTGCGCTGGTTGAGGAAGCACAACAAACTCATCAAAGCATTGTGCATCTGTCACAGGATCTCGAGCCCAATCGGTCAGAGATTGATGAAGCTCATCAAATGTACGTACAATGTCTTCAGGAGGCTGATGAAATGCGCGATCGAGTGGAAGTGCTGCGAAAAGAGGAAAGTGACCTGAAAGCACAATTGGATACCATCCGAAAAGGTCGGAAGGCAGCCCGTGAGGCAAGAGAGAAAGCTGCATTGGAACGGTTAGCAGAGCAAGCAAAAACAAAACAGCAAACTGGGCAGAAACTTAGCATGGAAGAACTGCGTGCCCTTATGGAAGTTGATGGATTATAAAATAACAATTGGCGGGTTTAGAACGAACGCTGATAGATGAAATCAACGAGTGCACGAAGTAGCTTCGTTGCATCTTTATTTGGAAAGGCTTCAAGAGCAGTTTTTGCTTCATTCACAAGCTGCTGGGTCTGTTGTTGGACGGTGGCGCTCGCTGTCGTTTGTTTAAGTAAGGCAATGACCCTCTGAACATCCTCGTCTGTAGGTTGAGGAGACCTTAGAACTGTGAGAACAAAGGAACGGTCCTCGGATGAAAGGAGTTGAAGGGCTTGCAGAATCACGATGTTACCGAGTTTGTGTTCATAAATGTCTTTGCCTAATTTTTTACCGAGTTTTTTTTCTTCAGCGAAAAGATCGAGTACATCATCAGCCATTTGAAAGGCGATGCCAGCTTTCCATCCGAAATCGCGTGCAGCTTTCTGTAGGTTAGGAGAGCCTCCTGCACAGATGACCCCGACTTCACAGGCTGCACGAATCAGTGCAGCGGTCTTGTACCCGATCATTGTTTCATAGTCAGATAAACTAACGTCATGATATCGGTGTTTTTCGGTGTATTCTTCATTACTCGGGAGCTGTTCAAAAAGCACGTCAAGCCTCTCTCCTTCTACTAGTTCGCGGATTGTATCTGCAATTATTCGTGAGATGGCGTGATGATTAGGGGATTGTAAAGAGCCTTCCTCAATGGCTTCACGGTAGTGTGTGGAGGCTAAGATGCCAAAATTTAACCCGTATTTTGTCCAAGTTGTTGGTAGGTTTCGGCGAACATCAGCATCATCGATGATATCATCCAGAATGAGTGAATAATTATGTATGAGCTCAATGGCTGCAGCTGCAGATAATGCGTCTTTGATTTTACCGCCTGCGGCTTGACAAAATAGAATTGCTAAAGCAGGGCGAATTCGTTTTCCTCCGGCTTTTACTTGATGGAAGACGACCTCTTGGAAATCTTTTGCAGCACCAACACCGAGAAGCTCAAGCATTTTCTCATCGACTTTGGAACCCATTTGACCCAGAACCTGTAAAACATCAGACAATTCCGTTTCACCTGTGATTATAGTGTGTGCTCCTATTGTTCCGGATTTTAAGGTTTTTCCTCAAAAGCTGAGAGACGAAGTGCAAGTGGAGTTAATGGGGTTTGCTTGGCACTATTTTGATTTATCAAGGCGGTTGGCTTGGACACATAGGAAGGTTGTGACGATTCGTGCCGCGACAATGGCAGTGATTCCCTGATCATATTGGGGAGCGACTTCTGTGATGTCAAAAATCATGCTCCGTGATGCTACTGCTCGAAGAAGGGTCAAGAGCTCGGATGTTGTCATCCCCCCTGCTTCAGGGTTTCCAACCGCAGGAGCATAAGCAGGATCTAATACATCCATATCAACAGAGAGGTATAGAGGGGGTCCGGGGGGAATCGCGTCGGTGATTTGTCGTGCTATTGTGGCTGCACCTTCTCTGCGAATGTCCTCACAGGTGTAGTAAGTAATTTGGTGTTCCTTGGCATAGTTATATTCTTCTTTAGAAACTGCGCGGATACCAACTTGGATGAGGTGATCAGGACCTAGCTGTTCAACGATACGCCGTTGTACGCAAGCGTGCGAGAATTCTTCGTTATTGAATCGATCGCGTAAATCCATATGTGCATCAAATTGAAGGAGAACAATATCGCGAGGAAGGGCACGAACAGCAGCGAGTGTCAAAGTATGTTCGCCACCGAGAAGGATTGGAATCTTATCGTGTTGGACAATCTGGCTAACTACTGATTCTACTGCACGAAGCATGTTTTGAACAGATTCCAGTTCGAAGATGATATCACCAATGTCTGCAAGAGGTAATAGTGCTGCATCCACATTATTAGACTCCTGAAGGCAATAACTTTCAATGAATTGCGATGCGTTTCTGATTGCAGCAGGACCTTTACGCGTGCCCTGGCGAAAGGTTGTAGTTTTATCAAAAGGAACTCCAGTGAAGACGAATGATGCAGCTGAAGGATCGACTGGCGCTCCAAAAAACGTATTGACGATGGGGGAGACGCCTTCTATCATTGTGATAAACCCTCAAGAAAATGACCGACATACTGCTATTTGGGTCTTCCCTTTAACGTTAGATAATCTGTCGTGAGAGTTTGAGGTCTAATTCTTTTATCCGCGCTTTGAGGGTTGAAGGGGTATGAAGTTCATGATAAATAGCCTGTATGAATTCATCGCACATGTGAGCTTCTTTTGCAGCGTTGAAAAATCCACGTACTAACCAAGCTCCAATGAGGTAGGTGTATCCATAAGGTCCCCACATTGGATCGGTCATGAATGGGAGACGCGATCTGGCATAGGCTTCTTCATAAGCACCATAATTTTGGAGGTATTCGACGACTTCAGCCTCACTACGCTGTTCTTGTTGAATCATAACAAGCGCGTTAATTCCAACGGCACGACGTAGTTGCATTAGATAGGAGGAAACAGTTTCGGGTCGGGTGAGGGGACGCGCCGCCTGCAGAATGTCCGGTCCAGCCTCAGCAATACCTTCAGCAATGGTGCAATCCGGAGTATTAATTATCGCAATTGTCGCTTCAATGGAATGCGTTCCCTGCTCAAACCCTAATTCCTGTTGAACAAGTTGGGTTTGATGCCCCGGATACGTTTCGTGGGTAACCCATTTCCAGATGCTATATTTGCTTCGGGGTAACTCAATATTAACTTCGATGATGGCATGGTATTTTCCCTGATAATAATTATATGCGCTCCAAGACGCCTTCGGAACTGCTCGAAATTCTACTTGTTCATCTTCGGGTAATTTGAAAAGAAGCTGTTCAGTAGCACGTCTAGCTGTGATGGCAACCTCTTGTGCTAGCGGAACAATCTCTGGACCAGTAGTCATTGCACGCTTTCGCCAACTCGTTGCCATGGACGTGAGATCCCCCTTGAGAACCTCCCTCCTAAGAGCCCGATCCGCTTCTTCACTCAGCTCATCGATACGCTCATTTGATATAACGACCACGTCAGCATCTAATCCGATTTTAACTCGTTTTTCAAAACGAATCTTTTCATCTAATCCAAATCTAATAAGGAGATCCAATGCGGCTATCTGCTTAAGCAGATAGGTTCTTCGTGGCTTAACACGAATTTCCTTTTTGATCCTCCCCTGCAGTTGATGGATTGAGTTCAATAGAAGATCAGGGTCAACAGGGTCCTTTTTAGGCTTGAATTCAGGAGGGCCAAAGTAACTATCAACGACGATAAGATCCTCGCTGATCTTATTCCTCAGAAAATAATCAGTTTTGAAGGCTGCTTCAATGTATTGTTTTCCGATAGTCAAAGAAGTTGGGTCCATAAAATTACACCTCTGGAAAGAGTTTCTCCATCAGCTGTGTAGCTAACTCATTGAATGCATCGGCGACATTTCGCCCATCTAAGGCACTGGTTTCATAGTATTTGCCTTGAATTCGTTCAGTTGCTTGTTGGGCTGCATACTCAGACACTGTTCGTTCTGAGGTTAAATCAGTCTTGTTCGCGATTACAACACGTACAAAGTCATCACCGAGAGTCGAGGTAACCTCATCGAGCCACTTGGACTCTATTGCGGCAGCAGATGAAGCCCGTGTGATATCAAAAACGAAAATGACCGCATTAGCTCCTGTATAATACCTTTTTCGGAGAGGCTGAAGTCGTTCCTGACCTCCGGTGTCAAAGATTTGAAGTTTTAATTTTCGTCCCTTAACATCGACAACCTTCGTTACGATGTTAACCCCAATACTGGGCTTGTAATCATAATCGAATTTATTTTCAGCAAATCGACGAATTAAACTCGTTTTTCCTACACTCCAGTCTCCAACAATAACAACCTTCACAACAAACCCTGCTTTCTCTGAAGGCATCTCTGTTGAAGGTGATGGGTTCGCTTTATGTGAAATCGACCTCACCTCAGGGAACCACTGTACAGCAGCTTAGGTAAGAGTCTTGTGTCTAAAGAATTCCCCTATCAAACAGAGGTAAATGCTTGGTTTTATGAGAAAATGAAGAAGGAAGCGAAGGTGCCATTAAAAGGGGAGGTTGGGGAGGGGGAGCGAGGGGAGGGCGAGGAACGATGCGGACACAACATTACATCTTTATCCCTTCGCTTCCTTCAAGAA
>JBHLPH010000062.1:0-4730 GCA_048939625.1 Promethearchaeota archaeon
CCAGTGGACAAACAAATCCGTTAATTTGTTGAATTCATCAGGAAAAGAAGGAACAACCCGGAGGTCAATATAGTAAGGGCTAGATTTCCCAGAAGCTAGAGTAAATTCACCGAATTTTATTGCTCCCACGTCTGCCAGAAGCAGTGCAATCGCCTTGATGAAAATATCCCTTTCTAGCGCTCTCGTGGAAGGTGTTGCCGTAAACGTTTGTAAGGCAAACTCCTTAGCTATCAAAGAAGGGTCTTTTGCATTGTAAATGGAACGACCAATGATCTCATAATTCGCTCCTGCTGAGACTGCTGAACCCGGTTTTCCACCCTGAGCCCCAACACCTGGAGCAAGTATTAGGATTTCAGAACCTAGCTGTATGCGGATTTCACGTACATGAGCAGGTCGTGTGCCCGGAGCAATAACCCCAGTAACCCTCAAGCGCTTGGCCAAATCTACCATTCTAGGAGTTTGGGGATGAATGAATGTTGCAGCCCCAGGGTGGCTCATATCAACAACAAGAATGACCCCCTTATCACCGGCAGATTTAGCCTCATTCAAAACAGCTTGAATTGCCTCCTCACCAATGAATCCTTGAACGATGATGGCGTCAAACCCAGCTGCGAAGGCATGTCGAGCAATCCATGCATTAGTGTTATCGATATCTGCGACTTTGAAATCGGCAATTAGAGGAAGATCGGGGACAAGCATCTTCAAATGGTGAACGATTTCCAATCCCACTGCAAGAACTAGGGGATAATTTAATTTGATGGCAACTACATGGGGTTCAACTGCAGCCGCAATATGGCAGGCTCGTTCAATCAGCTCTTTTCGCGCAGATTCTGGTGCATCAGCGGGGAGCGTATTAGCCACATCTAAGGCGTGAATTACGCGTGTCTTTTTGGTGTTAACTCGTTTTTCAAGTGTACTGATGAACGCGTGTCCATAGAGCTTAGCCATTGATTTGTGCCTCCTGATTTTGAAAGAACAGACTTAACCATGAGTCTGTAATTGCTCAACAATATAATCTTGGCTAGTGATGCGTTTACAGTAAGAGCAGCGAAGTGTTACTGGTGCACGATTCACAACATTGAAGCTGCTTTTGATTCCACGTTCATTGTTTGTAATGCAACTGGGATTCACACAGCGCACAATACCAATAATTTCATCGGGTACTTCAATTCGCATCTTACCGAATATCTTGTATTTACGAATAATGTTGATAGTGGCCTTAGGCGCTACGAGAGCAATGCGGTTAATCTCATCAGCGGTTAATTCCCGACCTTCCACCTTAATGATATCTTTTTTCCCCATTCGCTTACTGTGAACATTCATTGCAATACTCAACACATCCCCTTCTTGTCCCGTTATACCAAGAATCTGTAGCACAGCAAGAGCGTACCCAGCAGTGATGTGGTCAATCACGGTTCCAGCTTGGATCTTTTGAATTCTAAGCTCATTGACTTTGTTTGGGGATTTGGATTTTGTTGACTTTGTTTTTGGTGCTTCCATTGAGTTACACTTCCATTAGCATGACCAGGATTGCCATTCGTACAAGCACTCCATGAAACATTTGGGTGAAGTATCGAGCGTAAGGAGTGTTATCAACTTCAGGTGCTATCTCATCTACTCGGGGCAAAGGATGAAGAATGTCCAGGTTCTTTTTGACACCTTGAAGGATGTTTTTGTCTATACGAAAGACGCCTTTCACTTTTTCATAGTCGGCTTCTGTTGGAAAGCGTTCCTTTTGAATTCGGGTCACATACAATACATCAAGTTTAGGAAGTATACCTTTCAGGTTCCGCGTCTGAATAACTTCTTTTCCTTGTTCAGTCAAATCCATGACGATTTCGTCTGGGAGTTCAAGACCTGGGGGGGCAATACAATATATGCGATTTGTGAACCGAGTGATGGCATAAGAAAGTGAGTGAACTGTCCGCCCAAAACGAAGGTCACCCAGTAACGCGATATTTAGCTTCTCTAGGCGACCCTGACTGCGACGTATAGTTGATAAATCAAGAAGGGTTTGCGTTGGATGGCGGCCTGCCCCATCCCCAGCATTAATCACTGGAATTTGTGCGACTTCTGCGGCCCATTGAGCAGCGCCTTCTTGTGGGTGTCGAAGAACGATGATATCGGCATAATTTTCAACGGTTCGGATGGTATCTGCGAGTGATTCACCTTTTGCTACAGAAGAGGCGCCTATATCAGCCACAGAAATTGAAGAACCTCCAAGCCGTGCCATTGCCGATTCAAAACTCAATCGCGTTCGGGTTGATGGTTCGTAAAACAGAGTCGCAAGAAGTTTACCTGCAAGAAGAGATGAGGGGGTGCCCCCCCGAGCGATGGATTCCATTTTGTCTGCGCGATCAAGTATTGCAATAATTTCTTTGGTACTTAAGTCTGCAATACTAATGAGATTCCTAACTTTGAGTGACACCGTAATTCCTCATTTACGGGTCAAGGCGTGTAAATGATAAAAGCTTTCGCTCTCCCAGAACAGAGAGAGATGAAATGCACACCATTCTAGCGGTCAGCTAGAACATTACTCATTCGGGCAACATAACTGCGAATAATATCTTCGGAAGGTTCCTCAACAGATGTATCACGTTGGACTGCGGTGGTCTGATACATATTCAAGGCTGTTCCCACCATGTGGCGGGTTTGGACTATGGCAAGCATTTTCTCCTTTAGAGGTAATTCCAGTAATATAGACGGAAAGAAAAGGCGGGGAGCCACTAAGAAAATCTGTAATCGGTGAATGGTTTTATGAAGGCTGTAAGGTAACTGTTGCTCAAGGGCATCAGGGCTGAGTTGTTTCAATAATCGATTCAATTCAGTTTGCGCTGATTTCTGCTGGGCAGGATCATGCGTTGTTGCATATTGACAAATTTGACCCAAAACACTCAGTAGTTGTCGAAGATCACGGAGGCTTCGTTCGGTTTCAGTGCTAAGTTCCATTGCAAGGTCAGCAAATAATAATGCAGCATGTGCGTAATCGCCCCGATTGATGATGCGTAATCCGTCCACAAGCCCAACGAGGATTATTCCAAAGGTGCTAAAAACGGAATAGACTTCTGCAAAATCGGGAATCAATTCTGCTGCTTTCACAAACGCTTTTTGAACTTTATCAAAGGATTCCTGAGCGCGCGTATACTCTCTCCGGAGTATGTGGATTTGCCCAATACGCCAATGATTTTCTCCTGAATCATGAAAGAAAAAGAGCTGTGAGAAGAGAGCAGCAGCAGTTTTGTACAATTGTTGACTTTCATCTAGTAAGGCTAACCGTTCTGCCTCATCGGGTGTGAAATCCAAACTACTTTGAAACAACAATGAATCAGCATGTTTGGTAATAGCTTGCGCTTCTTTATGACGCTCACCAGTTTTCGACCAATCGACTGAGGCGTGCTCGAAATAAAATGCAGCCTTCTGGAGCAAATCCGAATCGCCTTTGAGTATACCAAGAGATTGAGCAGCCTCACCCGCTTGTTGAAACGCGTATGCCCTAATAACCGGATCAGGAACTTGGGTATTAAGTGTGGAAGCCTGTTGAGCGTGACGAAACATTTCTTCCAAAAGTGAAAGCTTATCGTCGAGTTTAGGTGTAAGATCAGCGAGTTTAGCATATGCGAAAGCAACATTGCATAATGCCATAATTTGTCCACGAAGGTCCTTGGTCTGGTTTAGAGATTCTAGCCCTATTTGACTTAATTCTCGTTGTGTTGTGGCCCATTGGCGTTTCTGATCAATTCGTGTTTCCAAATCAGAGAGCAACCCACATATCTCACTTGCTTTCATGGTAGCATATCCAACCCAGCGATAACCTGTCGTTTTTTGAGCTAAATTCCGACCCTCTAATTGGATTTCATAGATTTCTGTCAATTTTTCTTTCTGGGTTTTAGGATTCAATTCAAACCAAGAAAGCCGTTCTAAAGCAGTACCTAGGTTAATCGCAGCCTGTGCCCGAAGTTCATAGAATTGGGTCATTTCACCAATTTTATGCGCCTTTTGGAGGTGTTCTTTTCCTAGCCGATAGAGCTCATTGCGTCGATCAAAATCTCGCTCTAACTCAGCAATAGAAAGAAAACCTGTTCCTGCTAGGATGTAAGCACAAAGTAATTCACCATATGCTGGTGTACGTTCTAGCGTTGTCACAGATTGAAGAAAATAATCCTTAGCTTTATCAAAAAGGTCCTGACGCAATTCAGGATCTTGTTCGGATTCAGCCATCCGCGAATAGGAATTTCCTAAGAGGTTTAGCATCATACCCCTTAGACGATTGTGAGTAGCAGTAGCAAGCGATCTTACAAGCTCGTGGACGTTATCTTGACGGATTTGAACTAATGTTTTAGGGTCAATCCGGTACGGTTCGAGAAGATCAACTCCGTGTAGGACTGCGATATTCCCCAAAGGGCTCCGATCTTTGACCTCGCTAAGGCTTTTGGTTACCCTCAAAATATTATTCAAAATAGTTTCTCGTTCATCATCTTCAGCATAATGAAGGAGAGGCTCTGCCAACAAAAGATAATAGGTATCCTGTTGAGCTGAAGGTAGTTCCTTGGTGATATCCCGAGCACTATGTATCCATTTAACCTGATTTTTTGGTTCCACAAAGGCAATGAGGCTCATGATAAGATCTAAGGCTTTTTGTGGCTGATCACTTTTGAGGAACCTTTCAACTGCTTGACCAAATAGTTCGGGATTAGGTGATTCTGCAAGCCAGCCTTGCGCTTCCAGGCTTA
>JBHLPH010000015.1:0-49171 GCA_048939625.1 Promethearchaeota archaeon
GGCAACGTCACAGTCAACATTGTATCAAATTTTGCTAACACTTCCAAGCTTAAAATCAGGGTTTGGTTTTCATAGAGCGGTCGTTGCGCATAGATTGTCAAGGAATAGGTTGCCGGAGTTACTTGGGTTAAATTCAAACTAAGCCGGTATACTCCGCTACCAATGGAGACCATGCTATAGGGATTGCTCTGAAAGATTGCCCAAACCGTCGCACCATTGATAGCTAGGTTATTACTCGTGTCCCAAAACAGCACATCAAGGACCAATGTTTCGTTTTCAAATTCGCTGGGAGAATAATCTCCATTTTGGGGGGTTAGCGATGTTGCCCATACCAGGTCAAAGCTTTCACTGAAGTATTCAATCTCATAGTTGAGGGCACTAATATTGAAGCTAATGGTCCATGAACCTGCAATGGCACCTGTTGTAATACAGTTGACCGTATAGGTCCCATCCAGGTTATCAACAAAGTTAATTGTTGACCAGTTTCCTTGGATGATCGCTCCAATTATGCCCTGTGCGGTCATGTCTTGGTAGGTGACACGAATCTGAAACAGTGAATCATACACAATGGGAGAAGCTGAGAGGACTTGGACAGATAGATTGGTTGGACGAATTAGCACATCAATGAGGGTATCATAAACGGCGTTATTGTATCCACTCAGAGCTGCTGTTAGTGTAATATTAACGGTCGCTGGGCTCCCACTCACATTTAGAATAAATCCGACGTGGTACGTGCCGTTTAGCAAGTCATATACAGTAAATCCAGCGAATGGTGAATCATCAAGTAAACAAGTTATGTTGGCTCCTAAAATCCCTGTTCCGTCTGATTGCTTCCGATAGGTGATAGAGACGTTAAACGGTTCACCACCATCGATACTCAGCGGGGCACTGCCTGTTATGTTTGTGGGCTCACCTTCAACAGTTAGGGTAATTAAAAGAGAATTTTCTTGAATAAACATACCAGGTTTCGAAGCGTTAATCACAAGATTATGAGTACCCACACCAAGTTCAGGGCCATCGACGACAATGGAATAGTTACCACCCACCTCTTCGGAGAGCCAATAGAAATACCCTGGACCCGAAATGTTTACCAAGGCTCCAGTGATCCCCCCCTCACCGAGTGGTGTAAAAATCGAGTAATTAACCTCAATTGCCACACTTTCAGTGTAATTGATTGTAAGGGTCGTCCAATTCGCAACCAGCTGGGTCTTCGACCACAAAGTAAGAGTTACCGGAATCGTGGAAGGCGAATATCCTGGTCTATCCGCCATTGCTAGACCGACATGAATACCCCGACTTAATCCCATTGTTCCAGTATCGATGGTGCTTTCATAATATCCTCCTCCAACATCCCCGAGTAAATATGTCGACCCGCTGAAGGTCACATTCACCATAGCATTTGGAATGCCCACAGAGTTTTCGGTGTCATAATAATAAACGCTGATATTGACGTTATCCTCGATAAGGCTAAAGTAGGAATCGGGATTACCAGTTAATGTCGTGGGATACACGAGGTCAACGGTGCTTACTCTAACACCCGCATGAAGACTATTATTCCAAACCACTTCACATCGCATTGTGACATTTGTTATGGCATAAGAGGTTGGTGTGAAAGCTGGGAAGGCTAGCAATCCACCCCCATCAGGAGCCAGAAGCCATTGATTCAGGGATACTCCCAACTCGTCATAGGGGTTTAATCGCCCAATTCCATTAGCAAAGGTTGACAGCTGAGCTGAAACTGTGAGGGAGTCATTGATGTTTACTTCTTGCCCGGTCACATCGAGCCCACCCCGACGGATGAACGGTGTTTGAACATAATTTGTATCAAAGGATATAACGCGCCACGTGGTTCCATTTCCGGCTCCACTGGGTTCGTCAAGGAAGAGCCAACCAGGCTGACCAGGGCTAGTACTGTTATCTTCGAATCGCGAGAATGGAACCGGAAGTGACCCGTTTAAGAGGGTTTGTATCTCCCAGTAACTGGGTATCGAAAAGTTTAGTGTGCGGCTATTTGCATCTGCATTAATACTAGGAAATGAAAGGGATGTAGTGATATTCCAGTTTGTTGTATCAAACTGCGAAGAGGCAAGGAACTCAGTTGTTCCGCTAAAGGTCCTTGAAAACCTACTTATGTACGTGTAACTTAGGCTAACAGGCCAAGTAGTGCTGATATCAAATAGCATCGATTTGGTGCTTGGAGTTAAACTCCGTTCCCACCAACCATCGTTTGCCACTCCATCTTGAACACTGGTCGCGTTGACTTGCATGTTAATTTGAGAAGGAGCAGGAGTGAATGTCATAGGAACAACGGATACATTAAGGAAGTAATCTATTCCCATGTGTTCAGCCCAAGGAGCACTTCGCCAGGCATATCCGTTATCACCTGTTTCTGAATCAAGACGCCATTTCCATTCCGGAAATGCCCCTGACCACGGTGTGGCAACGGCAAAGAAGTAGTTATTATACGTCTCAGACGTATTTAGAAAAACGCCTCCACCCCAAGACACGTTTTGCCAACCGTCAAAAGAAGAATCAGCATCACCTAAATCAAGAAAAACCACAGAAGAAATCCCAACAGCTTCAGGTTTCGGTCGACCTGCGTCATTGGAAGCGTTGTAAATTTCAATCCACAGATCAAAACCATCTCTCAGATTTCCCATACTCGCATAGAGCTTAACCATGATACTATACAAGTAGCAGGAATTTGTGACCCGGAAACTCATAGCACAGGGTAAGTCATCCCGGGATTCGCTGGCACTCTCATTTGTCTCGATATCCAAGAGAAGGGGGCTCGCTATGATATTAGTGAAATTAACAATAATATACGAACTCCAGTCAACTGCCATGTCTACTGTAAGGTCGTTCGTATCATTTGTGAGAGTACTCACTGAGAGTGTTTTGTTGTAATTGGCAACAATATTAGTTGAACTCCCTGTTCCTCCATAGGTTCCTACAGAATAAACACCATAAGGTGGAGGAGGTGAAGCCTCTGGAGATTCAATCTTGTCTGCTGCTAACGGAATTTGGTGAGATGGAAGACCTACTAGAATAGGTAGGATGAGGACGACGATGAGGGTGACTATTGTCCATGTACGTCGTGCCACCGTAATTTCACCAAATAGCGTCTTTTCTCAACTTGCTGCTTCAATTACGACCGTTGTCAGCGAACTTTTAGTTCTTTCTTTAGAAACCCGCTTTGCCAAAAGCCTCTGCGGTTTTCTCATAGCAAATAACGGGAGTTTTGTCGGTGTTATTCGAGAGTCACAGCTAAATAGTATTTGTAGGGTACAAACTCGCAGTTAGAAGGGATGCTTTGTGATCACATTTGAGGATTTTAAGAAACTCGACTTTCGTGTCGCGACCGTAACCAAATCTGAAAAAGTTCCTGGCACCAAGAATTTGCTTAAACTTCAAATCGACTTGGGTGAGCTGGGAACACGTCAAATCGTGACAGGATTAGCTCAATATTATTCCGCAGAATCTCTGGTCAACCGACAGCTCATTGTCTTAGTGAATCTCAAGTCAGCGGTTTTCCGTGGTGAGAAATCTGAGGGGATGCTTTTAGCTGCTGAAGTCGGGAAACAAGGGGATCCCGAATACCAGGTTATACTGGTGATACCCGAGAAGGAATTACCGCCAGGAACACCTGTTCACTAACGCTTAGCTGGAGTTTAAACGAACATTCCGCCAGCGCCGCGATCATTTTCACGTTCTTGCTGCCGTTCAATGAGTTGTTTGATTTCTTTCTCAATGGCTTCAGCATCAGCCATGAGTTCTTCGGTGTCAATATCCATCTCGTAGAGCTGATTAAATACATTAATGGCAACACTTGCAGCTCGTGGATCTGGACGTCCACGCTCAGCGTATGGTAGAATTGCTACGGCTGGAAAGTCGCGAATCTGGAAATTCGCTAGCATCAGGGCTAGCGGTCCATAAATTCCACGACCTTCTTCTAAGACAGGTAATTCATGCTTTTTCGCGGTGCTGTGATACGTAGAAGTATAAGCACTCCGATACTGCTCTTCGCCTTCCGCGAATTGCAAATCCAATCCCCCAAGTAGGATCGCTTCTTTGAGCTCATTCTCCACACACCAATTAGCCACGGCCTCGGTGAAAGGTGACCATTCGGCGCGATGGGGTTGAAGACGAGTGAAGAGAAGAATGAACTTGTCAGCATACTCGTATAATTCGATGGGCATCAAAAGGCGGGTACCGCCAATGAAGACGTGAGGCGGAACCAATGGGCTCATAATTGATCCAATTGGACGAGCATTCTTCTGGCCTGCTAAGTGGCGAAGTACAATATATCCAGTTTCTCCCAAGGCACTGTGAAATCCGGAAACTAAGATTTTGCCCTTTAATTTCACATCGGGGTCATGTAAGATAATTTGAATTTCTTCAGAATATTCCATCCTCAGCACCATATTCACTTAATGGCTGTAGCAGCAAGATTTCAGGTTTTAAATTTTCTTCCCTGATTAGAACCGCTATTTAAACTCGAAGTCTTTGGTTCGAAATACATTTATGTTCATGGTCAAATGGCGTGAATATAACTCCCGCCAAGAAACCCACGTCTCGGCGCAGGGGCTTCGTAACAGTTTGACCGAACTCCATTTTCTGGGTGGCTGTAAAACCATAGGTAGTTCCGCATACTTGGTAAAGGAGGATGACACATCAGTTCTCTGTGACTTCGGGGCTTCCTTTAATGGTAATCCCTCCTTTCCTCAGCTCAGTCGTCCTAAGAACTTGTTTGTCGCCCTTAGCCATGCTCACTTGGATCACAGTGGTGGTCTTCCCCTGCTTTTTGCCAGCGGGTCCGCACCTGTGTACATGACAGCCATAACTCGTGATTTAATCCGAATTCTGCTCAAGGACATGATCCGGCTTAGCAACTATTTCCTGCCCTTCGAAAAAGAAGAACTGGATCGGTTACTCCGACGAATTCGGCTTATCAAGTATAGAGAACCAATCGAACTCAAAGATAATATCACCATCACCTTTCATGATGCGGGGCACATCCCTGGTAGCGCCGCAATCCAAGTTGAAACACCCTCTCATGATATCCTCTATACAGGTGACATTAACACCATTGACACGCAGCTACTCAAGGGAGCACGGATTCCCAAAAAGACAGCTGACACGCTCATTATGGAGAGTACCTACGCCCTGACGGCACATGAAGACCGACAAAAAATCGAAGAGAACTTCATTAGTGCCGCGGAAGAGACGATTGAAAGTGGCGGGACTGTACTCGTTCCTGCCTTTGCTGTTGCCCGAGCACAAGAAATTTTGTGCATCCTTACCAAACATCGTGTGGACTTTCCCGTCTACATGGATGGAATGGCACGAGATGCTTCTCGGATATTCCTCCGGCATCCCCACTTCTTCAAGAACTATTCACTCCTGAAACGGGCCCTTGGAAACACTCAATGGATTCGCAGTCGTCGACAACGTGAAGGTCTTACGAGGAATCCAGGGTTGATTGTAGCCCCTGCTGGAATGCTTCGTGGAGGGACAGCTGCCATGTATTTGGGAGAAATTATGAATAATCCGAAAAACGCGGTTCTTCTCGTAGGATACCAGATTCCAGGAACTCCTGGTCGTGAATTGCTTGACAATGGGCACTATGATAATGGAGCTGGAGTCAAGCGGGTCAAAGCGAAATACCAGCTTTTTGACTTTTCGTCTCATGCAGGTCAAGACCAGTTACTCGAATTGGGCCGCTCTTTTCCAAATCTCGAAGAACTGTACACTGTTCATGGCGAAGCTGAAGCCTGTGAATATCTAGCAAAGACTTTGCACAAAACAAATGGCATAAATGCTCATGTTGCCGAGACAGGGCAGCAAATTAAACTTCCCCAAACAAGGTGAACTCTCATGGCTGATGAAATGCCTGTAATCTCTGGAGATCGCGGTACCATTCTTGGAAACCTCCTCACTTCAATAATAACTGCTGCATTGCTTGGAATCATTGTTTTCTTGTCTGGGTTTCGCTTATACGCTGAACCCATTCCGGAATCTGAATTTGGTATTTTAGCTGCTGTCGGTAACGCCATACTCTTTGTTGTATTAGCCACGGTTGGCGCTACCTTGGTTGTGTTACTTCTCAAATACGGGCGCGAAAGATTTCTGCGCTACCTTCTGATAGGGGCCTTTGTTTTCATCGGTATCATCGTCGCATTATATTTTGGCTATATGTATGTGATTGTCTTCCAACTCGTTGACCCAATTCTAGCCTCTCTAATTCTATTAGCGCTAGTTTTGACCGTTTTTATAGCGTTCATTACCGTGGATGAGGACAATCGGATGAAGAATGGGGGGCTCCTTATTTTTGGTGCCGCAATTGGGGCGTTTCTAGGCGTTGTACTTCCCGTGTGGACCAGTGTTCTACTACTAATTGGGTTAGCTATCTACGATTATATCTCAGTGAAAAAAGGACCAATTCGGCAAATCGTTGAACTCACCGAAGATGATCCCGACAAGTTGGGGGCATTAGCCGTATCAACTGCTGAATGGGATATTGGACTGGGAGATGTCGCATTTTATGGAATGATGACTGTTCTCGCGTTAGTAAACTTTGGTTTCCTTCCGGCAATCCTTGCCGTAATTGGAATTATCATCGGGTTTCTTACTACTCTTAAACTCCTAGAAAAACGGGGAATCATGGCAGGGCTCCCTATTCCGGTGGCTTTGGGTCTTCTTGGAATAACAATTGGGTTTCTAATTCGGTGGGTGCTACCTGTAATTCCCTAACGAAGGGTTTTAGAAAAATTAAACATCCACGACAGGAAGTTTCAAGCCAGCAAGTAACCTTTCTGCTGTCCCCGGATCACAAACGTAGGTATAGAGATAACTCGGGGTTCGAAGCTTCAGCTTAACTGCATCTCGAAGCCGTTTCACTCGCACCTCACTAGCGCGCTCAACGATTTCGAGGAATTCTTCTTCAGTCTGAATTTCACGGGGCATCTCAGTTCACCATGAGGATTGGCTACGAGGCAGAATCACAACTTAAAAGCATTGTGATGCTCCCGACCGCCTAGAGGCTTATCCAGTTCAATAAGAGGATTGGTGGGCCGGGCGTGAATTGAACACGCGACCTCCGCCGTTTCCTCGCATCCAGCCTGTTTGGGCTAAATCCTGTGAGAGCGGCGTCATACCACTAGACTACCGGCCCTACGAGGTGTACGACTACCTGACGAGTTCACGTCGTTTAGGTCGTAGATTCTTACGGCGGCACCGACGACACTTAGTGGCCTTGAAAGGATTCTTGGCTCCACAATCACGACAAATGGTAACATAAAGTAGATGTCGAAGCGCAATGCGGCGTTTTTCTGGATCAGCGACTGGCATCGTATTCACCTATAATGGGGGTGCGGATTCCTTTGGTTCCTTAAAAGGATATCGAGCCCCTTAGAGGATTTTCTGAAGCGTCTCATCCACATCAATGGGACGGTCAATGACTGTTACTCCCGCTTTTCTCAGGGCTTTAATCTTACCAACTGCGGTTCCCGTCTTCCCACTCACAATGGCACCCGCGTGTCCCATACGTTTACCCTTCGGGGCGGTACGTCCTGCGATGTAGGCAATAACCGGCTTTGTTACATGCTCTTTGATATAGATCGCCGCCTCTTCTTCTGCGCTTCCCCCGATTTCACCAATAAGTACAGTTGCTTTAGTTTCTTTGTCCTTTTCGAACAGTTCAAGGGCATCGACAAAGGACATGCCTACAATAGGATCTCCACCAAGTCCAATCGCTGTAGATTGCCCAAATCCAGCATCCGTTAGACTGGCCGCGACTTCATAGGTGAGCGTACCGCTGCGGGAGATGAGTCCAATGTTACCTGGCTTAAAGACGTGAGCTGGCATAATCCCGAGTTTACATTCACCAGGTGAGATAATGCCTGGCGTATTAGGGCCGATGACATAACTGCCCTGGCGTCGCGCAAGCTCGATGAAGCGCATCTCATCATGAACTGGGATATGTTCGGTTATAACAGTGATCACCGAAATTCCTGCATCTAGCGCCTCGGATGCAGCGTCTGCAGCAAACCGGGCGGGTACAAAAATAATTGAGGCATTCAGCTCTGGGAACTGCTGTTTGGCTTCAATAACACTATCGAAGACAGGAAGTCCCTCAATCTCCTGCCCGCCCTTTCCAGGGGTGGTCCCAGCAAGGACGGATGAGCCATACTCAAGCATCGACTGGGTGTGAAAATGTCCTTCACGACCGGTAATTCCTTGGACCAGAATTTTTGTTGATTTATCGATTAGAATGGTCATGGTTACTCCTCCGTGGGTGCCAGTTTCACGACTTGTTTTGCCGCTGTATCCATAGAGTTCAAGAACGGAATCTTCGCAGCTTCTAAAATCTTGGCTCCTTCTTTTTCTCGCGTCCCAATCATTCGAATTACTATTGGAACCTGCCTGGGCAATTTCCCTTGTGATTCCACAATACCTCGGGCGATTTCATCACAACGGGTTATCCCCCCAAGGATATTGATGAAAACAGCTTTCACATCAGGATGCGCTAAAACGATATCTAACGCCTGACTCATGCGTTCCGCGGTTGCGCCACCACCAACATCGAGGAAATTCGCAGGGGCTCCTCCATAATATTTGACAGCATCCATTGTCGCCATAACTAATCCGGCACCGTTACCGATGATACCAATATTTCCTTCCAGTTCCACGTAGGTCATTCCCTGTTTCTGAGCCCGTTGCTCAAGATCCGTTTGCTCCGAAATCCCGGAACTCACTCTCTCAGCTAATGATTTGTGACGGAATATGGAATTATCATCAACATTGAGTCGGGCATCAGCTGCAATATACTCACCTTCTTTTGTGACAATAAGGGGATTGATTTCTGTAAGCTCAGCATCGTTAATGATGAACACTTGCCACAGCTTAAGCAAAAGGCTAGCAACTTTGACCATTGCTTTTCCCTCAAAGCCTGCGTTCTTGGCGAGATTCCGTGCTTCAAAATCCCTAAGTCCTAAGATGGGGTCAATCCAATATCGCGTGATTTTTTCTGGGTGCTCTTCCGCTACCTGTTCAATATCCACACCGCCCATGGAACTACAAATTATCACAGGTTGACGTCGGAGGCGGTCAATCGTGATACCCAGATAGATTTCTTGTTCAATGTTAAGGCGCTGTTCCACAAGAACGCGATGTACGGGATAATCGTGAATAGTCATCTGCAACAGTTCTGCCGCAACAATCTTCGCTTCTTCGGGGGTTTCTGCAAATTTTATTCCCCCTGCTTTTCCACGTCCTCCTGCAAGCACTTGGACTTTAATGACGACTGGCTGTCCTAGGGTCTTGGTGATTTTAGCTGCTTCCTCGGCTGAGGCTGCGAGCCCCGAGGATGGAAGTGGTAAGCCTGCTTGGCGAAAAGCCTCCTTTGCTTCATATTCAAACAGTCGCAAAATAACACCTCTATATTGCTTCGGGAGTCCATGTCGTAAGAACAGTATGAGTGGAGGTTTCAACCACGCCATCAATATCGGCAGCTTTAGAAAGAAACTCTGCTAGCTCAGCACCACTCACCGAAACCACGATATCTACTGATCCGGTTACACGATGAAGGCGAATCGGGTTCAACTGTTTTATCTTCTCATAAACCTCGAAGCGAGATTTGGGCTCAACTCGTAAGAAGACAAAAGCTTGGTCTGTGGATTTCCCTAAAAGGCGTAAGGAATCGGGTGACAAATCAATGAATCCGCGTCCCGTTCGAATTAGTTTCAAGCCCCGAAGCTTGCGTAAATGATTGCTGAGGGCTTGACGAGTTATTTTGAGCTCTTTGGCCAGCTCTGACTGCGTTCGTGTTACTGTTTGTACCGACATCGGAATGCTAGCTTGATACAGTTTGCGCAGAATCTCAAGCTGCCTTTCTGTTAATCGGACAACTCGGTCAACAAGTTCCAATTTTGTCTACACCTGCTGAAATAATGTACTGGACGAGTAGGAACATTGCTTTTTGAGCGTTGTTCTTGTGTAAAGTAAATCGTACCAATATGACAAGGGATGGTTTCGCCTGACGGATGGGAACGTTTTTTAACTTTCCAGCGGTAGCCGTTCTAACAATTCGATCCTATATGTTACAAAGATTTGAAGTAGAAGGCTTAACTGTGAAATCTCCGCTTTGTGAAATTTGTCTAAAAAATTACCCACTCATTTGTGGAAACTGCCAATCCAAAATCGACGAAGGAGAAATTACTGAACTTGATGTAAAGGTTGCGCGTGCACTCATCAATTTAGAGGATCTTTTCCCCTCAATTAAGAAAGTTACATTCAAGCGGGTATTTCAAATCGATGGTGTTATCATCGTTTTAGTGGGGAAAGGAGATGTGCGACGAATTATCGGCTCGAGTCGTCGAGTTCTCCGTCAATTGGAAGACGAAGTAAAGTTGCAGGTTCGAATTGTCGAAGAAAGCCGGAATCCCCAAGATATTCTACGTGATCTCATTCGCCCAGTGAAAATCCTCGGAGTCAACACTATCTGGTTACCAGACAATAGTTTCGAACGAATTGTGCGAATTAGCGAACGGGAACGGGAGAATATTCCTCTTACTCTCAAGCAGCTCGAAAGTGCAATTTATGAGATGACCAATGAGCGTATTCGAATCGTGTTCGATTAGAGTGTATCAGTTCTCAGAGTTGTGTTGATAACTCCGGCTTGATTATTTCTCGTAAAATCACGGACGCATAACTTCCCTTAGATAGATCGAATTGGATACGAAAGGGCGTGTCTGATTCATCCTCGAGAACAGTTATTTGCAGATTATCAGGATTAACTAGCAGTGGACGGAATGTGCCCCGAGAGCTGAAAGCAGGCAGATCTTTAAGCCGGAAGTGACTCGCGGTAATCTGCTCCGATTCCAGAACTGCGTGATATATTACGCCCATCTCACCTTCCAACGGTACATGTTCGAAATCCATACCGATAATTGGAACAACTAATTGTCTAGTTCCATTCTTGACCTCTTGTCGTACTCTATTCAAGTTCTCCTTTGTCACCGGGCGTACGGCATGAATCTCACCCGAGATGGGTATCGTGTAATCTCCGACGATTGGTTCCCGCAAAATGATGTTTTGGCGAGCGCGCTCACTTATGGTCAGATTGAAGAGAAAGGATTGGTAAGCATGGATGTAAAGTCGAACCAAATCTTTGGGTAATACTTTCAGACTTTCTTTGAATTTACCCGGATGTCTGTTCAAGAAATGAGTGATGGCTCTCTCATAGGTTCCTTGAGGTGAATGCTCTCTGATGAGTGCTTTTTCATCGTCATTTTCCACGTCATCGTTGGTGTCAAGGAGAATATGAATTGCCTGCTCAAAGTTCCCCAAGACAAGCTCTTTTCCGATACGATGGGTATTGGGCTGCATTATGCCGAAACGTTGAGGTCCAAAGAAGTTGAGAACACCACCAATCTTAGCAATCTCATTCTGAATTTGACTTAAACGCTGCTTTACATCTTCAGCTGGAAGGGAGACATCTCGAACAAGTATGGTAAACCGATTACCCTTCAACGCACCGGGCACAATAGGTTTCGTCACGCGATGAGGATACAAAATCATATACTGTGGGTTATCTCGACCAACCAAATCCTGGGGTGGTCCCCGATATGAAACGCGCTGAGATGTCACTGCACGCCGGTCCTTCATTCCAGCGTATGAAAACCGTTTGTAACTGGCACCAACCGATCTACTAAGGTGGCGAATCGCCTGAATCGAATCAATATTCCGTTTTACTAAAAAGAATGCCGTCAGTTTTCCCGATTGATCGGGAAAAGGTTGATCTGAAACTTCTAATGGTGCAATTGAGCCATCGAGCCCAATTTCTTGAACTACAAAATCTTCAGGAGTTTTTCTCAGGCAACCTCCAGTGCCTGATGACTGTGTGGTGAACACCCGCATTCCTATTAGATTATCGTAATCTCGGGCTTGCACATAATCCACTCGTCACATCACAATAATTGTAACTCACCTGTAATGGCATCGACGGATTTCGTTGCAGCTGGACCAATCCCTAAAGCGGTGATAGTTCCGGGCGGCAACTCTGTCAGTCCCCGGTCACGCACCAAATACACGGGAAGACCTGCCCGGTTTGCCTTTTCCCGAAGGGCAAGTAATTCAGCTTCAGTAGTAACCTTTACCGCGACCTTCTTCTGTCCTTCCCACAACCATTTTCGCCAAGAAGTTGGTGCATGTTTTCGAGCCTCCTCTGCTGATGACACCGCTGCATGAGCTGTTTGAACAGCAATCTTTCCTCGACTCATCTTCAGGTCTGTTCGAACGACCAGGACCTGTTTGTACTCGAAATCATCGGCGACTTTTTTCACTGGATTCATATCTTCCATCTCAGCGCATCCCACCGTAAAATCCCTTAAGTACTTAGTCATCATGTTATGGCATATCTGCGTTTTCGTTTCCCCTAGTCTTAAAATCAACGTATTGTCTGATATTCTTCAATATCTGAAATAAGGACTTGAGAGCGATGGATGCTGAAGTTGTCGTAATTGGTGCAGGCCCCGCAGGAAGTCTAGCTGCACGACAACTTGCCCGAAAAGGCCACTCTGTGCTGCTCCTCGAAGAACATAGCCAAATAGGCAGGCCCGTGCATTGTGCCGGCCTAATAGGTATTGAGGGGCTAAGAAATAACGGGATACTTCCCTCCTCTGATGTGATTGCCCAGCGGGTTCATCAATCGATTTTTCATGCACCTTCAGGAACCCAAATAGTTCTTGCGAAAAAGAAACCGCATGCCTTTGTGCTTCATCGGGATCGGCTTGATCAACAACTAGCCAAAGAAGCTGAGATCGCTGGTACAGCGATACAACTGGAGACTCGCGTTATACGTGTTACACGGGAACAGCATCAAATGCGGGTTCAAGTTACTGAAAAGGGGAAACGAAAACAACTACGGACACAGTTCGTGGTCAATGCTGAAGGAATCAATGCCCAATTAATGAAACCCTTCAATCTCCCTCGACCAAAACCAAAGTATATGCTCCCTGCATTGCAATACGAAGTGACGAACGTCTCCCTTTCAACTGACACGGTTCACCTGTTTTTCAACAATCAACTTGCCACGCACTTCTTTGCTTGGGTAATCCCAGTAGATGCCCACCACGCTCGCGTAGGGCTTGCAGCTTCCCACAAACAAACACCTCGAGCACTCGATAAATTTCTCAGCCGCTGCCACTTGACATTGGATGCTAAAATCGAGAAACGATATGGTGGAATCGTCTACACTGGAGGGCCTTCTTCTAAAACAGTTGCTCAACGATTTGTCAATATCGGAGACGCAGCAGGTCAAACCAAGGCAACAACAGGAGGTGGCGTTGTTGCTGGAGGGGCCTGTGCGGTCATGGTAGCATCCAGTATTCATCGCGCATTACAAGCAAAGACGTATAATCATGGTGAACTTCGTCAGTATGAACATGCATGGAAACGTAATTGGGGTCGGCAACTCTATCTAATGGCGATTCTACGCCGGCTTGTGAACACCCTAAGCAACCACGAATTAGATCAGCTCTTTTCAAATCTTCAAACTAGTAAGGCTCGTCGGCTAATTGAAAGCGAGGGTGATATAGATCGCCAAGGTCGTGTCATCAGAGCTGCATTCACATCTCCTGTACTACTCCGTAATATCTTTTGGTTGTTATTTAGGAAAATTCGGTTTCTCCCCCAACTCCTATGGGGTTAAGAATTGTTTCAGTATTCTCGCCAAGTTTGATTGCATTTAGTACATCGATAAAAGGTTGTCATTGCCTCATCCCCCGAGCGAGTTTGCACTTGCCAATAGTAGGCTTCTTTATGGCCGCATTTTGGGCAAATAGCGCGAACAGTAGGCATTGTCTGCTGGTTCTGTAATTCCTCGTCAATAACGACGACTTCTTCTTTTTCGGGAATGTGCTCGATTTTCTCACCATACCGGTATTCTTCTTCGGTTTTCGACGTTAGCCGTTTTGAATAGCCACAATTCTGACAGATGAGTATTTTCTTGTTTCCATCTTTTTGGGGGGTGAGGATACTTGAACATTCGGGACAAAATTCCATCTAGGCAAATCTCCGGTTCTTTAGGGTCTGAGTGCATACGAGAAAATGCATAAGAATGTATTGGCTTTACACGGTATTCAAAGCCTGGCTTTGCTCCCAAATATATTGCAGGAGCACGGCAAATCCCATTGCCATCGCTTCGAAGCGTTCCGCCTTCGATTGTTTGGAACCTAATCCCGCTTTGAGGAACTGCTCTTGCAGAATTGATGCCGCTTGTTGGATGGTAAAATATCTTCGAAGCCACCCATATGCAATCATTGCTTCCACACAATCACCTAACCCATGTGCGTCGAGTCGGGAGGGTGCAAGATGACGCAACTCGGCTAATCGAATTGCCGAAGCAAGGATTTTTCCAGAAACCTTTTCCCCTTCGAATCGTTTCAATTGGCTGGAAAGAGCAAGTGAGAAGAGTAAATTTGAGAGTGGGTCACCTAATTTTGCTAACTCTTTATGCCGCATTGCGGACTCAATCGAATGGACGTTTTCCGTTTCGAGAAGTGCTTGTAATTCCTCGAAGGTTGACACGCGGGTCACACAGCTTTGAGAGCTTTGTGAAACTCCGATCGAAGTTCCTCTGTTCGTTCGATGAGCTTCTGGGCGGCTTGTTTGAAAACGTTGATAGCCTTGACTTTTCCATCTGTTCGAACAATGAATCTGGCAGTTCTTTCGAGGGGGTGGGGCACTGAATATCCTGCGAAGGTAAGGTGTTTGTCTTCGAAGAGGATTTCCCGTAAAGGATTACATAGAGTGTGACCTTCTCCTTCAATGTCAATCTCTAGTTCCTTTTGCGTGTTTTTGATGATGTTGATGTTCATGGCTATCGTCTCCTTGTTCAAATTTTCATGGAGCAGGCAGACCGTACACAACTTCGCTTTTAAAGTGTTGCTTAACTGTGAATCTCCTTGAAATCTCGGTATATTGTCTGTGCTTGGCTAACGGCTTTTCGCACTTGTTCGGGATCTCCGCGTAAGGTTAGGGTTACGCCATTTTGGTCTGCTTTGATATGAAAATCGAGTTTGAGTTTTCTTTTCAACTGATTAATAAAATCAACTTGGGCAGATGCACCGGTTACTGAGAAGTTGAGGCTCTTTTTGGTCCACCGAGCCACTCTACTTCGACTCTCCTACTCCTCTGGAGTTATCTTCTCTACTGACAGTTCCGCAACTGGGACTTGACCATAGGTTTGAGAGAGTTTCCGTTTTTCGTAATTTCCACACTCGGCACATTCCAGTTGTCGACCCTGTAAGTGAAGGGGTTCGCCACACCGGCTGCAAGATGCCTGAATCACGCCATACCTTGAACCCACGGTTGAAAGCCGTGCTAGACCATCTGCCTGTTGTTGGACACGGGCTAGGATAATATCTCCAGGAGCGAATAAATCACGCATTTGGTCAATATATCCCCCTGCGGCGTTTTTAATGAATAAATATCCTGAAAATGTTACGGGGCATTCTTTATCCTCAATTTGGAATATGTTCACAATTGCAGATTTTTTGGTAACGCTTTGAATGACACCTAAGACTACGTCATTCCGTGTGGGGTAGACTGGTTGACGAGTTGCTGTTTCAACACTAATTTTTCGTTCCTTCATGTCAATGTGAACGGTGCCTGTTAGACTCGAGTAGATGACATCATCTTCATCCTGAAATGTTCCCTCACCGGGGAGGAACTCTTCAATTACACCCAATCTTTCTCCGGGAAGAACTGAATCTCCTTCTTTGATTCGTTGACCGGTCATTTGGTTTCCTCCGATTGTTCTATACGGTAAAAATCAACCTGAATTTTATGTCGTTTTTTTTCATGGAAGTGCATTGTTGGGGGAAGCGTCATGGACATTTCCTGAACAAATGAAATTCGTCCTCCACGATCCGAGACAAATCCAGTGATGAATTTTCGACCGCCTGCCGACGCTTTATGCAAGGAATAAATTACCTTCCCAATTTCTAAGGCTTTTTGGAGAAAGGGTTGATCAGCGTGAACCCGTTGAACTCCAAACGGCGTGTTCATTATTACTGTATCAGCTTGGGCGGTGATTGTCTCAATGTCTTGTGCGACGAATTTTATTCGCTCTTGCACACCAACTTGAATTGCGTTTTGTTCTGCCACATTTAATACTTTCGAATCAATGTCGACACCCACTACCTCGCGTGCACCGAGTAACGCAGCGCCAATTGCCAAGCGTCCAGGACCACAACCCAAATCATAGACACGTCGATTCTCGATGTCTCCATAGGTAGCTGCGGTAAATACCATCGTTGCTGCAACAGTATCTGTTACTTCATACTGTTCCTTCCCCGGGCTGGGAGAAGGAAACCCTTTGAGTTGACTTAGCAAAATCTCTATCTGTTTTCTGGGCAGCCGAGTGGACATTACGATTTCCTGCCCTCTATCTTTTTTAGAATCGTTGTATCTTTAACACTTAACTGCTTCGAGGTCCTTACTTTCTTAACAATTGGAGACAACCTCACTATGTCAAACCCGTATATAATCAAAGAAGTTCGTGCTATGGAGATTCTGGATAGCCGTGGCAATCCCACCGTTCAAGCTGAAGTCTTAACACAGAACGCATATGGTCGGGCCATGGTTCCCTCAGGCGCCTCAAAAGGAAAATATGAAGCTGTTGAATTACGCGATAATGATCCCAAACGCTTTCATGGACGCGGCGTGCGAAAAGCCGTTGATAATATCCTCACCATTCTTGCTCCTGCAATAATTGGCTTAGACGCTCGCGAGCAACAAACAATTGATGACATATTAATCAAATTAGATGGAACTCCAAATAAAGCACATTTGGGCGCAAATGCAATTTTAGGAGTTTCATTGGCCGTCGCCAAAGCCGCCGCTGATACTGGAATTCAACACCTCTACGAATACCTCGTTCCACGAGATAAATACATCTTACCTGTTCCCATGATGAACATCATCAATGGTGGGGTACATGCAGGTAATCAACTTGCCATTCAAGAGTTTTTGATAATGCCTGTAGGATTTGATAACTTCCATCGCGCTTTACGTGCAGGCATTGAAATCTATCACACACTGGGCAAGGTTCTCAAGAAAAAGTATGGTCCGATGGGCGTGAATCTGGGTGATGAGGGAGGCTTTGCACCTCCCATTCGAGAAACCCGAGATGCTCTTAACGCTGTGATTAGAGCAATTGAACAAGAAGGCTACAAGCCTGGTAAAGAGATTGGCTTGGCCATCGACGCCGCCGCCAACGAGTTCTATTCAAAAGGAAAATACTTTATCGATGATGAAGAACTTACCGCAGAAGCCCTATTCGACGACTACCGTGCATTAACCAAAGAATACCCGTTACTTTCAATTGAAGATCCTTTTGAAGAACACGATTTCGACTCATTTTCACAGCTAACAAAATCAATTGGGCAGACTGTACAAATTGTTGGGGACGATATCTTTGTCTCAAATAGTGAACGATTACAACGAGGCATCACTATGGGTGCCTCAAATTCATTGCTATTGAAAGTTAATCAAATCGGTACGCTCACTGAAGCCATCCAAGCAGCTCAACTTGCTGGAGCCAATAATTATACCGTTGTTGTCAGCCATCGAAGTGGAGAAACGGAAAATACATTTATTGCTGATCTTGCCGTTGCCCTCTCATGCGGACAAATTAAAACCGGTGCTCCTGCTCGGGGTGAAAGAACAGCCAAATACAACCGTCTCATCAAAATCAACAACGACTTAGGATCTCGCGGTCGCTATGCAGGAACTCAATTCCGAAAGTACAAGGTCTCTCTTTAAGCTACAAAGCTATCTTTAAAGACGACTTCAGGTTAATAAGCTAAACGTGGTGGGTTGCACTAGAATCCAATTTTCTTACGAAGCTCATCGGGAGCTTTATCAAGCCGAATCGAACAGGGAGTAGGTAATTTCATCGATGCTCGACGCAGGGCGGCCTTACCAATTTCTAAATCCCTATAATTGATTTCGAGTGTCAACACTGGTTGACCAGGTTTAACTCGTGCAGCTAACGCAAAGGGCTTCCCGAACGAGCGCCGCATTCCTTCTTGAATACGATCTGCCCCAGCAAAGGCCATCATCTTCTTCTCTCGAAGGATTTGATGGGGATAGGTGCGAATCCACAAGAAATACCCCTCAGGCCCAAGTAGCTGTGTAAGGTGGCGATTAGCGGCAACACGCATGGCTTCGAGTGCGCTGTGACGAATTTGTACAGCTTCATCAGCTGTTAAACTTAAGGTCAATTCGAAGTTACGATTTCGTTTCTTGCCCATACGATACAGAACCACTTTATTACCTGGCATCCGCTTAACGTATTCTTTACGGGTATAGGGAGGACGTTTGATTTGACGATAGCATTTTCCGGGTCTTACAGGCATCGTTTTTCGCCTCAGCCTGAGGATTGGAAGTAAGGCAAATCTCGCCATCTTATTAATCTTACGTGATGACGAACCACTGAAGCACTTTTTAGGTAAAGATTTGAATTACATCCTGGTCTTCTAAGACGAAAGTAAAACCAACTTTCTTGCGGATTTGCCCAGTACTTAGACGATACACGATTGCATATCGGAAGTTTTTGTGAAAATCACTGTGAAGGCGCTTGGCAAGATCTTCGACGTTGGCTCCTTTGGGTAAAATTAAGGGTTTATCCCCAATTTCTCCTGAGCTTTTCCGTGTGAAAATGCGAATAACTTGTAGCCCATCAAATATACCTTTAGCCAGATTTCTGATTCCCATGTTCTTTTCAACTGATACAGGAAAAATTGGAAACGCTTCACTGAATTCCTTTTGTAAGTGCTCATAATTCTTTGAGCTTGCTGCTAAATCTCCCTTTGATGCAACAATAATCGCAGGTACATAGGTTGTGCGACTATCAATCACTTCAACCAAGTCATCTAAAGTGGCAGGTCCTCGAAATTGAAGTGAAAAGTTGTGAATTCGTCGACGACGGAAAAGCTGGCGAATAAGATTGGGGTCTCCTTGAAAATAAGTGACTCCGATTATATTTGTACCTCCACTGCCAGTTTTTACAAATCGAATTGGAGGAGGATCTTTATTGAGTTTTATCCGTGCTTGTTCCAACGTCGAGATGAGAAATTCAACCTGTGGGGCTGGAGATTGGGAGAGGTCAATCATCAATATGATTAGGTCGGCGTTTCGGATTCCACCGAATATCTGACGTCCAATACTACTATCCAAAGCTCCTTCGAAGAGAGCAGGCATCTCAATAATCTGGATGTCTGCTCCTCCATATTTCAAGATGCCAGGCTCAGGAAGCTGAGTAGTAAACTCATATGCTCCTACCTTGGCTTTTGCACCAGTGAGTCGGTTTAGTAAAGCGCTTTTCCCTGAACTTGTGGTTCCAACTAAGACAACTTGACCTGCACCTTCTTTCGCTAGTGAGTAACTGGGGCCTCCAGTCGCCACCTTCCGTCGGGCACGCCGGTCTTCTTGTTCTTGTCGTAGCACGGTCAAGCGATGCCTGTAAAGAGCGACCATCTTCTCTGAAGATTTGTGTTTGGGGATAAGTGAGATGAACTTTTCGAGTTTCTCAATACGTTCTTCAAGACCAGTAGCTTCCTCATAAGCAAGTTTTGCAGCTTGTGCTTCAGCGGTCAGGTTAACAGGCATGGAACTCCACACAATTCAATCAGCAGAGACTACTTCTAAAATTTTATCACTAACGTGACTAGCGAGGAATTTTTGCTTCAAATAATATCAAACGCTCGAAAAAAAAGTTCTTCGTCTCTTTAACAACAACTGAATGAAAGAGTTCTTCGAGACGATTCTGGATATATCCGGGCTTAGAAAGCGAAGACTGAACTAACAGTAATCGGCTATTCGCTTGAAGGTGACTGCTGCACTGTGAGAGAAACTGGTCTGTTACTTCATACCCCTTGGTTCCACCTGACCAGGCGGGATCAAATCCAGGGTCCTCCTTTGTACTTGGTAAATACGGTGGATTAAACACAAGTAGAGAGAATTTTTCATCCGGACGAATTGGTGCGAACAAATTGCCTTGCCGGATTTCTACTACTGACTCATATTTGTGAAGCACCACGTTCTTCCTTGCGTTTTGCACAGCACGCTCTGACAAATCCGTTGCTACAACCTGAGCTCCTGCCTTAGCCGCAAGAATAGCCACTAAGCCACATCCGGTTCCAATCTCAAGCATTCTTTCCCCAGACGTGATCTCTAAGTTCGCACACAACAAGAAGGTGTCATCAGCAGGTTCATACACTCCATCGTCCACTACGACCCATACATCTTCAAAAAAGGCAGCTGAAGGGCTCATACAACCTGTTCCTCGTATAGTAAATTCGCAATCTCAGCGATCTGAATCGGTGTCAGTGCTTCAACTCGTTGATCAATCCATGGAATTTTATGCTCTATTTGTTGGAACCTGGTTTTACCCAAGAATGCTTTCAGAGGGGTTCGTATCTTTTTTCTTCGTTGGTTGAAGAGCGCAGTTACTACTTGTTGAAATAGGGCTAGCTCCTTCACTTCAAAGGCTGGTTCCACATTTCGTGTTATGCGAACCAATGCCGAAGAGACTGTTGGAGGCGGATAGAAGGCATCTGGTGGGATTACCTCTAGGAGCTCTATCTTTGAATAATACGCCGCCATTACTGTTAGGCGTCCATACTGCTTCAATCCAGGCTTGGCAGATAATCGGTCTCCAAATTCCTTTTGAAGCATTACAACAGCCAAAGGAATGTTAGTAGTAAATAGTTTGAACAGAATGGGTGATGAAATCGCGTATGGAAGGTTCGCAATGAGTTTGTCACAAGGAGGCCACTCGATATTTGTTGCATCGCCAAGAATGAGTTGAATTCGTGTGTTTGCTTCGAATTCGTCAGCCAATATTTGGTAGAACTTTATGTCTTTCTCTATGGTATTTACAAGTTGGACATGTTCTGCTAACTCGCGGGTCAAAATGCCATTTCCAGTTCCAATTTCGAGGACCTGTTCATCCTTTCTAAGATGCGAGTATTCAATGATATGCATTAGTACAGTATCATCTACGAGAAAATGCTGCCCCAATTGTTTAGATAAACGGATGTTATTTAGTTTGAGCCAATGCTTGGTCCGGGTGAGAAGAGTCCCCGGGGTCATTTTAGTAGCTCCCTTTAATCGCGGTTTTGTTCTTTCTCAGCAACAGGCTTGCGAGTGAAAAGATTGTATTTATCTTCTCCACCTAATTCCATAAGAATTCGTTTCATAATAATCTCTTTTGGAGCTCGAATTTGTGTGCGCTCCGCTATGTCCTGAAAACTAGTAAAGGGGGCTTTCCGACGTTCTTCAAGGATGTCCCACATAAGTTTCTTTCCAATTCCTGGAAGTAATTCAAGGCTATGCATCCTTGTTGTGAGTGGTCGAGCATTATTGAAAAAGTCTACAAAGCGCTGCTCTGATTTTTCTACTAATTTTTCAATCACAAAGGGTAATTCACTTCGAGCTGTAGCCGTAAGAACATCAAAGGTTATCCGGCGTTTGACATGATCAATTTTTTCTCTACGGTCACGTCCAATGAAGATGGATTCTTGCGGATTAAATCGTGCTCCCTTTCTTGGGACCAATTCTAGAAGCGTGAAGTAAGTGTCCCCAACGGCTTGAACGATGGGATCTTTTTTGAAAATTGGTCGGGTGTCCTCAGGGTACCCACGTGGCAAATGGTCTAGAACATATGCATATTCTTCAAACTTCTTCGTGGGTGGACGTGCTGTCATTTTCTGCCCTCATAAAAGTAATGTAAAGAAGGTGCCGCAGGTTTATCTCTTTTCCCGTTTGCCGCACGGTATTATTTCTTTTTCTTTGCTGCCTCCTTCTTCACCGACGATACAATCAGCTCCAGAATATCGGATACTTCATCAGGAGTATATGTCCGAGGCGCTCTCGCAAGAAAAGATGCAAGCTCGTCGGCAGTTGTGGGGTTGATGTCAACAAGTTGGATGGCAAGGGTTTCTTCCATTTCGTATTTTTTCACCAGGGTTTTCACTAGCGATTTTGCAGTACGAGCTGATAAGGATGAAAATTTGACAGTATGATCTAAGGTTACACGTTGAATGTAACTAAGCTCGGCTTTCTTGCCACGTTTCGCAAGGATCGTTTTTACCTCGGCTAGAGTAAGTGGCTGTGATTCGATGATTTCCTTTGACATGAAACTTCCTCACCTATTTTGATTGACTCCCACTTGGTCGGAGATGTTCGGGGCGAACAACGAGAAGAATGGTCTTCTTCCCCAAGGTAGTTTCTACCTCATAGGCTTTACCACGCCGACCTTGTATTTTTCCAACACGACCATGATATCGTTTATGGGGTTGACCACCATGGATTGCAGGGTCAATAATAATGTCGACGAGATCTCCTTCATTGTAAGTGTGTAACAACTTACCTAGACTAGGCATGCCACGTTGGCGAACTTTCTTGGTCATCATTTTACGGCTACCCACACGGTATCCGTGAGATCGTTTTACCATGGTAGTTTATCCTCCTGGATTATGACATCAATCACATCCAGCTGTGTACACTCGGCTGGTGTGCCCAAGATTTCGGCGATACTTGGTACAGTGCGTCCCTCATCGCCCGATATAAATTCTTTGACATAGAGACCGCCTTGACAGTGGATGGTTAATTCAAAGGTTTTTGGGCTAATGGGGCTGATTTCTAGTGTATCGACGCGTTTTTTCCTTACCCTATCAGATCGACGATGACTAACGCGCTGAGGGGTTCGTTGATCCACCTCTAGCGGGAAGGGGAGCTCCTGAAGGGTTTTCAGCGTATCTTGGGGGATAGGGGCTTCAACATTAACAAGCGCCTTATAAACCTTTTTGGATGAAGTGGCTGAACTTTTCAGCCGCTGAACAACTTCTTTATTGGCAAAGCGGAGCTTATCCACCTTCACTTTACCTTCAGCTGATTGGTTTATGTGCGGCTCAACCTGTTTTAAGGGTATAGATCGGTTTTTGGGATTAAGCACTTCAATTACAAAGGGTCGACCGGGACCCAACATCAAAGCGTCGATATCTTCTCGACCTGCTCCATGAAACTTCACATCTGTTCCTTGCGTGAATTGGAGTAGACTAGGAGCAATGAGCTCTTCCACTGATTCTGCGTACATTTTTCCTGTCTCATTACATCGGGGACAACCTTTTCCTCGACATTCACGGCAGGGCCAACGAGTCTGTGGAATACCCCGTACCAGTTTCTGATAACGACCGTAGACAAATAAAGAGTGAACCTCGAGCTCAACATCAAATTCGGGAATACGGGTTAAGGCCACAATATCTGGGGCGTCGAAGCTTACATCAAGGTTGAGTTTTGCTGTGACTAGTTTTCCGATTTCTCGATTCAGTTCAGCCTTAATTGGTTCACCGGTATCAATTTCTAGTTCACTCCGCAATTGCTCTTCGGCTTCGATTATGGTTGGACTCACCTTAGTACCGATTAGTATCGAGCTCAATTCCCACCCACGAAGGGCACGAAGGACGGCTCTAGCCGCCTTGGGGATTTGATCCATCACCCCACCGCAAATATCACAGGGTTGAATTGCTTGTAGATCAGTAATTCCTTCTTTTGCAAGGAATTCTCTAGCTGGGAGAAATTGTCCATTTTCTGCTAGACGCCTGAGAAGCATAATACCGCGTTTAGGTTTTCGTTGATAGGTTTCTGTTGCGACCATCAAAAGGACAGTTTTCAAAGCGATTCCGCGGTCTTTATTTGTAAGGCCATATCCTTGCATGGCAAATTGTCTACCCAAACACCAATCATCGATGGTGTAACTACGAAGAATCTTTTGCGCCTTTTTTGCCATGTTTCCCAGAGTCATTAATCCAACGTCACTGATGCCACTTTTTCAGTCTTTCTGCATCACGATTTACAAAGCATCTAAGGCATGAACAACCTCGAGGATGGCAACATCACGCGGTATCTGACCAGAATATGA
This sequence comes from Promethearchaeota archaeon, assembly GCA_048939625.1. GTDB lineage: Archaea > Asgardarchaeota > Hermodarchaeia > Hermodarchaeales > Hermodarchaeaceae > Hermodarchaeum. Next base: position 23,993 of record JBHLPH010000015.1, read on the forward strand.
CAACAATGATTCAGCCTGAAAACTCGAAGAGTCCCAGTCATCAAAGAGAGGACAATACATGGCTATCTTCGATAACTTGGCTTGCTCCTCTTTCCAAGTTTCAATCTGATTAGGAATCAAGAGGCTTGTTTTTGATTCAAGGAACGTTGTAATCATATCTTCTATTGGTTCTTCAGAAATGGACACACCATATGGGACCTTTGCTTTTCTTTGTCGTTGGGATATCTGTGCGCGGAGGATGATATGTAAAATGGATCGTTCATCAGTGCCCATGTAGCGAATCGTGGTAGGATCCAATGTTAGGGAATACGGTCCAAGGGCGTCAAATCCGATGGTTAAGCAAACCCATTCACGGAGAGCATGCGACACGCAGAAACCAGCACGAATACAATGTGCAATTATAACATAGGGTTGACTAACAATTCCAATATCTAACTCGGTTTTTGTCAGTTCATTTGTGGCAGGCGAATCGAGTAAAATATGTAGGCGGGGCAACTAGCGACCGCCTCGAGGGAGTTTTTGACCACCCATCATACCTTCCATTCCTGGAATCCGAAGACCACCTCGCCGTTTTCTGATGCTTTTGATGAATTTCCGTGATTGCTGGTACTGCTTTAATAAATCTTTAACATCCTTGGGTTGGGTTCCTGAACCTCGGGCGATTCGAGCTGTGCGTGAGCTCTTAATTAGCTTGGGATTTTCCAGCTCTTCTTCGGTCATAGATTTCATGATTACCTTCCATTTCTCTAAATTCTCTGTCGCAACCTCTTTCATCTCGTCTGGCACTTTGTACCCTAGACCGAGCATACTTAGGATTTTCCCAATCGATCCCACATTACCCATTGCTTCCATCTGGGCCATCATATCTTTGAGGGTAAATTTCCCTGAGAGAAGCGCTTTCGCTAAGTCCTTGTCAGGCATGGCTTCGGCATCTTGTACTCGCTTCAGAAGGGCTTCAAAATCAGCCATGCCCAAAAGTTGACCCACAAACTTCTTAGGCTCAAACTTCTCGATGTCGTTGATTTTTTCACCAGTTCCGATGTATTTGATGGGTGCCCCCGTGGCTGCGACAGCCGAGAGTGCACCACCTCCTCGAGCAGAACCATCAAGTTTTGTTACAATAATCGATCCAATCGGTGTTGCAGCGTTGAAGGCTTCAGCTTGAGTGGACGCTTGCTGACCCAAGGTTCCATCTACAACGAGGATGATTTCAGTAGGCTTGAGAGTCTTGGCAATCTCTTTCATTTCCTTGATGAGGCCCTTTTCTTCTTTATGGCGTCCGGCGGTATCGACTAGGATGATTTGTGTCTTTTGTGATTGGTAATGTTTTACGCCTTTTTTCGCAATTTTGATTGAATCCTTTTCTTTCGGATCTCCAAAACATGGAACATCTGCACGTTCGGCAAGTTGCATTAATTGATCATATGCCCCGGGACGGTAGGTGTCTGCTGCAACCACTCCGACACTATTTCCTTCCTTTTTGAGCAGCTTTGCTAATTTGACAATGTTGGTGGTTTTCCCGCTTCCTTGAATTCCTACAACTAGATAGATATTGGATTGATTGGACTGCAGGGTAAGGGGAACTGCTTTTTGTCCAAGAATGTCAGTCAGTTCCTCATAGACAACTTTGACGACGTATTCGCGACGGGAAATTCCGGGAGCGACTTCGTCCTTTAAGGCGCGTTGTTCAATCCGTTTGGTTAAATCCATCACAAGGTGAACATTCACATCAGCCTGGAGAAGTGCTCGTTGCAGATCCTTCACTAGCTCTTTCACGGACTTTTCATCGATAGTAGATGAGCGGAGTAACTTCTGAACTGCTTGGTGAAGTGATGAACCTAACTTTCCAAGGACCATTTTACTTGCCTACTGTAAACGAATACTGGACGGATAACTCAAAACGCTATCTTAATTCTTTCTAATTAGATTCCATAGTCTCTAAAACGGCACCAATTATGAGTGGGAAGAGGATGGTTGCATCACCTATCACATTTTCAAAATTGGCATCAGCTTTCACCTTCCCCCATGATATTCCCTCTTGGAGCTTTGCGCCACTTAGACTTCCGTCTTCGTCACGTGCCATGGTTATTTGGATAGCACTATCAAGTCCACCGCGTAGAATATTAGCGCCCAAGGTGAAATGTTTGGGAAGGCCTCCACCAAGGATTATAGCCCCTATGCGTTTCGCGTCATGGACTACTTCATAAAGAATTTCCATATCCTTAAGCCCGTTTAATTTCATGGGGTGGAGCTGACTAAAAAGCGCGATATGTAAGCCCAACATTGAATCCAACACACCAGGACAAAAAATTGGTACTTTTTGAAGATATGCCTGGTGAACAATGGAATCCTTATCTTTCACATGTTGCCCAATAATGCTAATCAGCTCCGATGGAGATAAGCCTTCGGTGCGTCGAGCTTCGGGAACCTGACTTAAAATCGAGCGAATTGTGTCTTCAAATTTCATGAAACCATCAGTTTCAACATACACGTCACCAGCTCGACCCAATTGCTGTTCAGCGAGTTCGCGATCATCAGCCTGTAAGGACCCTCGAACATGGTGACCGCCAATCGCCTCAAGCACATCGTGAACTACATTCGCTCCACTGGTTACGATAGCATGAATCCGCTTCGTCTTCACTAAGGATGAAATAATGTCCCGCAAACCTCCAGGAACCATGGGTCCAGCTAGAGCTAGGAAGACACGATAGTCAGGATTTTCGAAGATATTCCTAACAATTTGCGTCGCCCGAGCGACACGTCCTGCACCCAAGACACCTGCCCGCTGATACTGGGCAACCAATTCACTAAGGGACATACCTTTAGTGATTTTCATTTGCTTTACGTATCGACGAGACATTGTGGAAGAACCGAGTTGTTCGATATGTATGGCTAGCGTCGGCGAATGAGTTTTTTCCGGCCCATAACAATCCAATATTCAACTTGGATGCCTTGTTCAATTTTGCCCTCAAAGTCGTCGTCACTCGGCATGGGTTCCTCGAAGCTCTCATAGCTTTCCATATCCATTAACCCTAAAACTGGTGGAGTGGCATCAGAGATGTAGTTGACTTGCGCAACCCGCTTATCAATGACAGGGGAATCGACTTTGGTGTCGGTGGGTAAAACGATACTTTTCTTAGAACCATCGAAGATGCTAACAGCCGTTATGCGGGCCTTAGCGTGACCATGTTTTCCTGATTTGCTCTTCTCAATACTCACTACTTTGTAGGCCACGTCCTCAATAATGAGGTAACGGCCAATTTTCAAGCTACCAGCTTCGATTACTTTGTGGGACAACTTCAGCCACCGCCTCGATAAATTCAAGAGCTCTCTTAAACCTTTTTACTCCCTTGGAAAAAGTCCAAATACCGGAAAACAATGACCAATTTCAGTTTCAACTGTATCACTGAGGTGCAAAAGATGTCAGACCAACGACCATTAATCTTTGTAATAGACACCTCAGCAATCTTTCATCAGGACCAATTTACGGCAGAAAATATCCAACTAGCGACCACATCTCTAATAGAGAAGGAAATGGATCAAAAGGGACTGAAGGATACGGTTGAGCTTCTCAAAGCCACGGACAAACTTCGCATCATTGATCCCACTCCCAACGCGCTAAAACGGGTGAAAGAGACCGCCGCCAAATTAGGAGATCTCCAGTATCTTTCTACTCCTGATCTTCACCTTCTTGCCTTGGCTTTAGACCTTAATGCCCAAAACCTCCACGCGGTCATCCTCTCAGACGATTATTCCATTCAAAATGTAGCACATAGCCTATCGGTAGACTTCAAATCTGCAACGACCTCTGGTATTCGTGAAGTCATTAACTGGGAAACGTATTGCAGTGCATGCGGGCACAAAGAACCTAAAGGAACACAGGAAACCATCTGCCCTGTCTGTGGAACAGCACTCAAACGACGAGCAGTACACAAAGAACAGATATAGCAGAAATTGGTGTGACACTTAACAAAATTTAAGAAGCCTTTATACATCCATCTGATTCACGTTCTTACAACGAAGGCGAAACTCATGAGTGAAAGCAAATCATCATTCTGCACATGCTGTGGGGGGCTAGTAACCCCGCGAGAAAACTCAGTCCAATTTACATGTCCCGCATGTGGTAACTATACCATTCGCCGGTGCCAAAAGTGTCGAGAATTTGCTAATACCTACACCTGCCCCGCTTGTAATTTTCAGGGTCCATAGCATGTTACCAATCAGAAATTTTTACGAGGGATGCTACTATGGGAAAAGTTCTTGCAATTATGAAAATCATGCCTGAAGACGCCAATAAACCCATTGGCGAACTGCGCCAGCGAATCGATCACGAACTCCAAGATAAAGTGCATATTGAAGCTTGGGAAGAAATCCCGATTTTTGGCCCTCTCTATGCCCTACGCCTCCGATTCATTGTTGGTGATGAGGCCGGTGGCACGGCATTCGTTGAAGAGCTAATCAATAAGGTTGATGGTGTTGGCGAAATCGAAATCGAAGCCGTCAGTCTAATCTAACACATAAAATTTCACAAGAAAAGATGAACAGATGGCACGTATGACATTTTTTTATGTCTTTGTGTATCTGCATTAAGTGGAGAACAACAGTGGAAGAAGATCAGCCCCCGAAAGGAAAGACGGTTAGCCTTCGTACGAAGAAAGCCCATGAGCGAGACGCCGGTCGCTTTATAGTCCGGATTGATTCTAACACAATGGAAAAACTTGGCGTCCAAACCGGTGATATTATCGGCATCAAAGGACGAAAGCAAACCGCTGGAATTGTCTGGCCAGCATATCCACAGGATGAAAGACAGAGTATTATCCGAATGGACGGACGAATGCGTCGCAACGCTGGAGTAAGCCTCGAAGAACCGATTGATGTCTATCAAGTTCAAGAACGCCCCGCCTTATCCGTAGTGCTAGCTCCACTCGAAATGCGGTTCCCTGTCAAAGATTTTGATGATTTTGTAAAGCAAAAACTACTCAACTGTCCTGTTGTCAAAGATGACACTGTCCACGTATCAATACTAGGACGACCTGTTCGTTTCCTTGTTCGTCGGACACGCCCCATCGGGGTTGTGCTTATTGCCTTAAACTCGCAACTGGCAATCCAAAGTGAACCACCAAAGGAACTCGAAGTCGGTGTGCCCCTCATCACTTATGAGGAAATCGGGGGGCTATCCCATGAAATCCAACGCATCCGAGAAATGGTCGAACTTCCACTGAAACATCCAGAGCTCTTCGCGCGATTGGGAATTACTCCACCAAAAGGAGTCTTGTTATTTGGCCCACCTGGATGTGGAAAGACCTTGCTTGCGCAAGCCGTTGCTAACGAGTCTGAAGCTCATTTCATATCAATTAACGGACCCGAAATAATGAGTAAATTCTATGGTGAGTCTGAAAAACGGCTTCGGCAAATCTTCGATGAAGCGGAAAAAAATGCTCCAAGCATCATTTTCATTGACGAACTCGACGCCATTGCCCCAAAACGGGAAGAAGTCATTGGCGAAGTTGAACGACGCGTCGTCGCTCAACTCCTCGCAGTTATGGACGGATTACAAAAACGCGGACAAGTAATTGTCATCGGGGCTTCAAATCGTCCAAACGCTATCGATCCCGCCCTTCGTCGTCCAGGTCGATTTGATCGGGAAATCGAAATTCGTGTTCCAGATAAAGAAGGTCGATTACAAATTATCCATATTCATTCTCGAGGAATGCCTCTTGAATCGGTTAAACCTGAGAGTATTGCAGATATTACCCATGGCTTTGTAGGTGCGGACCTGGCTGCACTGTGCCGAGAAGCTGCCATGAATGCTCTCCGTCGCTACCTTCCACGCATTAATCTCGAAGAAAACGAGATTCCCCCTGAAGTATTAGCAGATCTTCGCGTCACCAACGAAGATTTCGTTGAAGCCCTTCGCGAGATCCAACCCACCGCAATGCGGGAAGTGACTATTGAAGTTCCTAATGTCCATTGGTCAGATATTGGAGGTCTTGAATTAATCAAACATAAACTCCAACAAGCTGTCCAATGGCCTTTACAACACCCTGAATCCTTTTCGCGACTTGGAGTTGAGCCACCTCGTGGCGTGCTCCTTTATGGACCACCTGGGTGTGGAAAAACCATGCTTGCTCGAGCCGTCGCAACTGAAAGTGAAGCCAATTTCATCAGTATCAAAGGCCCTGAGGTCCTTAGCAAATGGGTTGGTGAATCTGAAAAGGCGATTCGTGAAGTTTTTCGTCGTGCTCGCCATGCTGCTCCTGCTATTATCTTCTTCGACGAGATAGATGCTATTGCACCCTCTCGAGGAACAGGCGGTGGTGATTCCCATGTCACCGAGCGGGTTATCAGTCAATTTCTTACTGAAATTGATGGGATACAATCCTTGAAAGACATCGTTGTACTCGCTGCCACTAATCGCCCCGATCTACTCGATCCTGCTATGCTCCGACCTGGACGCTTTGATCGTCACATCCTTGTATCCGCTCCTGATGCAGCTGCAAGAAAACAAATCTTTGAAATTTACACTAAGGACATGCCCATTGCCAAAGATGTTGAGCTGGACGAATTAGTAAAAGCGGCTCAGAATTTTGCGGGTAGTGATATTGCTGCATGTTGTCGTGAAGCAGCCTTGGCTGCTCTTGAAGAAAATATGAAAACGACAAAAATCACGCGGAAGCACTTCTTGAAGGCCATTGATGAGGTAACACCAACCATTACTCCTGAAATGGAGAAAGCCTATCTTGCCTGGGGTAAACGAGCAAAACAAACCCGTCCGAGTACATCTCCGTTCACATAGACGCTAGCAAGATCAGACTTCTTGGCTCTTAATCCTCAGCAATGGCAAGATATCGCCGTTCACCAAGTAATTCGATTTTGCGTTTAGTCTTTGTAATTTGTTGAACGTGGATTTTCCCGCTGATTTCTAATTCCATAAGTGCACGGTCTATCTCTTCTGTTGTGGCGTTCACTCGGTTCGTTTTCAATAAACGAGTAAGTTCTTTATCGATTATGACACCTTGACGTTTCTCAAGAATAGAAAGAAGGACATTGCGCAGAGGAATTGTTCTCCAATTCACAGCATTCAACCTCATCTAATACAACAGAAAATACCCTGTTCAGGATAAAGACTCCATCTCCAAGGAAACGGTAGGTGAAGACTGACAACAGGGCGTTTTAAAGTTTCTCCTTTCTAATGAAGCGTTGAATCAATACAACTTTAAGATACTTAATGTGAAAACCTACCCAAGAGCAAAGGCGGAGTCCTTCAATGTCAACCGACCCCTTCATCAGAACCCCCGCGGTGTATACCAATATCGGGAAAATAACCTCGGAATCAGCTGGACAGCGTGTCCGTGTACTGGGTTTTGTAGTTGATGTCCATGACGAATCTGGTTTCACTATCAGTGATGATACTGGACGGATTACGGTTGCAACTGACCAGGTTCCACAGCTCCAATCCTTTATTCGGGTTTTTGGAACCGTCACCGTCTCTCAGGAGGGTCACCCCATGCTCCGCGCTGAAATAATTCAGGATCTTGCTGCACTTGATAAACAGTTATTTAAGCGTGTATTGAAAATAGTCCAAGCCGCCCCCAGCGGGAGGAGTTCTTAGTTGCTTGTAGCAAAATTTGATGATGCAAAAACCTGGCAGGCACTAATCGGCGCCATCTCAGCACTTGTTGATGAGGCCAACTTCGAGATTTCACCAAAGGGAATGACTCTAAGAGCCATGGATCCGTCCCGAATTGCGATGGTCGATTTCGAATTACCCAAAAGTGCCTTTAGTACCTATGAATGCGACGAAGAAGGACGTATCGGGATAAATCTCGACGAGATGGACAAAATAGTCAAACGGGCTGGAGCTGGAAATAGCCTTGAACTGGGTCTCGATCGAGAGAAAAACCAGTTACAGATTACACTTCAAGGTCGGACAAAACGCAGTTTCAAAATCTCGCTTATAGATCTTGGGTCAGAACGACCTCCTACTCTTAATGTGGATTTTGGCATCAACATCAAAATCACGGCTGATACTCTCAAAGAAATTATTCAAGATGCAAATATTATCAGTGATTTCATTGCCATTGATGCACAACCAGATAACCTAACCATCTCCGCTCGTGGTGATACAGGGAATTTAGAAGTGTCCATTGGAAAATCTGAAGAGGCCCTTCTTGAGTACACTGTCAAGGAACCGGCGAAGTCTTTGTATGCCCTCGAATATCTCAACGACATGATGAAAGCTGTTGCAGCCTCCGACACTGTTCAATTAGAGTTTGGAAAGGGTACTCCGATCAAATTACTCTTCGCTGTTAGTAGTGGTGGGCATATCACCTATTTCCTCGCTCCGCGTGTAGAAGACGACTTCTAATCACCTACGAATAAATTCCCGAATACTTGGAAAGGAAAATGCAAGAGGATATATCGATATATGAAGCAGCCAAATACCCATGGTCAGTGATGGCTCGGTTATTGCTCAAAAAACTCGATATCTCCTTGGCGGAAGTTGACAAGAATCCCCGCATCGTTCAACGAGCGAAAAAACGGTTAACTGGCGCGATAGACGGTAGACTTTCTCGGACAAAAACAGGATTAAACGATGATGCGTATGTAGAGCTGACCAGTTTTTTCGTTGCCAAAGCCTTGGTTGATGCGATAGGCAGTATGTATCTCAGAAGACGATGGGCTACGGCTGAAGCAAAGATCGCTGAAAATTCTCTTATAAAAGAAACTGACACCAAGCTAGCTCAGCTCGCTAAACAAGAATTTAGCTGGCAAATTACTGCCAATGGCTCTAAGGTGGCAGGGCGGACTTATACTCATAGTGTTCATTTTACTAATTATTTGGCTGCAGCTGCAGGCTTTCATGAAAGAGAATGGAAATTAGTGAATAAACGTCTGACTGCTGGGTTTGTGCTTCTACGAAAAACTGAAACAACACGTGTTATCCGTGCAGCAATCGAAAAACTCCTTATCAGTGATGTCAAAAAGGTGCCAGCAGATTTTCCACCGAACATCCAACAAATATTCGAAGAAATCGAGGTTATAGTGCGCAAACGCGCAGATCGTCTAAAGCAGGAAATCGAAGGAGAAATCGTTCCCGAAGCTTTTCCTCCCTGTATGCAAGCTCTTCTTTCTGATATGAAGCAGGGTAAACCCCTATCTCATATTGCCCGGTTCGCTATTACGGCGTTTCTCCTTAATGTTGGAATGGAAGTTGACTCCATCGTCGAACTTTTCATGCAAGCTCCTGATTTTCGGGAAGATTTAGCTCGTTATCAAATCGAACATATCGCGGGAAAGCGTGGAAGCACAGCCTATACTCCGCCAAGTTGTGCCTACATGATATCAGTACGTCTTTGTGTTGACCCTGATAAAGCTGGAACACGAAAGCACCCATTAAACTACTACCGCTTCAGGAGGAAACGCTTATCCAAACCCTAGAATTTCTTATTAAGCAATTCTCAGACTACTATCGAAATATACCGACACCAATTACACCTCCTCGTGAATTCGAGGCTCGTGAATTTGCCTTTTTTTGGTTTGATCGCGAAGGTGCTCTCCGGCATACCAGTTTTGTGAATCAAAAAGAGCTCATTGACTTCATGGGTAAGGAGGCTCCTGCCCATGTCTTTCATTCTGCAGCATACTATGATACTCCGGATGCCCCGCAGATGCCTCTCAAGGGATGGCGTGGCGCTGATTTGATTTTCGATATTGATGCCGATCACTTTGACCTACCTTGTCAAAAACACCACGATGCATGGTGGTGCCAAGACTGTGATACGCGCGGTAAAGGTCATCGTCCAGATCAGTGTCCCAAATGTGACAGCACACGAATCCAGACCTTGAAGTGGATGTGCGAGGAATGCTTATCGAAATCAAAAGAAGAAGCAATCAAAATTATCGAGAACTTCTTAGTTCCAGATATGGGCATTTCAAAAAAAGAACTCATTGTAGTATTTTCAGGCCATCGCGGTTATCACATTCATAGTTATTCTTCCGAGCTCCATAATCTTGGTTCCCAAGAAAGACGAGAAATCGTTGATTACCTTTCAGGAACAGGAATAGACTTTCGTTATCAAGGATTTGTTGAAAATACATACGGCGTCCCCAAAGGACCCGACGGCAAATCACCGGGGTGGGAACGAAAAATCGCTACTGGTATCCGTCATCTCTTTGAGCATTCTTCTGAACTCGGTCATATACCAGGTCTTCGTGCAAAGCAAATACAATTACTGCAAAAAGATGCTAAATTAATTTCTAAACAACTCTCCGAACATCCTGCTCGGTATATCACCCCAAAAGGGGTCGGGCAAAAGACATGGTTCACTATCGCCCAGTATGTAGTCGAATCTTCTGCAGCAATAGTCGATGAACCAGTCACCACTGATATTCACCGCCTGATTCGCCTTCCGGGGTCCTTGCACGGAAAAACTGGGTTTCTCGTAAAACACCTCAATGTTTCTAGCCTCGACAAATTCGATCCATTTACAGATGCCCAAGTGTTCTCTGGTTCTATAACTATCCATGTTATTGATGCGCCTGGTTTCACCTTAAACGGAGAGCAATATCCTCCAATGCGCGATATTAAAAAGGAGCTTCCTCTCTCCGCTGCTATGCTACTCCTCTGTAAAGGGATAGCTGAACTCTAATGGAGGGTTTCCTTTGTATAGAGCACTTCTTGAACGATGGCAAGCAGAACGAGAAGCTCCAGACTTACTACCTCTCCGTGATTCCTTCCTTCAGAGTATTAGAGATTATGTGGAGCAAGTTCTTGAACAAAGTAAGGACAAAAACACTTCTGAACTTCAGCATCAAATATTCGAAACTGAACTTACGAATCTTCGATTCATGATGAAGAACTTACTGAGAATGCGTGTCGACAAAATTCTGGACAACCTTGTTGCGCAAACTCTCGATTACGATCTTCTAACCAGAACCGAACGGCGATTTGCAGATCAAATTTCTAGGAATCTTCGCTCCGTTTTGATGGCGGCAGATGATTTATTTGCCCCATTAGATATCAATGCGACCTCAAAACTGGTACTCATCCGTTTTATCGAGGAACACCCTCAGCTCGTTGGAGTAGATTTAAAAACCTATGGACCTTTCAAAGCGGATGACCTCGCGGCGCTTCCCGCAGAAAACGCCCGGCTCATAATCAGAAAGAATCAAGCGGAACCTATTGACATAGGTGACCAGCAACCATGAAAGCTCCTAAAACCATGAAAACATATTGCGCCCGCTGCAAAAAACACACCGAGCACACCGCTAGTCTATACAAGAAAGGTCGTGAACGCACTCTATCTGCTGGACGTCGCCGTTATGATAGAAAAGCATCAGGTTACGGCTCGCAACCCAAACAAATTCAAAAACGCTTCTCCAAAGTTACAAAGAAACAATCCTTACGCTTGAAATGCAAAGAATGTGATCATGTGACTATTCGAGAAGGAATTCGACTGAAGAAACTTGAACTCGTCTAATTCTGGAGTGGAAAATCGTGACTAAGAAGAAAAAGACCATTGACGAACCCCGTTCACGCTTCCTTCTCGTTAAATGCAAAGAATGTGATCACGAACAAACAGTCTTTGGATGGGCTACACAAAAGGTCGTTTGCGATGTATGTGGCAACCCCCTCACCAAGCCCACTGGAGGCAAAGCGCAAATTATTGGCGAGGTCATCCAAGAACTAAGCTAATTCTTATTTCTGCAGCTTATCTTGCATTGGTGGTTCCCATGGTAAAAGACGTAAGAAACCCCTCATTCGCTTCTTCGAAACTTCCTGAAGTAGGAGATCTAGTGATAGCTACAATTCATCGAATTACGTCACATGGCGCTTATGGCAAAATGGATGAATACGACAACAATGAATGCTTTATTCACATTTCAGAAATTGCATCCACATGGGTGCGAAATATCCGGAATTTCGTACGCGAAAACCAAAAGGTAGTCATTAAAGTTCTTCGAGTGGATGCGGAACGCAAACAAGTTGATACCTCATTACGTCGGGTGACAAAGGAACAAGGGCGAATGAAAATACAAGAATGGAAACGCGCGCAACGTGGTAGCAAATTACTCGCCTTAGCTGCGGAACGCATGAAGAAATCACCCGAAGCAGCCTACGATATTGCTGGCAAATCGATGGAAACCAATTATTCAGATATGCTGGAAGCCCTAGAAGTCACAAAAGAAGAAGGTCCCAAGATTCTTACTGACATCGGTATCCCCAAGAAATGGGCTGAAGTTTTATACGAATTAGCCAAGGCGCACGTGATTCTCCGTGATGTCAGCGTTGAAACAACGATTGAACTCACCTGTCGAGGACCGGAAGGCGTTGAGGGCATACGAAAAGCCCTGATCGCTGCCGAAGAAATTGTTGAGCCCTCGGGAGGGCTCGTTTACCTTGAAGGAGCTCCTCGCTATCGCATTCAAGTAAGTGCAAAAGACTACAAACAAGCCGAGCAATTACTCGAAAAGGCTGTGAAAAAGAGCCTCGAAATTATTGAACAATGCGGTGGAGAAGGCCAAATCGCCGTTCGATCTTAATGGAATTATATTGAGGGAAGATCACTGACTAAACTTTTGAAAAAATGCCGTCAGTGCAACACTTACACGCTCAATTCTACTCAGTGTCCAACATGCAATGGTCCCGTAGAAAATGCTCATCCCGCCCGATTTTCCATTGAGGATCGCTATGGCTCATATCGGCGGAAAATGAAGAAGGCGCTACTTTCGACGCAAAGTACCGAAACCGATACATAAAGTCCTTGTTCCAATTGGATAGATCGATTTTCTTCAACAGAGCCAGAATCCGATGAAGGGGAAGAGGATCTTATGGGGGCAGACGGACTAGGTGGTGAAGGTTCAGCTTGGATTGTAATCGGTATACTCACGTTTAATCCTCCATACGTTGGCATGAAACTCATGTAGTGTAAGAGCACGGTAACCTCCTCTCCTGCAATGAGATTGACATCCCAATACTCAGCATCAATAGTGATTCCAAGTATATCGCCAGTAAAGAGGAGTCGCCCACCAGTAAGAATGGCATTTTCTATCGAAAATTCTTCATCATTGATCTGTCCTTCTTCATCGATTTCTAGATAACCTTCTCCAGTATTTTGAACTTCAATGTAGATGGTCCCGTTATCATAAGCCCAGGAATTCATGGACAAGCCTGACAGATTATAGGCTGGTGGTGGTCGAACTGGTATTGTGACAGATGCACTCAGGGTTGGCGTGAAACCGGCTGCGTTAATAGTGACGTTCACATCGGTTCCAACTTTGAAATATGGCTGAGCTCGAACATTTAACATGACAGTCTCGCCTGGGACCACAGTCAAGTTACCCGTATCAGTTGCTAACCAAACACTAGAAATGGTGTCGACGTCATATACCTGCCGTCGCTCATCCCAGTACCCGATATCAGCAGAATCGAGTGTAAAGGGATGTAAACCTGTATTCTTTACTCCCACTACAATCTGGGAAAGATCCTGAACTGCGTCTACGCCTTCGTGAACCGAAAAGGCACTAGCCCCTGTGAGTTCCATCATACTATCCAAATAGGTGTAGTTGCATTTGTAGATCTTCATCAGGTGAATTTCACTGAAGTAGATGGGTTCGAAGAGACTGAAGATCGTTCTCCCTGGATCAGAATCCAAACTTGGTACAGGTCCAGCTTCACCGGTGGAATTGAGCACCGGCGGTTGGGCAAGACCGCTAGCATTAAGCCAGAGCATATTATAGATTACACTGTCAAAGAAAGGTTCTAAATAGCTACCAGTATTGGGATCCCAGAAATAGGTTTCATCTGGGACTTCATCTCCAAAGACTTCTCCCGCAATCCGTATCATCCATTGCCACTTGCCTTCATCACCACTGAACCCAGATTGACCTAACCCAAAGTGAACAAAGACATAGTCCACACCAAGCCTGCGGCAATTTTCGAGCGCGGCGACTGGATTAGTCTCCATAAAGGTCCGACCGACTACCGCAATCTGTGTCTTGTTTATGGTCGCATTGTCCACGACGGTGTATCGGTCGCCAGTTTCACGGGTCCAGTAGCCGTAGTCCCACCAAGACATGAAGACCGTGCCTGGAGGCGTATGATGTTGCATCCACGAGAAAGCTTCAAGATAGTCACGGTAATACGTCACTTCACCAGTGTTCGTATTACGATATCCAGGTGTTATCTCGGGACCACCCATTTGGTTTATCGCGAGTGTCGCAGTTATGGTTGACGCTAAAAGTAACACTATAAGGAAAAGATATGCTGCAGTAGCAAATCCTCGCCCCACTGGTGGAGTAATTCGCCGTCGTCGTCGCGTTAGAATGGGACGTTGCCAGAAAATAGGGCGGAAGGGTCGAGTGGCCATTAAGAGGCCATATGCACCCAGTATTGCTGCTGCAGGTGCTAAGATAAGCGCTAATCGAATCATGGAACCAGTGAAATAAAGAGCCGTAAGTGCAAAGATGATGAGGAGAATATCTGTTTCGCGCTCTCGCTGAAAGGCAATATAGAACCCAAAAGGCATCAAGAGCACAAGGAAGCTCAGATTAAACCAGAACGTGGCCCACGGTGATGGTAAGTGTTCACCTACTGACGCTAAGAGAAACGCTTCTTTTCGGATGAGGGGATCAATTACTGTGTAGAATTTTCCTGCAAGATTTCCAAGGAAACCTTGATCGGTTCCAGTTGATAATGTGAGAAACAAACCGGATTGAAACAGGTAACCCAAACCAACCACGATGAGAGCACACATTGCACCAAAGATGTAAGCAAAATAGGGTCGAATTCGCGTAGACACTCCAGACAACCGATCTGGAATGCTCAGCTCAGTCAAGCGATAAGCACGGTTAAATTCGATAAGTAATAGGAGTCCCCAAATCGCCAAAGGTATTAATCCTGTAGTACTAGTAGGCCAACTAGGACCAATACGGGGAACACAAATCGCTAATATCATGCCAGTTATAACGGTTCCTGTGTAAGCGAGTAAGAGCCTACGGGAATAACGGCGAAGTAGCACCATGACGAGTGCAAAAATTGCTAGAATCTGAAACATGTACAGATAGACACTCCAGCTCGCAGAAAGATACCCTAAGGAGAGTCCACCCAATATTGCAGATGCAATGGAGCCTTTTCGTAACGCGCGAATAAAGAAGAAGAGGGTAAGAAGAATGGCGAAAATGCCAATGGCTTCGTTATCAAAAAAGCCTGCAATGGTTCGTTGAGTATAAGCCGGAAGAATGGCCATGAAGAAGGCTGCAAAGAGACCAACTTCTTTGGAGCTCACTTCAACGCCCAACGCATAGATGGCAATTACACCAAACACGCCCATAATCGCGGGAAAAATAACTGCAAGGGTCATGACATCAATGGTGATTCCTAGAGTCTGTAATCCGAAGTACATCAGTGAGGCAGTGAAGGGAATACCTGGGTAAGCAGACCGAGCCATGTTCCGACCCCATGGAAACCAAGTGGTTGTATCGTACCAACCAAACCAAGCCCCAAAGCCATTCTCAATGATGAACTGGACTTCTCGGATATTAAACCAGGGGTCAAAAGCGCGAATTAATACTTCATATCCGATCATAGGGAGAAGTCGCAACATCAAAGAAATAAGACAGATTATTATGAGACCAATAGCGGCTATTACATTTGATCGGGAAATTTCCATTCTTGGTCCATGTATGTATCGATGAAGGAAAGACCAAGTGGACCGTAATACGCCGCGTACTGACATTCAGTCACCAATTGGTGTAGGGAGTGGTGCCACGATAACTACGTGTGCTTAAAAAATTTCTCGTACCGACCACACAACGATAATTGCCTATTTTGTCAAGCCTTCAATGAAGTTCTTATACGCCTCAGGATTCAATAGGGCCTTCATTTCGTTGGATTCTGCTGGCTTGAGGGTTATCATCCACCCATCACCGTAGGGATCGTTATTCACTAACTCTGGTGCTTCCTCAAGTTTTTCGTTTATTTCGACAATTTCGCCTGAAATTGGTGAGAAGAGTTCAGAGGTTGCCTTCACTGAGTCAACGGTACCAAAAACCTCATGGGCTTTTATCATTGCTCCAGCGGAAGGTAACTCAACCATGACGATTTCGTGCAACTCATCCTGAGCATAATCAGTAATGCCTACACGTACAATATCGCCTTCTTGGCGAACCCATTCATGCTCTTTCGTATACAATAAATCAGGAGGAATCTTGCTCATTTTTCACAGAAACCCCAGTAAATTGGTTGTTTCCGCGTTTAACCCTTCCCGCTATTTAGCTCTTTAGTTGACACCTTGGTAAAAGGAATGCCAAATGGATTTGAAAACAAACGTTTAAAACACACAGCAGTTATTCATTGCATCAAGCCCTGTGCGGGGGACCCTTCCGAAGGGGTCTTTGCCGCCATACCGGTGGCGGGGGTATCTACGCTTGTAGACCCCACAGCCAAGCCTGGTTAACGGCGCAGGAGTCACCTGCTGCGGTAGGCTGATGGCGTTACTCAAGATCTAACCAGGTTCATGAGACATCCTGTCCGGCAGCGGTTCGAGGGTTCGAAGGAGCACCGCACTGCGAGCTCCGAAATTCCCTCCCCCCGCACCACCTTTCCATCGCTACCTTTTTGACTGCGATTTCCCTAGCTTCTATAACGGATTTCCATCTCCACGGGGCTATATGCATGCTACACGTGGTATATCTAATGCATCCCAGCGGGGTCTGTCTCCTAGACCAAAAATTCGGTGAATTAGAACTCGACGCTACGCTAGTTGCTGGTTTTTTCTCAGCAATTCGAGAATTCGCGCGAATGATTTCAAAGGGCAAGGGAGAAGCTCGGATTGTGGAGATGGGCGAATTTTACATCACTTATGCAGCTGGCGATTACATCGTTGTAGCTGCCGTCGTTGACAAAGAAGACAACCGACTCGAAGTCCTTAAAGCCCTTGATAAGGTCATTGAACGGTTTTCCAATCGATTTCAGGACACGCTAAAATCATGGGATGGAAAACTCGTATTCTTCTCCTTCACACCAGAACTCAATCAAATGCTCAACCATGGCTTCATCGGAAAAAACGATGTTCCTCAACCCAAACTAAAACGCGGGCTTCCCAAATTGATGGTCAAACTCGGACAAATCAGTGAAATGGAGTACAATGTCGCCAACCAATGCGACGGATCAAAGACTCCGCAAGAAATCGCCACTAACGTAGGACTCTCACAAGATGACGTGGAGGTCCTCTTGTACCGACTCAATAAACTCGATTTAATCGAGTAAAGCCGACCTCAGCTCTTTCATTCACTGGCTTCCAGTAAGACACCCATTGCAATAATCCCAATGGCTAATAGGACCATAACAGGCGCGACAATAACACCAAGCGCAGGCTGCACTGCTTGAAGGACGCGTCCACCATAATAGAAAAGAAATCCTGAACCTAACAGGAAATTGCTTGTGCGAAGTTGTCCAGTCAGTTGGATTCCAATATAGAAGAAGAGTGCCGGCAACACAATCACATACAATGGTAGGATTGCGAAATTCGAAGCAACATACCCGGGGACTAATACTCCAGCCGTGAGTGAGGGGGGCCAAAACAGCCACGGCATCACCAAGATTAGTATTGCTATTATCAGAGGTGGAGAGGATATTATGACAATTTGCCATAATTTCCTTTCAATGATCTGATAGGCTAAGGCCAAAAATACAGTGAAAATCGCTAACCATGAAGTAACTGTTGCTAGGCGCCACCAAATCTCGATATGTACGTAAAAATCCCAGACGAGGTAGAAGATACGCCCAACACCTAGAAGCAAAAAGAATAGACCGAAACCGAGGTGAAAGGGATTTCGTTTATCACGATAGCGAAACGCTAGAAAGTAGATGAAGAGGAGAAAGAAGTACCCAATAATTACGAACCATAAACCAATAATTAGCGTGTCAAACTCAGTATACAGCATGATGACAACCCGCCATCCACACGAAATGTTACTAACAACTCTTCTCTTCTCTCTGCATTTAAGCGTGCTGTTCGTAAATTGGGTTCCAATGAACTCGGTAAGAGGAAAATGTTTTTACCTTTACAAATGTAAAGGTGCTCGCCTTACATCCTTGGGGTGACCTTCGTGATCGATCGTCGAGTAATTAATGGGTCCAAAATTGATAGTGAGCTTGCCGAGGAAATGACCAAAGCCGGTCTTGATCGCATACGTTCATGTATTCAATGTGGAACCTGTACAGGTTCCTGTCCCTCCGGTCGCCGCACGGCTCTTAGAACACGACAACTTATTCGAAAAGCTCTTCTGGGGTTTAGAGAAGAGGTGTTATCTGACCCAGACCTTTGGTTATGTACTACGTGCGGTACTTGTACTGAACGCTGTCCTCGCAAGATCGATGTTACCGAAGCCATTCTATATTTACGAAACCTTTCTTGCCAAGCTGGGTATATGAAGCCCGAACACCAAGGCGTTTCTCACAAACTCATTGAAACCGGACACGCAGTCCCTATTGATGATGAGAAATGGAGTAAAATGCGTGAAGAACTTGGCCTTCCTCCATTACCACCCACTACTCACTCCTACCCCAAGGCGGTAAAAGAAATCCAGCATATCATTAAGAAAACTGGCTTTGACAAACTGGTCAATTACAAGGAGGACAAAAAGGATGGAAAAACATAGGTATAGTTTTTTCCTCGGCTGTGTTATTCCAAATCGTCTCCCCCAAATTGAAGCTGCAACACGCCTCGTCGCACCCAATCTCGGTATCGAACTCGTGGAAATGAAAGGGGCCTCTTGCTGTCCTGCACCTGGTGTAATCAAATCCTTTGATAAAGACACATGGCTTTCAATCACAGCACGCAACATAGCTCTAGCAGAAGAAAATGGTTTAGACATCCTTGTTCTGTGCAATGGATGCTATGGTACCCTGATTGCCGGAGTACACGACTTAAAGGACCCTGACACCCGAAAACGTATTAACAAAATTCTCAAGGGCACTGGGCATCAAATCAAGGGCACGATAACAGCAAAGCATCTCGTTGAAGTCCTCTGGAACGATGTTGGAAAGGATGCTATCGAAGAAACCGTGATTAATCCGATTGACGCCCGGTTCGCTATACATGTTGGCTGTCATCTTCTGAAACCCAAAGACATCCGGCCATGGGGTGTCGTCGAAGATTTTACATTAGTTGATGAACTGGTCGAACTGGTTGGTGGAACAACGGTTGATTACAAACTCAAAGACATGTGCTGTGGAGCAGGTGGTGGGTTACGCTCGGCTGAGCTGGAAGTCTCTCTGGATATGGCTCGAGAAAAATTCGAAGCGATGAAGCAAGCAAAGGTTGACGCATTAATCAACGTCTGTAATTTCTGTCACCTCCAATTCGATCTTGGTCAAGTGCAGGTGAACAAACAATTCGGGACCGACTATCACATTCCGGTTCTCTATTACACCCAATTGCTAGGTCTTGCACAAGGGTTCACACCGAAACAGATGGGACTCGATAGGCACTTCATTTCCGTTGACCCTTTCCTTGAAAAAATTGGGATGAGCGTGTGATGTTGACAAGGCAAGAACGAAGCCCCATTGTGCCAGAGGAGGAATCCAACATAAAATACCAAATTATAGTGAACGAGGATTGGTGCAAGGGCTGTGGCTTCTGTTACACGTTCTGTCCCCGAGAAGTGCTAGAAAAATCAACAAAATTCAATGCGAAAGGGTACTACCCTCCGGTTGCGACAAATATCGACCGATGTGTGGGATGTGGACTTTGTGAAGCCCTTTGCCCCGATTTTGCCATTCACGTTGAAGAAAAAGAAACTAAAACTGAACGCAGGAGGGGCGAGAAATGACGCAGAAAGCCGTGCTAACGGGGGAAATGTTCACACAAGGCGACATCGCTGCTGCAGAAGGGGCGCTTGCTGCTGGCTGCCGCTTTTTTGGCGGGTATCCAATCACACCTGCCACCGAAATCGCTGAACGGATGGCTTATCGACTTCCACGCATCGGTGGTCGATATATCCAGATGGAAGACGAAATTGCATCCTGCACAGCGGTCTTAGGAGCATCCTATGCTGGCGTTAAAGCCATGACTGCTACTTCGGGACCGGGTGTCAGCTTGATGAACGAGACCATTGGTTTGGCAGTAATGACCGAAACACCCATGGTCTTAGTCAATGTTATGCGGGGAGGGCCTTCAACCGGTCAACCCACCGAAGCCAGTCAAAGCGACATCATGCAAGCCAAATGGGGAAGCCACGGCGATTACGAAATCATCGCCCTAATCCCCTCGTCCGTTCAAGAAATGTTTGACCTCACTATCAAAGCTTTCAACTTATCCGAACAATTTCGTGTTCCAACTTTCGTTCTTGCAGATGAAATCATTGGACATATGCGTGAACGCTTAGTAATTCCACCCGAGGACGAAATCGAAATTGTGAATCGCAAAAAACCCACTGTGCCCCCGGAAGAATATCTGCCTTTCAAACCTGATGAAGATCTAGTACCCCCTATGGCAACATTCGGTGATGGCTATCATTTCTACGCCACAGGGCTCACTCACGACGAACGCGGATATCCCGTAATGAATGATGAAGCCCAGCTCGCTCTGGTTCCACGACTATGTGACAAGATTAGGAAAAACACCGATAAAATCACCCAAGCCGAGAGCACCGAAACTGAAGATGCTGAAACACTCGTCATTGCATATGGAGGCGAAGCTCGCACAGCAATGCGCGCCATCAAAGATGCACGCGCCAACGGCATGAAAATCGGTCTTTTCCGGCCCATCACGGTCTGGCCTTTTCCCAAGGAACAATTGAAAGAAGCCGCAGCCAATGCCCAAAATGTGATCGTTGCAGAACTCAATTACGGTCAATTAGTGGGCGAAGTAGAACGGGTCATCAGGAATGAAGTTCCGGTTCATTTGATTCCACGCGTATGTGGCAGCCCCCATACCCCCCAAGAACTTATGAAAGAAATTAGGAGGCGTATCAACTGACAACGACTACTCGCACAACGACTGAAGGAGAACATCCTCTCCTCAATTACATTCGGCGTGATCGATTCCCTCATATCTTCTGCAGTGCCTGCGGCATTGGAACCGTTCTTCAAGCCTTTGCGAATGCACTGCGTAGTCTCAATTTTGATATGGATCGTCTGGTAGTCATCAGTGGAATAGGTTGCACCGGACGCGCCAGTGGATACTTTGCTGCGGATAGTTATCATACCACACATGGTCGGGCCATTGCCTTCGCATCCGGCGTGAAGGTGGCAAACCCTGAACTTAATCCCGTAGTGATAAGTGGTGATGGTGATCTCTTTGCCATTGGTGGAAACCATTTCATCCATGCTGCACGACGCAACGTCGACATGCTTGTATTATGCATCAATAATTTCAACTACGGAATGACCGGCGGTCAAATGGGACCCACCACTCCCGACTCAGCCATAACTGTCACATCACCTGATGGCAACATCGAACATCCTTTCAACTTAGTTAGTGTCGCAGCAGCCTCTGGAGCCGTATTTGTAGCCCGATGGACCGCTCTGCACGCTCGGCGGCTAACTAAATCGATTGAGAAAGCTCTCCAAAAGAAAGGCTTCAAATTTATCGAAGTCATCTCCCCCTGCCCCACACTCTATGATCGATACAACCGATACGGATCTGGACTCGATGTCATGAAACGATACCGAGAGATTTCGGTCATCCGTAACTTCACCGATCCCATGCAGGCTGAAATTGATTATCGCACGCGGATTGTCTGCGGTGAATTCATCGATACCGAAACACCTGAATTCACTGATCTGCTTGCCAAACAAGCTGAGGAACTCCAGAAGAGGTGAATCGAAACCAATGAAACGAATCGAAATTCGACTCGGCGGTCTCGGCGGACAGGGTATCATCAAATCCGCCGTTATAATCGGTGAAGCTGCCACCCTCCATGATGGGAAGGAAGCCGTCCAAACCGCCTCCTATGGTCCAGAATCACGTGGAAGTGCTTGCAAAGCTGAAGTCATCATCTCAGATACGCCTGTGGATTATCCCCTCGTTCTCACCCCACAGATAATGGTTGCCCTATCAAATGACGCCTTCCACAAATACAAAGGAGACCTGAGTGAAGGCGGCATCGTAATCATCGATTCAGATTTGGTGAAAGCGGGAAAAATTAAGGCAGGTGTGCAGGTGTTTCAAGTGCCCGCTGCTTCCACAGCTCATCAAGTTCTGAAAAATCCCTTGGTGACCAATGTCGTGATGCTCGGTGCGTTCACGGCTATAACAAAAGCGGTAAGCCCCGACGGAATGCGTAAAGCCATTGCCAACGCCTTTCCGAAATATAAGGAACTCAACCTCCGTGCCTTCGACAAGGGTATGCAACTCGGACAAGAAGCCATGGAACAAGCAATCCAAAAGAAGTGAGATACTCAATGTCAACAGAACAACCCAAAATCGGTGTCTTCATCTGCCACTGCGGCTCCAACATCGCCGGCGTAATCGATATCCCCAAGCTCGTTGAATATGCCGCCACACTCCCCCACGTCGTAGTAGCTGAAGATTATCGGTACATGTGTTCCGACCCCGGACAAGATCTCATTAAGGAACGGTCCCGAGAAAAAGGCTTAAACCGCGTAGTTGTCGCCGCCTGCAGCCCCACCCTCCACGAACCCACCTTTCGACGTGTTCTAGAAAGTGTCGGGCTGAATCCTTTCTTTTTTGATATGTCTAACATCCGAGAACACTGCTCTTGGGTCCATACCCACGAAGAAGAAGCTGCCCTCGAAAAAGCCAAAGATCTCGTCAAAATGGCCGTTGCGCGCGCTGCGGAACTCGAACCTCTCGAACAGAAACAAGTCGATGTCAAAGCCAATGTCTTAGTTGTTGGAGCCGGAATTGCAGGCATCCAAGCAGCTCTTGACATTGCTGATGCCGGCTACAAAGTCTACCTCGTAGAAAAAGAACCCAGCATTGGCGGGCACATGGCCCAACTGGACAAAACGTTTCCCACGCTTGATTGTTCCAGCTGTATCCTTACTCCCAAAATGAGTCTTGTCGGGCAGCATCCCAACATCGAACTCCTCACCTACAGCGAGGTCCGAGAAGTCGACGGTTTTGTGGGTAACTTCAAGGTGAAAGTAGAGAGGAAGCCCCGCTATGTCATCGAAGACAAATGTACCGCATGCGCGGACTGCCTGGAAGTCTGTCCGGTAAACGTACCGGATGAGTTCAATGCTGGGCTAGGTTGGCGAAAAGCCATTTACATTCCTTTCGCACAAGCGGTACCCAATGCCTATGTTCTCGACACCGAACACTGCTTAGGCATGACGCCGATAGCCTGTGGCAAATGTAAAGACGCCTGTGAAGCGGAAGCCATTGACTATGAAATGAAACCAGAAATTCTCGAATTAGACGTTGGAGCTATTATCGTCGCAACAGGCTTCGAGCTCTTTGATGCCATGAGACAACTTGAATACGGGTATGGCAAGTACCCCGATGTCATGACGAATCTCGAAATGGAACGCATGCTTAGTGCCGCTGGACCCACGGACGGTAAAATTCTCCGCCCATCAACCATGAAGAAGCCCAAACACATCGCCTACATTCAATGTGTGGGATCACGGAATGAACGCTACAACTCCTACTGCTCACGAGTCTGTTGTATGGCTGCCCTCAAACAAGCCCGGCAAATCCGTGAAAAATACCCCGATATCCAAGTCACGATTTTCTATATCGATATGCGCGCCTTTGGTAAAGGCTATGAAGAATTCTATGAAACCACCGCACGCGAACATGGCGTGAACTTCGTGCGCGGTCGGGTTTCAGAGATTCGCGGATCCTTCGAGTCCGATAAAATCGTTGTCCGTGCAGAGGACACATTCCTCGCCCAGCCCGTTGAAGCGGAGGTGGACATCGTCGTTCTCTCCTGTGGAATCGAAGCACCCAAAGATCTTGCTGATTTTGCTCGCGTCCTTGGGCTTCAACGAAGTGCTGACGGTTTTCTTCTCGAAGCTCACCCCAAGCTCCGTCCCGTTGAAACCAACACCGATGGCATTTTCATCGCCGGAGCTGTTCAAGGACCCAAAGATATCCCCGATACAGTCGCGCAAGCGAAAGGTGCTGCTGCTAGCGCCCTCGCTATGGTCGCTGCTGGCCAAGTCAAAGTTCAACCCTATACCGCAGTTGTCAATGAAGAACTTTGTGCGGGATGTGGAATCTGCGAAGCCTCATGTCCCTATGGCGCAGTAAAAGTGGTAGATAATCGGGCCCAGGTCACCGAGGCCCAATGCAAGGGTTGTGGCACCTGCGCTGCCGCTTGTCCAAACCAAGCCATTGCTCCGCAACACTTCACCATGGAACAAATCATCGCTCAACTTGACGCCCTCTTCCAGGAAGCGAAATAACCATGACCAAAAAGAATTGGGAACCCAAAATTGTCTGCTTCGCCTGTCGCTGGTGCAGCTACGCCGGAGCTGACATGGCAGGAACCTCCCGAATCCAATACCCACCCAACGCCCGAGTCATCCGCGTCAACTGCAGCGGACGTGTAGACCCCCAATTCATCCTACGCGCCCTCAAACTAACCGCTGATGGTGTCCTTATTGCAGGCTGCCACTTTGGCGACTGTCACTATGTCTCAGGCAACTACCAAACCTCGCGCCGCATTGCCCTACTCAAAGAGTACCTCAAAGAAATTGGCCTCGAACCTGAAAGACTTCGCCTCGAATGGATCTCCGCCGCAGAAGGGAACAAATTCGCGGAGACCATGAAGTCATTCATAAATCAAATTAAGCTTTTAGGACCCAATCCGCTAGCTAACGGAGGAACCGAATAACATGACCAAACCAAGTCTCGCAGTAGAAACGCTCAGCATCTGTTCTGGCTGTGAAATCGCCATTCTCGACTTACACGCGGCACTCGTTGATGTCCTCGATGCCATTGACATCAAATACATCCAAGTCCTCATGGACCACCGCGAACCACCTAAAGAAGGCGTCACTGTCGGATTTGTCTCTGGTGGTGTTCGCAACGAAGAACATCTTGAACGCCTCAAGATGCTCCGCGAACGCAGTCAAATCCTTGTCGCATTCGGGGCATGTAGCGCTTTCGGCGGCATTCCTGGTCTTGCCAATCTCTCCACTAAAGACGAACTCATGGAAGAAGTTTACATCAATACCAAGTCCACCGTCAACCCCAA
>JBHLPH010000063.1:0-4668 GCA_048939625.1 Promethearchaeota archaeon
GTATCATACAACCCATGATCCGCTGCACCGGATAACACGCGCCAGCCCCGACTATCCTTGTCAAAGCGTTTCTTCATCTCCATAAGCACATCGCCAATGGGCTGAACCGTCACCAGCTGACCACCACCTCCTCATAAAGAAAATCGTTCCTAAAGAAAGCTCTGGTAGCAAACCGAAAAGTGGTGCGGGAGCTGGGAATTTCCACCGTCTCAGTTAATTCCGATACGGTTTTTGAACCCAGGAACGCGACAGGAGCCTAAACTGTTGTCCGAAACCTATCCAGCAGATTCCAAAGAACCTTTAGTGTTCGGTTCCTGCTTCATCGATGGGCACTGACCTCGAAGAGGTCTGCAACCTCCCACCTCTAGACAGGCGTTTTCTGTCTCCGCCCAACCAGCGGCGACCAAATTAATGGCAGCATTCAAATCTCGATTCAATTCTAGCCCACAGACTTCACAACGAAAATATCTGGTGTATAATGAAAGTTCCTTCTTTGTAAACCCACAACTTGAACATCGTTTCGAAGATGGAAAGAAGCGCGGTGCGACTATAAGCTCTGATCCATACCATTTTGTTTTATATTCGAGCTGTCTTCGAAACTCGAAGAAGCCGACATCAGTAATAGCCCTACTAAGACTTCTATTCTTTATCAACCCTTTAACACAAAGATCTTCAATCATAATTTGATTGTGGTTTTTAGCCAAATATGAAGTGATTTTGTGTAAAACATCTTTTCGAATATTACTGATACGCCAATGTAATTTTGCTAGGCGTATAACAGCTTTCCTCCGATTTCGAGATCCTCTGCTTTTGCGAGAAACTTGGCGAGATAATTTCTTGAGTTTCCGAAGTTTTGAAGCTAATGCCCGAGGATTTTCATATGCAATTCCATTAGATAGAGTTGCTAGTGAATGAATACCGAGGTCAACACCAATTTTCGGACCAAGGACAGGAGAAGGATTTACCCTCTCTTGTTTAACACAAATACTAACAAACCAACGGTCTGCTTTTCTTGAAACTGTTGCATTGAGAATACGACCAGAGATGGCAGGGATTTCTTTTAGACGGATTTTTCCTAATCTTGGCAGTTGAATAACTTTACCAATGACTTTGATGGTCCCCTCTAACCTGAAACTATCATTGACCCCCTTTTTCTTGAATTTCGGAAACCCAATGCGTGTTCTATTTTTGAGACCCCTTCGAAAATTATGAAAAGCTTTTTCAAGATCTTGAAGTGCTGCCTGTGGTGCGCATTTTGAAACCTCATACATCCACGGAAATTTAGATAATTTAAGTTGATTTAGTTCCTTATGCTGTTCAATAGAATTCGTGAAACGTTCTTTCCCCTTTTTCGTTTCATATCTGCGAATTCTTTCGACTAATCCCCAGTTGTAGGCAAATCTTGCACATCCAGCATGTTTCGCCATATGCGTACGTTGTCGATTATTTGGATCTAGCTCATAACGATAAGCCTGATAAACCAACATCAGTAGAAGCCTACACCAATCTCTAGATGCTATATTTGTAAGCACTGTTATTAACACAACAGAGACTTCAGGAAAAGTAAATGAGAAATGGTGCGGGAGCTGGGAATTTCCACCGTTCAAATCGTGTTTAAACAGTTTTCGAACCCAGGAACGCCTACGCGACAAGGTCCTAAGCCTTGCATCTTTGACCAGGCTTGACTACTCCCGCAGGGATTTGTGGTTGTAGTGGGAGTGGTGCCCTGACCGGGATTTGAACCCGGGTCCACGGGGCGAAAGCCCATGATGATTGACCTGGCTACACTATCAGGGCACGGGTTCTGTGAGAAAAGGGCTTCCTCTGGTGGGTTAAAAACCTTTGCAACTACTTGTCCGGTTTCGGTTGGGACAGAGTGGTGGAGTGGCCGGGATTTGAACCCGGGGCCTCGGGTGTGCAAGACCCGCGATCTACCACTGATCTACCACCCCATGGGTGTTGTGTCTCTGAAGCGAGGCAAGGCGGTTAAAAAGTGTTCCGCCATAATAGTCTAAGGTTTTAAAAGGGTGTCCGAAGAAATCTTAAGTGTTGAAGGTATTTCTAAAGGGAATAGGTTGGGTGAAGTATTGTGACCTTGCCGGGATTGGAGTCGCCACGTATTCGAAATGCCGTGCACCGTATCCTTGACCCACGAGGGGCCTTAGCCCATTACTTGTGGGAGAGTATCCCCTATTATGGGACCTACTTTGAGGAAATCGAGATCAAACCGAATATGCGCATTTTAGATGTGGGTTGCGGGGTAGGTCGCACCACTTTAGAACTGGCTAGCATGGTACCTGAGGGTGAAGTTGTCGGTATTGATATTAATCCGGCCTTAACTGCTTGTGCCAATCAACTTGCCCAATTGTTCGAGTTTGGGAGCCGCATTCGCTTCTTTTCCGGGGATATCGTCGAAAAGGGTACACTCCCTAAAGATGAAACCTATGATCTCATCTATAGCCGTCATGTCATCGCCGATTTGAAACAAGATGGGATTCGTGAACTGGGACGCCATCTGGAACCAGAAGGGCTCTTCGTGGCTTTGGAACCGGATTACTCGTTGTGTCGAGTTTATGGGTTACCGCACTTGGATGCCCATTATCGCCGTGAAGGAGAAATCGGTTTTGAATCAGGATTATCTGGGGGCAACCTGCGCCACCTGCTTCACGAGGCGAAACTCAAAGTCGATTCCTTTGAACCGCGCGTCCATATTTTCACCGAGCAAGATATAAAGTGGGTCACCTTTGCGAAAAAACGACTGGCCTCGGCCTACGAAGAGGAAATCCCGCGCGTCGAAGCGATGCGCTTCCGCCGAGGGTCCCATTGGGTCGATGAACGGATTGCCCGATTAAAAGAGCAGGTCAATGAACTCGAGCAACTGACACGCCGACACCGCTTTACCAATATCTACATTCAGTTCCTTACCAAGGCCCATAAATAGCGAGTAACCAGGCTCTTTGAGAATCTATACTCTTCTTAGAGGAGTGATGCAAAGAAAAAGACACGCTGGAGCTTCCGATGCAGCTCCAGCGCATCGTGCTACGTGGGCCGTATTGGCCCCATTCCCCCTCCCCATGCCTCAAAGGGCTCGAACCGCCATGCCACCCATCATTGGAGGTTTCTGGGACCATATGCCCTGCCTGCAATAGGGTTTAGACGTCATAAAACCGTTTAGTTCAAAAAACCTAGAAATATGGAGTTCGAATTTATTCGAACCCGCAAACCAAAGAATTTTCAACTTTAACGCCCTCTCTCACATTCATGGACACATCAACACCGGAGGATAGAGCTCCAAGACCGTGGGATTTTCATAAAGAATCGCCAGCAGATGCTGCTCTTTTTCGTTGTTTGGGAAATCCGATTCGCCGTCAACTCCTACGGTTCATGTTAGAATGTGAAAAAACCAGCTATACTGAGTTAAGGGACACCTTTCAATTGGAACCCGGTACCCTCTACTTCCACCTCGAGCAGCTTATGTCCCCCGAAGCGCCCCTCCTCCACCAAACTGCAGACCGCCAATACGAAATTACCCCCTTAGGTCGTGTCGCTGCAACGTTTTTAAACCAAGCCAGTGAAATCACGCCCACTGCCATCCCTCCGAGCTCCTCAGCACGGCATCCCCAACTCCGACGTGCCACTTACTATTTGGGATTTGCCCCTATCTTTCGGTATCTGACCTCACGTCTCGATCATCTGGTTATTGAAGCCCTTATCATTGTCACCGGCTTATCAGCCCTGTTTGTCTTTCTCCCTACCCTTATGGTGGGTTTCATCCCGATCCAACTCCCATTCCTCCCTGCACTCTTCGCCATCTTCAGCTTTGTCGGATCCTGGCTTTTATCCACTGGCGGTACCGAACTCATCCTGCGAATACGCGATCACAACACCGAAGGCTTTCCCGCTCTGTTGATTGCCACTCTTTATGCATGGCTACCCCTTGCCCTGTTTGTGGTGTTGACCTACCTGTTCATTCCCTTTGAAGGCTTATTCATCATCGTCCAAGGGATGTTACTCTTTGCCACCCTGATGTGGACTCTTTGGATTTACATGCAAGCGATTATGTACACCAAACGCGTTGGCTTACGGAAAGCGGGACTAATCAGCATCGTTCTCACCTTAGTAACGCTCCTCCTCACCCTCTACATCGCACCTACCATTCCCTAAATCTCGGATGCATCCATTGATTCTTCTACCATCTTTAATTTTGATGGTATCGATATTTCAAGAAAAAAAAGAAAAGAAGACCTACTTTTCCAGCACCAACGAGTTAGCTGGAAGAAGTAGGTTGTGGGTTTCGTCGTCGGGTCCAGATAGCTGCACCGATGACTACACAGGCTAGTGCACCTGCTCCAATCACGATGAGGGTGGGAAGCAGAGCGTCAGGGGGGATTACGGAGCCATCTAGTCCAATCAGAGGATCATGGACCAAGACCTCGTCACCAAAGTTTTCGTAGGTCAGATAGAACATAGTTTTGTCTGGATGGCTTTCGTAGCTGCTGGTGACGTCGATGGTGCCATTGCCCACGTTGGCAGAGTTCTTGTAAGCGAAGTAGGCTCCATCAAAGGCGAAGGTTCGGTTTTCGTATCGGTATTGATGGGCGTGACGATAGGTGAAGGTACCGGGGCTTTGGACCATCAGATCCCAGCGAAGGGCAAGATGGGTATCGT
>JBHLPH010000064.1:0-4585 GCA_048939625.1 Promethearchaeota archaeon
CTTACTATATTGACCTCCGGGTTGTTCCTTCTTTTCCTGATGAATTCAACAAATTAACGGATTTGTTTGTCCACTGGTTATCAAAACACCCTGAAGTGAAATTCACTCGAATCGCTGGGATTCCTACAGCAGGGATCTCATTTGCCACAGCGATTTGTAATCGTCTCAACCTCCCGCTTCTCTATATTCGTAGCAAACCGAAAGCCTATGGTCGCCAACAACGCATTGAAGGAATTCTTGAAAAAGGGGATCAAGTACTTGTGATTGATGATTTGATTACTGATGGCGGAAGTAAAATTGAAGTTGTTAAACCTCTCAAAGAAGCGGGTGCAAAAGTAAAAGATGTTCTTGTAGTATTAGACCGAGAACAAGGAGGGGCGGACCAACTGAAGAGGGAAAACCTATCGTTACACGCTCTGGCTCCCATTTCAGGAATAATCAAGGCTTTAGCAGCAGAAAATCGTTTAACGCAAACCAAAGCTGACCGAATCTTGGCATATATTTCCAAACCAAATTAATTTCATTTTGTTTTCTGGATTTTGTCTTCTGAGATCAATCTTTGGCCTAGGAGTGCTATCACTACGATTCCCGAATAGCCTAGAAGAAAGGCAAGTGGGTAATGTACAAGCTCGAAAGGTGCTAATCCTACTGCAGGCACCCAGAGTTCGATGAAAATTCTGAAGAGATTACCCAGAGCAATAATTAAAATTGCGGCTACACCTACGATCAGTCGATCAGGTTTCGGTTCTAATTGTCTCTCAGCGAGTAGAAGTAACATTAGACATGGGATCAAGGCAATCAAACCTGCACATGCGTTGTCAATCTCTCCTCCAACAATTCGCAGAGTGCTTGCTTCACGAACAAAGATGAGGATTTGCACACCATTCAAATGAGGATTAAAATTTTGAATTGCATTGATTCCTGTAAAACCAAGAAGGCTTGCCGTAGTTTGACTATAGATCCATTGAACTGGCCAAAAATCAACCAAGATAACAAGCAATGCAGAAACAGCTATGATTAATATCAGTTTGAGGTGATTGTGGGGTTTAAAGGCTGGTGAGGATTGGAGTAAGATTGTGATACCCAATACTGTGAAAAATAGTGCTAGTGGGACCAAAGGGCTCTGGGGAATGGAATACATAAGTCCGCCTGTAATGATGAGGATTGTTCCGATTAAGAAGAGAAGCCAAGGAGAGTAGTCCGCAAGTAAATTTGATTGTTTCAAGATGTTTCCCAGACTCTTTGATTTTCGCTAGTGGGCACAACTTTCATCTGAGAGGTCCAAGGGTAGCTGCTTCCCTGTACTATCCCGTTTCCATTTTCCAAAATCGGTCTTTTTAAGAGTCTTTGCATCAAAGACGGGACCTTCATGACAAACGCGTGTTCCCTTTGTGTCAATGATACAATGCCCACATAATCCGACACCACATTTCATGTAACGTTCCAAACTCAACTGAAGCGGGATGGGGTATTTTGTGAGCAAGTCTACCAAGCTAGTTAACATACCTTCAGGTCCACAAGCTAGACATAATGCATAGCGTGAATCCACATCAAGGTGGAAGGCTGCAGCGTCAATGGAGGTTCCTTGGATACCATCTGTTCCATCATCGGTAGCAACTATGACCTTTTGAGCATGTTTATCAAAGCGTTCTCGGAAGAGTAGTTCAGCTCGTGTTGTTGCTCCCAAGGCAACATGTATTTCATGTCCTTTCTTTACAGCTAACTCGGTGGCAAAAGCAAGAGGAGGGGACCCACATCCTCCAGCCACTACCAAAATTGGACCCTTATCGATTGACCGCGGAAATGTAAATCCGTGACCGAGTGGTCCTCGTAAGCCTAGTAATTCTCCTTCTTTCATCTGGTGTAAGGCTTCCGTTGCTGGTCCGACCTTAGCCACAGCAAACTCGACCAGTCCTGAAGGGTTCTTCGTTGAGGAGATACTCATTGGGATTTCATCAACTCCTGGAATCCAGACCATCAAGAATTGTCCTGGTATTGCTGAACGAGCGATTTCGGGAGCAACTAATGTGAAGGATTTAGTTCGTGGAGTTTGTTCTCTGATTTCCTGAATTGGTCCAACGATAGGTCGAACTCCATAAGGGAGGTTTGAAGGATTCATTCTTGCTTTTCTTTCTGACATTATTCGGTATCTCCATCAAAGACAGTTTGTCCTCCAAGGACCGTGCGACACACTTTTCCTTTCACCTTCCAGCCTTCAAAGGGGGTGAGTGTGGCTTTTCCATGTAAAGTATCACCTCGGATTTTGTAATCTATTTTGTGGTCAAATAGGACAAAATCGGCATCAGCCCCTTCTTCGAATTGCCCCTTTTCAATCCATTCGGAATTACGAATGCCGAAGTACAAAGCTGGATTGAGGGCCATCATTCGGATCAGGTGGGATAACCTCATTTCCGCGTCATGAACCATTCGTGTGTAGAGTAGCGGTAGCATTGTCTCAACGCCAATAATTCCTCCGGGGGCTGAGGCAAAATCTGCGTCAGAGCCACTCTTTTCCTCCGCTGTGTGGGGAGCATGGTCAGAGGCAATGATTTTAATTTGGTCAGCAAAACAGGCATTCATGAGGGCTTCGGTGTCTGTTGTGGATCGTAATGGTGGGTAGCATTTTGCTACAGGACCGATTTCAGCTAAATCCTTCACCGTAAGAAGTAAATGGTGCGGTGAGACTTCTGTTGTAACCGGAACGCCCCTGTGGGTCGCTGCAAGAATAGCTCGAAATCCAACAGCTGTTGATAGATGGCAGATATGAAACCCACACATTGGTGGATCTGCGAGTAATTTCTCAATTGCTGAGATCTCTGCTTCGGGTGGACGACTCGCAAGAAAGGCAAATGACGATCCGTCAGTGGGTTCACTGAGTAAAGCGGGATCTTCAGCATGCACAGTTAGTAAATGACCAAGGGGCGCAAGAATTGGAATAGCAGATGCCTCCTGATGAGGCATATAAATCTTGAAGGAAACAATGCCTGCTTCAATCATTTGCTGCGCCATGGCTATGATGCTTACATCTTTTTCAGCTTGACTCCGTTTGTTGGACTTCTCTGGGCGAAAGGGTCCACCATGAAACGCGAAATCAACGAGGCAGTTTCTTTGTGCTCGTTCAATTTTCTCTTGGAGCCGTTGAGGTGTCGTGGTGGGTGGATTAGTATTAGGCATATCAACAATTGTGGTAACTCCACCTGCTGCAGCAGCTAGCGACCCTGAAGCGAAGTCTTCCTTCTCGGGGTACCCTGGATCACGAAAATGAACATGTACATCAACTAATCCAGGGAGTACTAAGTATCCTGACGCATCAATGGTTTCATTTGCCTGTTCATGGGCTGATAGTCCTGATTTTAGGATGGCATTGATTCGTCCATCATTAATAACGAGATCAGCTTTCTCCACACGGTCTCGTAGTACTAGGCTTCCGTTGATAACTTTCAGGTCATGAACAACCATGATTAGGGGGTCACTCCTGTTTCTTGCATTTGCCCTCTTAGCTCTGAAATATGGTTGATTTCATGGCGAGTAAGATATTCACCCAATTCTTGGCAGATTGTCTTAAAGACCATTGATTCTCGAGTTAACACTGCAGTTCCGACTTCGACAGCAACAGCTCCTGCAAGGAGGTATTCGACCACATCGCTACCGGTTAGAATCCCTCCCACACCAATAATTGGGACTTTTAAACCGGCTCTTTGCAATTCCCAAACGGCTCGAACCGCGATTGGTTTAATTGCAGGGCCTGATAAGCCCCCGATCCCTGCTCCTAGTAAGGGTCTTCGTGTTTCCGTATCCAGGGCAAGCGCAGGGAGAGTGTTCATAACTACTAAACCCGAAGCTCCTACAGCTACAGCAGCTTTTGCTACTTGCACTAAGCGTGGATAATCGGTGGAACCAGGTAGCTTCACCCAGATCGGCACTTTTACTTTAATCCGGGCTACCACTTTTTCTACAACCTCAGCAACTCCGGAAGGGTCCATTCCCAACAGATATAACGAATCAACATGTGGGCAGGACACATTCAATTCAACCGCTAATACGCCAGCTTTAACTAACTTGGCTGCGACTTGAACAAAGTCTGTTGGGCTATTTCCAACCGCGCTTCCTATGACCGGAACACCCGTATCAATTGCCATCTTAATTTCGGGAAGATAGTTGTCGATTCCGGGATTAGGGATTCCCATGGCATTCATTAAGCTATTACCATGAATTCCGACAATTCGTGGTCCAGGATGTCCTATTCGCGGTTCTACACCAACGGTTTTTGTAACTACCGCTCCCGCCCCATCATTCCAAGCTCGAATAAGCCCCCCAGCAGCTACACCAAGTACGCCGGATGCTAATATTAGGGGGTTCTCGAGTTCTACTGATCCAACCTTTACCTTTAAGCGTGGATCCGATTGTTCTTCGCTGTTCGATGTCACAGCTTTCGATTCTCCGATTCTTTCACACAATTGGTAGTGCCTTGTTGATTCTTTGCTTATCTACATTGTCCTGACTAATATCGAAATTGAAGACCCAGAAAGTGCAATGGTTTTCTAATAATTTTTTCTTCAGCAGTGGCAGTCCGCAATTCCATTGT
>JBHLPH010000016.1:0-47001 GCA_048939625.1 Promethearchaeota archaeon
CTCGTGGAACGGAACCAGGCAAAATGGCTTGACCGACAACAAGAAGTGGTCGAAGTTTTAGTCTAAGCTAGACCGGGATTGCTTATTCGCCTGGGTTGAGCCCGGGGAAGAAGTATCGTTTACCATGAACATAGGATTCATCCACTTTCGCTGCCCCAACGGATTCTAGGCTTTTAAGAGCAGCATCCGCACGTTCTTGGGCCCATCTAGTTTCTTTTATGACTTCTTCCAGTGTCGTGTACCCGGATCGGCTAGCCAATGAGAGAACTGCTACCTGGTCATTGGTTAATTCCCGTGGAATTAGTTCGACGATGCGAATACCGGAGGGAAGCTTTCGAATGCCGGGAATGAGTTTGGCGGCTGCTAGGTTTTGTATTGCTTTCGCGACGTCAACTTGGGACACACTAGCCTTCCGCTGTTTATTGACGATTAGCACAATCTCTGCTAAGGTCATAATGCCACCCGTAGCATCTCGACGTCGTTTGGCAATGTCTAGGATTTGAAGACCTAATTCGTCATAGAAGCGTCCTCGGCCGGTAAGTCGCTCCATGAGTCCGGGCTTCTCTTTCATATCCTCGGCAAAGGGGATACCCGGCATGGTGATACCAAGTTCATGGGCGATTGTGGCCGCCTTCTCACTATATTCGGGTGAGACTGTGATGACTTCTCCGTAGGTTTGTTCAAAGGCATCGGCTTTGTCTCGTAATTCGGAGATGGTTTGGAGCATGTGCTCAAGTTCTTTGAGCATGAGTTCAACGCGTTTTTTCTTATAGGCCGCATCCATTTCCATTTGTTTTTCTATTTCCCAGAGTCCCATGAGCTGTTCCTCCTCATATTTGTCGAATGTAGTTAAGCCAGGTTTCGGCTCGCATTGCGAATCGTCGCGCTTCTAATTCCTCCACGTGTTGGGTTAAATTGTTTCCATATTTAGCCCAGAAGTATTCATACCATTCCTGGGCTTCCATGGTAACATGGTGATCAGGACCAAGCATGGCTTCAGCAAAGGCCACGACCACATCCAAATCTTCAAGAACATATTCGGCGTTAATGCGCAGATTAGCTTTGTTGATAGCGTTCACCAACCGTTCGCGCATTTCGGCAAAGGAACGCATTGGGTGTGCCATCAGCTTTCTGCCTCAACATTTATTCATCCGCCGCCATTTCTCGGAGTCGTCGCTTGAAATCGTTTAACCAGCGAACAGCTTGGAATTCGAGCTGTTTAGCTTCTTCGGGCGAAAGGGTTTCTTGAGGGTCTCGACCTTGGAGTTGATTCCGCCAATCTTTGAGTGCTACTAGTATCCAATAATCGGGTGGGAAATTCGGATACTTAGTTAACAGGATAATGGCATCATCCAAGAGTGGGACAACAAGGCTCATTTTTGCAACGTCACCGAGTTTGGCAATATCAATAAGTGTGATTATGTCTGAGACAATATCAGCCGTTTTGGCTGCCATTCGAACCGAGGTTTGGGGAGTCAGTTCGACCGTTTCTTCACCTTCGGGTGCCCGTTCACCTATTTGCAACTTCTCAACTGCGATGGGGAAGCGTTCGGTGATTTGTTCCTCTTCTACAAACTCATCCCAGGATTCGCCTTCAGCTTCCAGTAACTGTCGAGTTTTGATAGTGTCTTTAATAAGTGATTTGAATTGTCGCTTGTAGAGAGCAGGCTGTAAATCGCCTTCATCAAATTTTTCTGCGATACTGTCGAGGGTTGCTATCGTTCCATACAATTCTGCTTCTAGTTCGACAACCTTCCCCTTTTTTGGTCGTTTTTTCTCACGCATGGCCATAGCATTCGCCTCTGAAATGGAATAGTTTAGACGTATTTTTCGAGAGCCTTGTCAATCTGGTAAAGTCGTTTCTTGTACCGTTTGTACAGTTTGGTATATTCGGTAGAGGTAATTTCTGCTGAATCGAATTTCTGTTCAAGATTTTGTAATAAATCGGAGATTGCTAGTTTCTCACTTTCCAGTTCGAGCTTCTCGCGTTCTTTAGCGTCAGCAGGAAGGATGAGAGCATCCATGTCGTCTTCATCGGTGACTTCACCAGTGGTAATGGAGCCTGTGTCGATTTGGGCTGCCATTCGGGCAATTCGTTCGTCGCGATCTTGGACTTTCTTGGTTAGCCGTGAAACCTCACGTTCCAATTGCTGATACCGTTGTTGCAGCACTTCTTCCTCCTGAGGCATCTTCACCTTGGGGGCTTCTCGGGTTACATCAGGCACAGGAGGCTCACGGGCAAACAGGCCCTTAATACTATTAACCACCTGATAGACATGATAATGGGGTTGCCATTGGGTGACTATTCGGAGATGAATAGCTCCAGATTCAGAATCAACCCGGGGATGCTTCGTTGGAGTTAGCATTCGTGCAACTGGCGGTTGAGCTGGAAAGTTCGGAGGCACAATAATCTCAACGAGGAACTCATCCTTACTTCGGGGTCCACCTTTGATTTTTCCTCGCCAACGACGAAGATTAGACTCAACGGGAGTAAAGGTGGGTGCTCGTCGGTACATCAATTGTGCTTCACGGGCAATCGCTAATTCTTGTTGACTTCTAACAGCCTGTGCCATAGAATCACACCATGATATCTTTATTCGAATCCTGCTTGTGAGAGCGTACATTTAATCTTTGGCAACTAGAACTTGCCAAGGGCAGTTAGGTTGAACTACTCTTAGTTTTGTGCTTAGTTGTTGAGCTTCGTTTGGGGGGTTCGTCCTTTACTGCTTGGCGGACAGTGACTAGTATATTGCTTTGAAGTTCACGAAGAAAATTCTCAAACCGTGTTTCAAAGAGCGTAATCATTTCTTCAAGGCGCTGAACAGCTTGAGTTAATGTTGGAACGAGTTCTCGTTGGAGCTCTTTTAGATCTGCTGATGCTGATTCAGGTTTTTTCTTCGCTACCTTGTCTATGGTTTTTTCAAAGGTCTCAAATCGATCGACGAGAACACCAAGTCGTTCAACAGAGGATTCTGAGGCTATAGTGTCATCCGCGACTAGCTTTTGCAGTGTTTTCACCTCCCGGAGGAGGGCCCGAATGTTAGCTTCCATCTTGAGATTCATCCGTCCCAGGTCTGAGTCGAGTAGGTTCAGACCTTTCACTATCCGCTTCAGGGACTCAACGGTAGGGACTAGGCCCTTTGGCGTTTTGATGGCTTCGATTTCAATTGCATATTTTGGCGGATCAGAGGACACGGTCACATTAACCCCCGAAGCTCTCGTTCAAGTTTTACTCACCGCAGACTTTTAAGCTTTAATTTAGCCAATCAAACCTTCAACATGCCAATAGTATTTGCTGAAAAAACGAGTAAAAAGTTCCATGAAGGATGTATTTCCATAGTTTTTTAAGAACGCATCTAGTAGAGATGCCCGAGCGGAACTGACTAAGGGGCAAGACCATGACACAATCAGCAGGGCGGTTCATTATCTCATCGGTGAAAGAAATTGGCCAATGGGATTGGACCAAATCCACTGAGATGTGTTGTGTCTGCCGCCTCCCTATCAAGACTGGTGAACAGATGGTCTACTGCCCAAATTGTGGCAATCCCGCACATTATCGCCATCTCGCTGAGTGGGTGAAAATGAAGGGAACCTGCCCTATCTGTCGGAACCGCATAAGCCTACGAAGGTTGAAACCGGTTAGAAAATAGTCGGTGGTTAAAAATGCGAATAGAAGTTGTACCAGCGATTGGTGGTAGTGACCCCATAGCTCTTGAAGTGGAACCCAATACAACTATTGGGGAGATTCGGAACCGCGTGGCTTCGATGCGTAGGATACCGCCCAACATCGTTATCCTGGCATATCGTGGTGCACAGCTGACCGATGAACAGACGATTAAGAGTGTCGGTATCACTCCACATGATAAATTGTACCTCATCACGAGGACCGAGGGCGGCTAAGACAAATTAAACCAAACGGTTTCGATCTCAGTCGTCCCTCAGTTTTTTCTCTTCCCTACGTGACAATAAAGACTAGCACCTTCTGCGTTTGCCACAAATGAATCTATTTTTTATTGCTACCAACCGAAAAGGTATTTACGGGAAATGCATGTGGTAAGGGTAATGGGGACCGGCTTATCTAGGAAGAGGCGCTGTCCACATGCTGTCAGAAGAGGACTATTGGGCAAGATTAGCCCTTGAAGCGAAAAACATGGAAACTGAGGAACCGTCGTTCCAACCCGTGCAAGGGGACCTGAGACGATGGCAGGGATTCATACTAGGTACAGGTATTTATGATGGGGGCGTTTTTGTCTTACAGATTAATGTTCCACGAGCCTTCCCCTATGAACCTCCACAAGTTCGATTTATCACCAAAATCTGGCATCCAAATATTTATCGAGGACGAGTGTGTGTCGGAATCTTAGGTAAGGATTGGCTTCCAAGCATGTCTTTAACTGGTGTAGTAGAAACGCTTCGAAACCTTCTAAATTTCCCTAACCCCGACGATCCTTTAAACCAACGGGCATCTCGTGAAGCAAAAAAAGAACCCGTAAAATTCGAACGCACTGCACGGGATTGGGTTCAACGGTTTGCCGGATGGGACCAAATTCAACGTAGGTGAAACCACCCATGGATGACCAAGTCACTGAGGAACATAAGAAAATCCCAGTGTACCATGGGACTGAACGTTATGCTCGCCAATTGCTGCTTGAAAATTGGGACCAGGAAAAACTGTCGAAATCCACTGTAGTCGTCGCGGGGATTGGAGCCCTTGGGACGATTGTAGCTGTCGATTTGGTTCTCACAGGAATTGGAAAAGTTGTGATAATTGATTTTGACACTATCGAACTCTCTAATCTTAGTCGCCAATACCTCTATTTTGACGACGATGTGGGGAAGCCAAAAGCTGTCGTTGCCGGACAACGTCTCCGCGAAATGAATCCTGATGTGCAAGTGCTAGCTCTCAATTGTGCCATCCAAGATGTTAGGCATGCAATTTACGAAGAAGCCGATCTCATTATTGATGGTCTTGATACCTTTGAGGCTCGACGTTGGTTAAACTCATTATGTGTCCAAAAGAACAAGGTCTTCTTAAGTGGGGGAATGTACGGTTGGTGGGGAAATGTACAACGAGTTGTGCCTTTTGAAACGGCCTGTTTGGAATGCCAGCCTTTGGTTCCCGCAGAACGCTTACAAAAAGCATGTACACCACCTGGCGAGCGTCGTAAAAAAGAAGAGCCACCTCCCAAATTCCCGTCCCTTCTAAGCGTGGCAACCATAGTTGCTGGAATCCAATTTCAAGAAGCATTAAAGCATCTGTTGAATGTAGGCACTCCGCTAGATAATTATCTGTTCTATGATGGTCTCCATCAGCAGTTCACTATTCTCAAACTAGCACGAAATCCTAACTGCTTCCTTTGTAGTGACCGGTTCCGTCTCAAAGGAGAAATCTATGCTGTGGGGCGCAAGGAAACTGTCGCTGAATTGAAAAATCGATTGATTATGACTTTTGGTTTACAAGACCCCAAGATTATTCGTCGTGGAAAAGTCCTTGATGACAATCAAGTCCTAGGAAAATTACGCCTAAAGGATAAAGAAACTCTTTTCATTATCGATACGGCCTTGGCGCAACCTCTGAAGTTATTGGCTGTTTTTAAATAATTGGAATCACAGTTAACCGAACCAAGATTGCCACAATCACCACAAAAAGTGTAACACTCAATGTGATAACAAGAGCGGTTTCAGAGGACATACGGAAGCGTTCACGAACTCCCAAAGAGAGAAGAACCGCCCCCCACAGCATAGCGATACTCGCCAGAGCATAAACAGCAAGCCAGATAGGATGAATATACAAGAGTGTTAGTTCTAAAAAGGTAACTGGGGGAAGAAAAAGGAAAAGCAACCCAGCAGAAATCAGATTCGCAAACAGAAAGGGAAGTAATGCATACTGTCCCATCAAGAAGGTTTCAGAGAGTTGACCTTCGCGACCTGAATAATTGATTATCATCTGGATAATGCCAAAATAAAACAGGTTTAGTAGCATATACAGCAATAAAAGGATTGCAAAAACCCCGAAAAACCCGATAAAAAGAAAGGCACCAGCATCTGTGATATGAGAAACCATTGCTACAAACCAAAGAGCGATAACCGCAATGTTGGCTAGAAAAAGAAGGGCCGGTCCACGATTATCAAGTTCATGAGCAATATCCCAGAACGTAACTGCCGGAAAACGAAAAACGCCCCAAAGGCGTTGACGAAGAGTCAGCCGTGATTCCCATTGTTTTTCAGGGCGTTTCATGAAAGGTAGAATTCGCTCAAATTGCTCCGTTCGAAATCGGTACCCACATTGAGGACATACAGCGTCGCCAGCTTCTACGAGAATTAGACATTCCGGGCACCGCAATTTCGACATTTTGTTGAACCACCAGTAAGTGCAACTTGTATAGGAAGCTTATTTGCTTTCGGTTTTCAATCGCTGACGAAAGCTTTAAGTTAGAAGCTCTCAATTTTCTCTTCGAAGTGATCCCCGTGTGGAATGACTTTCTCCCAAACCATTGATCCTTTTCAAACAAGCAGCCACCCCAAATTTAGGAGGGGATCGCAACGAAAAATAATCCTTTTTATGATAACACCTCGTAACAGAGGAGAGGTTACCTACTATGATTGACTCTAAGGAAATTGAACCCAAATGGCAAATGCGATGGCGAGAAGCCCAAGCTTTTGATGCGGATCCTAATCCGAATCGTCCTAAGTTCTACCTGACCGTACCCTATCCCTATGCGAATGCTCCAATGCATGTAGGCCATGGTCGGACCTATACCATTGGTGATGTCCTCGCCCGCTACAAACGAATGAGTGGGTTCAATGTCCTGTTCCCTATGGCCGCCCATGTCACGGGTACACCTGTCGCTGGTGTTGCAAAACGAATTCATAATAAAGACCCGCAGATTCTAAAGGAATACCGATCAAGCATCGGATATTATCGATCGAAGAAAGATATCGATTCCGTCTTAGCCACGTTTTCTGATCCACTAGCAATTGCTCAGTTCTTTGTAAACGTCTTTGAAAGCGATTTCCGGAAATTAGGCTATTCCATTGACTGGAGACGAAAATTTACCACTAATGACCCTGAATATCATGCTTTCGTAACGTGGCAATTCATCAACCTACAACGATTGGGCTATATCACGAAGGGCCGTTATCCAGTCCTTTATTGTGTGTCCTGTGGCAATGCTGTGGGTGAAGATGATTTACTCAATGGCGAACAGGCGAAGGTTGCAGAATTTGTAGCGTTGAAGTTTCCCTTTGAAGATGGCTTCTTAATCGCCGCAACACTCCGTCCAGAGACTGTTTATGGTGTGACCAACGTCTGGATTAATCCCAATGCGATCTATTCTAAAATTCAAGTCGGAGAAGAAATTTGGTATGTAGCTCAACCTGCAGTAAGAAAACTCGTCAATCAAGGTCACCACTCAAAACGCCTAGACGAGATTTCAGGTTCAGAATTCATTGGCAAGACCTGCCAATCTCCCGTTGAAGACCGAGAGCTGTTGATCTTACCCGCAGAATTCGTCGACCCTGAGAATGCAACCGGAGTCGTTTACAGCGTTCCCTCCCATGCACCTTTCGATTGGGCAGCGCTCCATGATATCCAGAAAACCAAAAAAGCCATTCAAGGGTTTAAGCTGGATTTTGATGCCATAAAGTCCATTAAACCGATTTCTATCATCCGCATTGAAGGCTATGGAGAACATCCTGCAATTGAACTCGTTGAAAAAATGAAAATCAAAGACCAAAAAGCCACAGCTAGACTGGATGAAGCCACTGACACCCTCTACAAGGCAGAATATTATCAGGGTGTAATGAAAGAGAACACAGGACCCTTTGCAGGTCGAAAGGTCAGCGAAATCAAAGATGAGGTTATTGCCCTTCTGGAAGAACAAAACCGAGCTTTCAAATTCTATCAACCTGACCAGAAACCAGTTGTATGTCGCTGTGGAAACGACATTGTGGTAGCTGTGTTACCCGATCAATGGTTCATCAATTATGGGAATCCTGAATGGAAAGCAAAAGCTACGAAAGCGTTAGAGCAAATGTTCATTTATCCCGAGATGTACCGCAAGTTATTCGAATCAACCTTTTCTTGGCTAAAAGAACGCCCAGCAGCACGCAAACGGGGTTTGGGTACACGACTGCCATTTGACCGCAAATGGGTGATTGAATCCTTATCTGATTCAACAATCTACATGATCTTCTACCTAATCATCAATCACATCAGATCCAATCAAATTACTGCCCAGCAATTGGACCTGTCCTTCTTTGATTATGTCCTTTTAGGTAAAGGATCCATCGACACAGTTACTGAAAAAACAGGCATCTCAGAGGAAATATTAACTGCAATGCGAGAGGAAGTCGAATACTGGTATCCTAACGATCAACGCCATACAGCGGTCGCTCATATTCCAAACCATCTTTCCTTTTTCATTTTTCACCACGTAGCCTTATTTCCCGAGAAATATTGGCCGAAAGCCATTACGCTCAACGAATTTGTAATTCGTGAGGGCGAAAAGATGAGTAAAAGCAAAGGGAACTTCATTCCAATGGCTGAAGTACCTAAACGGTATGGCGCTGATCTCTTTCGATTGTATATCAGTCAAATTGGAGACTTGCAATCACTGGTTGATTGGAAGGAGAAAGATGTCACGAATGTT
This sequence comes from Promethearchaeota archaeon, assembly GCA_048939625.1. Lineage (GTDB taxonomy): Archaea > Asgardarchaeota > Hermodarchaeia > Hermodarchaeales > Hermodarchaeaceae > Hermodarchaeum. Next base: position 8,652 of record JBHLPH010000016.1, read on the forward strand.
CAACGACGTGTCACACGCCTAACCCGAATACTAGAAGACGCCGCGAAAATTCCGGAAACCGATTTGGAAGTATCAAAATTAGGCATGATGAGTCGTTGGATTTTATCAAAAATCAACACAACCATCCGCGATGCCACGGCCTCGCTAGACCAGCTGAAAATTCGTAACTATGCATTACTAACATTCTTCCAATTACTAGGTGATGTCGAATTCTACATTCGTCGCATGAAAGATTCTGGTCAAGAACGACACGCAGTCTTACGGTATGTTGTGACACGATGGGTGAAACTGCTAGCCCCATTAATGCCCCATCTAAGTGAGGAAATCTGGGAACGACTAGGGAGTATATCATTTGTTTCCTTAGAATCATGGCCAACAGCAGACGATCAACTAATCGATGAAAAAATCGAGAAAGCAATGGATGTGGTCTTGCACACCATTTCAGATATCAAAGAGATCAAAAAACTCCTGAAAGGCAAAAAAGCTACAACAGCCCACATTTTCATCAGTCCTAAATGGAAATACGATGCAATGAAGAAGGTCATCAAAGCCAACGCAGCACCAACAGTCAAAGATTTGATGCCTATTTTGATGAAAGATTCTAAATTGAAAAAGCGAGGAAAGGAGGTTAACGAATTTGTCCAAGCCATTGTGAAAGCTGGAGGCTTTTGGACCTTCGTTGACAAACCAACTGAAAAGAAAGCCATTGAAGAAAACCGTGACCTTATTCAATCCGAAACTGGTTTTGACGTGAATGTCCAAGATGGAGATAAGCCAATTACGGACCCAGAGAATCGAGCTCCAAAGGCTTTACCAGGTCGTCCAGCCCTGTTTCTCGAATAAAAGTTAGGCAATTCGGCGTCCGAATTGTTTCGAAGATTCAGCCATCTCGTTAATAGGAAATTCATGTTGGCAACGAGGACATTTGGCATACCCACAATTACCCATTGTCGCCGAGGGACAATCGCCACAAGCCATAACTCGCCCATAGCTTGTATCAAATTGGAAGCCACATTGAGGACACTTAACAAGGGTCATTTGGATTCAACTGCGGCATCCTTCCCGAGCCTTTAAAAAAGGTTTTCGGACTGTTAGTCCTGCGCTCGCGTACATCGAATGAGGAGTACAAGTTCAAGGATAACAAGAATTCCGAGAATTGCAGCAATGATGATCACAGGCATACTGATGGTGAGGAAATTAGCGGCAGGGGGGAGCCCTCCACTGACTCCAGTAGCGATGACTCCCGTATTATAGGCCATGAGCCCGACATAATCTTCGAGTGCTGAAAAAATCACCCGAACCCATACAATTGGAACCCCTGAATCCGAAGACAGTTGTTGGGCAAACTCACCAGCCGCTTGAAGCTGAGCCACATCAGACGCTAAAATTAGACTAATTGACCCATTTTGTAGTGCTTGTTCAACTTCAATAAGCTCAAGGCCCGTAATGAAAACATTCTCATCTTCCATAAGGAGCCCCTTTACTTGGAGTCCTAAAGTTGCAGCGATGTAGGCTTCAGCGGGAAAAGTGATGATGACCTTCAACGACGATAGCTGGTGAAGGGCATTTTGTTCGGATATGAAAGCCTCAAGTTCAGCAACTTTAGAAACAAACTCGGAGAATCGGCTTTGCCAGTACTGGGAATATGTGGAGTTGAGTAAGCTACACAGGTTTCGAGTTGCATTGGCAATCGCTATCGCGTTTTGAGGTAAGAGCCAGTAACCATGGAGATTTTCGTTGCCTTCAGGCTGTAGTATACTTCCTGAAGTCTGTTGCTTTGAGAGTCCATGACCATGCAGCGGGAGTAATGTCGCCCCAAAGGACTGATAATCTTCGAGTGTAATGTATGGTTTTCCAACCTGTGTGGCGAGATCTTCTTCCCATGCAAAATGCCCCGTCAGAACGAGCATATCAGCAGCAGTAGCTGTATCAATAATCGCTTGCGTGAGAGTAAAAGCATGAGGTTCAATTCCCTCAGGAAGCAGAATGGACACCTCAGCTTGGGTCCCAGCAACTTCACGGACGATTCCACCCAATGGTTGAATCGATACAGCAATTTGAAGAGCAGGAGTTGATTGGGCGAAAGACGGTGAGAGGAATCCCACTGTCCCTGCACTGACAATCAGTAACCCAAGTAAACATACTATGTGAGCCTGGCGCATAGATACCACCTTAATCGCATGAGGAGAAGTTATTAAGTTCTTAGGCAAATGTTAATAATCCCGAATATTAATAATCTTTCTGGTATTTTTATTAACCAAAACTCTTCGTGGTGCTTAAATGCCAATTATCAGTATTTCACTCAATATCCAGGAATTGAATGCGCTCGATCGCCTACAAACCGTAGGAGGTTTTGCTAACCGATCAGAGTTACTTCGTCAAGCCGTACGCACTCTAGCCAATGAGATGCAAGACCTAGAAGAAGCCTCAGGGAAAATCTCTGCAGTGTTAACAATTGTATATGGGAAAAAAGGGAAAGGCATCGAGAGCAATTTTCTGCTTCACCGTCAAGCAGCCATCATCGATGCATTACTCCATTCCCACACAGTAAACGGAGAGTGCATAGAGGTTATTGTGGTGAATGGTCAGGCCCAAGATATTCGCGAACTAGTGAAGTCCTTGAAGGGTAATCGGAAAATCGTCATGGTGAAAGTGGCGATTATAGGAGAGTAACATCAGATGGCAGCAACCCCTTTAATTGAAGCACAAGACCTTGAAGTAAAATATCCTGACGGGGACATTGCGCTTACCAATGTCACTTTTTCGATTGATGCACCAACCTTCATGGCGATAATTGGCCCAAACGGTTCAGGAAAAACGACATTAATCAAAACCATGCTGGGGATTTTGAAACCGACAGAAGGATTCATTCATGTTATGGGATTCGATGCAAAGCGAGAGTATAAAGAAATCCGCCGAATGGTTCGATACGTTCCTCAGCGGGACCAAATTGAAGCCACCGTGCCCATGAAGGTAAAAGACATCGTATTAATGGGACGCCTATTGAAAAAACCACCCTTGCGCATAGCGTCGGGAAAAGATATCAAACTAGCCAAGGATGCGTTACGGAGAGTGAATTTAGAAGAGCTGTGGAACCAACCCTTCCCTGAATTATCTGGGGGGCAAAGACAACGGGTCTTGGTAGCACGGGCAATGGCTACAGAGGGCGAAATTATGATGCTTGATGAACCTATGTCGGGAGCCGATCATGATAGTCAAGTTCAGATTGTTGAAGCTCTCAAGGAATACTACGAAGAACATGAGGTTAACATCATCATGGTAACACATGATTTGAATCCAATTCACACCGTGGTAAAAGACGTCTTAATGTTGAATCGTACCGTGATGGGAGTTGGCCATCCCTGTGCGCTCATGGATTTAGAACTCTTGAAAAAAGTGTACGGTCCGACTGCAAAGATAGTGGAGTTGGCTGGGCACAAGTATTGTATCACACATGACTCGGGGTTTGATCGGCATGGTCATTAATGCCTTATTGGCAATTTTGTCTTCACCGATAATCCAGCGGGTTCTTCTAGCTTCGGTGCTGATTGCAGTCATTGCAGCTACTACGGGCACTTTTATGGTATTCAGAGGACTATCATTTCTCACTGCGGGGGTTGCTCATGCAGCCTTAGGTGGCGTTGCTTTAGCATTGTTTCTCCGAGCAACTGGAATTGCCCCTTGGTTCGACCCAATACTTGGCGCAGTCGTATTTGCCGTATTTGTCGCTGTAATGACAGCTTATGCTGGGGAACGTGGAATTGCACAGAAAATGGAAGTAGCCGTCGGTGTATCGTTTGCTCTTTCCATGAGTATTGCGGTTCTCCTCATGTATTATTTGCCTCCAACTATGGTTCCAGTTATCTGGGATTATCTGGTGGGAGACATCCTTCTCCTTGATGACCTTGATATTATCCTCCTCCTGGGCGTCGCATTTTCCCTCATTATCCTATTCATCTTATTCAAAAAAGAATTTGTCTATGTGAGCATTGATATGGAGGGATCTTCAGCACATGGAATGCATGCCCGAGGTTATAATTATCTGATGTTAATTTTCGCGGCAGTAGCAATTGCTTTAACCATTAAGGCAGTCGGAGCAATCCTTGTGTATGCGATTCTAATCGCGCCTGCCGCCGCCTCCAATGAAATAATGAAAACTGTCAATAATGTCATAATTGGCACCTTTCTAATAGCATTGGTTGCAATGCTTCTTGGCCTTGCTGGCTCATTTCCAATCTTTGCCTCACCAAGCGCCCTAGCTGGAATCATAGCAGCCCTGTCCTACATCATTGCAATCCAATTCAAACGATACAAGCGCTCCAAATGACACAACACAGTAATTCTTCAAAAAAATTCAACTTTACGTATAAAATCGGTGTTACCACGATTTATTAGCGACGCCACCTGTTGGTTCTTTGGAGAGACGAGTCCATGTCATCGAATTCTGATTATGCCCAAGGAATCGTTCTCATTAATGGTCGCGCATATCCCGCAAAAGAAGTGCTCCAAGCCTTGGAACGCCAAGCCATGACATCACTACGTGCCGTGGGAGACGAGTTATGGATTGGCAAGGAGCGAGTGCGCCCATTGGCTAAAACCACACCTGAACAAGCCATGAAATTAACCTGCTATGGTAGTCTTGCTTTTTGTTGCGATTTAACTCGTGACTGTCATCTTAGGGACCAAGCCTTGGAATTACTCGGAATTTCAAAAGAAGAGTATCACGAAATCCAACGAGACTGCCACCAGCAATTCTTACGGTATGGAGAACGCCGGTGGCCACAGGAACAATATCGTGCATCGGAAGCTGACTATTCTCGATCGCATACTTTTTCCGATGACCATACCCCACATGAATCCTTTGAGGCTTGGCGAGAACGGACATCAGCTAGTAGATATGGAAGTAGTCAAGAAGTAACCAAATCATCGAGTGCGAGTTCAGACAGTAATGTAGATCTGGGCGGACTTTTTTCAACACCAGAGGAATATAGTTCACGAGTCTTAACCGACCCAGATCCCTTCTCTGGGATAGCAAGCCGTGGATCCGAGCCTTCAAGCAGTTACTCCCATGACACGTGGTATTCCTCTGCTGGAAGTGCTGCAACCTCGCCTCACACGACTGCACAGGGTTTTTGTATCTATTGTGGTACCGATCTCCGAGAGGATAGTGAATTCTGCAGTCGCTGTGGGCGGAGCCAAAAATAGGAAGAACGAATGGCTTACATTAAAAATAGATATTACTTAGTTTTGGGGTATGAGCTAGCCTTTTTTCGCGAGTTTGCGTAGAGTGTCGATTTGTTTCGTGAGCTTATCTAAGTCCTTTTTCCAGCGTTGAATTTTCTCTATGTCAGCTTCAGTCTTATCGCCACTGACTGCTTCGAAATCTGAAATGCGTCGTTCCAGTTCGAGAGCACGACTGCTTAATCCTGCGATTCGCGCATGCACTTCCGGTGTAGGTGAAACGATTTCAAGCAAAGTTTTAACCGTAACGCGAATCTCTTCAAGAACGGTGGCTAGCTGCGTCATTGTTTGCCGAATAGAATGAAGGCTTTCACTCACAAGGGTACTCGATTCTTCAGTCGGACCCTTTCGACGGATAAGAAATAGCCGCACCTTGGAGAGGATATCAAAATATAGTTGAATTAGTTGCTCTTCATCACGGAACCAAGCTGTAAGCGGGTTCCATTTGGAAACCAGCCCGTACAACCCTTCAAGTTCTTGACTAAGTTGTTTGGATTCAGCGCTATCTTCGGCCTGAATGGCAGCTTTAATTTGAGGAATGAGGGAGATTATCTCGGCCTTTGCTTTGACCTCTTGGGCAGTAGCGATATCTGATCCCATGAGTTGACGATATAATTCTTCAAGCCGTTGAACGCTTTCGATTTCGCTCACACCAATTCAAATCCTCAACTTAGTAGTACTCGAATCTATGGAACTTGTGTGATTACCAACCTAGCCCTAATCGGATTTCTCGTAGCGATTGATAGGTAGTGGGATAACCGAGCATCGTATAAATGCCAGTTATCTCTGTGGCATCTGCGAGGGATTTCGCGCGGTTATACTCCGATTCATCCTCGAGAACCCAATGAGACATACTAAACTCAACCCCCGATTTATTAAGAGAGTTGATAAAGGAGAGATTTTCAACATAATCGGTAAAGTCTTTTGATCCTGGGTCTGGCAGGATTGGGGTCCATGGAAAGACTTCGATTGCAAGATGCTTACTCAGTTTAGCAATTGTTTCAAGATCCAGACCCAGATTTGTACGTGTACCAGCCACATACCCACTTTCGGAATCTATCGGATATGTTGGTATCACCTTTAGGTCGGGTTTTACTTCCTTGGCAGCGGTTACCAGTTGTTGGATTGTTTTCGACGTTTTTGCTACCCGCCATTCAATCCATTGGTTATATAATGCTGGATTGGCTGAAGGGTCTGCGATTTGAAAGGTGTGCCGGAGATCAGCATACTCTGAGAATTCGTTACGACAATCGTTGCAATAGCAGTAACTGGCGTGGGCGTATCCGAGGTTGCCCAAGAAGAGGGTTTCAATGGGGTTTTCTGCCACCTCTTTGATAACCGTCACCATATGCTTGATAAACGCTGGTTTATTCGGACAGACGAGGTTGTTTAGAGGTTGCCCGTCAGCCGTGAAGGTCTTGAATTCTTGATCTGCAGCAAAAAAGGCATCCGCAAACACGTTTAGGTATGCGCCTGTACGGATTCCCACAGCCTCGGTTGTATCGACGAATTCATCAAAGAAAGTGGGGAATTCTTCATCTGCGGGTGCTACTTTGCTGGAATAAAATACTTTGCCAGACATATCCTTTGCAACAGCGACGACGTACTCAAGGTATCCGCCATAGCTGGCAAAAAAGTCGTCAAGACTAGTTTTCAGTCCGCGAGGATCCACAATGAGTGAAACCCCCCGGGTTAGGAGGTCCCGTATCTCCACAGTTTCCACCTACAAGATTTACTATAAGAACTGTGGATGGATGCCTCAATAAAGTTGTCGTCAGCTAGCCGAAGAAGGTGTCCAGTCTACGCATTCCTATAGTATCCAGCCACTCAACACCTAGCGCGTCCAGAACTTGTTCGAAGGTACTCTTTACCAAGTCCTTGTATTTGGTTACATCGATATCCTGAGGAGAAGCTTGCTCCACGGGTTTCACACCACCGGTGGTTTTCACAAAAGATATGATGTCACCTGCCGTCACCTCTTTACCTGAATCTTGAAGTTGCCGGGCTGCCTTCACATGCTGGGGGGTCGTTTTCGTGTATGCATCGAGGCTTTTCGTTAATTGGACACGAATCGCCAAATCCTCTACATCAAATTCCCGTCGCTCAAGCATGGTCAGCTTTTCACGGGCTAGGCGCAGGATCCGGTCCTTCGCTGAAGTAAATCCATCCGGATCTCGGACTTGGCTTAGAATGTCAATCATTTCCATGAACGCCTCTTGAAGAAAGAGTGGCGTATTCCGTTTCTTGCCTGTCAACCCCTTAATATCCACTTGCCCATCCTTCGAGACACCAAGATAATTCTTCTTTCGGCTTGACAAGGCCACATACCGGTATTCCTTCTCAACATCTAATTCCACACGGAGTTCCTGTTCACTATATTCAATTAGCTTCCTTAGCTGCTCTTGGGATGGATGGTCTAAGAACAAGCTATCAGTATCACCATACAGAACCGTTACCCCAAGCTCCTCAGCCTTTTCGATTGTCTGCGTAATCGCATACCTTCCCAAAGCCGTGACACTATTACCTGACCAGCAAGCTTTCCCATTTCGTCTGATATAAACTAGATGATTTTTTACATCGACGCAGTAGACCATCCCATTATAATCGATCCAAGATCGATGATCTACCCCCTTATTCTGCATTGGTTCTAGCATTTGGTATGAAATGTAAATATTATTGAAGTTTTCAGAATTAGTAATTGTCGAGGCATATCCCATTTTTAATATGAGTTCTTGAAAATTATCAGCCAAGGCTTTTGAAGCAGTTCCATAGGATCTCCCACTCCAACCATCTCCGAGCATCATAGATTTGAATAGAATACGCAATTGTCGTGGAGACAGGTTTAACAAATTTCTTGGAATAAACTTATCATAACTCTTATGAAATTGTTCAAGATACGAATATAGTTGCTTATTGTGGACTGTCAGATTTTTTTCATATTCCTTAAAGTCAAATGGCAACTTTGCCAACCATTTCTTGATTTTCGCTCGTTTATCAACATTGGATTGCGTGACTATAACTTTGTATTCTCGTGAATTACCTCCAGTAGCACAGCCCTCAGCTAGCCAGATGCCAAAGAATCTTAACCAATCATCCATCGAAATTCTGATTTGCTTTTCTACAATTTCCTCGAATTGATGTTCAGCTTTAACAATTCGTCCCTTTCTATCTCGCTTTTTAATTTTGGTTCCGACAAGTTTCTTTTTCTTAACTGGAGGAAGAATAAACCACTCTTGCTCTTTGCCTGTCCATTCAGCATTTCTTTTGTATTTCACATATCTTGGCATATCTAAAGGAGTTCTAAAGCCCCATCTGATAACCTGTTTGTAATTATTTTTTCCCCGCCAACCAACATACATTCTATGGTTAGGTGTTACCAACAAATCGATGTTACTACTAACCTGAGAAAACATTGGCCCCGAGTAGTATTCTGCAATATACTTTTGCGGTTGCTCATATACTAACTCACTACATTTTCCTAGTGTGGCAACTTTTTCATTTGAAAGCAAGTCCTTAAACAATTTCCATCCATTTTCTGTTAAAATCTCAGTATCATCCGAATAACATTCAGCTGCAGGGGCACAATACAAGGGAAAGTGACTGGCGCCTAGCACCCCATACTGGGCATTCAAAAATACTTTGAGCGCTTGCTCGACTACGCTGAACCAGCTTCTTTGTTCAGTGGGGAGTGTTTTGTCCTTTGCTCTTAATTTGAAGTGCTCAACACGAACGTCCCGTATAAGTCCAATGATAAGACTTGTAATTCCTTGCCTGCGGGTGCAAACCCAATGGGGTGTGCCGGGAACGAGGTTGTCTTTGCATTCAGGGTGATCGCACCGGACGGTTTCATAACTTAGATTGTAGGCTTTCATGATACTAGGATACAGGCTTGCAAAATCAACAACGGTGACGTTGAAGTGAACCCCTTCTTTGGGTTCGACGACGATAGCGCCCATGTATTTTTTACCTTTGATGATGGCTTCGGTGACCGCTTCGCCTTTAAAGGCGGCGATTTCGTCTTGGCGGGGGATGAGGTAGTTGCGCTGGCGGTGAGCATAGTAGAGGAGGCTGCGGATCCAGTTGGATACTGCGGTACGTGTTAGGTCATGCATTCCCTGACGGGAAATCCGCATTAAAAGTAGAATCAGGCCCATCACGAGGTCGTTATCAAATTGAGTTAGACGGAGTGTAAGGCTGGCATCCTGCCAGTTATACTGCGCCAAAAGATCTGTAGGAATTTTGTTGATTTGATCAGGAAGTTCCAATTTGCCTTCTCCTAAAAGGGCTTGGCTAATAGTCTCGAGACGAACCTCGCTGTATCGATTTCGAAATGCGTAAATCTGGATGGAGCGATTATGGAAGAACCGGTATAGGTCTATGTGTACACCATATTCTAGTTCAGCTTCAGGATTACCTCTAAAACCGCCTCGCAAGCGGATGGGATTGTCAGCCGGTGGGATACCAAGTTTTTTCGCTCGATTCACGAGATATTGGAGGTCGAAGTTGTCGCCATTGAAGGTTAACAAGATAGGGGTTCGCCAAAGGATGCGAAATACATTTTCAACAAGTTCTTTTTCGTCATCAAAAAATTTAGTAGTAACCGTATCGGGAAGGTTGTCCTGAGTGACATCTCCCTTGCCACGTCGAAGCATTAGGAGTTTGCCCATTCCACTGTCATCTGCAAAAGCAACTGAGATAATAGGTTGGGGGGCTTGATCGGGATCTGGAATACGGTCAATGAATTCTGATTCGACCTCAATATCGATTGCTAATCGTGGTAGGGAGGTAGCAGGTGTTAGGAAGAGGGGGAGATACTCCTCAATCAGTTTGGAGAGTTCTTTATCATCTTTGAATAGTCCACGTATTTTTGATGCATCTTCAGGAGAAAATTTCTGGGGTACAGGAACGAGCTTGGTGTCTTGAACACGATACATAAGCCCGGGTGTGAGCGCACGATCCATTGTGTAACATTGGGTGTAACGGATGTCTGCTTCCCAAGCATGATCGCGTCCTAATTTTTCACGAATCGAGTCAGGACGGCCACCAATAGCCAAGGGGTCTCGTGCAACAATGATAGTGTATTCTTGTTCTTGGTCTCGAAGCAAGTTGTATTTAGAAATCGTCTCCAGTTTTAGAAAGCCTGGGTGGCTAATTACATCGTTTTGTTGGGAAAGATCATTGCGAGAAAAATCGGTAAGACAGTAAGGATGGTGTTGCGTGTTGTCAAGCCATTCATAAATTTGAGCTCTGCTAGCATCATAAATTTTGACTTTAGCGACACCGACATCACCTTGATAATCGATATTGATCAAGACTCCTGGAGGACCCGATTCAGGAGTCTTGGGAAAATCAGATGGGCGAATTGGCTGATTTTCAAGCTGTGTAAGAATGTGCTTTAAGAGAGAGAACCTCTTGCTTTTTGATGATGGTGGAGTTTCCTTGGATTCGGTTTTTGATTCAGATGTGTCCATCCAAGACGATAGATTCGAAGGCACGCAGTATCGCTTCCGCCTCGAATAAGAACCATCTCACTTTTTAGCCTTTAGCCCTTTGATAGAATATACTGTTCAGAGGAGAATTATTATGCCATCTTGTTCTCTACCATTAAAAGAACTCATCGTCGCTCGCTTTAATGCCGGCGAGGATCTTTTAGCAGCTATCAAAGAGGTTGTTATTGAACATCAGGTTTCGGCAGGAATGCTAACGGTAATTGGAGCCGTTGATCGAGCACATTATGGGTTTTATCATCCCCACAAGAAAGTGTATACGAATCTCAAATGGGCCCCCACAACAGAAACATCTCCTGCTCTCGAAATTGCTAGCTGCGTTGGAAATATCGCTCTCTTGAACGATGAGGTGGTCATTCATGCCCATATTACTTTCACAGGTGAAAAAGGTGAAATCATGGGCGGACATTTGCTTGAAGGATGCCGTGTTAACCCAACTGCGGAATTAACCCTTTTGAAGGCAGATGGTGTATTGCGTAGGAGGCGAAATGAGGAGCTAAATTTGGCTCTTCTTTCGATTTAATAACCGTTCTGATGTCTTGAGGCGTTGCCACGAAAGACATTAAATCATCATAAGAGTATCTAATTTGAGCGAGGTGTGATGGAACCTTGGCTTCGGCACAGCCTCCAGCAGGGTTAACTATCTCCATTAAGGAACACGAACATACACGATTGACGGCAGATAACACCATTTCCCGATTTGATCCACGTGGTCAAGTGTTAATCAAGAATAATTCTCGAAAGTATGCCGTATGGGATGCAGAATTAGAGCTAAACCGACAAAATCGAACCACTTTAGGAACTGATACCTTGGATATCGGTCGTTTGGATCCGATGACAGAGTGGGAAAAAGATTTCATCGTAAAAGAAATCGAGTCTCCTATGCTTTTACTCTCTGAAGCTCTTGATACATATTATGAACGCGTCGGCGTAAACAACGCCTTGGTTTTCGAGTATAAGATGCCTATAGAGATCAGTCTCAACCTTCGAAATCACTCAGGCGCAAGAATCCATGATATTATTGTTACAAAAGAAATCCCACCAATTTATGATGACATTGCGATTCAGAAAGCTCAGGTTGGTTCTGTAGAGTATGATTCTAAAGCCGGTCAAATTATTTGGAAAATTGCAGAACTACCTTCCGAACAAGTTGCTGTACAACGAATCCGTGCAACTATAACTGCTGAAGACACGGAGCCGAAGCCTGGTGGTAAAGTGCAAGCTTCGTATCGAATAACTGATGTAGTACGTAGTACACTTGTCCCAACGCTTCATGCATCAACGGAAACTGAGATCGGTGTTGAAAAGGAAGAGAATCCAATGCGGGTTGGGTTCTGGCGATGTAAAGCGTCTCTCCGGAATGCATCAGAGTTTCCACTTCGTCTTGAACGTGTGCAGGTTGTCCTGACAGCACCTGAAAATGAGGTCCTGTATGAAGGAAATCCGAATCTTCGGTTAGAACCAGGTGAAGTTTGGGGTCATGAATTGGAAGTGAGTGGAGAGCAGCCAGAATTTGATGTAATTGCCCTCTCGACTGTGGAAGCGCCAATTATTCGTGAAATTGTAGGAACAATTGAAAAAACTGAAACGGTGTTGCCCGTACTTCGCGTTGAAGGTAATAAGCGTGTGGAACCCCTGGAATTACTTGCTTGGGAACCTGCTCCTGTGTCTGTCACTTTGCAGGCAAAGAATACGGGTTCAATCGAGTGTGACGAAGTCACATTCATTGAAACACTTCCAGCAGGATTTGAACCTCCTGAAACCACGCAAATTCGTGTTCGGTTAGGTGATAAGCCGATTACTCGAAGTCTGAAAGTAGATGTTCGACCAAAGGACCGAGATTTGAATCTCCCGCATACCCTGAGTATTCAACTTCAAGATCTGACTGAAAACCACTCTCCAATAACCCCGGGAGATACCTTGACAGCCAATTACATCAGCATTGCACGAGCGCCAAAACCCAATCATGAACATCCGCTTCCAGTGAAAATTGAAGCCAACACCTTTCCTCCCGGTCCAAAAGCCACTGCCGAAATCTCTGAGACAATGGCCCCAGTCATCAAAATTCGTTCAGTGGTGCGAAAGCTTCGAAAGACTCGAACTGTGGCACCCACCTCCGAAGTGGGGGAACTGCTTGTTACGGTTACTTTTGTTAATGAGGGGGAAACTAGCCTCCATGATCCCGAGTTACAGGATCTAATTCCTCCGAATTTTGAATTCGTTGGTGTGCCACAAGGAACACCAGAACCAACTGCCCGTGAAACAATGAATGGCACAGTTGTCACTTGGGTTTTGCCTACGATGATGAGCCGAGAAAGCTTTGTTGGTAAGTACAAGTATAAGCCAAAGGATTAGGATCAATAATACCAGGTTTCAAGTTTTGGTTCTAATAAATCCCGTTGTTTGTCGTCTTTTGATGCAGGGCATACTGAACTGAGAGGACAGGTTTCCTGACACGGGACGCTGAGGAGGTGTGCAACTTCAAAACACTTCTTTGTACAACCTGTAACACAAATTGGATCTGATGCTAGGCAACACTGTCGTCCAAAATGCCAAAAGAAATCATCAAGCTCTAGTACGGATCGGGATGCGACTTCTCCAACCTTTGAGTAAGCAACTGCAATCATCTTTCGAAGTTCCACATCCGTTTCCAAGTTCAAGGGTCTTTGTTGACGTAGGTGTGTGGCGAATTGTGGTGCGATATTCACGATGCCAGTGCGAAGAGCTATCCGTGTAAGATGGTTATCAACTGGAATGCGAACTTGATCACCATCAGTTATTGACCAGAGATTACGGCGTAGGATGAACTTCAAGAACAGGTAGCCTTTCTTTTTTGCAGGGTCTTCATAGGCTTTGAATTGTGAAAGCAGTTCCATAAGTCCTGAACGGTGCATTCGAGTATCTGAGGTTACGCGATGATTTGCGGCTTCGAGTAAATTCAGGACAGAGCCCTGATAATGCATTACCAGATTAGATCCACTATTCCGTAGTAAAGCAGCTCTTTCTTGGGGATTTCGTATTGTCACTTGGATTGGCTCGTGGACAGTATACCAATCTATAACTGTCTCTGTGCTAATTTCAGCCATTACTGAAGGATCGAAAAGATGAGGATCGGCCTTAAATTTGCGTAGACTCAAATGCCAAAGGAGATCGGCACCTTGGAAATATTCTCCATCCACAATTCCTTCAAAACTTTGGTTTGGTGGGCTCGTTCGGTGATCAATACCTGTTACAAAGAAAAAGAATCGAACAATCCCTTCGGGTTGATAATCGGTGGATGGAAAAAGTTGGGGATCTAAGAATTGCTCAGCTTTTGGCTGGAGTTCAACAAGAAGCTGTCCAAGTTTTTCACTCTGGACATCTGAAACGGTCACTGAATAATCCACAGAAATTAACACACCCACCTCCCTCCAAATAGGAAGGAATAAAAGTCTTTGTCAGAAGAAAATCTATGACGAGTGATGTCTGATTTCAAAGAAGCTCAAATAGATGATGTATTTCGGCAAATGACTGAGGTCCTTGAAAGGACACTGAACCGTATCAGTGAAGTCGAGCAACATATCTCAAAGGACCTTGAAAGTATTCGGCGTCAACTAGATGCTGTTGGAGTCCTAAAAGACAATATTGCGAATCTCAATAATCGAATTGATTCGTTAAGTAAGAAGTTGACGGAACTAAGCAAATCGGAACCCCAGGAACTCAACCGTTTGATGATGCGGTCCATCGCAGAATTAGATAAACGCATGCAAATGTTTACTATCACAGAAGTTTTATCACGGCTTGAAACAGGACAGGCATTTGCACCACGAAGTATGACCGCTGCACGGGCTCCCAAAACAACCTTCGAACCCGAACCTAAGGCGTCAAAAGATGCCAAAGCACCTGAACCAGCTCCAGAAGCTAAAGCCGAAGTTGATGCAGTAGCAGAATCCACTGGTTCTGGTGAGCCATGGAAAGAGCGAATGCGTGAGAAATATGGTTTGAAAAAGAAACCGGGAAAGGTTTAACTCACTTCTTCTTTTGGATTTCAATGTAGCGCCGTATCATTCGTTCCATTCGGAGGCAGTATAGGGCATCTTGAGCAGCTTGGAGAGTTTCTGAAATTAATTCTTGAACTTGAGCATCTGCAGAGGATGACCGAAGATCTCCTAAGGATTCAAACCCTTGGGCAATGGTTGCGGCTAGCTGAGAATAATGGGTTACGCTGCTACGTCGTTGTTCACGAAGATTAGAAAGCAGTTCCTGAAATTGGGGTTCGATAGTGTCTAATCGAGCTTTGACCAGTTGGTCGATTTGGTTGATTGTATCCTTGAGTGTTGATACTTCTTGAGTTAGTCCAGAAATTCTCGTGAAGAGGTTGTTAAAGGCTTGTGTTACAAAGGGGATTAACGATTCATCACCAGTAGCAGCTGGCTGTTCTGGTGGCGGTGGGGTTGGTGGAGAGGGGGGTTTATCAGCCATGTTTGTTTGCCTCCTTATTTGCCTCCTTTCTTGGCAGATTCGAACTCCTTTACTGTTTTCAGAATTTCATCTAGATCAATTCGATTCGTGAGTTCGTCCACAATTTCAATGATAACGCGAATCGCTTCTTCGATATCTTTTAGGTTGCTGAGTTCTTTGGCCCGGTCAACTTCGGCAATAAGCTGTGTTTCTACTAGTTGACGTTGTTCGCGGAATGTGGACACGTCCCGATGGATTTCTTGAGCAGCTAGATTCGCTTGCTTTGCAGTCTGTTCCATCTGTGCGGAAAGATCCTGACCGAGTTGTTCCATTGCTGACTGTGTTGCTTTGAGTTGTTCGCCGAGGTCTTCAAGGCCTTTTTCGATTTTTGCTATGGCGTCTTTAACCATCGCTGCATCTGACATGAGTTCTCCTATCCTTCTTTCGTGTTTTTTGCGGTACCGAGCCAACTACTGTAAAGAGGTTTTTCAAGGTCAAAAACCTTGACTGTGAGGTGGGGGATTTGTGCTTTGAGATCCGTTTCAATCCGTGTTGGAAGACCAGGAAGCATTGAACCTCCTCCAGTGAGGACGATATTTGCGGCTAGTTCTGCGCGCACAGTAGTGTCTACACGCATTAATACATCTACAATAGCCTCTGTTAAGCCTTTGTCTCCTACCCCAAGAAGCGTTGGATGAAATAATACTTCTGGGGCTTGCCAGGGTAGCGGTCCGAGTGGAAGTTGTAGTCCTTCAAACGAAAAATCAACGTCGTCCTCAAAAACATCATTAACGGCCATGGGAAAGACTTGACAGTGAGTTTGTTTAATCGCCCGAATTGCTTTCTCATTTTGCGTAAGTTGAGTATAATGGGGGACTAATTCCGCTGGGGAGGTTTCGCTTTTATGGAGTAAGAGTTTCCGAATTTCAGCAGATACAAAAAAACTGCCTGTTACTAGGGGGAGAATTTGCTCTTCAAGGAGAAAACCTCGATAAATCGGAGTGACAAAGGTGCTAGTGTAGCCGATATCAACAATTAATCCAGTTTTTCGTCCCCAATGACTCCACGTTGATATCTGTTGAATTGCAGCATCAACCTGGTGGCAGCCTAGAGCCTCCTGGAGAACTTGACACAAATCATTCACTCGATCTGATGGAGATTGTGGAAATACCAACAACGTTAATTTGAGTTTATCACGTTGCTTGTTCATTGTGGGAAAGTGCTCTAACGCTAGAATGCACAGTTGTGTAATAAGCGAAGAATCCGTGGGAAGAAAACCGTCCTCTAAAGGAAATATCCACGCTCGACGGCCTGGATCTAATTCGAGAAAAACCGATGGACTGCCACTTGGGTTGGGATTTTTAAAAGCAGCAGGTATGACTATGGGTTCTGGTTGTTCAGGAAACCCACATTTCATGTAGCCACTACCCAGGTCAATGATAAGGTTGGCTTGGGTATTATTCACAAACCAAACCTAGGATACATATTTGAAAATAGTTTCTATTCGAAAGCTAATGTCTAGAGATTTCTCGAAATTATTAGGTGGTACGGGGAAAAAGAACCATGCAGAAAGCAGCTTAAGGTGGTCTATGCAGAGTTGCGGCACCTGACCACGCGTTGGTCAATGCATCCTCGAGTGCGTAAACATTAATGGGAAGATGTGGAAGGCGACGTTTGAGTTCGTATTCGAACCGTTCACGGAGTCCAAGGAAGAGGGATCCACCTCCCGTGAGTACAATATCATTTGATAGTTCTCGGCGGATGGTCATATCAGCCTGCTCAATACAATTCACCACAGCATCTATCAGCCCCATATCACCAATCCCAATGAGTGAAGGGTCGAACAGGACTTCTGGTGCTTTCCAAGTAACCGAGCCCAGAGGAACTTTTAGATCTTTACGTCGATAATGCCATTCACGCGGCGTTTTCTTGATTTTAGGATTAGGACGAACCTGACAGAAATTACGTTTAATATACTCGATGGCTTTGGTGTCTGTTGCAATTTTGGCATAGTCAGAGTACTTTGCTGAATTCTTTGCTTTTTCCTCGAATAGGCGCCGTAAAGCTGCAGTCACATAGAGACTTCCTGTTACGGTATCAACTACATGTTCCCGTAGGAGAAATCCTTGGTAAATGGGCGTTATAATCGAAATCGTGTGCCCAATATCTACGACTGTTCCTGTATGTTTTCCAAGGAATAGGAGTGTGAGAACTTGTTGATAAGCTGCAAGGAGTTTCCGGCATCCAAGTTTTTCTCGAAGTCCATCACACACATCATAGATACGATTTTGCTCGACTGTAGAAAAAACGAGGAGTTGGAGTTCAGTTGCAACCCGTTGGAACCCTCCAATCGCTACCCGGTTAAATACATCCAGAATGAGAGGGGCTAGAATCTCACTATCTGGAAGACTTCCATTTTCGAGGGGATAGAATTTACCAATTCGTGTTGGGTCAAGTGTAGTAAGATAGGGGTCACCCTTATTCTTTTCAGGATCTTTCAGGTATGCAGGAATTATCTTGGGAAGAGCATCATCAGGATGGCCATATTTGAGATAGCCCGTGCCTAAATCGATAATAAGGGGATTCTGCATGAGGGTTCCTCAGTTCCTTTAAGATACGGAAATGATTAGGGTCGGGTAAGTAACGTTGAGTATGGTAATGTGGGGTCAATGAAGTTAAATGTAACTTTAGGAAGTTCCACATCGAGAATTTGTGTCAACCGACTCATCCCAGGTGATTCGGTGAAACTCTGAGGGAGGGCAACAAGTTTTATTTTTAATTGGCTAGCCTGAATTGCTAGTTCATGAGTAAGATGTCCTGTGAGATAGGTATCATATCCGCGTTGCCTTGCTAGATGTAGCCAGTGAGAGTTAATTCCATCACCAGAGACGATTACGAGCCGATTCACTTCATCATCAAGATTCCCAACATAATTGATTGATGGAACATTTAGCCGTTTTGTGACATATTGAATTAACATCTTGAGATTCATTTCTTTGGGAACTTCACATGCGCGTCCGAGTGGATGAATTCCACCTAAAAGAGGAACTTTGAACACATCGAAAACATCGAATCCAAGCGTATGTGCTAGCACATCGTTCATTCCTCCGTCAACCATGGCCCAATTATAATGGGTGACATAGACTGTCATTTTATGTTTTAGTAGATGCTGCAGTAGCAGTTGGGGAACCCCTGTTAATGTGTGGGTCGATCGTGGAAAGGGAGAGCGATGTGTAATGAGGAAGTTGGCTTTGTGCTCGTTGGCTTTAACGATGACAGGAAGTGTGATATCTACACAGACATCAACGGCATTAATCCGTACACGTCGTTGCTTTGATTCATCATTGACGCCAAGAATCACGCCATCGACATCGTCCTGTGGCACATACATTGCTGGTGCTAGTTTTCTAATATGCGAAATAATATCCCATAGAGTCGTCATGAAAACACAACTTCGGCTGTGATTATACCCAAGAGAACTAATCTAGATTTTTAGTCTTTTGTGGGGTCTGCGATACAATAATTTCAAAGACTTTATAATCCCTCTTCGCTAGGCAACGCGAGGAGAACCAAGAACGTGCCCCCTCAAAAGAAACACAAGGAAATTAGTCGTGAAGAGGTTGCTGCAGAAGTCCTCTCACTTTGGAACGAAGAAGCTCAATCCCTTCGTGGGGCAATGGGTCAAATTGCTAGGAAATGGGATATTACGGATTGGCGAATTCGAACTGCCATTCATAGTCTAGTCTTTGAATCAGTTCGTCGTTTGAACACAATTGATTTCCTTCTTGACCAAGTTCTAAAGAAAACCCAGATTGCAGAGATTGACCCCTTTATCGGCAATACATTGCGAGTAGCTACTTATCTTATTCACTTCACAGATACACCTCCAGCTCTTGCCACAAATGAAGCCGTTGCAACCATTAAACGTCGAAAAAACAAACGACTGGCTGGTTTTGTCAACGCTGTTTTACGAAAAATGCAGAAGACTAACTTTGCTAAAGTTATAACCGCATTTCATGATATGGGATTAGAAGAGCTTGAATATTCGATTCCTCGATGGTTATTCGAATACATGACACGAATTCTTGGACCAGACGAAGCAAAGAAGTTCTTTTCAACAAGTCTTCAAAACCCTTCGGTCTATGTTCGTGTTAATACATTGATTCAACCACACAATCAGACATTAAAGGAGCTTGAACAAGCTGAGTTCCTTTGCACTCCCATTGAAAAGCTCCCAGAAATGTTGAAGCTCCAACGGGGGAACGTTCCGGTTACACAAACAGAGGTATATGCCCAACATGGCGTTTACCTTCAAAGCCTAGCCAGTGGGTTAGTATCACATATTGTTGATCCAAGTCCTGCTGAAATTGTAATTGACTTATGTGCAGCACCAGGGAGTAAGGCCTCACATCTTGCTCAGCTGATGAAGAATCAGGGGAACATACTTGCCTTGGATAATATGCCGTTACGTGTTGAAGAAATGACCCGGAACCTTGGACGGCTAGGTGTAAGGAATACCCACGTAATATTTGCTAATAGCCTTAAGCTTCCTTTTCGGACCAATTTTTCGAGTAAGTATGTTTTGGTCGATCCCCCATGTAGCAATACCGGTGTGATTCAAACACGCCCGGAAGTCAAATGGACCATGAGCCCCGAAAAAATTCGTCGTCTCAGCCGGGTTCAAGCTAGTCTACTAGAAATGGGAAGCAAGTTGGTTGAACCAGGAGGATTTTTGGTGTATTCAACCTGTTCTTTGACTCTGGACGAAAATGAGCACCTCATCCGAGATTTTCTTGATGCCAATATAGGCTTTAGTTTAGTGCCTTCGCAGCCTTGGCTAGGGATAGCGGGATTTGAGGGAATGACAGAATGCCAACGTCTATTTCCACATCGTGAAGATACTGAAGGTTTTTTCATTGCTAAACTCCAACGTGAGCCAATACCTTTTGATTAGTAGCAAAGCTGTTTTCTAAATGAAGATTGGCCACATCGACATCTGTTTCGGTAATGACAATTGCCGGAATGGTTTCTCTTTGGAAGCGTCATTTACGAACTGAGCAAGGGAACCGACTGTCATTGGTTTCTTGTAGGATTTTTTCGCTGTTGATTTTTCACGAAGCGTTACTGGAAAGTCCTTAGCTTTCATCTCGTTATCACCGATAACAGCAAGAAAGGGAACCCACTGTTGTCCAGCATTTCTAACTTTCCAGCCTATGGTTTTTCCGCGATCATCAAGAACTGCCCGAACATTCCGTGACCGGAGTTGATCGACAATTTCACTGGCATAGGCTTTATGACGATCTGCTATGGGCGCAATAACGACTTGGACCGGTGAGAGCCAAAGCGGTAACATGGGAAGTTGTCCCTCTTGTTGCCGTTTTGCAGCACTTTCGAGTAGCCCGTACACTAGCCTTTCAAGACTCCCTATGCTGGTGTGGACAATGATGCAGCCCACATCCTCCCCGTTCTCATTCACGTAAGTAATTCCATAACGTTCTGCATCAGTGACATCGAGTTGAACTGTACTCAGTTGTCCCGAACCCTCTGCAGCATCCACAAACTGAAATTCGTTCTTCACGTTCCAGTAATGCGTCATTTCCGGTAATAACTCGACAAGGATGGCACGTTTCAGATCCTTAGCGAGCATAATGAGTAAGTCTTTGGTCTGTTCATAATATTCTTCGACTATCCGGAAAACCAGCAGATAATCGATACCAAGACCGTGAATTAGAGTATCATAATTCTTGGTAATCATTGCGAATTCCTGTTTACCCTGTTCATAGTCCGCGCAGAAACAATGAATATCCGGCATAGTAAACGCTCGTAATCTTCGAAGACCCACACATTCACCCCGTTTTTCTAGCCGGAATGAAGGAGAGAGTTCAAAAATCCGAACCGGAAGCTGTCGATGGGACATTTGCGTGTTTTTCATCGTCGAAAATAGACCAAAATCGCCAGCAAAGCGTAATAAGAGCTCCTTGTCTTTACTTAATTTAATGCGGTAATCTTTTTCCAAGAATTTCTCTGCCTGCTCGGCAATATCTTTCTGGCTAATCCGATACATCAAGGGGGTTTCAATTCGCATAGCCCCAATCATATCTACTGCAATCGTATGGACGTAATCTTCCAATAACTCCTTCAAGAGCGCTCCTTTGGGATAGAATTTGAAGTGTCCCACATCAGAAGCAGGTTCGTAATCGATGAGTTCCAATTGCCGCATAATGCGAATATGGGGTGGTTCCCCTTTGGCGGCTCGACCAAGTTCTTCTGTCTCGATAAAGGTGCGAAGTTCTCCTTTGACAGCCACCTGACTATCTAAATCGTCTAAATCGAGAGGTTTTTCGACGCCTTTTGAGTCAATGATTAAGTACTTAGCCAAAGCTAACGCCTTCCTATACAATATACCGTGTACTCGCCAAATCTCGTTTCAATAGGGATAAAAGTTTCTCTAGACGACCGAGAATGGAAATGGAGATAACGACAATGACACCATCTCTTGTTCAGGAAAAAAGCCAACAAGCTCTCAACCTCCTCAAGAAACTCGATTTCGATACATGGATGATATGGGTTCGAGAAACAAAACAGATGGCTGATCCTGTACTATCGCTTGTGCTGGGAATCGACCTCGTATGGCAGTCAGCATTAATTTTTACTCAAACTGGACAACGTATCGCAATTGTAGGCAACTTCGATGCAGATGGTCTAAGACCGCTAGGAGTCTTCGATAAGATTATTCCGTATACACAAGACATTCGAGAAACACTTCGAAATGAGCTTGAGGCTCTTTCCCCAAAGAAAATCGGTCTAAACTATAGTCGTGATGACGTAGCTGCTGACGGCTTGACCCATGGAATGTACAACCTACTCGCTGAATACTTACAGGGTACGCCTCACACCCAAAAATTTGTTAGCGCAGAACCTTTGCTTCTTCAATTACGGGGACAAAAAACACATGAGGAAATCAGACGTATTCAGCAAGCGGTCACGATTACGGAACAAATCTTTGACGAAGCCAAGCAATTTCTCCAAGTTGGACAAAGTGAGCAAGAAATTTCTAAATTCTTCCATCAGCGTATGAAAGCGCATAGCGTTTCATTTGCTTGGGGAATAGATCACAATCCAGCAGTTGATGCGGGACCAAACAAGCAGTTTGGTCATGCAGGACCTACTGAGAATGTGACAAAAGAGGGACATCTCTTACACTTCGATTTTGGAGTGCGATACCAGGGATATTGTTCGGATATACAACGGATGTTCTTTTTTGGTTCAGCATCACATATCCCAGAAGAAGTGCAGACAGCTTTTGAGACCGTTCGTGATGCCATCCAAGCAGCTTCAGAGTTCATTAAGCCGGGTGTGAAAGGTTATGAAGTTGATAAGGTAGCACGTAGCTTTATTTTAGATCGAGGGTTTGATGAATATCAACATGCCCTTGGGCACCAAGTGGGTCAAGAAGCCCATGATGGTGGCACTCTTCTTGGTCCGTTATGGGAACGATATGGTGCCAGTCCAAAAGGTGTTGTCGAACCAGGAAATGTCTTCACGCTAGAACTGTATGTAACGACACAGAATTTTGGACAGATCAGTCTCGAAGAAGATATTGTGGTCACCAAAAAAGGATGCAAGTTTTTATCTACCCCTCAAAGTGAACTCATCTGTATTAGTTAAAAAAAATCGTGGCGGGCCCGCAGGGATTTGAACCCCGGACCTCCAGATCCGCAATCTGGCGCCATATCCTACTAGGCCACGGGCCCTTGATGTAGTAACTGTTGTAGGGTAGAAATTGGACTTTTAAAAGCTTCTCCCACAAACTGGGATTGTAAAGACGCAACCGATTAGGTTCCTGCTAAAATATTTCGCCATTCATCAATATCTTCGAGAAGACTTTCTCGGTGTTTTACACTCAGATCTTGGTTTATTTTGTAACCCTCAAGAGTTCTTATCCATCGCGCCCAAGGACCCATTAGCCGAGGATCATGTCCCACGAGGCGGTGAGAGAGTTCGCGTCGTTTACGCATAGCTGCTAGAATATCAACAGCCCGTGAGAACCGCTCAATCTCCCGTTTCATTGCATCTACCTCATCTAAGGCGGGATTTGTGCCATATTGATCTGAATTTTGAGAGAAGCGATCCAAAATAGATTCTACCTCATTGGGTTGCAGGTTGGCAGCTCGGAGAGCTTCATCTGCAACCATCAAGGCTTTCTCAAGAACAGCTTTTAGTAGTATCAAATTGTTTTGGGCAATCACGTTTGGTGGATGTTCTAAGGTTTTTTCACAGTCTTGGAGAAGTTTTTCTACGGTTTTCCGATGGTCACGCACTTCTTTTTCATATGACATTGACTTCAACCTTATATGGGATAGAATTGGTTCTGCCTAGGCACCTAGATGAATAATCGAGAAAAGTCGTTATAATAGTTTCTCGAAGGATTACTGTTGAGTAGGGATTTTTGAGTGATAATTAGCCTCGAATACTAAACCGTTTCAAGAGGAATCTGGTTCAGAGTCTCATATTCCTCGACTTTCTGACAGATAATCGTGTCTCCGAGACGAACACTTCCCAAACCAGGAACCTTGAGACCAGTTTCAATAGTAAATACCATCCCTGGAAGAACAGGGGTTTCTTCAGTAGGAGAAATATAGGGTGCCTCGAGTGGTTGAAGTCCAATTCCACTTCCTAATTGTGAATCCAAGTTTTTCAAATAACCTCGATCATCTGTAACTCGACGGATGCTTAAAGCAATATCGCGGACAAGGGTTTCTGGGTTGAGTATTTTTTTGGCTGTGTTCACCGAATCTCGAGCGCATTCAAAAAGTGCTTGCTGTTTCTTAGTTGGCTTTCCAGTAAGAACCGATCGTGTAAGATTGGAACAGTAATCATCATTTACAGCTGATACAGAAATTACAACGAACTCCTTGGATCCAATTTCGCGACGGCCCGCAGGAACGAAAGGACAGCCTGCACGAGGTCCGGATGCAATGACTGTAGGATACCCAGTTTGTGTGGCTCCAGCTTTTCGGAGGGTTCGTTCCACTTCGCCTGCTACTTCGATTTCTGATATCCCTGGACGTATGAACTCAATTGCAGCTCTTAATCCATTTTCCGCGATTTGGAAAGCAGTTTTAATTTTTTCGATTTCAACTTCGTCTTTAATCATTCGCAATTCGGCTAGAGCGTTGGAGATATTTCTAAACCCAGCGTCGGGTAAGAGGCTTTTGATTTCCTCGAAGCGCCGTGCAGATATATGGTTTAATTCAATTCCAATGTCAACTGAGCGCAGATTATAAGTCTCAAGGGCAGTTTGGAGAGCCTCAATAAGAGTAGATTGGATGCCATTGGTAATCTGAGGATGGTAGGGTTGAATGTTCCGAAACCATGAACCCGATTTTGCGAATTCACATTCAGCCTCAGGAACGATAAGCAGAGGATCGGCGTCGCGAACGAGAATCGCAACGGAGTTCCCCAGTATTCCTGTTGGTTTATACCCTGTAATGTACCGAATATTGAATGGATCAAACAGGAGCACACCTTTAAGTTCTTCACGGGTCATAATTCGCTGAGCCCGGTCTAGGCGCATACTAGGAACACCGCTGTACATCCAGTGTAGTAGGATTAAATTTCTATCCCTTACTACCAATTTCTTTCGTGGAATACTAATCTTCTTTATATAGGACTGATGTCTTTTCGAAAGATTATCCCAAGGGCCCTTGGCCTAGTATGGATAGGGCGACAGGTTCCGGACCTGTAGATCCCGCGTTCAAATCGCGGAGGGCCCGCCACTCCGAGTTCGACTTTATGGTCCTTGCATATCTAAAATGCTTAAAGGTCTCTCAATCCATGAACCGCTAGTATCTAGAGGTTTGTAGCATTGCAAATGGAATCCCAGTGTGTCACTTGTTTAATTTCACGAGCCTTTCAGGAAGTGCAATTAGCGACATCTAACGTAGAATTACAATTAGCCGCCATGACTGAGGTCGTAGGAATTCTACACTCATCAATGATGCAAGGAAGTCGCTTTGAGAAGATTCCTGCATATGTTGGCACACGGCGGGACCATGCTATTCAACGCATAACCGGTTGTCCGGACGCTTATGCTCAATTAAAACAGAAATCCAATGAGGCAGCCTTAGGTCTGATTGCTCCACTCGAGGACTTTGTAAAGAAGCCGAAAGATTCCAAGGAATGTTTTCGTAGAGCATGCATAGCAGCGTCACTTGGTAATGTTATTGAATACGGTGTATCGGGGCACGAAATTCCATGGGACAATTTACCTCAACTTATTACAAAAGCCGAAAGCGAATTAGTAGTTGACCATATTCCACAACTGTATAAATTGGCACAGGAGGCTTCACACACGCTTTATTTGACAGATAACGCAGGTGAAGTCGTGTTTGACCGGTTACTAATCGAGGCTTTAACGAAAGTAGGTTCAAAGGTCACAGTAGCTGTGAAAGAGAAGCCGGTTTTGAATGATGCCATGCTTGAAGATGCCAACGCCGCAGGATTAGCTGATTC
This sequence comes from Promethearchaeota archaeon, assembly GCA_048939625.1. Lineage (GTDB taxonomy): Archaea > Asgardarchaeota > Hermodarchaeia > Hermodarchaeales > Hermodarchaeaceae > Hermodarchaeum. The sequence continues at coordinate 34,355 of JBHLPH010000016.1, forward strand.
AGCGGATCTTGTCACAACGGGAGGCGGAGCTGTTGGCGTCTTACCTCAATGGTGCTCAGAAGAGTTCCTTAACCTGTTTAATGAGGTTGATTTGGTAATCGCAAAAGGCATGGGACACCATGAGACGCTCCCAGAATTTACGTTGCCTACCCCGTCAGCGCATCTATTGCGAACGAAATGCTTGCCAATTGCACGCTCTTTGAATGTACCCAAGGACCGAAACGTTGTGAACGTTCTCATTGGGCATCAAGGACCCTTAGGACCGCTAACAAAATAGGATAAACCTCTACATTCCATCCTCTTCGGTGCTGATATAGTAGTATTCTCCCCGCTGTTTTTGTTCACGATCTAGTCGACTATCTTCCTTGTTGACCCTTGGTCGTCCTGTTGCATGATCACGGCGAAAAGTGACCCCCATATCCTTGAGAAATGTATTCATACCCAATCTAAGATCTACAGGCGCTTGACATAATCCATTTTCCCCGGGCTTACCTGAGAATACGGAAATTGTATCAGCAAACGCAGAAATGGTAACCATATCATGCTCCACGACAAAGGCAGCTTTTCCTTTATCATGTACAATGGATCGAATAACTTTGGCTGCAGCTAAGCGCTGTTCAATATCTAAGAATGCAGATGGTTCATCGAGAAGAAAGAGGTCTGCAGGTCGCGCCAGACATGCAGCAATAGCCACCCGTTGAAGCTCACCACCACTAAGTTCAGCGACTTGACGGTCCTCCAGCTTATCCAAGGATAAGGGTCGCATCACCTCAGATCTGAAGAGGCTTGTTAGCACTGAAGCGCCCCCTACTTCATGGATAGTTTCAAGAACAGTGTCCTTGCTGTCAGAGCTAAGATATTGGGGTTTGTAACTGATTTTGAGATCGGTTTCGGGAATTGTGCCCTCATCGGGTTCTAAATCTTGAGCGAGTAGGCGTACAAAAGTCGTCTTTCCGATTCCGTTGGGTCCTAGGACTCCGATTACTTCCCCTTGATGTACCTGACCGGGCATGACTTGAAGCTTAAAGTCCTCGAATTGTTTCATCATCGCATCATATTCAAGGAGTAATTCCACATTAACCCAAAATTCTTCAGAAGGCGGACTTGTGTCGAAATGGATTTCTTCATTTCGGAACCGAACATTGCTGTCTGGCAGATATCCATTGAGGTAGATGTTAATGCCTTCTCTAACGCCATGGGGATTTGAGACAATCCCATACACTCCTGGTTCGCCATAAAAGATGCAGACGTAATCTGAGATATAATCAGCAACAGCGAGATCATGGACCACGCTGATGACCATTTTTCCTTCAAAGGCTAATGACCGAATAGCGCGGGCTGTTCGAACACGTTGATAGACGTCGAGGTAGGAGGTTGGTTCATCAATGAGGTAAACATCGGCGTCACGAGCCATGACCGCCGCAATGGCCACTCGTTGAAGCTCACCACCACTAAGAACAGACAAATCTCGGTGAAGAACCCCTTCAAGTTCTAGCTGATCAGTGAGAGTAGAGAGTATTCCACGTTGATCTGTAGATTCAAGAAGGGATTGCACTGATCCTTTGTAAGCGTCTGGAATAGAGGTGACAATTTGGGGTTTGTACGCAACAGTGAGTTCCCCCTTCGATGCTTTTTCAAAATAGGGTTGGAGACCGGATCCGCGATAATGACGGATAATTTCAGACCAGTCTGGGGGGTCTTCGAAATTTCCGAGATTTGGCTGTAACTGGAGAGCAAGGATTTGTAATGCGGTGGATTTACCAGTTCCATTTGCACCCACTAGCCCAGTTATTGAGCCAGGAGCAGGAATCGGTAAGCGGAATAGCTTGAAACTGTTTGGTCCATATCGATGAGAAGTATCTGTTTCTAACTCGTCAGCAAGATTGATGATGCGTAATGCCCCAAATGGGCACTTTCGTGTACAGATGCCACAGCCCGTACATAGAATTTCAACAATGCGTGGTTGGGCATCCTTTTTGTCTTCGAAGACAACAACCTCATCACCCATTCGCTGTGGTGGACAAAAGCGCTGACATTCTTTTGAGCACTTGGAGGGGTTACAGGCACGTGGATCTAATACCGCAACACGCATTGAAGATACATTCCTTCTTCTTCGAACGCAATTCCGGTTTTTAGTGTTATGGGTATGCAAATAGGCAGAATTCAGCTCATTATCCTAAGCCACACAGCTCGTTGTCTAAGAATCGAAAGAGCAGTTGCGGCTCGTTGTGGGGTTGGGTAGTTGGGAATAACGGCTTTGTGTAAAATTGGAATCCCGGTCTTCACAATATCTTCAGCTAACCAGCAGGTTATAAGCGGTTTTTGTGGGTTGTCTTCGTGGGCTTTTGCAACGGCTTCTGATATGAGTTTGATATCTGAAAAAGCCGTTGGGACACACAACACGAGGACCATATCGACTTCTGCGTGGTTGAGAAGCATTGCTGTTACTCGCTGATATGTGGCTGGCGAAGCTTCTGGCCCCAGATCAACGGGATTTATCATTGGACATATCGGAGGCAAGAATGTTTGGAACTCCTTGACAAGCGGTGTGGGAAACGGATTTACCTCTAACCCGAAACGAGTGCACGCATCTACTGCAAGAACTCCAGGACCTCCGCTATTTGTGATAATACCTACAGAATTTCCTTTTGGAAGAGGAGCTTGGGATAATATCAGGCATGAATCAGTAAATTCTTCTAAGGTGGAAACTTGAATTATACCAGTTTGCCGAAACGCACCAGTATAGATTGCTTGGTCTCCTGCCATTGCGCCGGTGTGTGATTGAATTGCTTGGCTGGCCGCATAAGTTTCCCCAGGTTTTAGGACGACTATGGGCTTTTGGGGCGTAATTTGCTTTGCTACCGATAAAAAGTGACGAGCGTTTTGGACTCCTTCGAGATAGCAACCGATTATTGTTGTCGGTGTATGTGATTCAAGGTAGCTGAGAATTTCTTCGGGACCAATATCGGTTGCGTTTCCATAACTGACAAACATGCTGAAGCCAAGACTCGCTGCACGAGCCATTGCCAGAACAACAGCACACATGGCCCCACTTTGGGAAATAAATGCTAGATTACCAACTTGTAGACGATGTTCAAAGCTGGCGAATATCTGCTCGTTGGTTGCGGCAAACCCAGCACAGTTGGGTCCTAACAACCGCATCCCATAATGTCTAATGCGTTTTCCGAGTTCAAGTTCTGTAGTTAAATCTCCTAACTCACTGAATCCGGAGCTCATTATAATTAACGAATGTACTTTTTTCCGCCCACAAGCATCAACGGCATCTAGGACCCGGTCTTTGCGTAAAACAATGATAGCCAAATCAATTGGATGAGGAACAGCCTCTATTTTTGGATAGGCTTTCAATTCAAGGACGGCTTCTAGGCGTGGGTTGATAGGGTATATGGTGCCTTCGAATTTACCTAATTGGAGGCTCCGGATTACTTGGTATCCAATTCGATCTGGTTTATCAGTGGCACCAATAACAGCGATTGATTTTGGATTAAAGAAGGCATTGAGGGTTGTACTTGACACACTGGACACCAGAGTCAGATTACCATCAATACCCACCTGACGATGGGTTATGAAAGTGCTAAGACGCAGACCGTTTTAAGACTTGCTGGCACCACCAGCTTCGGGAAGGAGATGTAGTCTTGAAGGATCCTAAGTGAATTGAATTAACTTTGCGATTTCTCGTTGGCGTGAGCGAAGTGTGACTTCTGTAATGCCTAATACGGTGGCAACAGCCTGTTGTGACCGGGTTTCACCAAGTTGTTTAGCAGCAAGATAAATGGCTGCAGCTACATAGCCTTTGGGATCTTTTCCTGAGAGCTGAAGTTTCTGTGACGTTAGACCAAGAATTTCTATAGCACGTTGTTCAACTGGTACTGATAGCCCAAGAGCATTGGCAAAACGTGGGACAATTGAACTAATATTTTGTCGTTTGGGCTTTAGGTCCAGCGTCTTCACTAACAGCACGTAACATCGTTTGATGACGCGTTCTTCCTCTGATGAAGTTTTCAATACACTATCTAATGTTAACGGGAAACCACACGTTTTCGCTGCTGCAAAAACACAGGCGGCAACCATTGCCTTGATACTATGCCCACGGAGAAGATCATTTTTGTAGGCTTTTCGATAAAAAATCGCGGCGGTTTCGCGTATGTGTCCAGGGACACTCAGCTTTTCGGCCATTCGACGAATTTCTGTAAAAGCGATGGTGAAGTTTCGTCGTCGCCATGTTGATCGGGAGTTCCACCGCATTATTCGTTCGAGTCGTCCCGCTCGTTCAGGGGATATACCGTTTCCATTCAAACGGGTGGATACTTTTGTTGATAAACCAAAATCAGGGAGCATTTGAGAGAGTGGTAACCCATTTGTGCTCCGTTCAGCTTTCTCTTCCGGTGTGAATGCCCGTACACCGGCTCGAGGATCAATCATCGCCTCAGAGAGGACCATTCCACAATTAGTACAGATGAGTTCACCCCTTTGAGGATCGTGTACAATATCTTGAGATCCACAATCGTGGCAACGACCAAATTCAGAATGTTTGGTTGTGACTGCCGTATTTTTTGAATATTCCACAGTCAAGAAGCCTTTAACCTCACAAGATAAGTGGTGAAAGTGTTTTTTTATAACTCCGCAATAATAGCACCAAAAACATCAACTAATGCTTATAAAGACAGTTTATTCTATTGTGTTAGTGGTTCTCGTAGGTTAGCGGGGTGATCGCCTTATTTGGTTCATAGGTTAGCCTTGCTGATAAGTTGCTCTAACGCAGCACTTCGAATTCCAGGGAAGTAGTTGTGATGTTTTGCTATTTGGACAGTAACTCGGGGAATGTGTTCATGTCGTCGAGTGGTTCGAGAAATTGTGTCTACTTCGTTGAGATTTTCAGCTGTTAGAAGTGAGATGATAACGGGCGCTTCAACGGAAATATAGGTCTCCCAAAGCGATGGTTCAAAGGTTTCTTTGAGCCAAGCTACTATTGTTTGATGATCGGTCGCGCGTTCATCCCAAGTCATTCGCATTAGAAAGGGAATACTTCCTGCGGCTCCAAGCTCAACGAAGGTGCTAAAAATCACAGCTCGGCCTTCGATAATTTCTTTAACTAACTTACGGACACGTCGTGCAGTCAAGTTAGACTGCTCTGCGATCTCCACGATTGACTTTCGTGGATCCTCTTTCAAAGTTTTTAGGATACGAAGATGAAGTTTGGAGAACTCCATAATCTTCCCGGGTGGACTCAACAATTGGTGTGTTTCTATGTTGTGAACGCAGTCAAAACTTCGTAAAAAAGCCCCAATGTCCCATAGATCTTGTGAGTCACGAAATTCGGCGATAAGGACATAATGACCACCAGTGTAGGAAGCCGCGGCAATGACCTTGTTATTGCCACCCAATGTGTTTACAAACTCAGCTTCATCTTGAGACCCATCAGTGGCTAGCATCCCATAGAGCAACCGGACACCTGCCATTTCTAATGATAATCGAAGACCGTAGCTGGTGATTATTCTAGTCTCCTCAAGTTTTTTGACTCGTTTTTTAATCGCACTTGAAGAGATGTTGTACTTGAGCGCGAGTTCTCGATAGGTTATCCGGCAGTTTTCATTTAGATCGTTAAGAAGGCCCTTGTCAATTGAGTCCAAACTTGGTCACCAAATAATTGTGCTAAGTTGAAGGGATTCGCCCTACTTTCCAAGGAGTATGTGGTAACATGTTTGTAGTGTCAATTAAACGATCTTCAATCGCAACTAATTTTGTTTTCGCGTCTTGGAATTCAGTATGAGGAGCTAGAATAATAACACAGTCAGCCCTCAGAGCGTCTTCAAATGTTGTGGGAGTGAAACCCAAATCCGTTACTTCCTTCTTTGAAAAGAATGGATCATAAGCAAGGATTGCGTCCGGATGGTAGTCACGCAAGTGCTCAAGAATCTTCAAGCTAGCAGCAAATCGTGTTTCCTTTACATCAGCTCTGAAGGAAATGCCCAGAAGACTTACTTTCGAACCGTTGATGGATTTTTTTTGGGCATTCAAACAACGAATAACTAATTCGATGGTGTGAAATGGCATGCTATCATTAAGGTATCGGACTTGACGTAGCAGCGCAGAGTTGATTCCCAGCTCCTTTGCTTTATTGATGAGGAACCAGGGATAGACGGGGATACAGTGACCACCGACTCCAGCACTTGGTCGATGAATCATACAATGTTCCCGTGTACCCTCGTTTGCCGCAGCGATCACCTCCCAAGCATCAACACCTAAGGGTTCACAGAGTTGCGCCAATAAGTTCGCATAACCGATATTTACATCGCGGAATGTACCTTCTGCGACTTTCACCAGCTCTGCGGCCAACAGCGATGAAGTTCGTACTACATCACCAAAGAGCCCATATACCCCCGCCGCAGCCTCAGTGCTTGCTTCATCGATACCCCCAACAACTTTCGGAAACTTGTAAAGATTTCTGACAACACGACCGACCATTAGCCGTTCAGGACTGTGAGCGAGACCAAAGTCTTTACCCGCTTTTAACCCGCTTGCGGCTTCCAGAACCGGTTGAATAACAGTCTCTGTTGCACCAGGAGGCATCGTTGTGGAAGTAATCACTAGGTCCCCTTTTTTCAAGCCCTTTCCGGCGACGTTAGCTGCACTTTTGATTATGGTGTAATCTTCCTGACCCTGTTCATCTACTAAGAGCGGGACTAATAGAATTATGACATCTGAGTCATTTGCTGCCGCAGTTCCGTCCGTGGTAGCGCGGAATTTCCCTGCCTTAACCATCTCCTGCAAGAGTTCTGGAATGTTTGGTTCGCCAATAAGTGGAGAATCTCCACGGTTAATCATATCCACTACTTTCTGATTGGTTCGTACACCAACGACTTTAGCTCCCTCTTTTGCAAAAGCAACGGCTACAGGCAGCCCCATGTTTCCAATGCCAACAAGATCAATTGTGACCTCGCCCTTCTGAAGTGCAGAGGAAATTTGATCGGCGGATTTTCCGTATACTTTCACCATTCGGACAACCTCGCGCACTAAGCACCTCAAAGGCGCACTTAAGCATTATTGTTAAGAAAAATTCCATAATTTGGAGATAATCAGAATGGACCTTAAGATTTAGTAAGGTGGAGTTTGTCGGCTAGAAACGCCATTATCATGGGAATGATGTTATTAAGACGTCGTGTCCAGAAATGATTAGCACCTTTAATCAATCGGAGGTATTTTTCCTCAACTTGTAGCATCGCATATATTGTCTCAGCCTCAACTGGATTGACAGAATCATCATCTTGACCATGAACGACATAAGTGGGACAGGAGACGTAGCGAATGGCATCCTTAATGAGATCTGCATCTAAATCAGGTAGTTTGAGTGGTGCGCTGATAATGACAAGTGCAGCAGGAGAGACATCCATCGCAGCAGCTAAGCTTATACTCCCTCCAAAACTGTAGCCTAACAGAGCGATATGGACATTATTAGTATGCGGATGGTTCCGTAGATATTTTACCGCCGCAATTGTATCCTGTATTTCCCCGATTCCTTGCCCAAACTGCCCCTCGCTTTTTCCAACTCCACGATAATTGAAACGAAGCGTATTGAAGCCTTTCGCCACAGCCGCATCTTGTATGGCTTTCAGGCGACTATCGTCCATGGATCCACCGAATAAGGGATGTGGATGGCAAAGGACTATTCCTGGTTGGTTCGCTTGTTCAGTCAAGACAAGAATGCCTTCTAAGGAGAGTTGAGGGGTTTGAATCGTGATGCCTTGTTCACGACCTTTCACAGATTCGCGGGTACGAGGTGAATCGGACACTTCAGCCACATCTCAAAAAATTCAGACTACTATAGATTCGAAGTTATCTCGTCCTTTTAAACATGCGTCCCAGAAGCCTCATCAGTACATTAGAATTAAAAACGGCAGTATACGAAACTGCACCAGATTAAAAAGCGCAAAAGAACTGAACGCTAAAAGCGAGGTCTTTTTGTGCCGAAAAACGAGAAGCATATTCATGAGCAACTGGGTTTGAAAGTTGTTGACAGCCATTCCCACTTTCTCCCTTATGCCACTTTTCAATCCTGGCAGGTAAGTTCAGACGCCGTACAGCGACGTATCCGAACCCGAACGGATATGACTAATGTGGAAATACCAAGTCAAGATGAGGATTTTGTGCAACGATGGATCAATGAGTTGGAACGATATGGAATCACAAGAATTGGAATGATGGTTGGTCCTGAAGCGTGGAACGAGTTTTCAGAAGCAATGAAACGGTTTCCGGGTAAATTCTATGGATACGCTAATATCAATCCCCTTTTACCCGATGCGGAAGAGCAAGCCCGGTTCGTTATTCGTGACCTAGGCTTTCATGGTTACAAACTCTATCCAGTTCTTCATAATTTTCATACCTACGATGAAGAGGCATACAAAATCTACGAAATCGCTGATGAACTTAATGTTCCTGTACTTCACCATTTTGGGATTTCGATTGGAGCAGGTGTGAATCTTCGGTATGGCAACCCTCTAGATTTGCAGCCTGCGGCTCGGGATTTTCCACGCGTTCATTTCGGTATTGCACATCTTGGTGCAGGTATGTTTCGAGAAACGCTTCTTCTTTTTTACCAACAGGACAATATCTACGTGGATACTTCAGGATCCAACGTCTGGATGCGATACATTCCCTACCCTTCGGATCTGAAAGCTGTTATGAAGCGAGCTCTTGAAGCGGGTGGGCCTGAACGAATTGTGTTTGGAACTGACAGCTCAATGTTTCCTCGAGGATTTCGTTATGATATTCTTGACAAGCAGCTTCGTATCTTTAGGGAGCTAAATGTATCTTATGAGGATTTGGAGAAAATCTTCAACACGAATATCAGAAGAATTATGGGTGAACACTGAACTCACTTGTCTGATTCCTTCTTTGCTTCAGATTCTTCGTCACGAGGGTGCTGGCGTTTGAGTGGTTTTTTTGAATCAATACTGTAAATGGCTTTGATATAGAGGTGCCCCTCACATCTGGGACATGGACCAATTTCTCGGAAAATGTGATCTCCGGCCTCTAGAGGACCCTCTGTTTCAACGTCACATTCGTCACATGCGATAAGGCGTCGAACTTCGGCAAATTCAAGTTTTGTTGAAACACGCGTTCTACGGTAGATAAGAATAAGGAAGATAACTAAAAAAACTAAACCGATTCCCCAGAGGACCAGATTGAAAGGGGGGAGTTGGAAGAATCCCCACAATAAGAAAACGACGAATAGGGTAATAAGTAGGGCCCACCAGAATCGCTGACCTGTACCACCTGCAGTTAATTCTGGACCGGGTTCACCAGCAGCACGAGTTTTCGTCAAATCTATCGACTCCGATTTATCTGAGTAATTTCTGAAGAGCTGTAACCAGTTCTCCTTCAATGGCTTCAGATGTCGGTTCATTATTTAGGTTTGCGCATTCGTTGAATAAATGAGAGTGTCTCCTCAATTTCTCGTTCCCTTGCCTCGATTAGTGGCCACATGCTCAGTCCGACCCCTTCACCCGAGATTTCAGCGAATAAATCGATGAAGAGACCAACTTGATAGGCATACATATTTGAGACCGTTTGAGATGGGCGTCCATGCTTGATGTGAAATTCAACCATGGCATAATTGCTCCATCGACGGTAGGTTTCATTTTGCCAAAGTGTTGCAGCATCGAGAGGAAAGTGCATTAGGGCATTCTTTTTGCCAACGTTTGGAAAAAGAAAGGGTGCTTGGAATGGATTTTGAACATTCCATTCAATGTGGAGTAGATCCTGGGTTTTGAGAGGGTGTAATTTGCAGGGAAGAGCCCAGTAATCCCGTCGCACCTCAGGTGTGGCAAGATCATAGGAATGCCATTTTTTCGGCACAAACAATGTGATAGGACTAGTAGTGCCTTGAAGATTATCGATATGGCTTATACGCCGATCGCTAGGAACCTCTTGATAATGATAGCTTCCACCATAGGCTTTGGTCATGTAGTCTGCCATGGGATTGAAATCATCAGGAGTAATTTGCAGATCATCACTGTCCCAATTGATGAAGGAGCGAATTATGTGACCAGGACGTTTGCCTTTGAGTAGAGGTCTTGCCCCATAATCGGCATTGAATGACACAATGAGCGGCTCGAAGGTCTTGCCTTTTTTCCTTACTATTACATACACGGGCTCATAATCATAGAGATGTCGAGGAAGCAACTGAATAGGCCAATATGCAAAATACTGGATGCAATACACATTCTTATCTGCGGGATCGTGGCTTACTCGATATTTGATCACACATGTTGGCGTATTTTCAGAAGGAAAGATGCTTGAAAAGAGATTACGTACATACTCTAGGAATTGTTCAGAATATTCTGAACGAAGTCTTTCACGGATTCGGTCTAATACGCCATGCATCTCTTTATCCCAGGGGATATCACTATCGGGTAAAGCTACACCTAGCACAGCAAGTTTGGCTCCATTGAGGTTTTCTGGAAATTCGCCGAGGCAAAAGAGGAATAGCGTGTCTACGATGCCTGCGAAATCACCACCACGAACCCGTTTTCGTAAAGAAGCTAACCTTCCAGTGTCTTCTATAAGACCTAGATTTTTTGCGAGGTCGGCTTGTTCTTCTCGAATAAGGAGGGGATCAACATAAAGTATAGGACAGAACTGTTGAGCAAGCCGATGGTCTTCATCTGAGGGTTTATCCAATGCGGGATTGAAATCAGATAAAGGAAACGCCTTCTTCCACCGATTCGTGATTTGTTCTGATGAGTTCATAATTTTAGTCTCCTGCGTTAGCACTCGTGAATAGCATATGACCGAGTTATTATCTACTTTTGGGTATAATTTCTCACCTTCTAATCACGGATAGAGAAGATTTTATTTCAACTTGTAGTGATATCTGGCATTGTGACAGAAATTTCCATCGAGCGAATTAACCCGAAGGCAGATGTCCCAGATCTGGTTGCCTTGAATCGGAAAGATTCAGAAACCAGTGAAACAAGCAACCCTGAGGAATGGCAGCATTTATCACGTATGGAACTGTGGCAGCAAGGAGGACCGTGGCTCGACCGACAAACCTTAGCGCTTCATTTAGATGTCATGGAAGAAGCCGGTGGAATAATCCTCATTGCTCGAACACCAGACATGCTTGTAGGTGAACTAGAACTTCTAATTGAAAACCAAACAGAACGCAGCCCCCAGGCTTTCATTGCCTGGATGGTTGTACACCCGGGATTTCGACACCAAGGTATTGGTACACAAATGATTACCAATGCAGCTACAATTGCCCGAAGTCAGGGTTGTAACCAGCTCTTCACTACTGCTGAAAACGCGGAAGCCACCCAGTTTTTCGAGGCAAATGATTTTCAAACCATTGATCAAGAAGCACAATTTTCAAAAACCCTCAAACCGTTTCGAAAGCCCCCGCCATTTGGTGTTCAACAGATTGCGTTGCATTGGAAGCAACGTGAACATACTCCAATGGGCTTTGTGCCGCGCATCGGGATAAATTACACTTCAGAATACATCTGGAGTTACCTGCGGCATACAGATCACTTGTATAGTATGCTTGGAGTCGATGTGCCAAGACCCCAATTATGGTTATTACGACAAGGCGAGAAGGAAGCCCTCACCGTTGATTATCCCTTTTTGCGAATATGGGTAGATGAAAAAAATGCTCAAGATATCGAATTCCTAACTTCTGTCCTGACGATTACAGAATATCTTAGCTGGAAAAATGGAGTAACCCAGTTATCAGCGTTCTCACATCAAGCTCAATATGATTTCTTCACCGAGAGAGGTTATCAACTGAAACAGGAACATCCGTTCCTAACCCGATCACTGTCCTAATCGGAATGAATAATTCGACCATTTACCATACGGTATTGATGCTCCGATGCAGATAGAACAGCAGTCTGATGGCTCACGACAATGATTTGCTGGAAAGTTCGAGATAATTCATCTTGAAGGAGCCGGATGATATTATCACGACGTTGGATATCTGAACCACCAAAGGGCTCATCCAAAAGTAAAAACTGTGGAGCTGTTCCTCGACCTTGCGGGAGAAGAGCAATTGCAAAGCCCAACCGTAGGGCGAGGAGAAATTGATCCTCGGTTCCTCCACTGTAGAGATTGGCTTCCACGTATTCTCCAGCCGTTGAAGAATACACTTTGAGGCTATAATCTTCACTCAGTTTTGGAAATCGATACTTACCATCTGTTATTGCTGCTAATAATCGCTCCATGACACTTACAACACGAGGGCGAACTTGTTCCCGACCTCTCTCAGCAACCTCACGAATGAGCTCAATGATGAGTTGACCTGTTTTGATGGTTTCATCTAATTGTGCGACTTCATGTTCCTTTTGTTCGAACTCGTCAACAATGCCCTCATTATCCTTTAGTAACATTGTGAGTTCATCGATTCTGTCAACTGTGGTTTTTCGAGTGGTCTGTAAACGTACCTTGTCTTCCCGCATCTCTCGGACTTTTTGGTCGAGTTCTTCAAAAAGCGCATCTGAATACACGCCCAGTTCTTCTGGTAAGCTAGGAAAATCAAGAGAGGAAAGTTCCTCATTTAAGTTGGAGATATCCGCTTTAGTCTGAGATAGATCGCTTTCAGCTTCAGTTAATCCAGTTATTTGTTCCTCTATTGA
>JBHLPH010000065.1:0-4489 GCA_048939625.1 Promethearchaeota archaeon
GAAGAAAGTGCAGTAAAGGAATCGAAATCTCCAGAAAATCAAAATACTGCAAACTAACCCTCCAAAAAATACAAAGTAATAAGATTTCAAAAAGATTACAGTCTATTATCCATTCCTAAAGAAAAGGAAAAATGGCGCCCGTTCCGGGATTCGAACCCGAGTCCTAGGAGATCCGTAGATCAATGAAGCATCATCGACCGTTGACAGTCCCAGATGATAGACCTGGCTACACTAAACGGGCGCAGTGGTGTGTGGATTATTTAATGAAATTTAAAGGTTATCCTTTAGAAATCTGGGAAAGAATTTCTAAATTACGTATTTTTGGGAAGAACGGGGAAAGAATCTACTGATTGCAGTTTTAGTTCACTCGGGTCATAGATTTACTTCTGTTTTTTCCGTCTAATTATGCTGATGCATAATATTCCAATGATAATTCCGATTAGAATGCTTTCAATTGGAAAACCCGGAAATGGTGGAGGAGGTGGTAGTGTTGAAGGTGTGAATTCAAATGTCCAGGTGGCTTGTTGGTAGTTAAATTGTGTCGTTGCACCGCTGAATAATATAATCCGTTCTGATTCATTATCATAAGCCATTTGGTGTCGAAGGCAAATATTCGGGCTTGGAGACACATCGAGTTGCGTCCATGTGTTCATTGTGTAGTCATAAGCCCAAGTATCTGAGTAATATTGACCCAGCTCTTCGTTCCAACCACCAAAAATTACAGAACACCCAATAGCTGCGTGATATACCATTTTGCCATAGGCTCGTGCCCCAGGGGTCTGTGTTGTGGTCAATTCGGTCCAGTTTGACGTTTCTAAATCAAACACCCAAGTTTCATCATTAAACCCAGTTCTCGTTATACCCGATCCACCTGAGAATCCGCCAAAGATGATGGTTCGATCAAATTCTACATCATAGCTCATACCATAGAACATTCGATTTCCGGGACTTATGGCAGGAGTGGCATTCGTCCATTGATTGGTATCGAAATCGTAGATCCACGTATCGTGGTAAGCATATTCAAATTGGCCATTCCAGTATTGTCCGCCGAAGAGAATGATGCGTTCAGATTGAGAGTCATAGACCATCGAGTGGCCGGAGCGTGGGGGTGGTGCAACACTTGTGGTCAAGTTAGTCCAGGTATTTGTTTCATAGTCATAAGCCCAGGTTTCAGCTGTGGAAAGAAAGGGGTCAATATCGCCTCCAAAGAGAATTACAACCTCGTTCTTCGAGTCATAAGCTAAGGCATGAGCGCCTAGGGGTGGGGGAGACGTAGCTGGATTCCTATTCTCCCATGTATTGGTGTTATAATCATAACTCCAGGTATCTTGAAATGCGTGATAATATGGATCAGCTCCAGCATAAAGAATAGTTCGATCGGTTTCCAAATCATATGTAAGAGCATGATAACCTCGTGCAAGAGGCATGGGAGTAGGTCCTTCATTGGTCCATGAACCATTGCCTAATATTTGAAAATTCATATGGAGTTCTTTGTATTGCATTTCATGCCCAGATGAAAGTAGAATCGGGTTTAGATGAAAAAATAAGGAACCAAGGTATCCTCCAAGCCATATCAAGAGAATTAAGAAAAATTGCCAAACTTTTCTAAAATAGGGATGTCCAATTCGCATCCATCTGCCCTCCAAAAGGAATTGAATTCTCGTGGAAATAAAAATGTTGTCTTTCAGAGATTTGGAAAAATTCAAAGGTCCTCTATTAAGGAAGACTGAATGGGGGGAGTTGGTCCCGGCGCCCGGATTTGAACCAGGAACCATCTGGTATCTGCGTTGGTTGACACCGGGTCATTGCCATGTGGCTCAGGGTGCGGTGTGTACCTACAGCCAGACGCTCTACCAGGTTGAGCTACGCCGGGACTGCGAAACATAGCTTTGCGAGAGTGGCTTATAAGAGTTTTCAAAGGGTTTGAGTGAAAAGATTGGAAAGGGTGGCGATGATTTCGTTGGCAGCCTGTTGGACAGGTTCGGAGAGGGGTTGAGCGAATTCGTCAGTGAGAGGTTGGATGCCGAGGATTAAGATGGTGGTGGTGATGTTGTTTTCGAGGTATTCGATGAAGAAGGTGAGAGGAAGGGAATGAGAGGAGAAGGCGATGCCACCAATGGTGTGTTTATCGATGAGTTGAATGGTGCCGGGTTCGGTTTGCATGAGGGCAGCATCGATAATTAGGATGAGGTCAGGATGGGAATCGATGAGGTGGCTAAGAAAGTTTTCTGGAACAGTGCTGGCATTGATGAGTTCGACGTGGGAAGGTGTTCGGTGTTGGAGTTGGTCGATGACATAGGGTCCGATACCGTCATCGGCTTTGAGGTCATTGCCGATGCCCAGGATGGCGACTTTGGAAGCCTGGGAAAACGCGGGGCTGAGACGGGATTTCCACGATGTCATCAGGTCAGGGAAACGGGAAGAATGTTATATAGCTTCGCCTCTTGTCGCTTTAGATAGTGGTGGACGTTAATGGTGGACAAGAAAACTGAAAGTTCAGCTCCCGAAGAGGAGCGAGGGCAACTTCCAGATGAGCCGATTGAAGCGAAGTTACGGCGTGGTAAGGTTATGGTTGAGGGGGAGGTAGCGTCTGTGTTGTATGAGGCAGGTTATTATGGTACGTTAAAGAGCCCGACAAGGTTAGTGCTTGAACCTGAAGAGGCTTTGTTATTAGCGCGTCGTCAACGCGTCACTGTGAATAAATCTAAGGGCGAATTGCTTGAATTTTCGGCGTTGCTTGAGGAGTTGGCTGAGGGGAATCCAGGGTTGTGGACTCGGTTTCTGGTGTACAGTGATTTACGAAGTCGTGGATATGTGGTTCGAACAGGATATGGAAAAGGATTGTTGTTTCGTGTGTATCCACGGGGAGCAAAACTCAATGAGGCGACCGCCCAATATTTCGTTTGTGCAATTTCAGAAGGTTCACCGTTGAAAGTGGGGGAACTAGACGCGTTTAGTAAACAGGCGAAACGCAATCGAAAAAAATTGATGCTAGCAGTGTTAGATCGTCAAGGCGAAACGACCTACTATTTAGTATCCCCTGCTGATATTGTAGCAGAAAAAAAGTGAACGGCTTGGCGAGTGGCGGGCCCGCCGGGAATTTCGGCGTCACGTTAGAAGAACGCTTTCGAACCCGGGATTTCCAGCTTAGGAGGCTGGCGCCTTCTCCGGGGAATAACTTGTCCTATCCGGCTTGGCCACGGGCCCAGTGATTACTAGTGGGGAGAGAAGCTGCTGCTTTATGCATGTTTCGATTTACCTTTGAAGCAATCTCGCCCCTTGTTTCTGACCAACATAAACAACATCTGCTTGCGTCGGAAATAACCCGGTTTCAATGACTCCAGGAATTGCATTCAATTGTGCATCTAGTTTAGCAGGTTCACTTATTGTGGGAAATGTGACATCCAAAATGAAATTCCCATTATCGGTGATTATCGGTCCGGCTTTGCGTTGTGCTTGTCGAAGTACTGGAGAACCACCGAGGCGTTGAATTCGATCCATGGTAAGAGCCAAAGCTGCAGGAAGAACTTCAACAGGAACTGCACACGTGGAACCCAATTGCTCCACTAGCTTCGCACTATCCACGATAATCACTAACTGATTCGCTGCTTCAGCCAGTATCTTTTCACGGAGGAGCGCTGCTCCACCTCCCTTAATGAGCGCAAGATTCGGATCTACCTCATCGGCTCCATCCACGGCACAGGCAAGACTTGTAACTGCACCAAGTGCTACCGTGGTAATTCCAGCATCATGTAAACGCAATTGTGTTGCATAAGAACTGGGCACCGCAGTTATGGTGATGTTTTCAGAGGCAATCCTTTCCACCAATAAGTCAATGAATATCTCAACCGTAGAACCTGTGCCCACTCCCAGGCACATCCCATCAGAAACGTGAGTTAGCGCCGCTTCAGCCGCAAAGCGTTTTTCCTCATCAACCGTCAACATCAGGCACCTATAAACTCAATTGGACGCATAGCACTTCAACCATTCGACCCTTAAAAATTCATTTGGGAATCAAATAAAAAAATGTAAAGATGGAGCCTCAGCCGGGATTCGAACCCGGGACCCCCACCTTACCAAGGTGGTGCGCTACCATGCTATGCCACTGAGGCTCAAACCACAAATGGTGCCGAGGGCGGGCATTCCGCGAAGCCCACTGGGCTCCGGTTCGAACCCGCGACCTCCAGATTTCTCCGGCGCGCCAGCAATCATAATAATCTGACCCTGGGGCAAAGCCCTATGAGTATCACCCTAATATTCCAAGAAAGGATACTAGTCTGGCGCTCAACCAGGCTAAGCTACCTCGGCAGCACTAAACCCCAGCCCGTACCTTTTAAGCATTATTCTCACACCCCCCACGCTTCCCATTTTTTCTGTCCCTCCATCCACACGAAGCAATTTTAAGCACCGAAACAACTTTCTCACGCCACAAATGTGCGGGGGCGTGTCCAAGGGTCAGCGCCCTCAACAACCAAGCAGCGGGGGTATC
>JBHLPH010000066.1:0-4369 GCA_048939625.1 Promethearchaeota archaeon
GCTGATACTCTGGCCACAGAAATCGGATTATTAAACCCATCACCGCCCCGCCTTATTACCAAACCCTGGAAAAGCGTACCTGCAGGAACCTCCGGAGGCATCTCGATTATGGGTTATTTGGCCACCTTATTTGGATCTTTGATTATCGGACTCACAGCTGCTCTTCTGGCAGCTCCCTTCTGGGTGTCGTTATTAGGTGTTGCCTTGATGCCTGAGATTATTAATTTTGCACCAGTTACTATTGTTTTGGTATCTCTGGTTGGAGGCTTTGTTGGGTGTACGATTGATAGCTTATTTGGAGCAACAATTCAGGGAATGTGGCAATGTCGAGTCTGTGGCAAGCATACAGAAAAAAGGAACCATTGTGGAGAATCCGCTGAATTCCTTCGTGGAACCCGCTTCTTTGACAATAACATGGTAAACCTCATCTCGGGTCTAATCGGTGCTTCTGTTGCCATCATTCTCTATCTTTTCCTCCTAAGTATAGGACTTGCTTAACAGATATTTAGATAGTCGGTGGAGCACAAACGCATTTAATGGAGAATAGGCAATCCAATACAAACAACATTATCCGTATTTATGCCTTGGCTGTGGGGCTATGTCAACATCACAACCAGATTATGATGTTATTATTATAGGCGCAGGACCAGCAGGTTCAACAGCTGCAAAATGCCTAAAGGACAATCGACCAGCCAGCCGTGTATTGCTACTTGATAAAGCTGATCAATTTCCGCGTTCTAAACCTTGTGGGGGTTATTTAAGCTCGGAAGTCCTTAATCAGTTTCCGTATTTGAAAGGCAAAGAAGGTCATTTTGTTGAGAGTGAAAGCCATCTTGGAATTCTTCATTCTCCAGATTTGCGATACATGGTGAGTGGAAGAACTCGAATGCTTGGAGTTCTTCGCCCTTCATTTGACGCTTATCTTGTAGGATTGGCGCAACAAGCTGGTGTTCACATTGGCACCCGTAGCCGCGTCATCGATGTGAAACCTAGTCCCGATCAAGTAATCGTTGAACTCGATGACGGACGGAAACTATCCACGAAAGTCGTTGTTGGCGCCGATGGTGCAGCAAGTGTAGTTGCCCGAAGAACAGGATTACATTCTGGCTGGAAACCAAATGAGATTTGTCGTACCATAGTAAAAGAAATCCCAGTTAGCCCTGAGTATATTCTCGATCAATATGGGGTCGATCGTCCAATCCACTTGTTTCTCCAATTCAACCGAATCCCTGGATATGCGTGGCTTTTTCCTAAGGCTCATCACATCAATGTCGGCTTGGGCTGTTTTGCGAATTATCCCATTCGACTGATTGATTATTTCGATCTTCTAATTCGAATTTTAAAGAAGCGGTCGATGCTACCAGAAACAGCTAATCCAAAAGGTGTAGAAGCAGGGATTTGCCCAACCGTGGGGCCCCTTCGAACGACTCAAACAGACCGGGTGATGCTTATTGGCGATGCAGCAGGGTTTGTTTCTCCTTCAACAGGAGCAGGAATTGTTCCAGGTATGCAAAGCGGTTTTCTTGCCGCTCAGACTTTAGCCGAAGCAGCGGATCATGAGAAATATGATGCTGTCTTTTTAGAAAGATACCAATTTCGATGGGAGAAACTAATTGGTCGGTTTGAAACGGAATTAATGATTCAACGTGCTTTTCTAACTCGATGGTGTAACCTTTTCATTCGAATCGGAGAGCGAGATTCGGGAATGCGTGACTTCGTTGCGAGTACCCAAAGTAAGGACCCTACGGGAAACTATGGTCGAGGCGTTAATGTTTTCGAACTTGTATTACGACTAACCTGGGCATTGATCAAAGGACCTTTTGGTCAATTATAAAGAAAGAAGGAATCCTTTGTATTACAAACGGCTGCCAATCGAGTTCTCTGCATTCAAAATACCCTGAGTCTTTCCTGTCTATTGAGCGACCGCTTTGAGTTTAAGGCCAGGTCGCTGTGTTTTATGTTGCTGGTCTTTGAGAATTTCGTATGAAATTTTTAATGCTGCCTCATCATCGTAGAATCCTGAGGCATTCTTACGTGCTGGTCGTTCCCTGTTAGTATAGTGTTACGCACTAGGGAACGTGATGACAAAAACGGTGCCCTGAGTGTAATCGTCAGGGATTCGGTTTTCAACCGTAATTGTTCCTTGAAATGCATCAACCAGAGATTTTGCAACTGAAAGTCCTAACCCGAGACCCTTGGCGCCTTCGGAGTATCGTGAAAAGAGATTGAGTTTGTCCTCTGGTGGGATTCCTTTACCCCAGTCAATAACACGAATTTCCCAAAACCTCATTTTGTCTTGTTCGATTGCCGCTATTGTTACATGGATACGTTTCACTTCAATGGAATACTGGAGCGAGTTGAGCAGAAGGTTAATGAAGACTTCCAAAAGTAATTCATTAGCTTCAACGAAACATTCGTTGACCTTCCGATCGACTTGGAATTCGACTTCTTCCTCATTCGTACTGAGAACATGGTTCCAAGCTTCTTGTATCATGTGCACGATATCGATTCGAGTCAAATCTTTTGGTTGAAGCGCCTTTGCTAGCTCGATACTTCGAACATTAGTGATGAGGCGTTGGGCGCGGTCAAGGGCGATTTGGATTTGATCTGTTACATCATCGACAACCTCTGTGGGGTCTTGTGCAAGAGTGAGTAAATCAATGGATGATTGGATTACAGTATGATAGTTGCGGAGATCATGAATGAGAATGTCGGCATATAGGGTTGCACGTTTGCGTTCAGTTTCTGAGTGTTCATAACTTGAAAGATACATACGACCCAATGTTGCTGGGCCAAGCATGAATCCGAACAGAAGAAGAAATTGTGCGATCCACCAGCCAGCACTCCAGTCAACGAAATTGACACGTATCATATTGCTAATTACCCAGAGCGTTAGTGTGCCCAGGACAATGATACCCATTGTTAAACGTCCTTTAGATACTTGAAGGAAAATAATGAACAGGTATGTCAAAAGGAAGATGGAAACAAAACAGACCCCGAGTAGGATGCTCCGAAAAAGGATTTGGAGATTCACCCAAAAGAACAGAACCTGTAGCGATGACTGCAGCCAAACTCCTCCCAATATCACTAGTAACATTATAAAGGAGATTCCTGCAAGCCACCAGATCATTTGTGAGTGCTGATACTTGGTAGGTGGATGAAATATCCACCATAAAGTCTGTGTGAGGCAAACCACCATCATCGTTCCTGAAATAACAAAAAGTAGGGTATATTCACCAGTAATTTCTACCCAAGGACTGATGAAGAAAATGGTCGATTCTACAATTGTGATTGAAAGAATCGCAAGGATCATTGGATACCGATGCCAGTGGGGTTGCTGCTTGGTAAACCGCCAAAGTAGTCGAACAATTATTGCGGCCAGAACTGCTACGATAAGATGTGTTAATGAATAGATGGCCTGTTCTGGGAAGAGCCAATAGAAGGGGATTATACTGACTATCAAAACCGTAAGGAGGTAGGGTATAATGGTAAGAATGGCTAGAACAGAAGTGTGGAGATAAGCACGCCTTCTATTAATTCCAAGTTGAGACTGAACTGGTAGCGCGACTGCGATGAATAATGAATACATCAAGGCAGCCCTAATCATTGCGGAAGCGGAAAGGAGGTTCATAGGTTGAAGAAAAGAAAGGAGAAGAAGAAGCGAGGATATTCCGATTAGAAAGAGAGCAGAAATAAAGGTTACTTTATCGAATCTTTGTAGAGCGTCTGCTGTTTGAAATATTAGCACAAAGAGCAAAGCGTTGATAACGACATTGATTATGGCTAATCCAATTCCTATTGAAATGGTGTCAAAAGGGAGTAAAGAGGGGAGTAGCAGATAATAGATTAAACTATAGCAGAGAAGACTAGTTACTGTAAGCAGAGAGAGTAGCTCAATTCCATGTTTATAATTAATTTCAGATTTTGCCCATTTGGAAGGAACCACAACACCAAGTAGTAGAACAACCATAATTAGTGTTTCAACGAGATCTGCAGCCACTTCCACAATTTCATCACTGTAATAGGCAGGGCTAAGGTGCCATAGGGCTGCAACGAAATTCACAATAGCCACGAACAAAAAAACAGCAAGAAGAAAGTACTTCCAAGCCAGACTTTTTTTTCGGATATCAAAGCTTACAGTAGCAGCTCCAATGAAGGCGAGAAAAGCTAGCAGTGTGTGTAACCCTACACGAACTGAAGATAAAGCCCAGAGAGGATTATAGAGCAGGAATAATCCAGACACGACTAAAATGGCAAGAAGAACTCGCCATGCAACCGAACCTATAATGGACTGCTCTTTCAGTTCCCCGCTCATGATCCTCAAAAGGAGATTTGGATAAATTCTTTTTTAAGTCTATTCAGGAGAAAC
>JBHLPH010000067.1:0-4326 GCA_048939625.1 Promethearchaeota archaeon
TTTTTCGCTCTTCGCTTGAAGCGACTTCGTAACTGAGTTCCATCCTTTAGAGAAAGTGGACAATAATGAATATTCAACGATGTTTCCATTGACGCCCATTCAAGAAGTTCAAGGGCTGTCTCCTCACTTTTTTCCACAGATGCAATCGTATCCGGATCCAACTTATAGCCCCTTTCTCGAAGGTTCTGGGCATTCAATGCCGTAAATTCCATCTCATTTAGGTTGATGAAGTCAATACCAATTTCATCCAACTCACAAAACAATTCTTTAAGGGACTCGAGCATTCCTGGAATAATCGGGATTTCTAGACCAAGTCGACCTTTACCCTTCATCATGTCTCGTAATGCAAGGAAATCTACTCCGACTTTAAAGCGATGGAGCCGTAGCTCATCAAGCCCCGCCTCCATTAGTTGATCCACTGCATCTAGTGGAACTGGTTCAAGACCAGTATACAAATGGATGTGAAACTTTTTCCCAAATTCCCGTTTAAATCGATGAATGAAGTCGAGTGTGCGTGCCATGTTTTGGAGGGGTTCGCCCCCAGTAATTCCCATTCCCGTTGCATTAATCAATCGTGCCTCTGTAATAGCCTGTTCTGGGTCAGTTACTTCAACTTCATTTGCAAAGGTTACATCTTGGTCTTTCCGTTCCTCAGAAATCGGACAGTAGAAACAGTCCTTCGAACATTTACCTGAAACAAACAAAACCAGCTTTGCACCTTTCATGCACTCTCTACAACCCTTGGTAAGCTTTCCAACATAAAGGGAATTTCCACGCGAAAGCTGGATATCTCGGTTCACGTTAATTCAACCCTTTTGCACTCGACGCCGAACCACTGGATCGCGGTCACTGACATGCTTTAAAACTGATTCAAAAGTCTCATCCGGCGCCAATTGCCTTTTTAGATAGACGCCTGTTCGGCCAACTTCGTCACGCCGCATCAGGATCTTAACTCGTTCTTCAACTATTTTGAGACTTACTCCCACCGTCTTTGCCACACTTAATTCGTTTCCAATGACTGGTGTTTCTATGTGCCCTTTTGTACTTGGCTCAATTAGTACAAGGCGTTTATCAACACCAGGTACGCGCGATTTCTTTTCAAGAGCTGCTTGATTAAGACACCCACCAAATTGATAGAATTCAAGTTCAATCGGTGATGGGTTGGTCAACGGGAAGGTTACAACGGAATTGTTAGGCAAGTAAATATGAGCTTTTATTGCGTGAAACGGGGTTGCATGCACAAGCTCTCGGTGGATAATCTGATACCCCGCCTCAGATAGAGCAAATTCAACTGAAAAGGATGGAATTACTCTGGGAAGATAAATGTCGACATCACTGTGTTCACTGACATCACCGCGACATATACTCCCATGGATTAATGGCTCCACTCCAATTTGGCTCAAAATATCCATAATTTCAATTGCACGTTGGCGCAATTGTGTGAGGTTATTCCACCTTTCCTTTGTATAGATGACCTCCTCGCTTCCGGTGTCACGTCGTGTTGGTTGTTCTCTGGGCATTGGCAGTCAACCTAATCGGGCTTTTGGACAGTTTCTTCAATCCATTTCAGGTAGGGTTCATGTCCTTCTTGGATTTCGATTCGAATAATCTCTGGTACCTCATAACTGTGTGTACTCAATATTGCATTTCGAAGCGGAATGAACAATTCATTTCTCGTTTTGATTATTAGCAAGATTTCGGTATCTTCGACAATTTCTCCTTTCCATGAATAAATTGAGTTCTGGGGAACCATTCCCACACAGGCTGCAAGGGATTCCTCAACAAGGGTACGTGCAATACTTTTAGCTTCTGTTTCATTTCCGACTGTAACAAGGACTAGACTTGCTGTTGAAGACATCTTTCCACGCTCATCAGACGAGCCCATACCACATCTCTTAAAAGCTTCTCTCTCATCGGTGCAGCAAACATTTATACACAATCTCTAAACTGTGGAGAATCCTGAGGCGACATAGTGAATGCTACAATTCGAATTCCTCCTACCCTTTCTACCTTGGCTTCTCATTCTACTCGCCTGGATGATTATCATTGGCCTTGCTTCAGTTTTTAAATTAGAAAAGTATGGCATTGAAGTCGGTCCCTTCATGCTTTTTGCGCGAACTCAACGCTTCAACAATCTCATAGATCGTATCGGAAGATGGCACCCACGTGCATGGCGCTATATCTGGTCCTTTTTCATTGGCGTTGCCTTTTTCTTTTCATTATACGGCTTCTATTTTTTGGGGTCAAATGTCTATGAATTTATTAAGGCTCTTTTAGGACAACCGGCTGCACCTGGACCAGTTGCTCCCCTCATTCCCGGTGTTACCATGTCGTTTAACTTCTTCTTGATGATTTTGATTCCATTAATTGTAGCCATTGTAGTGCATGAATTGGCCCATGGTATTGCAGCGCGTGCTGACAATATTCCCCTTGAAAGCTCAGGTCTCTTTCTATTCTTAATTTTCTTCGGTGCATTTGTTGAACCAGATGAGGACTTTGTCAAAATCAAATCAACACGCCGACAACGTTCTCGGCTTTATGCCTCTGGTTCTGGAGCAAATCTGATTGTTGCGGCAATTGCTTTAGTGCTGCTTCTTTTCATTGTCATCCCCGTACCAAGTGGAGCGCTCATTAACAGTGTGGTTCCTGGTAGTCCAGCAGATGGAGTACTCGCTCCGGGGATGGTAATTATGGGCATGAATGAAACAACCATTCAGACATCGCAAGATCTTAGTTTGTTTATGCAAAATGCTAACCCTGGTGATTTAGTGATATTTACAGTACAGGGAGGCACGATTCCACTTGTTGTTGGTACTAATCCGAGTAATGCATCACTAGCCTACATTGGAATCTATCTTCGGTCATACTATCCACTTGTCTATCCATTTAGTCTACTCGGACCTACGATAGGAACTCAATTTTACGAGGGTTTAGGCTGGTTTTTCACAATCACTCTTAGTCTAGCGATTATCAATCTCTTGCCTATCCCTCCACTAGATGGTGATAGGCTTTGGAAAGATCTTATTGATCATACAATCTCACTTGAACGAAGAAGTGGTATAGCACTTCTATGGGCTCTACGTATTACTGCTTTGGCACTGTTAGCCCTCAATATCATTTTCACAGTTCTCAATCCAGCACTTCTAGCTTGGTTCTTTCGATAAATGAATGGAAATTTATTACTTAAGCTCCCAGTTCAGAATGAAACCGATGACTAACTTATGTACCATGTGTGGTGCTGACCCAATTATTTCACGACCTTATTCAGGTGAGGTACTCTGTAAAAGGTGCTTCCGCGCCTCTGTTATCGAGGATGTTCGTGCGGCCATTTCAAAATATGATATGTTACAACGAACTGATCGCATTGCCGTTGCTTATTCTGGAGGTAAAGATAGCACCGTGCTAATGGCACTTCTTGTCGAAATCCAACAGCGCTTTCCTGATTCAGAAATTATCGCGATTTCTATTCAAGAAGGAAAGCAACAGGATCGAGAACGGCAAAAAGTGCTTCAACAAGTCACACAAACACTCAATCTTGAATTGGTTACTTCCTCATATCAAGAGTTATTTTCTCTTACATTGGATGAACTTGCTACACGTGCACAAGCAATGCAATCTCCTCTTTCTCCATGTGCCTATTGTGGTACGCTTCGCAGGCAGGGGTTGAATCTAATTGCGCGACGAATTAAGGCTGACAAACTCGCGTTAGGTCACAATCTAGATGATGAAGTGCAATCGATGCTCATGAATCTTATCCGAGGAGACCTCCCACGATTATCTCGAATTACCCCTTACCTGAAAGGGGTTGAAGGCTGGTTAGTTCCACGAATTAAACCCTTGTACCATCTATTGGAAAGTGACATCGCTTTATTTTCACAGTTACTGGGATATCCAATCTATCGTCCACCTTGTCCCTATAAAGAGACTTCTTTACGGTCGGAAATACGTGATTGGCTTAATTCCTTCGAGGACAAACATCCTGGGTCCAAATTTAATCTTCATTCAACGTTTATGAAGATCATTGAAGCCATCAAATCAGATGATGTTCCATTTAAAAAATGCCAAAAATGCGGAGAAATCACCTCGCAGCAGATTTGTAGCGTTTGTCTTCATAAGGAAGCATTAGGCTTTTCGGCTTCGAAATAAGGAAAAGGGGTGGACGGGAGCCCCAACGCTCGTCAATCCTTCCTGAAGCCGTACTCACAGCCAGGTCTCGGACCCGGATCTCGGAAGCATCTACAGTACAGGCTTACGCTGCTCCCTCCCGGGTCTCGCTGGGTTCACCTGATAAAGACGATTCAGCCCTTCCTACGAAAAGCCTACCGC
>JBHLPH010000068.1:0-4301 GCA_048939625.1 Promethearchaeota archaeon
TCGTGGACCCGTTCTGATAAAAGCCTTTCATTCGTTCTTGGAATTACATGAGTATGATTTCGTTGGAAACGGAACTGCCTTTCCATTTATGGGAATATTCTTTATC
The DNA here is from genome assembly GCA_048939625.1 of Promethearchaeota archaeon. Lineage (GTDB taxonomy): Archaea > Asgardarchaeota > Hermodarchaeia > Hermodarchaeales > Hermodarchaeaceae > Hermodarchaeum. The sequence continues at coordinate 107 of JBHLPH010000068.1, forward strand.
GCTCTTCATCGAAGCTTCCAAATCGATACCCTTTCAAATCAACCGTGACGAACTCGTAGCCTAAGGATTCTAGATGTTTGATAATCTGGTCTGATATTGACTTTTGAAGCAACATCTGGATTTGATGGGAAGGAACTTCAATCCGGGCAAGACGGCCATGATCCCGTACTCGAATGACACTCACATCTGCAATATTGCGAATCGCTTTTTCGGCGGCTGCAATCCTGGCAAGCCGGTCTTCTGTGAGAGTTTCACCATAAGGTATTCGAGTGGCTAAGCAACTGTTTGAAGGCTTATTGGCCACGGGGAGTTCTAATTCCCTTGCGAGTTGTCGGGATTCCGGTTTTGTAATACCTACCTCAAGTAGGGGGCTGATGATCCCAAGTTCCTTTATTGCTCTCAGTCCTGGTCGGTACTCGCCCAGATCGCTCGCTGTTGTGCCATCAACGACCACTGCTAATCCTAGTTTGATGGCTAATTCTTGGGCTTCACGAAATCGGTGGAGTTTACAATGGTAACAGCGATCAACTGGATTCGGAACAATCGACGCAATCTTCAATTCATTCAAGGCTTGCACATAATGTCGAATTCCAATGGTTTTCGCAACTTGTTTCGCATCTTCGACTTCTTCAGGAATCATCAAGGCTGAATTGAAAGTTGCTGCAGCTGCTTTATCTTGCAATGCTTCATAGGCAAGAGCTGCCATTACTGCGCTATCAACGCCACCTGATAAAGCCACTAAGACGCTCCCCAATTGCTTTAGGTGTATAATTACCTGGTTTCGTTTTTGTTGGAGTGATTCACTCATGGTTGAAATTGTGGCTAGCCCTCCTCAGAGTTAAATGAGTATTTTGATTTTCCTAAGACAAAACGAAGAAGGTTAGGAATTCCGGGAATTTCTCCGGTTCCTGCACCATATCCGACTGCGAGCGAGTATATCTCTGGAAATATTTGTGTTGACGTGGGGTTCAGCGAAGCCAGCAAGGAGACTCCTGTGGGTGTAGCCATCTCACACATGTGTGGGCCTCCTCTGAAAGCAAGTTTGTGTTTCGTCAAGATGTTCATTACTGCGGGCCCAGGTGCTGCTAAACGTCCATGACTGCTTGGAAAGGTTCCACCACCTACGGCGATTGGTAGTGCATAGTACTTCGTATTTTGAGGATTCGCGATGCCCAGTGTCTCAAGCGCGACTGCAGTGCCAATTACATCAAGGACTGTATCAACTGACCCCGCTGCGTGCAGATGAACTTCTCCCATTGAATGGCGGTGCACCTTTGCTTCAGCTTCAACAAGGGTATGAATCGCCCGAGATGCGAACATCGATGCAGGTTGAGAAAGCTTCAGATCATTTGTCATTGATTGAACGGCTTCTAGGAGAACTTTACCAGGACGAGTTGAATATTCTTCTTCAATCTGAATCTCGAGGTACAATCCCCCTATATGACTCCGCGTCACCGGCTTTGGTTTCACTGACACCTTTTGGCAATTCGGGATATAATTTGCCGACGCTTCCATTGCACTAATTACTTTATCGGCTTTAGCTCCAAGATCCAGAAGGGCGGCAACGAACATATCCCCTGCAATACCAGCAAGTTGTGGGTCGATGACTAATATCTTTGAATCAGGCACGTATGTTTCCCATTAAGTTGTCAAATCTTCAAGCTTTAATATACTCGGTTCATCTATGAGAAACTGGTGGAAGGAGCAATGAGTGAGCTTCGTGATATCCTCAAAAAAGTCGCTCAAGGTGATTGCACTGTAGAAGAGGCAGAAATGAAACTTCGCATCTTTAACATCGTCGAAGTCGCCAAACTAGCAAAACTAGATGTGCAACGAGAAACTCGCAAAGGCATCCCTGAAGTAATCTTTGCTGTGAACAAATCAGTTTCTGATCTTATGAAAATTATTGAAGCGGGAATCAATGTAAAACCGGTCCTGATTCTTAGCAAATTAACCGAAGATCAGCAAAGAGCGATAAATGATAAACATGCATCTGATTTGGTTTTTGAGGTGTTCGGTGAAGGAGAGATCGCTGTTATCCACAAACGAAACTACAAACCTCAACAAACTGGTGGCAAAATCGGTATTATTGCGGCAGGAACATCCGATAGACGTGTTGCAGAGGCTTCCAGAGTAATGGCTGAGCAAATGGGCTGCCAAGTCTTTACTGCATATGATGTGGGGGTCGCAGGGGTTCACCGTCTTTTTCCAGAACTGGAGGAAATGGTCGAACAAGGCATCGATATCCTCATTGTTGCAGCTGGTATGGAAGGAGCTCTGCCCTCCTTAGTAACGGGACTTGTTGATATTCCTGTTATTGGTCTTCCAATCTCAACAGGCTATGGATTAGGTGCAGAAGGTCTTGGTGCCTTAATTTCCATGCTGCAATCCTGTTCGCTTGGGTTAGCTGTTGTGAATATAGATAATGGGATTGGAGCTGGGGCTATTGCAGCTCTGATAGCAAATCGAATTGCACAACAATAATTCCTCAAGGAAAATACAGAAAATCGCAACAAAAGTCCTAAGAGATTCTTCATTGAAACAGACTTTAAGAAGGACCGAAACGGCAGTAATCTGTACTCGTTGAAATATTCGTCCTCATCTTTGAGGAACGATAAGGGCATGAACCAGCGGGATAAGACACAGCTATCTTTCAAAGAATATCAACGGGGTAGAAGATATGCAACCAAATCCAGTAGGTTGGATTTCAACTGGTGACACTGCGCTACCCCGGAAAGCAGTTTTGAAAATGATTATTGTGGGCGATGGAGGTGTGGGTAAAACCACGTTAATTCACCGCTACCTAACGGGGAACTATCTGGATCAGCGGATGACCGTTGGTTCAGGATTTGCTACACGTGACATTGAAATGGAGGGAGTCATTGTTACTCTGACAATTTGGGATTTCGCGGGTGAGGAGCGTTTCCGCTTTCTTTTGCCAAGTTATTGCCGGGGGGCCTTGGGTTGTATCCTCGCCTTTGATTTAGCCCGTCCCCCTACATTCTACCATCTTGATGAGTGGCTTAACCTGGTTCGTAGCAATACAGATGATATACCCATTCTCTTAGTTGGAACTAAGCGAGATGTGGGAAACAAGAACAGTGATATGGCCTACGATTATACGAAAATTAATAATCTCGTCGGGTATCTTGAAACAAGTTCCAAATTGGGGCTCAATGTCTCAGAAGTCTTTGAAACCATAGCGAATCTCATGTGGCTACGTATCACGACTGCAAGTCCTCAATCTCTTGTCTCGTCAGCCATTTGATGTGAATGCCTGCGCAAGAATTGATTATTAGGCATCTTTTCGCATTTTTGAGGTTTAAGGAATCTCGATGAAGAGAAATACACTTAACTGACTCATCGAACGGTTCAAACCCCAACTGGAGGGGAATACGTCATCGAGATGCAAATTCATGACCCAATCTGAACGACCACCAACCAAAGAAGAGCTGCTCGAAAAAGCCAAACAACCGGCAAAAGAAGCCATGCAACTACACCCTTATTACAGGGGTAAAATTCAAACCATCCCCAAATGCACCATCCGGGGATTTGAAGACTTCGCCATTTGGTACACCCCAGGTGTCGCTGCACCATGTCGCGATATCGAAGCCAATCCCGACAAAGTTTGGGACCACACCAACAAAGCCAACATGATTGCAGTTGTAACCGATGGAAGTCGCGTTCTCGGACTTGGAAATATTGGTCCAGAAGCAAGTCTGCCAGTGATGGAGGGTAAGTCTTTAATTTTCAAGTATCTCGGGGGTGTTGATGCGGTTCCTATTGCTTTAAACACGCAAGATCCTGAGAACTTCATTCGGGCAACCAAGCTCCTTGAACCGGCATTTGGTGGAATTAACCTTGAAGATATTTCAAAGCCCAAGTGTTTCAATATCTTGCATCGACTGAAAACGGACATGAAAATCCCAGTCTTTCATGATGATCAGCAGGGGACTGCGACCATTATCCTAGCGGGGTTGATGGGTGCATTACGCTTTGTAGGGAAATCCTTGGATCAGGTTCAAATCGCAATGCACGGGGTTGGGGCTGCGAACACATGCACCGCTGAGTTACTAATCGAAGCTGGTGTACCCGCTGGTAACCTAATTCTTTGCGATCGTCATGGTCTGCTCTACAAGGGTCGGGAGGATTTGAAGGCGATGAAAGATAACGAACATGAAAAGTACGACCTAGC
>JBHLPH010000035.1:0-13296 GCA_048939625.1 Promethearchaeota archaeon
GGATTTGTCATTGATATCGAAGAAGACTTCATCAAACAAGGTATTGACTTAGACGCCGTTCGATACTATATCCTGTCTTATACGGGACATACAAAGGATTTGGATTTTGCCTGGAAAGAATTCCAATCAAAGGTGAATAACGAACTGGTTGGTATCCTTGGAAACTATGCTTACCGTGTACTTCTCTTCATATACAAAAACTTCAGCGAAATACCCGAAGGAACCCTCACACCAGAAGTTATCAGCCAAATTCGAGAAACTATTGAAAAGATCCAAACCGCATTCCACGACTTCCGATTTAAGGAAGCCCTCGACGCCGCTATGCTCCTTGCATCATTTGGCAACACTTACTTCCAGCAAAGCGAACCATGGAAGACTATTAAACAGAACAAAAAACTGAGCCAAAATGACCTCTACCAGTGTCTCCAATTACTGAAAGCTATCACAATCTTAATCGAACCTGCCATGCCAGCGATTGCTGAGAAGATCTGGCAACAACTTGGCCAAGTGGGAAACGTACACGAAATCAAGGTGGAAGAGTGCATAGACCCTTTAATCCCCGGTACAAAATTACCTAAACCAGAAGTACTCTTCGAAAAGATACCTGATGAAGCAGTTGAAAGTCTAGCAGCTGGACTTAACCAGCGTATCGAAACTGCGAGGGCAAAAGCCAACTAACCCCCTTCAGCATAATTTCTTATTGTCGTTTTGCACCCCTACCTAGTGTATAGTGGTGATTATTATGGTTGGTATTGCCCCCTCCATTTCCTTGTCCGACATACCAAACCTTCCAGCTAAATTAAGAAAAAAGTTGGAAACCCAAGGAATTAGCGATCTCTCGCACCTGTTTCTTGATGAGGGCAAGCTGCAAGACGCAGTCTCTTTAGCGAAACGCACTCATTTAACCATTCGTGAGGCTTTAGAGGCACGACAGTTCGGACGGCGTCATATAGAACGGATTCTAACGGATATCACAGCTAAACGCAAAGTCGAACCCTTCGACTTACTGTGGAAGATACATTGGCTCTTAGGAATTATACCTGAAGGTGAGCACCGCACCGAGTTGATTGCTCTTGAAGCATCAGCAATTTCGACAATACTCGAAAATTTAGAGACGCCGAAAGCCCCGATGATAGAAAAACTCATCCAGTTACTTTTACACCGTCTTCTCATCATTCCTGAAGCTATATTAAAAGCAGAACTGCAACAACTTGTTGAAGTTGCAGAAAAGTTCCAACGCAGTTCTCTTCTTGCCTATCAAACGACTAAAGCAAAGGAACCCATTATAGCATTCGCTGACGAAGAAGAACCTGCTAAACAGGTAGCCCAATTACGAAAAATAACCAAGCATTGGCAGACACTGTATAAAACAATGGAAGAGCGTGGAGACGAAAAGGGAAAGACAATTTTATCGGCTCTCAAGGCCCATGATGATCTCAAAATTCTAGACATTAGTGAAGAGCATCTCAAGGACCGTTTGCAACAAACTATGTCAACCAAAAAACTTCGCGCATCCCAATTGAAACATATCACCACAGCCATGAATGTCGTTGTAGAACTGCGCGATGCTTATTCAACGGCCAAATTCGCTTCACGGGCTAGTCAAATATGGTTTGAACTAGCTCAAGACAAATCCAGTAAAGCCCTCAGTGATGACCTACTACGCAGTCTCCGTTTTTCTCGCACTGCAATATTTCATTATCGAGCGCTCGATGATCTCAGTGGAGCCATCCGACAACTTGACCGCATAATAATCCTCATTGGCGAAATTCCAACAGAACCGCCAGCATCACTTGAAGAAGCAATCACTGGGACACTTCAAACACTTGTGAGTACAATCCCTCTCTTGGACCGCCCAGCTGACCAAGAACTCATTCTACGAATATCAAAGCGTATCGATACCCGTCTCAAACGGTTAATGCCAAAATTGGAAGGCGCGGATACCCGATATACCCTCGCCACACTACATGTGAAGTTCCAGCAAATCGCAATACACCAACTACAGCAATTGGGAGCAAGCCGAGACATCTATCAGACGCCGACCCGTGAACTCACTAAGTCTCTGTTGTACCTTCTTGAAGTTGCCCCTGAAGAAGAGAAATACACCATTTTGAAAACAGCTGCTGATTATGCGAACCAGCTTTTAGCAAAACAAACCTCTGCAGCACAGATTAATGACCAAGATCTTGAAGTCATTTCGCACGTTGTACACCTATTATCTCAGATCCCTCCAGAGACATTGAGTAAATCAGCACAAAAACTCATTCAGCAAAGCACTCAGCTGAACGAACAATTGTATTTCCAAACCAAGGATCCCGAAATCCGAGCTCAACTTGCCCTCCAACTCCTGTTGGCTCAAGTATCACCAAATTCCTCAGGAAAAATTAGTGCATCCTTCGCTTCAAAGGAGTTGGATAAACTTGAAGATTACGCTTCAAATGCACTGCTCGCCCAGGTCAAAAAACGTCAACCTGTAAAAGCCCTTCAGGCTGGATCTCTCCTTGTGTGGATTATACTCCAACGCATCCAACAGAGTAATGACATTCAAAATAAACAAAAATTGATGGAAGATGCCCGTGATTTCGCAGACCAAACCTTTTCTTTCATGCCAGGTCCTGATAAGCTAACTGGCATGGCTTATCCTTTCGCTTTCCTTCTCTTACGAAATATTAACGCACTCGCCTTTGATGAACGCCCAACAGATGAATCGCAGTGGGAACAGCTGTTAACTCAGAGCGAACAATTAGCACAAGCCTTAGCGAGCGCAGCTGCCTTACGAGAGGATCACCGCAACGAAGTTCTTGCTCTTAGTGCCGCAGGAACAGCAACCGCAAAACTGGCCACACTGACTACTTCCAGAAGTTCGCAATCACGCCTTCTACGAAGAGCTACTACTCAAATTCAAAAGGCGCTTCGCGCTGCATCAAGTCATGGGAGCACAACCGAAGTCGAAGCAGCCATATCTCAATATGCCCAAATAATGAGAGCCCGTTTACAGATTTCATCAACTGTAACCGCCCAAATGCCAATTTTTGAAGAATGGAACCAATCCTTCCAAGATGGAATCGAGCTCTTACGAAACAACAATGCCGAAGAGCTAGCCAACCAGTTACAAGCTTCTCGAATATTGAATGCACAAATCCCTCTCTCCTTTGCACTCTTGAGTCAAGGAAAAGCAGATTTTGACAAAGTTAAACGACGCGTTACCGAGTTTCTTCAGGAAGCCAGTCAAATTGGTACGCAAGAACAGGTCAAATTAGCGCAGCAACTAGAACGCCGTTGGGCTTTCCAAATAGGCGATGAGTCAATACTCGATTCTGGTTTTCGATTAGAGGATGCAGAAACCAGTTTCACATTAGCTGATGAGCACTTTCGAATCAGCCTCCAAATCGAACCGGAAATTGCTTATGAGGGCAATGTATTACAAAAAACACGAACATTCCCCTATCTACGCCCATCAACGCAACCCTCAGATCTCATCTGGTATGAGAGCACACCAATTTTATTTAATACATATTCTGATACGAATGTGCAAACCTGGCTAACTCTACAAGACCCCAACGAGACTAGCGTCTCCATCGGCTTTTGGCTACTCACCTCAACTGACCTAACAGCAACAGTAACATTACAGATACTTGCAACCCAAGCTCTTTCCCAAGATCCAGAAGGTGTAGTGATACAACTTGCAGGAGCACAAATTGAACTTCCTCGAAAACCCATAGTCGCAGAACAGCGAGAGGGCAGAGGAATCCTCGTTTATGAATTGAGTGTCAATAGTCGATATCCAGAGCCAATCCGTTTGATGGTTAAACTAGCCTAAGGTCTACAGCAGATTGAACCATAATGGCGTCCCCCAGAAGAACCAATAAACACAGGCAGTGACAAAAACAGCAATGAGAATACCAGCAAGCAATTGCCATGCTGTATGAAGTTTGAGTTTCCACCGAGCCCAAGCAACCAAACCCGCCAATAACATAAAGAAAATAATGAAAGGCCCAAATACCCAAATTAAGCCAGTAATTGGCCCAGCAACCCCCGCCGAATGAGCAGAAGCCTTCCAGAACAGACTAACAAGCGCTATAACTGATGTCACAGCAGCATAGGCAAGCGCGATAACCGCCATGGCATGATTTTGATAGTACCACGCAATCAATGCCCCACTAATGTAAACCACGATTGCAGCTAAATACAATAAGGGCCTATCCCGTCGATTTTTGACATCAAAAGTAATGCGCCCTAAAGCAACCATGAGAGCTACTGGGAGAATCGGTCCAATGACAACAAAGACAAATCCAAGGAGAAAAGATTGCCATGGAAGAATCAATCCAGTTCCGACGGGAGAATAAAACGCAAACAGGAATACAGCCCCTAGAGCGATAATAGGTGGTGAAAGCAGATTAGAAAGGATTCGAGCAATAAGGACAGCTGTTCCTAAATTAGTTGAATCAGCCATTGAATTCCCACTCAGTATCAGGCGAGATTAAGTTGCTTTTTCTGAGAATCTGTTGGTATTCCTTGGTTATTCCAGCCCCGGAGCTTGTAATATTCAGGGAGCATCTCTTCTAAATGTACAATCCGATTCCGTGAACCACCTTCAGGAAGAGGAGAAAAAAACCGTGGGGGAAGAGAATCATCTTTAGCAGTAAATCCTTCCCGGAGATTGAACAATCGTTCTAGATTCCAAATCCTTTCACCGATTCGAAGAAGGTCTTTTCCGGATACAGAAAAGGCTGTTGCAGCGGTTAATAGCTCAGCATAATCTTCAACACTGAAAGCAAAAGTAGTAAACCGGCACAGAACAAGCGAATCCATGGCAGCCGAAAGATTTTGAAACAGAATTACCAGCCCAGCTTTTCCTTCAACTCTATCACGATCAACAAGAACAGGAGAACCGAGAATTTCTGGACCAATCAGATATGCTCGGAGGTGGCAACCGCCTCGATTGGAGGTGGCATAGGCGAGAGCATGTCCCTGAACTCCTCTGGGATCATAGGCGGGAAGTTCTAATCCCTTCGCCTGCATGGCCAAATCAGGAGAACCATATCGAGTAGCTAATACTTTTGACCCTTGACCAATTTCTGCGCCTAATCCTCGAGCGTATGCAGTATCTTCAATGAGGCTGAGGAGATTTTCTGTCTTGCCAAAGTCTAGTTCCGCTTTGAGCTTTCCAGTCTGCACAAGTTCCATCGCACATCCGAGGGTACTTCCCACAGAAATAGTATCGATTCCTAGCTCATTGCATCGATCATTGGCTGAAGTAATCCATTCAAGATCATTAATACCACACTGGGGTCCCAGAGCCCAAAGACTTTCATACTCTGGACCACCGACTTCTCGTTCATGAACCTTTGAAATACGACCACACCCAATCGGACACCCAAAACAGTGGTATCGTCTAACGAAGAAACGCTCGAGTAACTTTTCGCCTGAAACCCCTTCCGCATCGTTAAAAGTACCTTCTTGGAAATTGTGCGTAGGTAGCATTCCATACTCGTTAATGAGGTTGACTAAGACGGCAGTACCATAAACAGGAAGAGATTTGTTTGTAACGGAATCCTTTTTGATTAATCTACGGACGCGGGTTACAACTTGATCTAGGTGCTCGGAATTTATAACCGAAACAGAATGAGTGCCACGAACTACAACCGCTTTCACATTTTTTGATCCTAAAACAGCTCCAACCCCGCCTCGACCTGCTGCCCGATGTCGGTCATTTATAATTGCGGCTAGCTTAACCTGATTCTCGCCAGCAGGTCCAATACAGGCTACTTGGGCTTTACTATCGGTTTCCTCAAGTAGATGTTCTGTGGTTGCACTTACTTCCTTTCCCCAAATTCCTTTTGCAGATGGAAATTCAACAGCACCATTATTAATCCACACATAGATAGGCGAGGAGGCCTTTCCTTCCAAAACCAAGCCAAGAAATCCCGCTTTACGAAGCTGCGGACCAAAATGACCACCACAATTTGAATCTAATATCGTACCAGTTAATGGCGATTTCGTGATAACTGCAAACCGCCCAGCTGTTGGAGCTGAGGTCCCGGTTAATGGACCAACCGCAAACACAATCAGATTCTCTGGGGAGAGCGGAGAAATAGAGGGATTAACATGATCATACACCAGTTTCACTCCAAGTCCACGACCACCTAAATATTGTGAAAGAAGCTCTTTAGAAACAGCTTGTTCTTTGACTTTCTTAGTAGTGAGAGAAATCCACAGTAACTTGGAATCCGCAAACACTTCACTTTTTTCTGTAGACATTTGACATCCACCTAATCATTGAATATATTCTGATCTCGATGCGGACAGGTGATGCAACGCTGCTTATACCAGAGATATACTTCCTTAGGCTGTTTGGCTAGACTTGCTTGTCGGCTTGGACAAGTCCAACAGGGTTTATCCGCTTCGAGGAAGGAATCACTATACCCTGCCCATCGAAAGCCTTCAACGATAGCCACACCCGAACTTGTTCCGAGGCGATTTGCCCCAGCATCAATCATTCGCAAAGCGTCCTTGAAAGACCGAATTCCACCTGCGGCCTTCACTCCCATTTTTTGTCCCACTGTTTCTCGCATTAATCGAACGTCATACGGAGTAGCCCCCATAGGTCCAAAACCCGTCGATGTCTTCACAAAATGAGCTCCTGCCTCCTTACAGATTAAGCAAGCTTCTCGTTTTTCATCATCGATTAAGAAGCCAGTTTCAAGGATTACTTTTACAACAGCGCCATCAGCCGCACTAACAACCCCCTCAATATCGGACCGAACCAAGTTGTAGTTTTTTTCTTTCAAAGCTCCGATATTGATAACCATATCAATTTCCTGCGCGCCTTTGGATATGGCTTCCTTGGTCTCAAAGGCTTTTACTTCGGATAGTGTGGCGCCTAGAGGAAAACCAACGACAATACACACAGCCACTGATGAATCCTGTAATAACTCAGCGGCATATGCAGTGTGAACGGGATTAATACACACTGAGGCGAACTCGTATGCGAGGGCTTCTTCACAGAGCTCTTTGATTTTAGCCTGTTTCGTCTCTGGCTTTAGCCGAGTATGATCGATGAACTTGACTAACTCTTCGACTGTTAAGGTCATCTTGAACACTCCGTTACATCTGAATTGTCCACTCATGTGGGATAAACTTGTTTCTTCTTGAAAAAGCCGTAGCTCAGAGAAATGGTGATGCTGAAAAAAGCTTATCTAGTTCATCAGGTGAATTCGTGGCAGGTGCATTATTATGAATTCACGACGAACCAAACTATTACAATCCCTTGTTGATGCCTTTGGACCGAGTGGCTTTGAACGTGAAGCCTCTACCCTCGTTGCGAAGGCAATGCGCCCAATCGCAGATGAGATTACCATCGATAAGCTCGGTAGTGTTCAATTCATCAAAAAGGGAACGGCAGATAAACCGCGTATCCTTCTCGCAGGGCATGTAGATGAAGTAGGTTTCATTGTTTCTGGAATTACAAAGGATGGCTTCCTCAAAGTTAACCCATTGGGCGGTTGGTGGAGCCAAGTTGTGCTAGCCCAAAAAGTGATAATTCGAACACGAAACAACGATCGCATTTTCGGTGTGTTTGGAGCTAAACCACCCCACATTCTCTCTCCAGATGAACGTAAAAAGGTCGTTGAACTCAAAGATATGTTCATCGACGTTGGTGCATCTTCAAAAGATGATGTCAAGGAGATGGGAATTCAGGTCGGAGACCCCATTATACCCGATTCATCATTTCAACTAATTCGGAACGGCAAATTAGCAGCAGCCAAGGCATTCGATGACCGACTTGGTGCATTCATTGCAATGGAAGTCATTTACCAACTAAAGAAAGAAGACATCAATCATCCAAACACTGTTGTCGGAGCTGCGACTGTGCAAGAAGAGGTCGGTCTCCGTGGAGCACGAACAACAGCACATCTCATTGAACCTGATGTTGGATTTGCTTTGGAAGTAGATCTTGCTGGAGACATGCCTGGAATTAAACCAGAACAAGCCGCAACAAAACTTGGAGAAGGCCCCGCGATTTGTACTATGGATCGATCAATGATCCCTAATCAACCACTACTCGAATTTGTTATCAACACTGCGAAAAAAGAAAAAATCCCATATCAGCTATCTCAGATGTACGGCGGTGGAACAGACGCTGGGGTCATTCACCTAGATAGGACTGGTTGTCCCAGTCTAGTTATCGGAGTACCAACCCGGCATATCCATAGCCACGTGGGAATTCTTAATTTGGAGGATATTGAAAAGACGATCAATCTCCTTGTTGCCGTTGTTAGAGGATTGGATAAAAAGACTGTCAAAAGCTTCACAGCACTTTAACGAATAAGCAGTACTCTGCAGAGTGGAGCAACATTACCATGGTAATTGAATTAATCATATTTGACCTAGATGGCACCTTAGTTACAGCTGAAATTAATTTTCAAGCCATGCGTAATGCGATTCGAGACCTTCTTAGGAATCATGGCTTTCCAACAGAGGTTCTCCCCATGAATAGCACCCAAGATCTACTCCGGAGTGCCTTTGCATATGCTGGTGAGAGGGGACTTAGCCCAGTTGAAATTAGCAGATTACGGGATGAAGTATATTCTGAAGCTGTGAAATATGAATGGGAAGGTGCTAAAAAAACTCAATTAGTGCCAGGAGCCTTAGACACATTACAGCATCTCCATCATCACCAGATCAAAATCGCCATCTTGACCAATGATAATCGACAAGTAGCCGAGTATCTTTTAGAAAAACATAATTTGAAACCTTATGTCGATAAAATGATCACCCGTGATGAAGCACCTCACATGAAACCAGCTACAGAGGGATTAGAACTAATTTTAAACCAATTCCAGAAAACCTCCGTCCAGACACTATTCATTGGTGATTCAACCATCGATATCATGACGGCCAAGAAGTTAAAGATACCTTGCATTGCACGTCAATCAAAACTGCTATCTGAAAAAGAGCTGCTTGCAGAAGGCGCTATCGCAGTATTTCCAACACTAGTTCCGGTGATTCCATATCTGCAAAATGAGGGGTTCTTACCCTCCTCAAACTAGGGAGTAATACAAAAGGCTGATATTCGGACAACTAGACTAATTGGAGTAGAAAGTAGCAAATTGTGTGTGTGAAAAGCGCGTGACACCGAATTTCGATCTCAAACAACTGCTAGCGAATGGTGAAACGAGAAACACCGAATTCAAACGCTCCCTCACGGATCGTGATAAAACAAGAGATCGTAGGGCAAAATTAATCGCCCAATTGAAACTTATTACAAGTGAGGGACCAGGACAATTCGTTGTTGGTGTTGAAGATCTTCATGGGAAAAAATGGGAAGTCTATGGTCTATCAAATGAGGAGATGGAAACCAGTAAAACCATTCTCAAAGCCTTATGTAAGGAAGCGGGAATTGATATTTTAGAAGAGACTCATTATAAAACTGACCAGGGAATTGTAACAAGTTTCACCTTGGCTCGCGTTATTACACCAATGGTGCCTGAAACCATTGGTATTAACATGGTGGGACGGGTAAATAGTGGAAAGACAACAGTAGCTGGTGTCCTCATTCAATGCAAGCTTGATGATGGCAGCGGACAAGCAAGAGCTGTGCTCCTAACTTATCCTCAAGAGCTTAAGCGCGGACAGACTGCGGATCTGCATGTTACATTTGCAGCCATTGATAAGCAAGGCAAATTCATTCCCATGAAAGCGCCTTTACAAAAATCAACCCGTGCAAGAATCTTAGATAAGGCTCATCGGATAATTACTATCTTTGATGCCCCTGGTCACAAGGAATATACGAAAACTATGATTCGTAGTGTTCTCGGAGCCTCTGCTCAGTATAGTATGCTGTTAGTTCCTTGCTTAGATGAACACAAACTTGCCATTGCTGAGGAACAACGAAGCGGAATACTTCGTTTGGATGATATTACGCGGGAGCATTTACTATTGGTGTCAAATCAAGAATTACCATTTTTTGTCGTTATTAACAAAGTTGATGATTGTGATGAAGCTATTCGCTCTCAGGTTCGAAACCTTGTCTTCGAAACGATTAAAGAAATTGGTCATGTTCCCCTTAGGGTCACTTCCGATGACGATATACGGATAATTTGCCGCGAAATCGCCCATCGGGTTATTGTTCCAGTTTTTGAAGTGAGTTGTGTGACGGGAGAAGGGCTAGATTTGCTACGAAAATCTTTGGCATATATCCCCTCCCGCATTCCAGTTGAACGCATCGAAAAACCTGCTTTTGCATACATCGACAAGGTATACCGTGGAATTCGGGGAACTAATGTTGTTATAACAGGAACAGTCCAGGAGGGTATCTTCAAACCTGGTCAACCGATTCTTTGTGGTCCAGACAATGACGGGCGCTTTATGAAAGGTCGGATAGGTTCAATTGAAGTGTTCAAAAAACGTGTTGAACGGGTGAAAGCGGGTGATGTCTTTGGATTCGATATCAAGCGACTTCCACCTGAAAAGGTCAGACGCGGACAAATTATTAGTGACAAGGATGCAGATACAAAAGCAGTCCAAGCTTTTGATGCCACAATTATCGTTACACGACACCCCACAAGGATACGCCCAGGATACGAACCAGTCTTTCATAGTGCTACTATTCAACAACCTGTTATTTATGAGAAAATCTTTGATAAAGAGTACTTAGTTGTCGGCGACGTAGCACGGGTTCGAATGGTTTTCAAAAAAGGTCCAGAGATGCTACGAATTGGCGATCGCATCGTAACTCGTGAAGCTAATACTCGGTGTATTGGAACAGTCACAGAACTTATCCGATAGAGTAATGAAGTGCCTTATAACTCTGCGAAAGCCCGAGCCAATTGGGTAATCTTGAAATGTAGTTCATCGACTGATGAAACAGTTGCAATAGAGTTTTTGTCCCAAGCTAAGAAATTCCGTTGAGCAACTGCTTCCAATTCTTCTGGAGAAGCCTTGGGAAAAGAAGCGCGTAATACCACCAGGCCATATTCTCCAGAGCCTGTGGTTTTTGCTAACAACTTTGTGATGAGCAGCCCCTTTGAATTTATTTTCGTAGCATATTGACGATGAAGCCTAAGTTTTGTAGTCGATCCAATTCGGCGAAGTTCTAACTGAATTGTTCGATCAACCCTTTCAGGTATCCATATTGCAAAGTAGATGGTTACACTGATGGTTAGGATTAGGGCGATAGTTGTAGCAAGACCTGCAGGCCAAACGTAGGGATGTTGGAATGCTAATAATAACCATTGCCACCAAGTCTGGTATGGAGTGGGAGTCCAGGGTGGACCTAAGGATGGGAGTAGGAGGAGGTTGGTAACTAGGATATAAGCACAGATGCTGCTGACGACCCATAGGACTCCAAGGAAAACCCATTCTATGAGATATTGCTCTCGTACAATACCCGTGAGCAGTTGTTCATTCGTCTGTGTCAATAGATGTTCCATCCTCCAAAGCTTGAGCATAAAGCTCCATCGTCTTTTTGCCATGGGTTTCGATAAGTTCAAGCAAATATGCTATCAATGGGTGCAGGTGGTTTACCCGGATTGAATGAAGGCGAGGCGTTAATCGATCGACGAGGATAAGTTCTTCTTTTTCAAGGCGTTCAAGGGGACCACGATATAAAGACTTAGCCTTTCCACTGTAACCAATTAATGTAATGAGCTGTTTTCCTGAAGCTGCCCGAGGGTAGATGTGGGCCAATGAAATAAGAATCCGGCGTTGGATTTCACTTAGAGAAAGAAGGGACATTATGAGATCATATGTATCCTTTCCTCGGTCTTTTGACACGCTTAACCACGCCAGCCGTGTTTCTTATCTTTAAGTCTAAAAGTATTGGTTAGTCTAACAAGATATACCTCTTATTATGAGTTTTTATTTACAAGAGAGTTCTCACACAAGAGCGGTTAGTCATTAATGAATATTTATTATCTATAATAACAAATACTCACTTGAATGATTCGTGTACGTATTTATGCCGCAAAGTATATATTTAAGAGTGTAAAATAAAGGTCAATCGAGTTGCTGGAGAATTACCTGGACGGTAAAAGCAATGACACCTATCACTGAGAAAGTTTTGCGCCATCGGACTCGTCGCCAGATTTTAGTAACCCTTAATGGACAACGTACGTTTTTGCGTGACATCGCAAGGGCGTTAGATATTCCCCCAAGTACCGCCGCATATCATTTGAAGCGGCTTCTTTCTGCAGGTCTCGTCGAGCAACGTCGAGGAGTATACCATTCTTTCTACTTCTTAACCGAACACGGCGAACGGATTGCAGCAGAATTCTAAATTCAACTGAATTGTACATTCACTGTCGGTAGGCTGCAACATCAGCCTTTATCGATAAATATGGATATTCAGTAATGCTAGCGAGTATTAGGTTTCCAACGCCTGAGCTTTCGCTGTAGCTCTCCAAGTTGGTTGGTCATGCATTTCTGCTTTCTTTAGATATCCTTGGGATTCGAGTTCATCTAATAATGTGCGAACTTCTTCCTCTTTGAGGGGGCTCTTCCCGATGGGAACCCGAGTACTATTGACACCCTGTAAAATGCTTATGAACGATTGATGCCCCCTTTGACAAACGAATAATATTGCCTGTTGATCGGCAGATAACAGCGCTTCCTCTCCTTTTGCTTCAGCCGCCTCCGCAGCTTCCGCCTGCTCGATTATTTCCGTTGGTAATGAGACATCTTGACGTTTTACGGCGGCCGGTTTAAGTTGTACCTTCCGTTTCACCCTATTCTCGTTTTCAATCATTCTTACCACTTTTACGCTGCGAAGTCTATAATGCACTTAGATGTTGAGTGGATGAGTGAGCCAAAAAGGTTTCTTTCTGATGGTGGGAAGGGCGATTAATAAACCAGTATTTCTTTTGCAATGGCTTCTGCAGCGAGACTTCGTCTGAAGCGGACCCGCAAGACTCCATTGCGCCCATGGGCTGACACAATTCGACCCTGATTCGAGGTTTGATCGTTGAAATGGATGATTACAGAACGACCAATATAAGATGCGGCTTGAGAAATTGATGTCACACCCTCCAATTGGATTAAGCCATATTGTGGTCGCTGTCTAATTGATCCTCGTTGGAAATTCATCAGTACTCCTTTGACAGGTTTTTCAAGAGGAAGCCGGCGGGGTTTTTTAGGTTTGGTTTCGACTGAAATTGCAGCTTTTCGCTTTTTCTTAGTTTTTTTGGCAGTTGTTATTTTCTTCGACTTAGGCTTCGTGGACTTAGGCTTCGTGGACTTAGGCTTCGTGGACTTAGGCTTCGTGGACTTAGGCTTCGTGGACTTAGGCTTCGTGGA
>JBHLPH010000017.1:0-43310 GCA_048939625.1 Promethearchaeota archaeon
AATACCCCAAAAATCTAAAAGATGAAAAACTGCAGATACCTTAGGAGACTTATGTGCTGTAAGAAGTCTGGGTGTATAAAATCCGGGAACACGTGTGTTGTACCGATCTGGTGGGGTGGACGACCACTTTTTCTTTTTGGTAGTTTGTTTGTCTTCCTGTTGATGAATGAGTTTGAGCAAGGCTTTGTTAGTGAAAAGCCTAGAATTTGGTGAGATTAACTAGAGTGTTTAGACGGTTTTCATTAAGAAATATATAATCTGGTCATTAATAGTCAAGTGAATCCCATTTTGGGATGGAGGAAGATGGAAAATGGTTAGAAAAACTGTATTAGTTAGTGTTCTAGTTATTGCCATTGTTGGGATTTTGTTTCTTCCCACCATACGCCCTTCAGTGAACAATTCTTCATCAGCGATGATACCAGCGAAAAATAATGATCACCTGTTGACATCCAGTGCAACCGATGTAGGTGTCGAGTCTTCTAAGAGTATTAGCGCTGCTATGGGATCTTCTGATGATGAAGGGGCTTACCCTGTAGCGCCTTCAGAGACTGAAACGGTTAATGCCTCGATTACAACGGAAAAATTCACTTATTTATGTAATGAAACTGTTACGGTAAACGGTCAGCATTTTACTCCTTTGACGGCAATAACGGTAACGATTGAACGTCCCTGTTGTTGTGGACAACATGAGAATCACATCGATGTTTTTGAAAGTGTAGTCGCAGATGCACTTGGTGCTTTTACGTTGGATTATCACCAAACAGCGGCAACCGGAATCTATAACCTCACCGCAGGTGATGGGGTTAACTCAGTAGAAAATTCGTTTATTGTCAGCTCGTGTCTCATTTGGGCCGATGAATTTGTCTACCAGCCCAATGAGACAGCGAATATCTATGGAGCGGGGTTCGTATCTAATGCACAAGTTAATGTTACCATTCAAGCACCCGATAATTCCACACAAACATGGTCGGTACTCACCGATACTGCGGGTAATTTTACCACAACATATCTAGTTGAACAAGGCGCTGGTATGTATTTAGTCTTCGCTGAGGACGGAACCAATGTTGCCATCACTTGGTTTGCGGATCCATTCATCATAGTTACCCCTCTCTGGGGAGAGGTTGGGACTATGGTAGCGGTTCATGGGTTTGGCTTCTGGGGTCAAGGGTACGTTTATTTCGGTGGAGTGAAAGTGGCACCTATCGTTGGATTAGGGCTCCTAGGTGAGTTTCACGTATTGTTTCCAGTACCAGAGTGGGCTGTCCCTGGAAACTTCTACTTCATATCGGCGGTCACCAGTATCTGGATGAATCCGGAATTTTGCTTTGATGTGTATTGCCCAGTGTGCGAATGGATTCCTCTATGTGTTTTAGGAATCTGTATTCCAGTACTATATTGTTGGAATTATGTTTGCGGTGAAGTCTGCATACCCCTTCCACCAATTTTCTTAGAATTTTCAAGCATCATTCCATTACCGTTTATTGTTGAACCAAGTGCTCCTGCAGACATCATTCCACCCATCACCGAACGCATAATTGATGGCTTTCTGGGATACAACGAATGGTATACATCTGAAGTAACTCTTAGGTTGCACGCAAATGATGATTACTCGGGCGTAGATCGAACCTACTATAGAATCGGAGAAACAGGGCCTTACTCCCAGTACACTACTCCTCTTGAGTTCACTACAGATGGAGATTATACAGTGTATTACTATTCAATTGACAAGGAAGGCAATGCTGAATCACCAAAGCAGATAATCATCAAAGTTGATAGAACCGCACCAACAACTGAGTTTACTCCAACGGGTACGATTGGCTTGAATTCCTGGTTCAATTCAACGGTTATAGCATCATTTGAAGGAAATGATCCGACACCTGGCTCAGGATTGAAGACGATTTATTATCGGATAAATGATCCAGAAGGACCGTGGATTCCCTATGCAACTGATTTTGACCTAACGGATGGAACTTACACAATCGAATGGTATTCCGATGACCTTGCTGGTAATACGGAATCTCCCCATGCAGTTACAATTCGGATAGACAGTGAAGCCCCCAATACAGCACCTACCCTTTATGGCAATCAAGGTGAAGCCGATTGGTATGTCTCTGATGTATCTTTGGAACTTACTGCAACCGATCCAGTTCCAGGCTCCGGCTTCTGGTATACTGAATTTAGTTATGATGCTACCACATGGTTTAGTTATACTGAACCAGTAGCCATATCGAATGAAGGAAGCACCACCGTATACTACCGAAGCATTGACCAAGCGGGTAATATTGAAGAGGTAAAATCAACGACGATTCAAATCGACAAAACGGCTCCAACAACGGAAATTACCTTCAACACCTACTACCTTGAAGACTTCAACAATATCTTCGTGACCAGTGACACCATTTTCACTTTATCAGCATCAGATGACGTTCCTGGAGTAGTAGATGTTTCTGGTGTAAAACACACCTATTATCGAATTAATGATGGAGAGTTCCAAATCTATCTAGACCCCTTCTCCCTGAAAGGAGTAGATGGAGTTTACACAATCGAATTCTTTAGCATTGATCATGCTGGAAATGAGGAACTACCATATTTGACTCAAACCGTTACCCTTGTTAGTCTCTCAGCAAATTCGTACCTTACGGATAGTAGTTTCAATCCAATCTCCTTCTTTGATTTCATTTTAACAAAGAGCAAAGAAGGTGGCTATAAACTCGTAGCGACCAATCCAGGGCAATTCTATTACAATATTGAAATCACAAACAATTGGCCAATTTCCCTTGATACATTAGTTGTAGAAGCGATTCTTCCTGCAGAATTTGTACTCAAAGGCGCAATGCCGATCCATGTATACCTTGATGGAAACGACATAACAGAACAGTGCACAATTACTGGCACGACTGTAACTGTTATGAATGTTCCAGTTGGCAGTGAAGTCTACATTGCAATTCACATGGATTTTGGTCTCAAAGGATGCACCTTCGACACACTAGAGGACTTGATGGTTGAAACCTACAAGTTTGACACCTACGTGGTAGGTTCTACGGGAATAGTTCCGTCCCAAGGTGATGGCCTTTATGGAACCTACAGAACTTCCAATATCCTATCAGCACATCAGAAGAAGACCACAGCAATAGCAGGTTATATCACAGATGTTGATGGAAATCCATTGGCTAATCTGCTCGTTGAACTCTTTGACTCAAACAACAACTTGATCGGTACTACTCTTACAAATGATGACGGATTCTTCTACTTCATAGACATATCAAGTGGCGATTATGAAATCCACGTAAATGGATTCCTAGAAACTGTGAGTGCAAAAAACGGAGAATTAACCCTGATATTCATAACTATAGAAAATCTCTAACTATCGATAATAAAAGGGAGCGCCAAACTGCTCCCAACCCCCTTTTTTAGTTAGCTTAGATTTTTTGCGCCTGAATATGATTTTATACGGAACTTTAAGTTGTACTGAGTCTGGGTGTATAAACCGGAAACACGGGTGTTGCACCAGGCTGAGGTGGACGACCACTTTTTTCTATTTTTTGTCTTCTCATGATTTCGCAGTTTTTTGATGGACTCTTCTCTAGTGAAGAAGTTTTATTTGCACCAGTTTTGTTGAATCTGTATTGATTATCGATTTTGAATGAATCGGTGGAGTTTGTTATGGCGTTGATTGATACGGCGAAGATTTTAGCGAAGGCGGGTTCCATTGTGTGTATCGTTTTAGGGATTCTTGCTGGGGTGCTGAATGGTCTTGTTATGTATGAAGAGTTTGGTGGGCGGCATGGGATTGCTGTTGAGACTATTCTATGGTTTTCTTTAGCCATTGTCGCGGTGGTCTTTGGTTTCATCATTCTGTTCTATTGTGTGCCGAGGATAGACCAGGATCGGCAAGCGGCAGCCCTTTATTTCATTATTTTCGGTGTGGTTGCGGCGATTGGTTCGTATCTTGTTGGCGGTGTGTTGATATTCGTCGCAGGGATCTTGGTGGCTGTGGAGCAGGCGAGCTAATGAGCTAAGCCCAACAAACCGATGAGACTAGCTAGCATAGGTCGCATTAGACGAGGGCTAAATTTCGAATTGAAATCATTTTCCCTGAGGTGCCTTTCTTGGGCACTTCGGAGTGGGCAATGGGATCGGGTGTCGATACCGGAACCACGGGTGTTGTACCGATCCGTTGCGGTGGACGACCACTTTTTTCTATGCAAGGATTTTTGTCTGAGAAGTTTTTAATGATGAATAAGTAGTATGGGTTTGGTTTCGAAAATGTCGGATCGGTTAGTTGTTTCGGTGAATGATGTGCTGAATGGAAAGGTAGACGTTCAGAATCTGAGGGCGCGGTATGTGTTACTTAAAGCGGGTTGGTCGGGGTTTGAAACGATTGTTAAAGCAATCAATTATATGGCGAAGTTTGGGTGGCGTGCTGTTGGGTTTTCGTGGGGGGGGTATTGTTTGCTTGAAAAAGTTGAGTGAAGACTCGATCATTGAAACATGGGGGAGATTTACCCAGTTGTTCAGTCATTCAATGTGTTGGCGGAAGCTTCGATGCGTTGATACGTATCGTAGGAATTGAAAGCAAGGTATAACGCTAGGTAGCGGTTCCATCGACTGGTTCATTTATATTATCGGGGGGGTGATAGCGGTGTTTATGAGCTGTGATTGGACCGGGATACGGTGTTTTCGATTTGGGATTGTTGTGGTGTTAGTTGTGGGGTTGCTGGTGCCTATCGTAGGATATTCAGTAAACGAGACCGGGACAGGACAGGTCGTGTCGGGAATCCTACAGGGTGCGGATTGGCAGGTGGGGGATTCGTGTACGATTTTCACCGTAACAATTGGGGATACGGTGTTCTATGGGAATAATGAGGACTATTTGTTAGAAGGGACTTATCTATGGCTGGTCCCAGTGCAAGAAATTACTACGCCGTATGATACGTTCACGATCCATGGGTTCGTGGGGGTGGGCTTTAATTACCATAACCATTCTGGCGATGGAGTGCAGGGTGCGATGAATGATCAGGGGCTCTGTGTTGATGCCAACGGGCTTCCCCCGTTATCGATGAATCCGCATCCGGAACGGGATGCGTTTTACCCGAATATCCTTCAAGCGGTGATGTTTGAATGCGGGACGGTGAGTGAGGTTATCACCTGGTTCCAAACTCATAATTGTGGCATGGTGTGGGCGTGTCAGCTTCACTTCGCGGATGCCACCGGGGATGCGGTTGTGGTCAGTGTGTACGATGGGGAGTTCAACTTCACTCGAATCAACGGTGCGCCCTTCCTGGTGTCCACGAATTTCAACCTCGCGAACCACTCCAATGGTGGCTACCCGTGTACTCGGTATAACACTGCGACGCTCATGCTTTCGTCCATTACCTCCGAGGAGGACCTCACTGTGGAAGCGTGTCGTGATGTGCTCGACGCGGTTCATAGTGAAGGCACTTACGGTACCAAGTATAGCAACATCTTCGATCCGGTGAATCGGCAGGTGTACCTCTACCAGAATCACAACTTTGATGAACTGGTCACACTCGACCTTGATTTGGAACTCGCGCAAGTTCATCCAGGCGGCATTGGCGTCATTCAGGAAGACCTTGGTTATTACCGAGAAGTCCGTCTCTCAAGCCTCTTCACATCCCCGATTATCCCACCGATCTTGGTCCTCGGAATAGGCGGAGCGACTATCGTTAGTGGCGTAGTTATTGCTCTTGTCGTCTGGCGCATTAGAAAACCACCATCGCAAGGGCCAGATCCTAAGTAATCATGTTCTTTTGGGGTATCCCCGTGGGGATGCCTTAGGAGACTATACAGTACGGGGGCGGGTGTATGTTGATGGAAACACAGGTGTTGCACCAGGCTGAGGTGGACGACCATTTTCTATTGTGAGTGTTTAATTGCAGATTTGAATATTCTGTAATTATTGTGCGCGGCTTTGATTTCGGGGAGAGAGTTTAAATTCAGACCATATCTTGTGTACTGATATTGGTCAACTCTAGGGGATTGCGGTCTTGTTTCGAACTAAACCGGGATTTGCGTTGCCGTGTCTAGGCTGTCATTCTTTACACAAATCTATGGTTGACCGAGTATTAGAGAGAAGAATGAACATTTTAGGAATGAAATGGTTATGAATCAGAAGATTCTTACAATTGCGTTAGTTGTGTTGACGGTAGTTGCTGTTGGTGGTGTTGCTGGTGCGGGTATTATCTATGTGGGTAATCTGACGTTAGAAGCGCAGTTCCAAAGCCTAGCGAGTGATTATGCAACGTTACTTGATGAGTATAATGCTCTGGTGGCAAATTATTCAATTCTCACTGGTGAATATTCAGCGTTAGATGACGCATATAATACCCTATATTCGGATTATGCAAGTTTACTTTCGGCATATAATGATCTGTCTGTGATTTACGACAATCTAAATACACGCTATTATGAGTTATGTGCATGGATTCGGGGACAGACGTTACCGAATCAAGTAGCAGTCTGGATGGAAGCCGTTAGGCGTGTTTATCTACCGGATTACCTTTCTGGCTACTCTGATAAGGAATATTGGAAACAATTCGCAAAGTTTACTCGAGATGTGGTTCTTCATGCCTCTGGACAGGTGGATTTGTTTAGTGATGTATCTTCAGCGATTTCTGGTGCCCTAAGCTATGGAACAAACACGATGTATCTGGCAGATAGAGCAATGGCGATATTGTCAATGAATGACGGAGCCTATTTTGCCAAATTTCCTGAATACTGGGGGTGGGGAATTGGGAGTGAGGTCTGGGGAATTGAAACAATTGTTGCAGATTGTTATGGCAATATTGACTACGAATATGACGATGACATAACTACGAGTCAGGAGTATTTTGCCTGGGATTATATCAAACACCCAGTTGAAACAGCATTTCGAACATATGGAGATTGTGAAGACCAAGCAATCCTTTGCGCCTCGTATCTCGAAAACTGCTATTTTGTGAATGCAACCGGGAATTTTCCATATGAAACAGCAGTTGCTATCATCCATGACCCCTCCCATCCCACCTATGGTGCATTGTATCATGGCGTATTGCTAGTGCATATTGAAGATACAACTGACTTCTGGAGTCGCCACCCAACCACATCATTATGGCGATTTGGTTCATCAGACCCATACTATCCAGACTATACCTGGTGTTGGTGTGATCCGACGTGGGATACTCCATTTGGTGTTGAACCTGCATGGCTTCCTCCTTATGGAGGATCAATATCCTTCAGCGTTGTTTCAATTGCATTCTGTGAACAAGGTGGAACTGTCTTGTAAAATTTAGTTGCACTTGATCGAAGGAGCAAGTGCACATTTTTTCTTTTTTATAGCTAAAATAAGCACCGTGTGTTGATTTTCATATTGAAATATGTATGTGGGTTCCTTGGCGGGAGCGGACGACCACTTTTTCTTTTTCCATCAATATCTTTGGTGGACATAGATTTTCACGTGCCAAAGCATGGTGTTTTGCTGGAGGTGTTGTTTGAAGCCGAGGCTGTGCAGCAGAGTATCAATGGCGTCGACTGGATGGATGAAGGTGCGAAAGGAGTGTCGACGCATCCAGAGACTGAAATTTTCCAATCCGATGGAAAGTCTGCTTAGCAAATTGGTCTGTGGAATGACGAGGCCATAGTGGGTGCGTGCCAGTGAGGCGGATTGCTTAACGAGGGTTTGCCAATCGTCGTAGCAGCAGATGACTTTGTCGAGGGTGACAATATCGGTGGGAGAGATGGTGGTGACCAAGTCGATGAAGTCACCGTGATGATGGCTTATGCGATCTGCATGGCCTTGTCGTTCGCCTTCTTCTTGTGTAGCTGAAATATAGGCCATAGAGGCTTCGACATTTATGCTGTGCTGTAAACCTGATTTAAGTAATTCGTGTTGAATCACACCGATGCCGCCACCAATATCAAGTAAAGTTTTCCCTTTCACGCCTAGGGTTTTTAATGCGTTAACCAGAAGGCGCGTGGTGGGTGTCATGCCTTTCTCTCGATATTGTTTGAGTTCGGTCTCCGCGACGGTCCGATCGAAGGTGGTTTCAAGGACTTGCCGTTGACAACAGCCCATGGTGTGTGCACCCCAAAACGCCTATTGTGTATATACTTCTAATAGTAGTAATTTAAGTATAAGTTTGGTCGCAAGCGGTTGTGGAGGCTGTTTTCTTGCAATTTGAAGTGTTTGTGCACAGCTTAGGGCTACTGGGTTTAATTCCAGTGGTCCTGATGATTGTCCTCGCCTTGTGGGGCGTCTTGACCAGCTCTGGTAGACAAAGGACGCTCTTACTGTTGGGATTTCTCATCTTTCTCAGCGTTTTAATTGGCCAAGTGGTTGTTCAGTTGACTCGACTGGGAATTCTTCCCTATAGTGCTTGGTCGCTGTGGGGTCAGTATGTCGACTTGGGAATGATTGGGTTCTATATGTTACTAATTGTGATCTATGCGATTATCCTAGCTTTTCCTGCCTTTTTCAATGAACGCAAATGGATTATCATATTTCCTCTCATCGGATTTATCGTCTATGAGGCGCTCATGTACAGTGCCAACGCGATTTCTTTCATTCTGTATGGGAATGCATGGTTTGCGACAGGGCTAATTTTAGCCATTCTCTTCATGATCGTGATTCCACTGTATGCGACATTTCAGTATACTCGACAGGATCGAATCCGCGGCTCGCCTAATGTGCTCTGGATTTGGCTCTTTATGCTTGGGACTTTAATCTGGGCTATCGCAATCTCCCTGCTCTTCGGCGGGTGGCTGTTTATGCTGCCAGGCTACGACTCGTTCTTTAGCTCTCTAGGGTTGACGATGGTTAGCGCTCTAACCATTGGCTGGTATCTAATTCTGATTGGCTTTTTCTTCCAACTAAGAGTCAAGAAATCATGAATGAGCAAAGAACGCGCGTAGTGTATCCTAAGAGCGCCCTTACCTCACATTGTTTTTTAAAGGGTGTCAAGTGCACCCTTTCTTTTTTTCGTAGAATCTGAATTCGTTGCAAAGATGAGGAATCTAAGTTGCATTACCGGCGACAAAGAGTACTGAATGAATGTTCTGAGAACACTGATGTGTTAGACAAGGTGTTGGGACAGACGGCCACTTTTTCTTTGAGAACGGTATCGGAGTGTTCTTTACCACTCACTGGTGGGGAATCATTGTCTGTAAAGGACAGGAAAATCTTTTTTGAAGAGCTCAATATGTGAGTAGGGTGGGTGATGTTTTTGCGTAAAGTTGGTCTGCTGGATGTTAGTTGGGTGTTGTTGATTGTTGTGGCGCTTGGTTCGATGGCTTTTGGCGTTGTTTTTGCGGTTCTTGGATCACCGTCTTTCATCTTGGAGTATATTGGCATGGAGTGGTCGGCAATCGTGGCGTTTTCTCCTCTGCTAGCCAATGCGTTCGTGCTTGCACAGCGTCTACTAGGATTTGCGCACGTTGCCATTGCCTTTGCATCGCTTCTGGTCCTTCAACGGCACTATCGGGGAGATCAGCGCTGGGCGTTGTTGTTTCTCTTGATCATTATGATGCCTGTGTGGCCTCCTGCATGGTTCCTCATTCCCCCAGCAATCCCCCTTGCTTTTTGGGCAACGATTGCTCTGAGCGTCTTGTGGATTCTTGGATTAATCATTGGAGCTTACGTGACACTCAAGAAGCGCCAGCTGGATTAGGACCCCCTTGTTGATTCATCTAATTGTCGTTTCACTTGGGATAGGTCACTGCTAGTGTCATGACAAGAAATACGAGTGGTGTTCCAGGTGGGGTTGGACGACCATTTGCTTTTTATTAAATTCTTGTTATTACTATTCTCAGGAAAGGGAAGTCTAAAGAGAAAAGCGAAAATGAATGAAACCAAAAAGGCAGAAAATGCTACTGGTAAGAATGGTCCTCAACAGCCCTCCACGATTACTGGACGTATCTATGCAAAAGCATTGGAATTACTGGAACAGCACCCAGAGGGGATTCGGTTTACAGAACTGCGCTCAGCAATTGAAGAAGCATATCCCAGCTTCCATCCGAAAACGGTCAACGGATGCGTTTGGAAGCTTATCCAGAAATTCCCGGATAAGGTGTACAAATCTTCTCGTGGGGTTTACCGTTTGTTGAAGTATAAATCCATTGATGTAGACACTCCTGGATAAGAACCCAATAATTCCTGCAAGCGAGAGAAAGGACATGAATCGCACTCGGGAACAGGTTTGCTACATACAGTTTGCCTTGTGGACGGCCGGCTTCTTTTCTCTGTCTGATTAAGGGTGAAAGAAAAAGGGGGGGCGGAGGCGGTTGCCTCCAATGAGTGCAGTTTAGGTGCTTTTGGAGAATTTGGGTCTGTGGGTTATTGGCGTCGGCGCCAGAACCAGATGATGAGGATTATGATGATTACAATGACGATGATAGCGAAAATGACAATGAACCAGGGAAATGGGAGTAGGTCGAAGAGGTGGAGTGCCCAGGTGTCGTCATAGAGGGTGGGGTCGGGTGAGGGGCTGCGGCCGCTGAAGAGGATGCTGTGTTGGGTGTTGTGGTCGTAGGCCATGTAGGTGCGAACGCCGGGGGGTGGATGGGGAGTGGGGAAAAGTTGGGTCCAGGTGTTGGTGTTGTAGTTATAGGTCCAGGTTTGGTCGCTGACATCGGTTTCGTCAAAATTGTGACAGCCTCCAAAGAGGACGACCCGATCCAGATTACTGTCATAGGATAACGCATGGCTGGCGATGGGGGTGGGAAATGCGGTGCGTTGGGTCCAGGTGTTGCTTGTGTAATCGTAGGCCCAGACGTCGGAGAGAATGGTCCCAGTGGAGCTGATTCCGCCCACGAGGATGACTTTGTCCGATTCTTGATCGTAGACCATGCGGTGGTCAAACCGTGATGTTGGTGATGCAGCGGGGCTGCGAAGCGTCCAGCTGTTAGTATCGTAATCATATTCCCACGTGGCAGCAGATGCTATGGCTCCATCACGTAGCCCACCGAACAGGATTTGGCGTTCCGCTTGCACAACATAGACCATATCGGCCCAACATACACCTACTGGATGAGTGCTGGTGGTGCGATTGGTCCAAGTGTTCGCAGTATAGTCATAGGCCCAAGTTTGATGAAGCGTTTCGAGTGATGAGCCACCTCCACTAAGCTGCCCACCAAAGAAGATGAGCTGGCGTGAATCCCAGTCGTAGCTGAGACAATGCCCGCCAGTGGGGGGTGGTGCAGTGCTGGGATTGCGATCGATCCAGATGTTTTGACTATAATCGTAGCCCCACGTGTCATTATAACGGTCAAAGTTTTCGTTGAACCCGCCATAGAGCATAACCAGTCCTGCGTTCAAATGATAGGTTAACGGAGAATGAATACGGGGCTCAGGAGCTGTTGTGGGTTCACGATTTTCCCAGATCCCGGAATCGATGGCCCTCACGGAACTCGGTGCGATGATCCAGACGCTTGAGATCATGAGAAAGGCGAACCCAAGGATAAACAGTCCTTTCCGTAAGTGATTTTTATGGTTCGAAATTCTTCTGCCCTCCTATCGGATAGATTGTGTGTTAATCTACCACAATCTGAGAAAGAAGAAGCGCACCGTGGCTAATATATATTGTTCATACTGCTAAGGGACAAGAAGTTTGGATGTATTTTGGCAAAAACACGGGTTTATTGACGCCTTTGAAGGAAATCGAATTTGCCGTCTTGCTTTAGATAGAAGAGGAGCATGATAATGGAGACGATGATATGCCAGACGAAGTTCTTTGGTGAACACATTGGTTGAATGATCACTATCTGAATGCTAGGTCTTTTTACCCTAGATGCCTTATGTGTGATTGTTAGAAAAGGAGGCACTGGATACGTCAACGGCTGTGCTCATGAAGTTATTGGAGACAGCGCCGTGGCGCTATGACCGGGGTATTGATTTTCTCACGCTGGGTGTTGATTCGAAGCTGAAGAGGCGTATTGCGGATGAGTTCATCTTTCCCTCGGATGATGTTCTTGAACTAGGGAGTGGCACGGGAACCTTAGCGTTGCTGTGTGCTCAGAAAGGGGCGCAGGTACTGGGCATTGATGTGTCACCTTTAATGATTGCATTAGCTCAGGCCAAAGCCGCGAAGGTTCAATGGTCAGATCGAGTACAGTTTCGGGAAATGGACCTGACGGAAATTGACCAGTTGTCTGATTCCTCTTTTGATGTGGTGGTTGCCACCTTGGTGTTTAGTGAGTTGTCGGAGGTGGAGCAGTTTTATGCGCTTCGTGAAGCGTGGCGGCTGCTTCGACCGGGGGGGCGACTAATCATTATGGATGAAGTTCGACCTCAATCGTTACGTAAGATGCTTCCGTATTACACGTTACGTGTACCTCTCACAATGTTCACCTTTCTGTTGAGCCAGACAACGACCCATCGGGTGAAGAATCTCGAAACAAAGCTCGAAATAGCAGGATTTCGGATTGCCAGACAGGAGCAGCATTTACTGGATTCGATTGCGTTACTTGTCGCCATCAAACAATCCCAACGACCCATTAGAGTAGCAGGTCCTCGTCTATTTCCAACGGTTCATGTTAGGTCACGAATCATGTCTGTGGCTGAAACTATTTTTCGCTGGGTAGGTGTCCCGCTCGCACCAGGGTATATCGCTGTGGGACAGCCCTCCACAGAAAGTCCGGTTCTAGTCACTTGCAACTATGACTTGACGGTGCGCCGAGTTCTGAAAACACTTCAACACGCACAGGTTGATTGTTTTGTACTGGTGGCTCCAACGCGGGGAATTAACGTGTGGTGTGCCGCTTGCGGTGGAGATTTTACGGCGCACTCAGTTATCGCGGCAATTAAGCTCAGTGGCATCAACAGCTTAGTACAGCACCGGCGGTTGATTCTACCTCAACTTGCCGCTTCAGGTGTTGACCCTGATGTGATTGAGGAGGAGACAGGATGGTCAGCTCAGTTTGGACCGGTAAAAGCTAAAGATATACCCGCCTACTTGCAGAAGGGTTCACAGAAGACAGAGGCAATGCGAACGGTTCGATTTCCGGTTTCAAGTCGCTTAGAAATGGCAAGTCTGTATGCGATTATGATTTCCCTCCTTATGATTCCCCTCAGCTTACTCTTTGCGTCCCTCAGACTTGTCACGACCCTTGGGCTCGTTTGGCTGCTTATTTGCGGTGCCTATCTGCTATCCTCATATCTCCCGAGTAGATCTGGATTCGTGAAAATGCTGGTGTATGGAATAGGTTCCATTTTTGTCATCTTACTTGTAGCCTTTTATACCACAGGGAGCCCGCTAGGATTGCCATGGGAACTTCTTGTAGCGATTCTTGTTTTACTCGTCTTGAGTGTTGATTTCAACGGGATGACCCCAATCTTACCCAGTGACCTCGGTCGTCTATTTTATAGCCGAGGCTACTCAGAAATGCCCTTCTTCACAGGAAAATATCCACTTCAACCCTATGGACGTATCACGCAGGATATAGAGCTTTGTATTGGATGTGGGATGTGTATACAAGTCTGTCCAATGAATGTCTACCAGTTAGATGATACAAGACGCAAGGCGGATCTAATCCGCCCCCACCACTGTGTCAACTGCAATGCTTGTGTTCATCGATGCCCCACACATTGCCTTCACATTATCAAATCTTAAGCGTATAATGACGAAACCACAGGTGTTGAAGACAATCCCTGGAATATAGACAGGCATTTTTTCGATTTTGGGGTGAGAGATTAATCGTATAGATGACAGGCGACCCAGTGTTTCTTCTTTACTTCACGGAGCTCGGGTTCTTCCACCGCGCATCGTTCGAAGGCTTTAGGACATCGAGGATGGAAGTTGCATCCAGAGGGAGGATTAATGGGACTGGGAATCTCCCCTTTAGGAATCGCTTCTCCCGTCGTCGCTGTGGGATCTGGCACAGGTATTGCAGCCATCAGACTAACCGCATACGGATGAAGGGAATCTGTATAGATTTGGTCTTTATCAGCGATTTCTACTATCTTTCCCAGGTACATAATGGCAATCCGGTCACAGATATGCCTTGCAGTGGCAAGATCATGCGAGATGAAAAGATAAGTCAGACTATATTCATCCTGTAAATCTTTCATGAGTTCCAGAATCTGCGCCCGAACGGACACATCTACCATAGCAACTGGTTCATCAGTGACAACAAATTCAGGTTCGAGAATGATAGCTCTTCCAAACACAACTCTCTGCCTTTGACCACCACTGAGTTGATGAGGCAACCTATCATAAAAAGAGCTAGCGGGAGAAAGGCCAACTCGTTCTAGAATTTTCATTGTTCGCTGCTTCTGTTCACTCCTTGTACCAATCCCTTGGAGCCTCAGTGCATCAGCAATAGCATTTCCAATGCTCAATCGCGGATTTAGTGATGAAGAAGGGTCTTGAAAAGTGAACTGAAGCCTCCGCTTTAGTAATCGTAATTTTTTCCCATTAATTTTGGCTATGTCTTGGCCATCAAAGAGAATTTGCCCCGCGGTAAGGTCGATCAATCGTACGATAAGTCGTCCCATAGTCGTCTTCCCTGAACCACTCTCTCCTGCAAGGCCAAACACTTCTTTTTCTTCTATTTCAAAGGAAACGTCATCTACCGCTTTGACAAATTCTTTTTGCCTGGTAAAAAGGGTATCAAGGTATCCCTTCTGGACCGGAAAATACTTCACGGCGTTCTTCACTTCAATTAACGGCATAGTTACGATCCCTCATAGAGATAACATGCGACGCGCCCACCCGATGCACTCTTTATCAGTGGGGGGGGCTCCGTTGCACAAATTTCCATAGCATGCGGACATCGTGGTCTAAACATACAACCTGGAAAAGGTTCGGTGAGGCTGGGTGGTGATCCAGGAATCCAGGAGAGTCTTCTGTCCGGTGTTCTTACATCAGGAACTGATTGAAGTAAGGCTTGCGTATAAGGGTGCTGGGGGGACTCGAACAATGCCTCAGTCGGAGCTACTTCCATGATTCTACCAGTGTACATGATTGCGATACTATCAGCTGTTTGAGCCAACACTCCTAGATTGTGCGTAATTAGTATCATAGTAAGATTGAACTTATCTTTGAGATTTGAGATTAGTTTTAGAATCTGCGCCTCCACAATCACATCGAGAGAGGTGGTCGGCTCGTCGGCAATCAACAGCTGTGGTGTCAAAGCAAGTGCTAAACCGATCATCACGCGTTGGCGCATTCCTCCACTGAACTGGTGGGGGTAGTCTAATACACGTTCGGGAAGAATGTCTAATGCTTCAAGGAGGTCTTTTGCTCTCACTTGTGCATCTTCTTTGGAGGTGTCTGGTTCGTGTGCTTGTATGATCTCAACAAAGTGTTGTCCAATTCTAGCCATTGGATTTAGGGAGGTCATAGGGTCTTGAAAGATATAAGCAAGTTTGTTGCCCCGAAGTGCCCTCATTTGGTCAGCACCAAGCTGTAGGAGGTTTATTTGTCCCTTCTCGACAACGCCATTCTCATACGGTACATCCTCATCAAGGTTGAGAAGAATATCGCCTTCAAGTATGCGACCAGGATGAGGAACAAGACTGATAATTGATCGACCTAAAGTTGATTTTCCACAACCAGATTCTCCTGCAAGACCAAGGGTTTTATTCTCTTCCAGTGTTATAGAAACATTATCCACTGCCCGGGCGGTGCCTAACCGCGTTTTGTATTCAACGGTTAAGTTGTTGATTTCAAGAAGGGTAGGCATTTCTATCTAGTCCTTAAGCATCGGTGTTAGTATTTCATTAAGTCCTTCACCAACCAGCGTAAATCCTAGTGCAAGAAGGACGATCATAATTCCGGGGAATGTGATAACCCACCACGCTCCAGTTATTAGTTGATGCCAGCCAAATGTTAAATCCCATCCCCAATCAGCAACATCGATTGGTAGGCCTAATCCAACAAATGTTAGTCCTGCAGCAGTGAGAACGGCATCTGCGAAGTTAATCGACATCACAACAACGATTGAGGGTAAAGCATTAGGGAGAACATATCTAAACATCGTGTCTCGATCTCTGGCACCCATGACCTTTGCCGCCTCGACATAAGGGAGTTCTTTGATTGTAAGAACTTGGCTCCTGAGCACCCTGAAGTATGAAGGAATATAAACAACGGCAATTGCCAAAGCCATGTTAATAACACCTGGACCAAGCATAGCAGCAATAGCGATTGCCAGAATTAGACCAGGGAATGCAAAGATAGCATCCATGAAAAGTGATAGTACTCGATCAAGTATTCCTCCCCTAAACGAAGCAAGAAGCCCCAATGGAACACCGACAAAGAAACAAATGATCACCGAAATAAAGGCCACCTGTAACATGATCGCGCCACCGGCAATGGTTCTACTTAGTAAGTCCTGCCCCAAAGACGTGGTTCCCAAGGGGAAGCCGGGGGACGGGGGATACAGAATTGGTCCAACATTGATGGTGAACGGATCATAAGGCACAATCCAGTAGGAAATAACGGTCATATAGATGATAGCAAGTACCATCAAGAACCCAGTGATGGTCAGAAATCCAGGGGAACCCCTTTCTTTCAACCACGAATATCTGAAGTAGAGAAAGAGTAGAATAATTCCTATTACAACACCACCCGTTACAAAGACTACCCAAAGATCAAACCAAGCAAAGGGAAGAATGAAGAAGCTTACAGGAATAGTGATGACTCCAAGTAGGCACGTAACACCAACTAGAAACAGAGTTCCGATTCTTGGTGAGAAGGTTCCCTGGCGAATTAAAAGAGTCCGGAATAAACCCACGACTAACATAGACACTCCGAATAGTATAGTTCCCACAACAACTGGAATTCCCAAACCACTATTAGACCTTGCAGCTAATATTATCAGACTGCTAACTAAAGCTATTGTACCCCCCAGTATTACCGCTAGCACAATCCACCAGAGTTTTGAACGATTTCGGAAAGGGTCTTGAACAAGTCTCAGGTAGATAAATACACCACTAATCGTTATGTCTGGTCCCATCATTTTCCATCCTTAGAGTCTTATTCGGGGATCAAGAAACGCGTATAGAAGGTCGATTACCAAAGTAACAACCGCCACCAAGATTGCATAAAACACGACAGTGCCTTGAATTGCTGTGTAATCTCGATGCGCAATTCGATCAACTAAATAGGTTCCTAGACCTGGCCAACTGAATGTGGTCTCAGTCAGAACAGCCCCAGCAAGAAGAACAGCAAATTGGAGGCCAATCATTGTCAAGATTGGGAGGAACGCATTCCTGAGTGCATAGCGATAAGTGACTCTGGAGTCTGAAAGACCTCTGGCTTCTGCTGCCACGACGAAGTCTTTTCGAAGTGTCTCAATCATGTTGGTTCGGGTCAAACGAATAAAGATCCCACAAAGCACGAGACCCAGAGTGACCGTAGGAAGTATAAGATAACGAACAGATACCATAAACGCCCATAAATTGCCTGTTAATAGGCTATCAATTGTGTAGAGACCCGTTATACGTGCTGGTGGGATATAATGTGGATCAAATCTAGTCCCCGAAGGTAATACTCTCAGCCATACTGCAAAGATAAGCTGAAAGATCATACCCAAGAAAAATACTGGAATAGCGTAGGTTATAATACCAAAAAGTCTGATTGAATGATCGGTAGGAGAATCATATCTTTTCGAGGAAAAAACTCCAAGGGCAATTCCGAGTAAGACGGCAAATAGCATGGAATAAATGGCTAACTCGAATGTTGCAGGAAACCGTGTTATAAGATGATCTACAACAGGTGAAAAGTCCTGCATCGATAATCCGAAATTCCCAATAAGAAGCCCCCCAAGATAATTGATATACTGAATTGGAATGGGCTGATCTAATCCTAAACGCCTCCGAAATTCAGCAAGGGCAGCAGGATCTACTCGCCGCTCAAAATGCAATAGTGCCGGGTCACCAGGCATGACTCGAATGACGAAGAACACGAATGTAAGAAGTAACAAAACCATTGGGATGGCCATTAGGACACGAGTGACTATATACGATTTCAGTGACACTTGATTCCCACCTTGTTACCAAAGAAAATGTGGGTGTCATCAGTTCCAATCAAGTCCTAGTTTAGGTTTTTGGTAGCTACCTAATTGTCGAACTTGCCTGGGTATCTGATGACACTTACTTCATTGGTTTGTAATGTCAAAAATGGACCTGTAGTCGCTGGTGCGCCCCAATATAAGAGCCAATGTCGGAAGTTAATTGTGATATCCAAGATGATACCATGGATGGTGGTTTTACTCACTGCATACGCACCACCCTGATACAACGGAATCGCTGAGCATTCTTGGGCTTGAAGATCTTGCAGAGCATAATATGAAGTCTGTCTTCCTGAATCACTTGTATTACTTCGACCCCAAACCCATAGGTTGTATTGCTGGACACCGCCAGCAGGATAGGTTGCATTGTATCCCATGTTGAGCCATTCAGCAAAAGGTAAGAACGCATAGTTATCGGGATCAATGTAGTCTGGATACCATCCGTATACATAGACTGGCATTGTACCAGCACTTCGTGCAGATCTATAACTCGCCCATTCTAGACCATTGAGGTTAACGGTCATTACACCGCTTGCCTCAAGATCACTCTTGTAAACGGCAGCTTGTTCTGCGCTTTGTGGATAGTGGCCAGAACTCTCGTAATACATTTCGATTACTAGTTTGTTGGATGAATTGTATCCAAAGAGGTCAAACACAGTTTGGGTGTAAGTGTAGTTCGCTTCTCCATGTATCTCAAAGCTTGGTTTGTGGTAGGCCATTCCATCTGGGATGATGGTATACAGAGGTTGTGCTGTGCCAAGGAAAACCGTATTAACCAAGTTGGTTCGGTTCAACGCAGCTGCTATCCCTCGCCGGATAAGCGTTTCGTTGAAAGGATAAATTTCCTGTTGGAAGCACATATACTGTATAAATGGACCTGCCGCCTCCCAAACTCGTACATTAGGATTGGTGCGAAAAGCGTTAATCTGAGTTGCACTGAGCTGTCGGTACGCTACATCAATCTCACCAGATGTCATCGCAGTTGCAAGGGCGGTGTCAGTTTCGTAGAATTTAATGATAAAAGTGTCTGTCATTGGTATCCCATTGGCAGCATCCCAGTAGTTGGGATTTCTAACTAGTACAATCTCTTCATCGGTTCCACCAGTACGACTCCAGCTTTGTAGAAGGTATGGGCCAAGACCCACTGCATAACTTGCGCGGGCATTGCCTGCTGTGTAATTCACCAATTCATCCATGGGTGCATAATTTGGATGGACTATGAAACATCCTTGTGCAGCCATTGTTTGTAAGAATGGAGCCCAGGGGATGGTCAAGTAGAACTTAACCGTATATTCGCCGGTTATAGTCACATTATCAATGATGTCAGCTAAGCCGATGCCACGTTGGAATCCTTCAGGATGGTAGATTCCGTCGCCTGTAAGGTTGCAGCACCTATCAAAAGTGTATTTGACAGTGGTTGAGTTAAATGGAGTTCCATCTGCGAAGATGAGGCCTTCCTTCAGAGTGAAGTCATATATCGTTCCAGCGCCTGACACTGTCCAACTCGATGCCAATGAAGGTATGATATCGTCTGGTGCGGCTGTCGACCCGGGGTCAATATCGACTAACCCAGAGCCGAGAGCACCAATCATCGACCAACCGAAGTAATCGTATGCTCTAGCAGGATCAAGGACTGTCTCTATTGAGTCAGTAGTTCCCATGACGATTAGGTTGGAAATTGGTGGGGGCCTCATGAAGAGGTAGACACCAACGCCACCTACGACAATGATAACTACTAACGCGATCGCAATCGCGTAGCTTCTTTTCAAATCGAAGTTACCTCCGTTAGGAGATGGTTTGATCTCTGACAGAAGATGCAAAACCATATCCAAAAGCTTCCTATGTCTCTTGTTTATATTTAAATCGTTCTTAATCCGCATTCCTTCTTGTTGGAGTGGGTTATCCTGAAACACCGGTTTTAGCCCAGTGTTTAGGTAGACGACCACTTTGTGTGGGTAAGGTTAATACCTGATGTTTTCGTAGCAGTTGATATGGCTCTACTTTCGGCGTTTATGATTTTAGCTTATGTTGTTGTAATCATTATCCTTCTATGGTTTCTGGGATTGGGTCGGTCACCTACGAATGTTCAGCTTCGAAGTCTTCGGGTACAAGGAGCGGCGATTGTGGTGATTGTGATTATCGGAATTGTGCTGGCGACCTTTCTTGCCCTTCAACCGAGTATTCCGTAAAATCGTAGTCAACACAGCTATTAGTAGATTAAGTGAGTACAGAGTGGAACTCGATTAATCACAGATTGAGGTGTTAATTTGCCACCGTTTTTGAAAGGGAAGAGAGTGAAACCGGACCAGGTCCCGTATTTGGTTGTGTTCTTTGCCAGAGAGTATGTGTCAAAAATAAAAGCTTTTTTAGAGAGGGATTATCCAACGCGTCAAGAAGGTGTAAAGGGGTTCACGACCATGATGAGGGTAATTTATCCTCAGGTCTATCAGTTGCAACAGCAGTTACCAGAATCTCTGGTAGAAGAGATGATTTTAGGGCTTCCTGCATACCTCAGTCTCCATGAATGGGACAAAGAGTCCAACAAATGGAAAAATGAGAAGAAAAAAGCGCTAAACGCCTTTCTAGAAGGAAAAGACACTCCTGCAGATGAATATGGTAATCCTGACTTTCTTAGTGGTATGTTTGTCTCAATTATGATGTTATTGAATTCAACATATAAGGGACTAATCTCGCCTAGGGGTCTTTCCAGCAACTTCGACGACACAGCATACACCGACTCCTATTTTCACTCAGTCTATCATCAGTTTGAATATGAGATTTTTACCAAAGGTCTCCTCAAAACCGTTAGCGATCTTAGAGGAATCATGCCGTTAATCTATGAGATTGAGCGAAAACTCGCACTGTATCCACCCTCGGGGTTACTGGAAGAGATGTAGGAGAGTTAGAAAAAAGTACTAGCTGAAATGCTTTTATGAAGTGTACCTTGAATTGACCTCGTCGCTTTATGCATATTAAAGGTGGAATCGGTTGTCACATGTTGATAGTGCAAAGACCCTAACACGAGTTGGTGCAATCCTCCTCATTGTTGGCGGATGCATACAAGTTGGCGAAAACAGCCTTTGGTTTGTACTTAACCTTCTCGCCGGATACATTTTCAGAGGAAGGGTGGTGAACATTGGGTTAGGCATAGTCACCATCGTCTTTGGGTTTCTAATCCTCTTAGTATTCCATAGAATGATCGATACGAATAGGCCCAACGCTCCAATTTTCATCCTGATCTTCGGCGTCATCGCGGGGATTGGTGGCTGGTGGTTTGGTTGGATCGGGTCAATTCTCTGCCTTGTTGCAACCATTCTGTTATTCATTGAAGGAAAGGAAGCAGTGTAAGCTCCTCTTTCCCTTTGTCTTATCTTGGTGGAGTGGACAACCATGTTTTTGGTTAGGCTTTGCTCCATACTTCTTGGAATGATAATGTTCTAACGTGATGACACAGGTATCTCTATTCATGTGAAAATTTAGAGGGAGGTGATAGTGAGATGGACAAGGTTCTGAGGTTGGAAGTCCATGGGTCGGTTCTATTAGTGACTGGCATGGTCATGAGTCTGGTGTGGTCATTCTTTGTGACACAATGGTGGAACGTAGTGTTCGGGTATTTGGCAGTGTTCTTCTTGATTGAGGCAATTTGGCACTATGTGTGTGCGGATAGGTTACGCCATGGCAATGCGAGTCATTAGTTACCAGAAGAGGTTACGCCATTCATTTCCTGACAGATGTGATGAAAAGGCCTTCCTGAGGCATTATGTGAACTATAAGGGAATATAGTTCGGTAAATTTCAGATTGTATAGGTGGATTTTGAGTTCATCGTTCCAGAATTGGGGAAAGCCCGAAAATTGGCGACATCCGGTAGGTATTTAGTTATCCTAAAGACAGAATTAGGAAGCCCTAAGGCGTAGGCGC
Source organism: Promethearchaeota archaeon (assembly GCA_048939625.1). Taxonomy (GTDB): domain Archaea; phylum Asgardarchaeota; class Hermodarchaeia; order Hermodarchaeales; family Hermodarchaeaceae; genus Hermodarchaeum. The sequence continues at coordinate 21,926 of JBHLPH010000017.1, forward strand.
TGTACGCTGAAGGAGACTGGCATCATGAAACACGAAACGATAGAGCCGGCATCCTTATCACGCGCCTTGAAATCCCAACACGCAATATCCAACATCAAAACAGAGGGCAACCTCCTGTCATTTTTTACAAATCCCGAAACGTATGTGGAGCTTGCCTCTAATCTCTACGAACGTGGCTTTTCGCGCTGTCTCACTGTAGCAGCTGTCGATTGGATTGAGCAAAACGAGTTCGAGGCGTATTATATCGTTCACCATCTTGAAGCGAACCTATACGTGAAAGTGACCACACGTATTCCTCGAAATAAACCGAGAATCCAGAGCTTGGCTGCAATCTGGCAGTCAGCAGCGATGCATGAACGCGAAATGTGGGAGCTTTTCGGAATCAACTATGTTGGAAATCCGATGTTGAAACCGCTCTTCCTCGAAGACTGGAAAGGGAAACCACCCTTGCGAAAAGATTTCAATTGGCGTGAGTACGTCAACAAGGAATACTATCAGGTGAGAGGGAAATAGCCAATGTCACGACTTCTGAAAGCCGTAAAAAGTGTACTAGGACTCGCAATCTCAAAACCCATGACCTTCTCGTTTCCTCCCGACATGCCACTGACTGACTTATACCGGGGTCGGCAACTCTACAAGCCTGATTTGTGTAAAGGCTGTAAAATCTGCTCGATTGTGTGTCCTAATAATGCCATTGAGATGGTCGACCGTGAAAAGAGTGGAGAAAACAAAACCGGACTTCAACCGCAAATCGATTTCCGGAAATGCTGTTTCTGTGGGCTTTGTGTGGACAATTGCCCCACCGGCGCCCTTACCTTCACGAATTTTCCCATCCTGCTGACCATGAAACCAGAAACCCTCAACTATACACCCGAAATGCTTGCTGTCGCCCCTGTCCTCGAACATCCAGAGCCCCCGAAGATCCAAAATACCGTCGCCTGGGCCCGCTCACGGAGTATTTGGATCGTCAATTACATGACCGGGTGTTGTTTCATTGAAGCGGTACCATGGGTGGCGAGCTCCTTCGATATGGAGCGGTTCGGACTCTTAGCTGTAGGCTCCCCCCGACATGCCGATGCGCTGATTGTTGGTGGATATGTCACCCCCAAGACCCTCAAACGCATTATCCGCATCTATTCCATGATGCCCCAACCCAAATGGGTCATCGCTCTAGGCAATTGCCCCATGACTGGCGGCACTTACTGGGACAGCTACAATACCATCAAAGACATCAGCAAATACATCCCCGTCGACATCTGGATCGCTGGTTGTCCCCCGCGACCTGAGCCCATTGGTGTTGCTGTCGTGCATGCCATTCAAGCCATTCAAGGTGGATACACGGGTAAGGAAGAAAAAATAAACACCGACGCGGGGCAAATGGAGGTGGCCCCCTACCCCCTCAAAGGGGCTGATGCCAGCAAAGCCCAGTTTGATGTCGTGTTCGGATCCCAACATCCTGCCTCCGGAAACTTCAATATGGACCTCCAACTGGATGGCGAAATCGTCGTTGATGCAACTCCATACCCCGGCTATTTGCATCGTGGCTTCGAGAAACTCATGGAATATCGTACCTGGCTCCAAAACATCATGCTGGTCCCCCGTATTTGTGTCCTTGACGGCGCCTCCTATGAGCTCGCCTATACTGGTGTAACCGAGAAACTGGCGGGCATCAAGGTTCCGATTCGGGGTCAGTACTTACGGGTCATTCAAGCCGAACTCTCACGCATCCAAAGCCATCAAATGAACCTAGGGTTTGGTGGAGCCGCCTCAGGCTTTGATACCATCGAACGCTTAATCTGGGGTGACCGTGATCAAGTCCTTCTCCTTCTCGAAGAACTCACCGGCGCACGAATCTACCACATCTTCAACACCATCGGAGGAGTCCGCCGCGACCTCCAACCTGATTTCCAAGAAAAAGCTGAACACCTCATTAGTTATCTCCGAAAACGCCTTCACATCTACGATGATCTCTTATTCCATAACAAAACTTTCATCGATCGGACTCAAAATCTTGCACCCCTCTCCCAGACCACCGCGATCGAAAACGATGTTACCGGTCCCAATCTCCGGGCAACCGGCGTTGAGTTCGATGTTCGAACCGCCACCCCTTATGAAGCCTATAAGGACATTGGGGTAAAGGTTATTACCGGAACACCTGGTGACGCCTACACTCGATTTCTCTGCCGGCGACAAGAAATTGAAGAAAGCCTCAATATCATCGAACGTGCATTAGACAAGTTACCCAGCGGCCCTGTCTGTGAAACCCAAACCCCAGAAGGCAAAAAGATTACTTGGCGACTCAAAATCCCACCCGGCGACGCCTTTTATTGCACAGAAGGGGGTCGTGGAGAACTGTGTTTCCACGCCGTCAGCAATGGTGAAAACACCCCGTACCGCGTGAAGGTACGAGGCCCCACGTTCGGAACCATCCTTGTCATGTTTCCCAAATTACTCCAAGGCGTGAAAATCGCGGATGTTCCAGTCATCTACTGGAGCCTCGACCAATGCCCTGCCGATCACGACCGATAATCGGAATAAGCGAACAAGTATTCGGTGCAGTAGTTTTTGGCAGGACCATTGAACGATTCCGAGAATCTTCAAGAATAAATCTAGGCCTAAATGGTCTTTAACGCCACAAAAATCAGACCATTCTAAACCTAACTCAGGAATTCATTCGTTTGATGAGTCTGTGCCAATCTTTGGTATCATGTAGAATATCGAACTCAGAACATTCTTGCGTATATTCAAGATTTTGCCATCCCTCAGTGATTGCCTGGTTGAGGAGGCGGAGGGCTTTCTGTTTCTTCCGTAGGGCTGCGGCAGCCTGCGCAGCTTGATGATAGTACCAATAAGAGACAGACCCTTTGGCGAAGGCTTTCTCATAGCTGTCAAGTGCTAGGGCGAAGAGACCTTGAAGAAAGCGACGAAGGCCGGTTTCAGCGAGGTGGGTAGCTTCATCGATCATGCAGTAGTGCCAGGTGTAATCTCGGGTTTTGATGAACCCGACGTTTTCAGCGACGCCGATGGATCCATAGTTTTCGATGTTGGTGTGCCAGCCGACTTGTGAGTAACCGTGGGTGAGGGCGTAGTCGACGGTGGCGGCGGCGGTGAGGGTGGCGAGTCCACGGTGGCGGTATTCGGGTTTGGTACGTATGCCGATTTCACATCTGTTTCTGCTGACACAATCTGTGAGGCTCCAGGAGACGACCTCATGTTCGTGTACGGTACAAAAACCAAAGCCCTGTTTCCAAAAGGCGTCGATTGAACCCCAATTGATACGCATCCAATTGAGAATGTGGTCTGGGATTACTATGTTTTTTTTGCCAAGGAAGGTTGGTTCTAGTTGATGGATGGAGAATCCAGTTGGTATCTTTTTTTGCCAGTCGATTTTTACTTCAGTGCAGGTGTAGTATAGTCGGGGAAGTTGCAGTGGTGGTCGAGTGGGGAAAAGGGTATCAAATTTGGTTTGCCAGTCCTCGGGGTGGATGCATAGAACCAGGTCGTCATCGTTTTCTCGAACGGTATCTCCTGCAAAAATGGTGGTGAGGATGTAATCACGTAGACCTTGGTTAAACATACCGTTTTGGGGGTCGCCAGCGAGATAGTAGCCTTCTACTGAGCAGATGAAGGCACTGGTGGGTGCTTTGGGGTTGTCAGCAATTATCCGTCCTGGACTTGATCCATCAATAACGGCTGCTATTGTGAGCTGGTAGTCTAATGCGTTGAATAGGGATCGAACCTTTGGGTATTCTTTCTTTTTAAGCTCAACAATCATTACTGAACATTCACGGTCTAATTCATCTTAAAGCATACGTAAAACCCATTCCGGATAATATCCTTCCTGTATATTGTGAGGGAGAACTCTGTGATGGCAAGTTTCAGTGTTTATTATAACATGCCGACAAAGGATCCAGTTGGTGATTAAAAAGTGTCTAGTAATTTTGGGAGGCACCCGAGTGTCGTATTCGGCTGGAATCGATGAGATTTGTTCTTATAATATAATGATGTCAGTGAAGATTTTTGATGGAATTCCTGCTAGCTTTTAAAAAGCAAACCTTTTTGCATTGAACCAGCATATTGGAAGACCATGACGCCTCAAGAAGGAGCCGCAGAGCGGGGTCCAGCTGGCCCAATCGTTTTGCTAGCTATAGGAATTATTTTGTTGTACGGTTTTGGATTCTATAATTTGTTCTTCCTTGTTTCGCCATTTTTGCCGATAATTATCGATTTTATTAACTTGGCGCTGCCTTGGTTGGCTGGGTTTTGGTGGGCAGGATTGGCGTTCATTGTTATTCTCGTAGTGTTGGGTTTAGGGCTCGCCTACATTATTTTGATATTGATGAAGCGAGCGGCAGCGGGAACATTGCGTGTACTCTGGATTCTGCAAGCCGTGTTAATGATTGCGGTTGGTGTGTTGATGTTCCTTTTTTTGGGACCATTTGGGTTTTTTGGCCTGATTTTTCCTTTCATAGGGGTCATTCAATTTTGGGTGTGGTTCCGGCGCCGTAGTAAAATCGAGCGGGCCGGTAAATTGGTGGAATTCACGGCGCAACTGCTGCTGGAAGAAAAAGAGATGTTCATTGTTCCATTGGTCACCGCAGTGTTCAGCCTGTTGACCGGCATTCTCATGATGGCAACGTACGGGGCTATGTATACGTGGTTACCTTTGGTTGGGATTCCCCCAGAGTCGTGGATATTTTTCCTTCTGAGTATTTTGGTGCAAATTCCGTTTCTGTTCGTGTACTTTTCGGTCTTTTACATCTTTGATGGTATTAACATCTCCATTGCTCATACGTGGTATCGCGAAAAGGATCCCGTTTTGCGTGGTGGTGTCGGAGAAGTGCGACAAGTCTTAGGCACCATCATTCAGTTTGCCGCCCTCCGCACCGCAGTATCGGTGGGTCAGAGTGCCATTCGACAAGGCGGCGCGCGCCAAGGTGGAATCTGGGCCTTAATCGGCAGTATTTTTGCTCGTATTATCGGAGCCATATTTCGGTTCATCAACTATTTCACCTTGCCTGCCATCATCATTGAAAAACGGCGCCTCATTGATTCCATTAAACGCTCGGTGCATGTCACTTGGCATTACTTAGTGGACGTCTACATCGCCGAGACCGGCGTGTCTACAGTGTATAGTTTCTTTGGAGGCTTACTTTCCCTCGGATTTCTGGTTGTTGGATTTCTCTTCGGTTATGTATTCGCCATTTTCCTGCTGAGCGATCTTTTCTTCGCCCTGATTGCGGGCATCATCTTTGCTATCTTCTTCTCCATTTTTGCCTCTGTTCCTAGCTATTTCATTTTCCGACCTTTGAATACGGCATATCGAACCTTCATGTTTTCCTATGCACTCGACGAAGAAAGCGGCTTTAGTCTGCCAAGCCGATTACCAAAGGCGTACCGAGATACCATTGAGGCAGCCCAAGCTGAATGGGAGGCATCAGGAAAAGATCGATTCATGGAAGAACCCCCAAGTGAATGGTAGTCCCTAACCAATGATATCCGACTTCTGGGAAAATGAAAGGTACATCAGACAGAGTGGCTGACCACGTTTACGTGAGTAGCTTATTGACGAATTGAGGGAAAGTTGAGTTTACCTTCATGTTTGAGGTAGGAGAGGACCATGACAGTGATGAGAACGGCAATTACGACAATGACAAGTACTGTATAAATCATGGGAAGAATTCCCGGAAGTGGTGGGAATGGAGGGAGGGGGAGTTGGGGCTCAGTGACGCGACAATAGTTGATATAGAGTTGGGCGTCGGGTTTTCCGGGGGCTTCGATGATTTGCCAGTGGATGCGGTAGTGATGATAGGTTGTGTTAATGTTGGTTAGCGAACAGGTGACGGTAGTATAGTTGGTCCAATAGCCAGGGGTTTCATTGAGACAGGGGTGCAGAGTGGTGAGATAGGGAAGGGTGCCATTCGGTAGAGGTGTATCAGGGGCGATACTTTCATTGAGTCCATAGAGCAGGATAACGGCTGAGGGGCCAGTCGCACAACTTCGGTATTGGATGGTAACGTGGTTGATATCCAGAGGAGTGAAATCTTGCCAGAACATGATGGTATGCTCTTGATTGGTGCGAGTAGGTTGGAGGAATAGGGTATCCGCGTCGCCACCATTTTCGGTGTCATTAATCAGACGGTACTGTTCTTTGGGACCGTTCGAATCGCCGCTGAAGTGCCAGAACATGGGTTTGGATACATTATGATCATTCCCATCCCAACCTCCAGGTTCGCTTTCAGTAAAATCCCAATTGGAAACCAAGTCAACAGGGACTGGAAGCTGCAGAGAGGATCCAATAACCCGAGGAGATGGAAAAATTAAGGTGAGAGAGAATACTAAGAGTACTCCGAAGAGAAGTAGATTTACAGTGTGGGATTGTTTCATTCCTTTTCACCTGCTGGGAGAGAGGATTTACCGCTAAAATGGGAGAGTTACACTTTCGTTAACGAATTAAAGAACACATTGGTGTGCCAGTTAAGGCACATCAAATTTTGAGAAAACCTAAGTGCCTTTTTCCTTGTGAAATGACCTAATTCAAAAAAGGAGGAGGAGCCCGTAAGCCATTATTGCGAGCTTGCGGGCTGATGATGGGTTAGGGTTGAGGTTTGGGTGGTCTGGCGCGGTAGTTGATCATGCCACCGATGAAAGTGATGATCATGCCGATAGCGATGAGGCTGAGGGCGATGAGAGTGTACGGGGCGAGGAAGAGGACTAAAGCGATGAGTAGAGCGCCGATGTCGACGAGTAAGCCACCGAGCCAGACGAGCCAGTTCCCGGTTCTAATGGGGTGTTGGCGTTGTTTGTTGATACGGTAGGTGAGGATGAGGGGGAAGAATAGTAGGTAGATGATCCAGAGGAAGCCGCCATAAGCTAGGAGTGCTAGGGGCATGGCGAGCCAGTTCATAGCCCCGTCGAAGGCCAAGAAGATGGTTGCAGGGGTTACTAGGAGCCATATTGAAGCGAGGAAGGTAATCGTGCCAATAAGGAGTAGGTAGCGAAGCCAGAGTGGGGCTGTGAGATGTTCAGTGTCGAGTGAATAGAAGGCTGCAAAGAAGCCGTAGATGGCGTAACATGACCATAAGGCCATGAAGTAGGGCATGAGTTGATCTGCGGTGGCGGCTGCGGGGAGTTGATTGATCATGGTTAGGAGGATGGAGAAGGTGAAGAATAGAAAGAAGAAAGTCAAGAAGTTAAGCCAGGGGTTGACCAGTCGTTTTTCCTTGGTGGTAGTATTGGAGAACCCAACTAGGATAGCGATTAGCAGGATGATCCAACCAATCAGGAGAAGTCCAAAATGTATTGGTGTTTCAAGAATGTAGAGCATTCCGTTGAAACCCTCCGCGTTACCTTCCCCTGGTCATGCTATTAAAACCCTTCAGTCACCTCTCGAATCTATTCTTCACTTTTTTGTTCATCAAAAAAATCTGCAGTTATTTCCGTGTGTCTGTTACAAGTATTCAGTCTCCAGGTTCAATTTGGGAAGGAAAATGGGGATTTTTGGTACTTTTGTGCCCTGTTTGGGTTACGGTCATTTATAGCGGAGGCATGGGCAAAAGGCAAGCACCCAATTGGCGCCCTCTTGCAATTGGAGGGGTGACTTTTGGGAGGGATAATATGAGAATATCACACAAACTTAGAATGCTTACACTAGTGTTTCTGTTCAGTAGTGTCCTTGGATTTGGAATGATGTTGCCTTCGGTGGCTGCCAGTGAAACAGTGATTTACGATGTATCAGAATTAATCACCCAAGGTGAGTTACAACTTCATGTCGTGATGATTCCTGACGGAGTTGAAGTGAAAATCGAAATGGGATGGGACGAGCCTACCGGTGTTGGTTATGACCTTGATTTCTACGTATTCGATGGGGGCTTCCTAGCCCAGGGAGCTTCGGTAAATAACCCAGAAATGGCGTTTTTGGGTGGTTTTGCCACTCCAACTGAAGTGTACATCTGGGTTGAGGGCTTTTGGGCACCTGATCCAGGTGTTGAGTACTATCTTCGTGTTGTAGTGGGTCCGGATGTTATTCCTGATCCCTATGCAGAATCAGGTGGGCTCTCAGTAGGCGATTTGCAGAGCTGGCATAATGCTCCTGCGGTTGCTATTTATGAAGCAGCCCCGAATGCTGCCTTCAAATGGTCTTCCGAGAGTAATTTTGCTCGCCAAGTGATTATGCCATTTTACTCCTGGTTTGGAGTCTACTGGGGATCAGGCTGGCTAGGACCCACCTACTATGCCGGTGACCCACTTATCGTTGGTGGCGTCACACGAGCTATTCCTTACGACAACGAAATTGGTGTCACTAACATCAAACAGGCGCAAACGTTCTTTAGGTCACTAGTCATCGAAATTTTCATTGATGGCATACCCCTCGAAGACCTTGGTAATCCAATCCAGCATACATGTCGACCTGATCACTACCTCAACCGTTGGTACTATCGAGAGCCCAAAGTACTGTTTCATCCTGGCGAGTTATATGACCTGCTACCTAAAACAGAAGATGATCTCCACACCTTCGAATATAGGTACAACGGTGAGACCGTGTTCTTTGATTACTTCTACCTGCTCTGGTAACAACAAATTCTCTGTGAGGTTCAGGGGCGGGGTTTCCCGCCTCGTACTTTTTTTCTCAAGGAGGATAACGTGTAGGGTGTTCCCTCATTGGGTTCTATTTCGGTGAAAAAATTAGGAATTCAGGCGTTTTTGTGACCTGTGTGGGTTACAGTCATTTATAGGGGAAGCAGAGGCAATTGGCAAATACACCAATTGGAGGCATTACTATGAAATGGAAAACAGTCTTTGTGCTCTTCCTTATCACAGCTGGTTTTCTCTGCTTAAATCCACGTCAAGTAGTGCAGGGTCAACCACTCACAATCGAAGTCACCCAAATCACCGAAGACCTTTCCTACAGGTCTCATCCCACAATTTTTGGGGATACTATCGTTTGGCAGGAAGGTATCGGTTTGGATTGGGATATTGTGGTTCATGATTTGGAGTCAGGTTCAACCCTGCCACTCACGACCGACGACGTTCATCAATTCTATCCTGCAATCTATGACAACGTCGTGGTCTGGGAAGATTGGAGCGACCATAACATCCACATGTATGACCTAGCCACTACAACCGGGGATATCCCAGTTGATCCTAGTGATGCTAGCCAGACTCTTCCTGCAATCTATGAAAACCGGGTTGTATGGACCGACTACCGATCGTCTCCCAAAGGCATCTATGTCTATGATCTCGCATCCAGTTCCGGAAAAACCATCGCAACTTCGACCCAAATTCAGTATCGCGCCGACATATTTGAAGACATCGTGGTCTGGGAAGACCACACAAACGGTCCCTGGGATATTTGGGGCTATGACTTGGCGACTGACACCTCACTAATCATTACAAACGATGATGAGTATCAACTAACTCCGAAAATTTTTGGGAAATATGTTACCTTCGAAGGGCAATACTCCACTTCGTATCCCCAAACCGGAAATGTGTGGCTCCATGATCTATCAACGGGAATCGATACGCAAATAACCTCTCACGAAGCACGACAGGGAGATCCTGCGATATATGGTGATCGTATCGTCTGGACGGATCTCCGGAATGGTCGATCCGAAGTATACCTCTACGATCTTTCGCTCGATGTTGAAATCTTCGTAGGACATGGAAGTGAGCCAGAAATTCATGAAAATCGTATTGTGTGGACAAATGGGCGGCACATCTATCTGGGTGAAATTATTGAATCCACAATCCCCGCTACCATTGATATCGACCCCGACACTCTTAATTTGCGAAGCCAAGGAGAATGGATAACCGCTAACATTACACCACCCGAAGGCTATCTGATTACTGACATTGTCATTGCCACAATCGTTCTCGAAGGAGAAATTCCCGCAGAATGGGGTGATTTCCAAGACGGCATCCTAATGGTGAAATTCAACCGCGCGGCCGTAATAGACTACATACGAATCACCTTAGGCCTCACTGAAGGTGAGGTGACCTTGACCATCACTGGGGCAATAGCCGATACTTCATTTGAGGGCTATGATACTATCCGAGTAATATGCACTGAGAGAAGTTGAAGTAGACTAGGAATCACGTCCGTTGACAAAGATTAGAAAGATTTTTTCACCATCACTAGATATGCATGTTGATGCATATTCGAAGATCGGGTCTAATCCTCACCATTTCCATCATCCTAATTACTGGACTGGTGGTTAGTGGCTGGTGGATTTTCGTCCATACTATCTCAGTTCCTCAGGTGTCAGTGGAGGGGGGACATCTACTCGATAGTTCACCAGGACAGATAAGCGTCCGAGCCGACACTCCGCAGCTCAGTCTGTCACTCGGTGTCCCCAATGGAGCGATTCTGGCTAGTCAGCTTCTCACGATCCAGAATCTTGCCAGCGATCGAGTTGAGTTGCAAGCCTTGCCTCCGGGCACGCATATTGTGCATCGTGCAGCGACCTTTCTACAACTCCGGCTTCCTTCCCTCTCAGCAGGTGTGCACCATTTGTCGTTAAGCACCCAACCAATAGATGAAAACAAGGTAACGATTGCAGTATTTGGAGATAGCCAAGGCTTCAATGAGGCGCTGGCCACAATTGTCGAGGATGTCAATCTGAGAGAGGTTGATTTTGCAGTGCACCTCGGTGATATTACCCCGTCAGGCGAGTTTAGCCAGTATGCCGCGGTGGCAGCTGTATTAGAAGAGCTGCAAGTGCCACTGTATGCGACGCCTGGGAATCATGACATTAAGGGCAATGGGACCACCCACTACACCCACTATTTTGGACCACAGAATCTTGCCTTTACCTATAATGACATGTGCTTCATTAGTGTGGATTCATCTTCCCTTGGCGTGAATGCAACGCTCTTCGACTGGCTCGAAGGAGAATTACAACAAGCGGACACTCGCCCCATTATCGTCTATACACATGTCCCAGCAGTTGACCCACGTCCTGGCAATGACCATGGTTTTCTAGACGGTCAGGAAGCCGATGCCTTTCTTGCCCTCATGACCCAATATCAGGTTACCTTGGTTATGAACGGGCATATCCACCTGTTTAACACTACGGTGCATGAAGAAATTCCGTATCTCATCAGTGGCGGCGCTGGTGCGGCCCTTGTTGCCCCAGCCAGCCAAGGAGGCTTCCACCATTACGTGCTGGTCACGATTGCCACCGAGGAAGTAACCCTAAGTCCTCAACCTGTGGAAGTCCCGCTCCTTCCTGTCGCTGTGGAACTGCGGAATGCCGCTAATTTCAGTATGATTCTGGGTCTCCATGACCTCGAAAGTCTGGCGTCGATCGAGCGCTTTGGACAATTTGAAAACCAGTACGGCAATCTTCACGGGTACGGGGTTTATCGTGGAGTCCTCGTCAGTGATCTCTTAGACCTCGTGGGAGGAATCAACTCGAATCAGGGCCTTGTTGTTAAAGCCGTTGATGAGTACCAGCAATCCTATGGGTATGCCAATGTGTATCCCAACTCCAGTTGGTACCAGCTACAAGGCGATTTCATCCTAGCCTTCCAGTACAACACTAGCCTCCCCCCTAACTGGACCGATGGGCCACGACTCGCATTTCTCCCAGCGGATGAAACGTATTCCAACGATGATTGCACGGCGACTTCATACCCGGGTCAGGGCTGTGAGCTATATCCGTCCGCGGGCGCCCGGTGGGTACGGAATGTAATTTTACTCCAACTCATCAACAGCCCCTGACCGATTTGGATTTCATTCTTAAAATCACAGGAACCATGATAACTCGCAGAAGCTCTCAGCCATTTAGCTTCAAGTTCAGAGGTAGTAGTCTCTGTGTCTGCAACCAAACCTTTATTAAGTTGTTTTTCCAAACAAGTTTGAAGGGCAAACCAGTTTAAACACGTAGCTAAAAAAGATTAAGGTGTATAAAATGGAAACCACAACGAAATTAGATGAACTCGCCCGTAAAGTTCAACGAGCCTACTATGAAGATGGACTGGCCGATCTTTTCATGGGCATAATTTTCCTAGGCATAGCCTCCTTATGCACCCTGCTTGCGTACAATGTCACATTTTTGTGGATTATTATACTTACGCTCAATCCGTTGTTTTATCTTCCCCTCATTGAAAGAGCAAAGCAGCGATGGGTGTATCCCCGAGCGGGATATGTCAAACCCAAGCCCTATCAGAAAATGAGTACACGCGTAGTCGTCCTTATTCTTGTCTTCGCAATTATACTGCTATTTCTCCCTCCTATGGCGTTATTTCTCCTTTCTAGTTATGCTGGGCTGTTCTTCTGGTTGATCTGGATTGCGCCTGTTACGATGAGTGTATTGATATCCATTGGACCTTTTGTCATTGCTCACAGGTACCACATCGGTCGCTACTACCTATTCGCTTTGCTGCTTCCAGTCATCGGAGTCATCGTGCCCTGGTTAAATCTCAGCTTTCCCAGCGCCTACGCGGCATTTTTCACAACCTTGGCGATCCAAACTGCTGTATTTGGACTCCTTGGCCTCTTGTCCGGTACGGTCCTCTTTCTCCGGTTCCTGCACCGCTATCCTGTTGAATCCATTGATCCCGCTGAAGGTGAGAATTTACATGCCTTCGCCTGAATCCTCAACGGCACCATTCATTGAGGATGATCTTGATCCAATTGTCCATTCGCCAGCACGGCTCAAAATCTTGACCGTCCTCAAAGAAGTTGAGAGTGCGGATTTCCTGTTCATCTTACGCCGCACTGGGCTCACACGGGGAAACCTCTCCTCCCACCTAAGCAAGCTGGAAACCGCCAGCTATGTCAGCATCACCAAAGAATTTATCGATAAAATTCCCCACACCCTCATCCAACTCACCCAAGAAGGAAGAACTGCTTTAGAGCGGTATCGTCTGCAGATGTTACAGAAACTCGAACAAATAAAATGAGACCCAATAACGTAAACTAATGTGTTCTTCACGTCTTCTGCCCAGATTAGCTTCTTTTGTTCGGAGCTTTGTTTCAATCAGAGATAATTCAAAGGGCGGTAAGTACGTAAGAGAGAGTGATTTGATATATTCCCCAAAAGCAGATTGCCAGAACTGCTGAGACAGGAACAGTGAGAAGAGAGGTTAAGATTAGTTTTCGTAAAACTCGTTTATTTGAGGGGACTTGATTTGCCATATTTGCGCCAATTATCGATGTTATTAGAATGTGTGTTGCAGCGAGAGGAATCCCCATTATAGTACCTACTAACAGCACAATTGCCCCTGCTGTTGCCGATGAAAAACTCGCACTGGGACGTAACTCGGTCAACTCAACTCCCACCGTCTTAACTACGCGGCGTCCCAAAATGATTAATCCTATACCCATACCCAACCCGCCAAGGAACAACAATAATGAAAAAGCGGGGGGTGCCATGAAAAAAATCGTTAGCAAACCTATCGCCTTAGCCACATCATTTCCTCCCCGACTCAAGCAGATGATAATGATCATCACCAGGAGCAACACGCCAAAGATTTGCTCTTTTCGCTGTACATCAGCTAATCCTCGGCTCTTCATTAGAACTGATCGCCGAACGAACCATTGGAGAAAATATGCGATTGCTAAACTAAGAATCGGACTCAGGACCCAGCCAAGAATTATGATGGAGACGGTGTCCCACCGAACCAAGGGCGTACCCAAACCCAACGTTCCTAAAAGTCCAATCCCAATGATGCCTCCAACAATTGAATGAGTCGCGGAAATCGGATAACCACGGGACGCACTGAATAGCATCCACACGATGATAGCTAGCGAAATAACAAACACGAGGTCGACAGAAAGCGGTTGGGTGACCATCTCTGCCCCTATCGTTGTGCTCACTCCCTGACCCAATACCACTGCTCCAATGATCAATAGGATGCCGCCTAATATTACCGCGTTCCTCGACGAAAGCACTTTTGCGCCTACCAGGCTGGCCATTGTGCTATCATTAGATCCAATCGCGAAGGCTGTAATAAATGCCAGAATGAGCAATACAATGATGGGAAGGGTGAGGGTAACGAATAACAAGAGGACGGAGTCTCCAATAGTGTGGTAACATTGACGAGTACTAGGCTTGCCAGCCAACTATATAAATTATATAGTATATCAATTTTACATAAATTCCCAGCAGTTTTCTCAAAGACCCAAAAATGACCTGCTATTTGTTAAAATGTAGTCTTTGAACTGAACCCAAATTTGTTAATGACACTGGTTTACCCAGATGGTGAGAACGCAGGTTAGGTTTGTTCATTGATAGTCGCTTGCGTAGTTTCGAGTTGGGGTGATGGGGGTTGGAATTGATAGTGCCTGGCAAAATAGATGAACAATGCAGTTAGAGTTATCACGTACGCAGTAATCTCGATCAGTGAAGGGTTCCCATTATATCCTACCAGCCCTTTCAACACTAATCCGAAGGGGCTGTTTTCAGAGAGTATGAAATTAATGTCCCAAACATGCTCAATGAGAATTGGAACGACTCCTGCCTCTTGTAATTCATGAATGCCGTAAGCAATCATTCCGGCAGCAAAGAAGATAAGAAAAATACTGGTGATTCGAAAGAACGTTCGGAGACTGAATTGTTTTGTTCCAGCAAAATAGATGTAGGCAATCCCAATTGCTACTGTAAAACCTAAAAAGGCCCCAAGCCAAATCGCGCCTTCACTAAGAGGCAGTACAGCGAGGAACAGTACGGTCTCCACACCTTCCCGAAGCACAGCTATGAAAACAATCATGAAGATTCCAAGCGTGGCAGTCATTGTTGCGGCGGTTTTTTGTTCGAGTTCCATTTGAAGAGCCGGTCCTTTGCGGTCCATCCATATAATCATTGAAATTAACAGACCCGCGGCAATCAATGTCGTGATTCCTTCAAAGATTTGGGCACTAGGTCCACTAAATCCGCCAGCTAACCACTGAAACCCGAGGGCAAAGGCGATGCTAACGATGATCGCGGAGACTACCCCCGCAAAGACTTGCCAATATCTTTGAGAGCCTCCAGTTCGAGCAAGAAAGGCTAACACAATCCCCACAATAAGGGCGGCTTCAAGACCTTCACGCAGAGCTATGATAAATCCGGCAATCATGATAATTCCGTCCACCTAGGCAAACTATGTTATTAGGCACGCCTAATTTAAAAAAAATTAAGCGAGCTTAAACTATAAACTTTCTGAACTAACGAAACAGTAAAACCGCTTCGAGTTCCTCAGCACCCATTAAGCATTTAGCGCTACGAAAAACCAGGTTGAAATCGTGAGTATCTTGCTAGTGCCATTATTTTTTACTGCATTTTTTTTGGTCCTGGTAGCAGAACTAGCAGATAAGACGCAACTTGTCACGTTCGCTCTCGTCGCTGAAACCGGAAAACCCACTCAAGTGTACCTCGGAGTGCTAGGTGGCCTGTTCACCGTGACAGTCCTTGGTGTCTTCGTGGGTTCTCTTATTGGGCTTTTTGTGCCGCTGACCCTGATTCAACTTATCGCTGGACTTGTGTTCATTATTCTTGGCATTTATACCATCTACAAAGCGAGACGCAGTGACGATGGAGATGAAGCGACAACGACCCATGGAACTCGCGTTTGGGTGCGAGCGTTTATCCTTCTGTTCTTGGCGGAATTAGGTGATAAAACCCAATTAATCGTAATTCTCTTAGCCGCCACCACTGGGCAGCTGCTCCTCGTCTTCGTCGCGGCATTTCTGGCTCTAGCCCTTGTGAATGGGATTGGCGTCTTCGTGGGTGATCGCGCCCGTAAATACCTAAGTACAACCACCATCACCTATGTCGCCGCAGCGGCTTTCATTATTGCAGGTGCATTAGTGCTCATCGGAAGTCTACTTCCCTAAATCACAACACTTCCCAACATCCAAATAGGCCCCACAAACCAAGAAACACCAAGGAGAGCAGCAACGCCATACACAAAGTAAGAAATGATAATGCACCAACATCTTTGACCTACGACACGTGGTTGCTATGGAATTGATTGCGATAATTCGCTGACCCTAGAAATCTGCCAAATAATATCGCAGGGATCCTATGCCTGTCACACTAAGCACATTCTCCTCAGTGTTGAATTTTAATAGCTGATATTCGGTAAGTTGAGCTATGTCAGTAGTAGCGGTTGTGAAAGGCGACCGAAGTCTTGACCCAGTTTTTCGGGCACTGGACTTAATTCAGTACAAGAAGGTCCTGGAGCCTTATGATACAGTCTTAGTGAAGCCGAATCTAATCACCAGTGATCCCTTCGAGACCGGTATCACCACCGATCCCATTGTGGTAGAGGCCGTAATTAGGAAGGTTCAAGACTTGGGCAAGAAGGCAATCGTTGTAGAAACTGAAGGCGGAACCACCTCGCCGGATGATGCAATCATCGAGACTGGGATGATGGAAGTCATTGAACGGTTGGGGTCCGAATACATCAACATGGGGAAGCTCGACGATAAGGTGGAACTCGAAGTGAAGGACCACCGGGCACTCCCGACGTTTAAGGTAGCCCGGCTCGCCGTCGAGTCTGCGATTATCACGGTGCCCTCCATGAAAACGCTGCAGCATACCACGATTACTATGGGGCTGAAGAACATGTTCGGGATGCTCACAACCCAGAACAAATACGGTTTACACCCACTCGGTACGAACAATTTCATTTATGATATCTGTAAGACCCTACCACCCACCCTCAGTGTCATCGATGGCTTCTATGGTAAGTCGGGTCCAGGTCCTTGGAGTGGAACCCCTGTGAAGATGAACACCATCATTGCCAGTGTTGACCCAGTGGCAGCTGATGCAACCGCTGCACGGTGCATTGGCATCGACCCCGATACAATCGATCATGTTCGGTGGCTCCATGAAGCGGGTATAGGTGAGATTACAGACATCGAAGTCGTGGGTGATGGCATCGAGGCTGTCTATCAGAAATGGAAGCAAGAATAGGAGAAGTGGTGTACGCAATGGAACCAATTATTTTACCCGAACCTGAGAAAAAAGGTGGTAAGACGGTGCTGGAAGCTTTGCACCGTAGGCAGACGAATCGGGAGATTGATTCGAGAGAGCTGCCACTGCCGGTGCTCTCCAATCTGCTTTGGGCTGCTTTTGGCGTAAACCGGGAAACAGCTGCCTTTAACAAACCCGGACGAACCGCCCCTTCAGCAAGCAATTCCCAAGAAATTGACCTGTACGTAGCATTAAAGGAAGGCCTCTACTTGTATGAAGCCATTCCCCATCAACTGACCCCTATTTCCGCAGGGGATTTTCGCAGGCTGTCCTGCAGTCAACGGGCAGCTAGCCTCACAAGCAACACCCCGGTGAATATCTTCTACGTAGTCGATCTTTCCCGCTATGAACTGGGACCCAATCAGCCAGATCCAAGCATTGGGGATCCCGAAGTTCAGAAATCGTACTATTACACCGATACAGGCTTTATTGCCCAAAACATCTACCTCTTTGCCGCATCTGAAGGACTCGCTAGCTGGTTCCATAACTGTGATGCGGTGACTCTCCACGCGAAATTTAATTTACGCTCTAATCAGCAGATACTGTTCGCACAAACAATAGGATACCCAAAGTGAATGCGATCAACCATCTTCGTGCATTTCAGTATTTCTTTGACAGTCTGAGAAACCTGGTACAACGCCTATGGCATGAAAGTCAATTATAGTAACTGATAAGTCGAATAATTAGTATGACAAGATAGATTACATGTTTCTGTTATCTAGATAACCAAGTGAGGTTTAGTCGATGATATGCAAAGTGCGAGATGTACCGATTCATTACAAAGTCTATGGAGAAGGTCACCCGATTATCTCACTCCATGGCTCTACCCTGGACCATCGATCAATGGTTGGATCTATGGAACCGCTATTCAAGTCCCGTAAGGGCTGGCAACGAGTCTATCCTGATTTACCGGGTCATGGAAAAACACCTGGAAAGGATTGGATAAAAACCTCGAATGATGTCTTAGAGCTCCTGTTTGGTTTTATTAATAAAATCATTCCTGAGGAGCAGTTTGTCGTCGCTGGGTTGTCCTATGGGGGATATCTTGCACAAGGGATAGTCCATAAGAAACCCGAGTTGGTAAACGGGCTTCTCTTAATCGTGCCCCGTATTATTGGAAATCCCCGAGAAAGAACCCTTCCAACAAAAACGGTGCTCGCACGAGAGAACGAGTTCTTGGCAAAATTAAGCTCGCAAGATCGTGAAGGGTTCATGGAAGTGGCAGTGATGCAGACACACAATCATTGGCATCGCTACTCCCAAGAAGTTACTCCCGCGGTAAAAATCGCTGACATGTCATTTCTAGCACGATTGGACCCACGCAAGGATAAATTCAGCTTCACTCTCAATCCTACCTCATTTAGGTTTGACAAACCAACGCTGATTCTGGTTGGTCGCCAAGATCATTGGGTGGGGTATCGTGATGCCTGGACTATTCTTGAGAATTATCCCCGAGCGACATTCGCGGTACTCGACCAAGCCGGTCATGCGCTCCAACTGGAACAATCAAAATTGTTCAACAGTCTAGTAAGCGAATGGCTCGATAGAGTGGAGGCAGGGCTAGCGTCAACGTAAAACCAACATCTCTACTTCGTATCCCTAAAAGGCGAATAGCACTCAGAAAAAATCGCATACGCCAACCGTATATTTCATCTAAACAGACTCGTTTTTGCCCATTTTCTTCATAGATATCATGTTGAAAACAACAACAGCTAGGTATTTTAGACACTCATTGCCCAATTGTTCGTACTAGTCTATGGTTTTTGGTCGTAGACAACGCTGTCAAGGAGGGACCATCTTGGCAAAATCAATCGAACCTGTTGTATATGGATATCGTTGGATTGTCTTGTTAGTGTTTATGTTCATCGCAGCAGTTACGCAGATTTTATGGATCACCTTTGCACCGATTTCCTCACTCGTTGCTAGCCTCTACGGTGCTACCGAGCTTGATGTGGCACTGCTTTCCCTGATTTTCATGGTGGTCTACATCCCGGTCTCGATTCCCTCAGCGTATTTAATTGACAGTAAAGGCTTTCGATACGCTGCTGGTGTCGGTGCAATAATCACCGCTCTATTTGCTGTATTTCGTGTGTTTGCACCCAACTATCTCCTCTTGTTAGTTTTCTCGGCTGGTATAGCAGTTGGGCAACCCTTTGTCTTTAACAGCCCCACCAAAATTGCCCGGCGCTGGTTTCCAGCAAAGGAACGGGGCATTGCTACAGGATTAGGTACTATGGCTATTTTTCTTGGAATCATGCTGGGATTATTGGTCACACCTTTTGCTGTTGTTGGCATCGGGTTCTTTTATACCATGGTCAGCTATGCGGTGGTCGCTGTCATTGCTGCGGTTTTGTTTCTACTAATAGCCAAAGAACATCCGCCATCCCCTCCTGAACCCGATGAACCCGAAGACGAAAAGATGATCACGGGGCTGCGTCAAATCATTGGAATGAAACAATTCATGATCCTAATAGTCCTCTTCTTCGTCGGGATGGGCATCTTTAACGGTGTTGCTACTTGGATTGAACAAATTCTTGCAGGTCGGGTCGTTGATATCACTCAAGCTGGGATAGTGGGTGCTACCATAATTCTAGGAGGCATCATCGGAGCCGTAATCATTCCCACTTTATCCGATAAATATCAGCGCCGTAAACCGTTTATCATCCTTTCCCTCCTACTTGCCGCACCTTTCACATTCATACTAGCGTATCATCCCGATTACACTGTACTACTGGCATCGGCATTCCTGCTGGGATTTTTCCTCATGCCCGCATTACCCCTCGGATTACAAACGGGGGCTGAAATGACAACACCCATTCCCGAAGGCACCTCCGCTGGAGTTCTCATGATCTTTGGACAAGCCGGTGGCATCGTCCTCATCCTCGCAATGGACGCGGCAAATTCGCTGTTCTACTCCTTCTTCTGGGCCATGATACTCCTTGTCGTCCTCGACCTACTCGCGTTACTAATCTCGCTCCTACTTAGGGAAACAATGCACAGTAAAACACAGTAGCAACGTTCTCTCCCTACTATCACCTTTCCGGAATGTTTGGTGCACTCTTGACTTGGGGGAGGAAGTGGTATTCATTTTCTTCTTTGTCGCCGAATGAGAACTCCTAGACCAAGTGTTCCTATTAATGCTAATATTATGGCTTCGATGGGGAAGCCGGGGACTCCAGGTGGTGCGGGGGGAAGAACGGTGACGGTGAACGTAGCGGTTCGTGTGTTGCCATAGGGGTCAGCGACGGTTACAAGGAGACTGTATACACCGGAATCTAATGGGTCATCACTAGTGATGCGCCCGGTTCCGGAGATAGTGAAGTGCGTAGTGTCGTTAATGGTCCATTGATGAATACCAGACAAATCAGTTGCGGATAATTGGTAGTCTAATGATTCACCAGGTGCGAGAAGTTGATCCGTTGGCGTTGGATCCCATGTTGGGGCTGTTGTATCTTCAACTGTGACTTGGATAAAGGCTTGACAATAGTTGTTGGAGGGGTCATAGGCGCGGACCTCTATATTGTGTGTTCCGACTGGTAAGGTGGCAATGCTGGAGATGAGTCCGTGACTATCAATGGCGAAATGGCTGGTGTCGTTTATCCAATAGGTGCTAATTCCCCCAAGATCTGACGCATCCAAATCGTAGCTGAAACTATCACCAAATTCGATGACCGGATTCGTTGGGGTAACATCCCAGGTTGGCATCACCGTATCCTCAACCGTAATTGTGAACTCCATGGAACAATAGCGGCTGTAAGGATCATAGGCGCGGACTTCAAGGGCATAGATGCCAACGGGGACTAATCCCACATTGGTTATCAGACCAGTACTATCGATTGCGAAGTGAGTGGTATCATTGAGCCACCATTGACTAATCCCTGAGGGATCAGAGGCATTGAGATTATAGCTAAACATGTCTCCTAACTCGAACTGTTGGTCTGTAGCAGGTTCGTCCCATGTGGGGTCATTGGTATCTTGGACGATAACTTGGATGATTGCGGTGCAGTAGTTGTTAGAAGGGTCATAGGCCCGAAGCTCGACACCATAAATTCCAACGGTGAGACCAGTTGCATTCGTCAGGAGTCCATCAACGGTAATTGTGAAATGCGCTGTATCGTTAACCCAATAGGAACTAATTCCCCCATAGTCTGACGCGTTGACCTCATAAGAGAAGGCAAGGCCAAATTCCAAGAACTGATTGGATGGCACTTCATCCCAAGTGGGAGCAGTGGTATCTTGGACGGTGACCTTGAAGGTGGCAGCAGCAAAGTGGGTATATGGATCATAGGCGCGGATTTCAACCCAATAAATTCCGACCAACAGTCCAGTGACATTACTGATATTTCCAGTTCCGTCAATCGCGAAGTGGGTTGTGTCATTAAGCCAATATGAGGCGATTCCTGAGAAGTCAAAGGCGTCGA
>JBHLPH010000036.1:0-12982 GCA_048939625.1 Promethearchaeota archaeon
AGTGAATAGTGGCTAGGTGCACCACAAATTCGACAGATTCGATAATGAATATTCCCGAGAACTGGTAAATCGAGACTTGGTGGAGGCGCAGAAAAGTCAGGAGGAGACTCTCCAGGTGGAACAAAATAGGGTGGTGGGGGGTACTCTTCTTCATCAGCTGGAGGTGGGTGAATGTCAATGTAGGGTATAGGGGGTCCTGGATCGTATCCACACGCTAAGCATACTCGACAATACCAACAAGCTTGGATAGCTTCACATTGTGGATTCAAACATTGAATAAGGAAAGGTTCCATGCGGGGGAGTGGATGTGAACAGTGAGGACATGCATCAGGAATGACTTCACTATCAGGCCAATCTGCGGGAGGCGGAATTTCAGGGGGACCGGGACTATATCCACAATTCATACAATGACGACAATACCAGCACGCCATCAACTCACGACATTCACGGCACTCAATCAGGTAAGGCGCTTTGAGAGGCAAAATAACTCCACAATTAGGACAGGGATCATGAAAGTGGTCATCAGGCCAAGGATCCTCGGGTTTAGGCCGTTCCCTTATCCCTCCACCAACGACGCCCTTTTGGATGTTGTCAAAATAGTTCACACTGCCAATTTGCAAGTACCCGATTCGAGCCCACGCAAGTCCCATTGTCGTGAGAGCTATTTGTTCAGGCATAAGAGATAGTTCAACATAATTATCTATGTACCATTTCAGGAAGGCTTTACTAATCCATACCCATACACACTTTTTCTCATCAAGCCAATATTGCTGGGTATACACAGAAACGAAGACACTAAGCAGTTGCCCCAGAAGTGTTCCAATGGGGCCTGCCAATAATTTGCCGATTTTTTGGAATATGGTCTTTGTGGCTGTTGTTTCGGTGATGATTTTACTTATCTCTTCGTTGATTTGAAGATGAATGAGGTCAGTTCCTGCTTTTGTCCAATTTTTTGAAGTGTCAATGTCATAATGTTCTCGATCTGGGTGGGCATATCTGGTGTGGGGAGGGAATCGAAATTGGAGCCCATCCCAGCTTTTCACTTCGGGTAAGTAGTCGTGGGGTTGAGCAAATGCTATGGGCGCGGTGTGTCGAATATCTGTGATGATAACATCCATTTGATTTGAAGCCGCCTGATTCAATTGCGCAAGAAGCCGATTTGGTAAGTTCTTATTGGCAAGTTTCACAAATAAAAAGCGATCCTTGATGGTCCTAATATCATGAGCATAGAGAAAGAGTCCTAAATCCAAACCAATTCCTTTGACTTCTTTAGCGAGGGGCAATACGGAGATTGTAGCCTGCTTAATGAATTCGGGTCCAAGAGTTTGGGCAATAAACTTTGAGATAGTCAACTCTGAACTAGGTCGCCCCACTTGACGATAGATTGATTGGACATCCATTTGGGCAACATCATCGATATTCCGGATTCTACGTTTATACAGTGCCTTAGCGGTTTTAGATCCAATTCCCCATAGTTTCTGTAATAGAATTTTTGATGGTATTGTCAACACACTCCAATTGCTATTCTCGACTTTCGATACGGTGAATTAAATAGGTCTAGGGTTTCGAAGAAAAAACAGGTCGAGACGCATTATCTAAGTGAATAGAAGGCTAAGATCCTTTTTTTGACGAAATAGTATCATGAAATTACTGAAAAGACGGTTTTTAGCCCCTCTCCAAATAGAGAAGTCTGAACCCTTTCGTCAAAAAGAAAGAAACATGTACTATTTTTTTATCTTTGAACTAATTTCGAAAGAGAAAGCTTCTTTGATACTTAAATCTCTGATAAATTCCGTCCTCGTCAGTCTGTTGTTAGAAGTTTTGAATTAGATTTTCACGACATTTCGATTGAAAGAGGAGACGGAATCTGCCTTGTGGCTAACGCCACCCTCAATCAGCTTCTTCGATGAGCTTTTCACATATCGCGGACTCGGTGACAACAACCATCGACTTGCCTATGTGGTTTGGAGGGAGCAACTCATGGAAGAATTTTGACGGATACAAACAACACATCGATAGCGTCCAAAGTGCTTTATCGTAACGGAATCAGGACTATCGACGATGTAAAAAAAGTGGACATCCTAGAAGCTTCACGATTTTCGAATCGCCCAGTTGATGAACTGAAAATCTCACAATTTATTGTACAGAAACTTAGCCTGTTATTGGAATCTAGTTAGATGATGTGGTTTTGGGGATATATTACACCCTGTTTTACCCAATTCCATCCAGATTTAATCCATTTTCCTTCCTACCATGGAACCATAGTTTTATTACTCGATCAGAAGTGAAGAAGATCACTCACAATCGGAGGTAAGTGAATGGATCTAATAATTGCACGTCTTGATCCAGAAACCTTTCTCGAATTATATTTTAGAAGTATTCATTCAGTGTACAAAGCATTCTGTTGGGTTTGGTTTATAGGTCCTATTTACCGCCCAGAGGATTGGAATGATGCCGGAGTAATTCAATACAATAATAACTGCTATAATTATGCCTGTAACAAGCGTACAGACACCTTTGCTCAACCTGGAAGGGCTAGTGGAAACATGTATCAATCCTTACAATGCAATGAAGTCAAAGAGGGAGCAATCTCTGATGGACTGAAAGCTGCGGAGACCTGTGGCCCTTGTTGCCATAAAGTGGCATTATTTGTATGGCCAGGTGTTGACTACCATTGGTATCGCCAGGATCATGGAGGTATGTGGTCACACAAACCAGGACAAACGAGAGCAACTAACCTCGACAATGATAACAACCCCATCGATGACCCAAGAGACGCAAATCGTGGAGGCTACACAGACTTCTGTGGATTCTTCTGTGTCTGTAGGGATAAGGTGACAATTCAATAGATGGAGTGAGAAACATGGAAGGAAAAAAGGAAAGAATACCTGATGGCGTTCAGATTGTTGTCGATGTCTACTCTGGAAGACCTAATCCCGTGCTGAATTGCTCGGAGTCTGACATGGAAGAAATAAGAGAGCGTTTAAAGGATCTAAAGCCAGCAAAGCCAAACGAGCCTGTCCGTCTTGGATATCGGGGTTTTCTTATATTGAATACGGGACAAATCAAGGGAATTCCTGCACAAATGCGTGTATATGATGGCGTTCTAGCAATTCTGACGGAAAAGGGAAAATTTCAGCATCATGCAGACACGAATCAACTTGAAAAATGGCTCATTCATCAGACACTCGAACTAAGTAAGAAACACAAACTTGGATTGGAGCAGATTCTTCCTAAGAAATAGGGATCGACTAATACTTGGTAAATTCGCTTCAAAGGGTGGTTGCTATCAAGCAACACCCTACACTCTTTTTATTCAATCAACCATTTTCCAAATGCTTTTCTCATTGGAGCCAGTACAATGAGGGTAAAGGTCAAAAAGAATCAATGTAAGATGTAGGTTTGACATTGTAAGAAGATGTAATGTAAGAAGAATCCCACGGCTCCTACTTCAGCATCTGGTTTACCTTCACAGAAATCACGCCAACTGGAAACCAAGTCACCCGCAAAGGCTGGACCCAACAGAAGCTGATTTTCCCCCAGTTCACTATCACGGGGAAAGTCGAATGGCGAAAGTAAGCTGAATTGCCTACATCTTAGCAAGCCGTTGAATAAACTCCCAATCCTCATCAACGAGATTCTGGAAATCCTTGAGCATCGCCTCTTGACGTGTCGGACGAAAGAGATGCCGGAACCGACCTTGGGGTTCCAACCATTCCTCAATCGGCTTCTTCTTCGACGGATCCTTTACATACCGCAAACTCGGTGATGACATGGTATATTCTCGAGTCTCACCATCGTACTCCCATAAGGGATTGAAACAAGTTTCTACCGCGAGTTTCGCCATTTTCATCCCCAGTTCCTCTGGATACCGCCAGTTCCGATGACAGGGGGCTAACACAACAATTACCGCGGGACCCTGCTTCTCCATTCCCTTCCGCACTTTCATCATAAAGTCACGCCAATGATACACGGACGCTGTCGCACAATACGCTGGATCATGCGCAGCATACACTAACGCTATGGGTTTCTTCCAGATGGGTTTTCCAGGAACAGCTTTTCCAACTTGGCTGGTCGTCGTCCACGCATATTTGGGGGTTGCACCAGAGCGTTGAATCCCAGTGTTCTGGTAGGCTTGGTTGTCGTAGATGATGTAGAGGAAGTTGTGGCGGCGTTCGATGGCGCCGCTGGCGGCTTGGACGCCGATGTCGAATCCGCTGCCGTCGCCACTGAAGACGAGGAGATCAGGGATGTCGTCTTCGAGGCCTTGGCGTTTGCGGGCTTTGTAGGCGGCTTCGATGCCGCTGGCGTTGGCGGGGGCGTTTTCGAAGAGGGAGTGCATCCAGGGGACGCGCCAAGCGGTGTAGGGGTAGATGGTGGAGGCGACTTCGAGGCAGCCGGTGGCTTGGCTGACGATGGTGTTGTGGGGTCGGGGGAGGGCGTGCATGGCCATGCGGGCCATAGAGCCGGCGGGGCAGCCGGCGCAGAGGCGTTGGCCACTGGTGAAGAGTTCTTGTTGCTCAGCAATGTCTTTGAGGCGGGGTCGCCATTGGGGGGTTTCTTGGGTCATGTTTCTTTTTCCTCCGGGTTATTTTCTCACGGTGATGTATTTGATGGGATTACGTGGGACTTTACCCGTGTCCTTGATTTTGAGGAGTTCTTTGTAGATGGCGTTGAAGTGGTCGGGGGTTACGTCACGTCCGCCGAGTCCGCCGTAGTAGCCAAGGATGGTAGGGCGGGTGTCATGGTCGTAAAGAGCACTGCGCACCTCATTGAAGAGGGGACCACCGAGGCTACCGGTGGTATGGGTTCGCTCAAAGATGCCTAAGACAGGGACATCAGCGAGGAGTTTGGCAAGTTTTTTGTCGGGGAATGGGCGGAAAGTGCGGAGTTTGAGGAGACCGACCTTCTTGCCTTGGGCGCGGAGTTGTCGGGCGACGAACCGTGCGGTGCCGGCTGAGCTGCCACTGGTAAGGATGACAGCGTCGGCGTCGTTAACTTTGAAGGGTTGGAGGTAGCCGTCGCCATATTTACGTCCTGTGAGTTGAGCCCATTCGTTGTTGATTTGGGTGATGACGGGGCGGGCTTTTTCCATGGCTTGGCTGTGTTGGAATTTGGATTCCATGTAATAGTCAAAAAGCTGGAGGGGTCCGATGGTGATGGGTGTTGTAGGATCGAGTTTGAGCGGGACTTGTTTACCGTCGATGGTGAGCATCATGGGTTGGCGGCGTCCGACGAATTTGTGGGCATCAGCTTCGTTGAGGAGGTAGACGTTTTCGAGGGTGTGCGTGAGGACGAAGCCGTCAAGCATGGTCATGACGGGGAGTTGGACATCGGGGTGTTCACCAATGCGGAAGGCTTGGAGGGTGGCGTCATAGGCTTCTTGTGAGTTTTCACAGTAGATCATGATCCAACCGGTGTCGCGTTGAGCGAGGGAGACGGTTTGGTCACCATGAATGTTGATGGGTCCGCTGGGTGAGCGGTCGGCGACGGCCATGACGATGGGTTGGCGGATGCTGGAGGTGAGGAAGATGACTTCGTGCATGAGTTCAATGCCATTTGCGGCGCTGGCGGTAAAGGTGCGAGCCCCTGCGGCTGAAGCGCCAAGGCAAGCGCTGAGAGCACTGTGCTCAGATTCGACACGAACGAATTCAGTTTCAACTTCACCATTCGCGACAAATTCAGCGAATTTCTCTACAATAATCGTTTGTGGGGTGATAGGGTATGCGGCGCAGACGTCAACGAGAGCATGTTTGGCTGCATAGGCGACTGCTTCGTCACCATTGATTCCCATGAGTTTTTGTTTAACAGGCATGTGTCTCACTCATCTTTCATTTCGATGCATTTGACTGGGCATTCTTCGGCGCAAATGCCACAACCTTTGCAGTAGTTTAGGTCAAAGTGGATGTCTTTGCCATTCCAGCTGATTGCTGCATCGGGGCAGAAAATCCAGCAGGTGAGGCAGCGTGTGCATTTTTCTTCGTCACGGACTGGTCGTTTGCTACGCCAGTCTCCGGTTTTGTAATTGGTAGCGGGTTTCCAACACACTCCTGCGGCAGGGATGTCTTTTGATCCAGGTTGTTTTTCAGGCATGCTTCTGCACCTCATTATACGCACGTTGGATGACGGTCACGTTTCGCTCACCAATACGGTCACCAAATTGCTCATTGACCTCTTTGAATAAGCTATCCAGTTTAACTAAACTGGTAGCACGAATTAACGCTCCTAACATGGCAGTGTTAGCAATGGGTCGTCCAATTATTTCGCGGGCGAGATCCGTTGCAGCAAGGGTCCAAACTTCACCTTTGAAACCCAGTTTTTTTGCAAGGGTCTTGGCATCTTCTCGAGTATTGACAATGAGTTTGGTCTTAGTATTAGTGCCCGCGACAATAGTGTCGGGCACTTGGGCAAGAAGTGTTGGATCAATGACCACGACATAGTCGGGTTCATACACTTTGCTGTGCAATTCGATTTCTTCGTTACTGATTCGAGCAAAGGCTTCAACGGGAGCCCCACTCCGTTCCGGTCCAAAAAAGGGGAAGGATTGTGCGTGTTTGCCTTCCATGATGGCGGCACGGGCTAGGAGGATTGACGCAGTCCATGCTCCTTGGCCTCCTCGACCATGAATTCGAAGGTCAATAATTCGTTCCGTCATGAGTGTAAACACCTGGGGTGATTTTATGAGCGAAATTCGCTTCGATGGGGAGCTTCAGGTCTTTTATGCTTTGCTCATCTTGAGGAAAATCCAGTTACGACGATTCAGGCTAAAAGAATACGTCCAATATCAGGAAATGAGAAGCTTATCAGTCCATTCGAATACCGAAATATTTAGAAGCTTCTAGGCGTTTGTAGAGGCTGTCTAATTGAATAAAGCTTCGAATAAAGGGTGACGAGCCGCGTTTTACTTGGTAGCATTGGGTGATAGAGTGTGTACATGAAGTATCAGGACCGATTTGAGCAGTTGGAGGAACTCGGGAATCCAACGATGGGTCGGTTCATGCTTACCCAAGTCCTCACGCGAATGGCAACCACATGCAAAGAATGCCAACGAGATCGTATGCGGTGTACAATCCGACCATTATGCCCAGATCGTGTCTTTCTTAATATCCTGATCACGTTAGGAGCGAGGACTTCTGATTTGCCTTCGTTTTGCTATCAAGTGAGCATACGAGCCTTAGAATCTTATTTGAAATCTGGGGCAAAAAGGGACCACCCCCACGAACCACGGTATCCACTTGCGTATTTTCGCCGCTTTGTCCAATTTCAAAAGGAAGATCCTGAAGCCAATTTCAAAGTGTTTACTGAATATTTAGAAAAAAAGACAAAACAAAAGGTTTACAGTTATGCAATTGAGAATCGATGGTATTTCGGAGTAGGAAATGGGATTTTTATTGTTGACTTGAAACGTGGTTTAGTGAGTCTGGACCCGGATGGCGATATTGTTCATCATGATGCTCTTGAACCGCTCCTGACATTTCTTATGGAAATGCATGGATTATCTGCAAATATCCTCAAGGATATGCAAGACACCTGGTATCTTCGGATTGAGTTTTCAAAATTCAGTGAAGAAGCTTTCACCGAACATGTTCAGCCACAACTGAAAGCTTTGCGTGAATTCTGGTCCTTTGTGCGTGTAAATGACATTGATGCGAAAACCCAATTTCTGATAGGGCTTGATCCACCTTCGGGTAAGGTAATGCGCTTGGGCGGATTACGAAAAACTGCTGTTATTCTTGGAGATATCGCTAAAGTTGCCCCTAAGACCACAAGTCGTAAACGCCCTTCCACAGAAGTGGAAACTACAGCCAAACCAACTGGATAACTTTAATAATCGGTTTCCATTTTCTCTGAGCCCTCATCGTCCACTTCATACCGACGAGCTATTCGTTTGCCAAATTTGTCAATACCTCGTTTCGCAGATTTTTGGATGGATTTTGCTAAATCGTAGACAAACATCAATACAAAAAAGAGAACGAGTGCAACGGCAAGAATATGGAAATAGGGTTGGAGAACCTGGATTGGAAATAATCCTGGTAGAAGAATCGGTGAGACAATGACATAGACTGCTAAGATCATGAAGATGTAAATTAAGTTAAGGGGAATCCGTCGGGGATGGTAGCGGTCTGTTGATCGCATGCCTGGAAGCCGGCTAATAATGTAATCGGAGAAGGCATCGGCGGAACGGGCAAATTGAAGGAGGGCTTCGATTCCAAATAGCAGTATAACTAACAGCACTCCGATGCGGATTAGCGAGTACCCGGTGAGAATGATACCGGCAGGATCCAAAATTGTCGGAAGCACAAGTATTGGAAATGCATCTAACATAGCGAAGAGTGGGATAACGAAAATATAGAATAGTCCAAGTCCAATCACAATTAAGCCGTTCACAAGGAACTTGGGAAATGAGGTTGCCAGTTGTTTAGCTACGTTACGTTTTTCTTCGGTTTTCTTTTCTTCTTCGAGTTCTTGTTGTTCTTCTTCGGTCATCAAAAGCTACCTCACTTTGCTAATGAATGATAGGTGGGGAGTAGATAATGGAACTTTCAGGCTAAAAGCCTGCTCCTTAGAAAAGAGAGGTAGAGGGACAACTATTTCTTTTCCTCAACTTTACCTGTCTGAAGATCGATTTGCAGAGTTTTCGATCCTTTCTGTCTAGGTATGTTGACAACGAGTTTGTCTTCCTGTTGTTCTACTTCGACCCAGCGCACCCATTTACCCGTCTTGTCATCAAATCGATGGGTCTCCGCATCCTTGACTTTAGTGAGAAATTCCTTTAATTCGGGAACCGTTTGAAAAGTATATTCACCTTTATCACTGACGGCTTTGAATGGCCTTAGTGCAATGGTGTCTGCGACAGCTTCCCCTCCCCGGGCAGGATACGCCAAATCATGTAAGGTTACCACGCGGTTACGTTCAGAAAATTCTATCACACAGGTGAGTCGCAACTTTCCAGTTTCACCAAATCCTGCTTTACCTGCAAGATTCCGACAGGTTGAGAGGATTTCGGTCGATTCGACTTGCCCATAATGGAGCCAAAGGCTGGCAACATCACTGATATCAGCTGATTTTTCGCCCCACACAACAACTGCGCGTCCTCGTGGTTTTGAAAATCCATCCGCTAATATCGCGCTCACTGTTTTCTGGAAATCAGAATTAGTGTTGCTTTCAGAAATGCGGACATGGATTGTAGCGGAAATGATTTGACCACCTGCACTCTTCGCACCACGAATCATTTCCCATGCCTTTTCTTGCTCGATGACCTGTTTCATGAGGCTATCCCTGCTCTGCTTTA
Organism: Promethearchaeota archaeon; assembly: GCA_048939625.1. GTDB lineage: Archaea > Asgardarchaeota > Hermodarchaeia > Hermodarchaeales > Hermodarchaeaceae > Hermodarchaeum. Next base: position 9,293 of record JBHLPH010000036.1, read on the forward strand.
CTTCAAGGACAGGCAGTTAAACTTTCCGTATTGGAAACAAAAGAATTAAGGCGTAGCACTGTGGATTGAGGAAAGAACAATTTCCTTCGTTTATAAACTATATCAACTCAATCGAGTTAGAACATCTATGTCATCACGAACGGGACGCATCCGAAGCTTGGTACGATTGGTATCTCGACTGCGTCGCTCGGGAAGAGTAGCCCTGCTTATTGATGGCCCTAATGTTTTGCGTCGCGAATTCGATGTCCGATTGGATGACTTGAAGAGCCAAATCAAAGAGTTTGGAAAAATTGGTGTCGCTAAGGTTTATTTGAATGAACGAGCGAGTACCAAATTGCTAGAAGCAATATCGAATAGCGGATTTACACCAGTTGTTACCACCTCCGATGTTCACTTACACATGGCCATTGAATCGATGGACTTGGTTTTAGGTGATGCAACTAAACTTCTAGTAATATTTAGCCGTCATGCCAGAACAGCACCTATTCTTCGCCGAGCCCGAGAACATGGTTTAGAAACACTGGCAATTGGATTTGAACCCGGCTTTAGTGTCGCTGTCCAAAATGCAGCAGATAACGTGCTGCGTATTGACCGACCATTGGACAATCAAATTCAGATCATCAAAGGGAAAAAGAAGAAAGAGAAGAAAGCAGACGACGATGAAGACTGGGACATAGACTGAAGTCCACTATTTTGTCACTAATTTCACTGCTATTGAAGGTAGTTTAGGTTCCTCAAATTATTCGAGTAAACTACGAATCTCTTCGTTGGTTAATGGAGTGAAGACCTGTTTTTCCGTGTCTACAATGGAAATTTCCATGGCTTCTTCATCGAGTTTCTCTTCGACGACTTGTCGAAGGGTATCGATACAGAGTTTAACTGCAGCAGGCATCAACTTGATGGAGGGTTTATAGTGCTTTGCCAAATATTCCCGAGCTGCTTCAGAATTATAACCGATCGCAGTAGCCCGCCAGCTCCAATAAGAACCTGAAGGATCAGTTGTGAAAATCTGCGGACCTTGCGAATCGACACCGGCAATCAACAATGAAACACCAAAGGGTCGAATGCCGCCGACTTGTGTGTAGTTTTGTTTCAGGTCACAGACTTTCTTGGTGAGAACTTCCACATCAATGGGCTCACCATATGTGATTTGATTGATTTGGCTTTGAACACGGGCAAAATCTACTAGAACCCGAGCATCGGCATGTAGTCCAGCGATGGCACAGCCAATGTGTTTATCGACAACGTAGATTTTTTGGATTTGCTCTAAATCCATAAGAGGGGAGGTGGCTTCTTTGTGAACACCAATTACCGCACCATTTGCGGCTTTCACACCAATTGCTGTTTTGCCACGCCGTACTGCCTCTAACGCATACTCAACTTGGTATAATCGACCTTCCGGACTAAAAATGGTGATCGCACGGTCATAGGCTAGACTTCTTTCCATCATTACTATTCGACCTCTGGTAGCTGCACGTTCTTTGTGTGGAGTTATAAAAGTTTGTCTCTATCATCAATGAAGGCACCATACCATTTCTTCATCCACAATGAGACATGTATACTATCATTTTAAATTCTTATAGCCGCTAACCTTGCGGGAGGAATCCCACCTTGGAAAATAAACTACCATTCGTTATTGGTCTCATTGGTGGACTTCTTATGATTTCCGCTGGTGCCATTGGCGGAATTGGCTTATGGGCATATCTACCAATGATTGTTGCGATTCTGGGTCTCCCAGCAGAAGTTGCCTATTATGTGAACCTCCTTTTGTCAGTTCTCAGTTGGATTGCATCCTTTGGAGGAATTGCAGTGATCCTAGGATCTGCACTCTTTCTGGTGAACCGGATTGGAACGGGTCGATTCATCATTGGTCTTGGAGCAGGCATGGGTATCTTTAGTCTCATCATTCTCTTCGTCGGATACTATGTAGCTGGAATATCTCCTGTTGTGTGGCCTTTAATTCTCCTTAATTCACCCGCTCTTCTCGGTGCGGTTTTAGCGGTCGTTGCCCGGTACATGGCGAGACCAGTATCAAGTGATTAACAAAAAAGAGAATTCACTGGGACAAAGCCCAACGGGAAAAAAACTTCATCCCAAGTGTATATGATGCACCCTATCTCTGCCGTCTGAGAAAGGGAGCAATTAGAAACTTAAGTAGGCTTAAGCCTAGTAGGAGGATATTCTTTCCGCTTTTACCCCGCATGAAACATCTCCTCACTAGCTATGAGCTGGTAAACCGCGACTTATATTTCTTTGTTGACAGCTTTTTTCCTAAAAAAGCACGTTCAGGAAGACGCAATTCCCCTTGAAACTGGAATTCAAGAGCGCCAATTACCAATTCTAACTGATGATACGTAATGCTTTTACTGGGGAGTAATAACCGTGCTCATTACTGGATGTGTAGTTCATTATGGCACGAACACGAGTAATTATCATGGGCGCTGCAGGACGCGACTTTCACAACTTCAACGTGTATTTCCGTGACAACGAAGAATATGAAGTCGTCGCATTTACTGCAACCCAAATCCCTGGTATTGAGGAGCGAACTTATCCGCCAGTTCTTGCAGGGAAGTTGTATCCGAAAGGGATTCCGATATATCCTGAAGATATTTTACCCGCTCTTGTGAAAGAGCATGACATTGAGCAAGTTATTTTTGCCTACAGCGACGTTGCACACATTGATGTGATGCACCTCGCTTCCTGGGTCCACTCGATGGGCGCAGATTTTCGATTAATGGGACCCGCAACAACAATGCTTCAAAGCAAAAAGCCAGTTGTAGCTATTTGTGCAGTTCGAACAGGTGCAGGCAAAAGTCAAACAAGCCGTCGCGTTGTTGAGATTCTACGTAATAAGGGATTGAAGGTTGTTGTGATTCGACACCCAATGCCTTATGGTGATCTGGCAGAGCAGGTATGGCAGCGATTCGAAACCATCGAGGACCTTAAGAAATATAAAACGACCATCGAGGAGATGGAAGAATACGAACCTCACATCAACAGAGGCGCTATCGTGTACGCTGGCGTTGATTATGGGAAAATCCTGGAAGAAGCGGAAAAAGAAGCTGATGTGATCATCTTTGATGGAGGCAATAACGACTTTCCATTCTATGTGCCAGACATCCATATCGTCGTTGCAGACCCCCATCGTGCAGGACACGAAGTCATGTATCATCCCGGAGAAACCAACCTGCGCATGGCTGATGTGGTCATCATCAACAAAGTCGATACAGCTGAACCAGAATGCATCGAACAGGTCCGCCGAACCATTCGCGTGGTGAACCCCCGGACCATCATCATTGATGCTGCTTCACCGCTTTTCGTCGACAACCCAGAGGCTATCCGAGGAAAACGTGTCCTTGTAATCGAAGATGGCCCAACATTAACCCATGGGGGAATGGAAATTGGAGCAGGATGGGTAGCAGCAGAAAAATACGGCGCAGCCGTTATTATTGACCCGCGTCCTTACGCGGTCGGATCCATTAAAACCACCTTTGAGAAATATACCCATCTAAGCGAGATTCTTCCAGCCATGGGTTATGGAAAAGAGCAGGTGAAAGAACTCGAAGAGACGATTAACGCCGTTGATGCTGAGGTCGTTGTAATTGGTACACCCATCGACTTGGGTCGCGTCGTCAAAATAAACAAACCCTCAGTTCGAGTGCGCTATGAGCTTCAGGAGATCGGTAAACC
>JBHLPH010000004.1:0-121472 GCA_048939625.1 Promethearchaeota archaeon
GATCATGGAGATCATGCTGGACTAACTCCGTTACTGAAAATGTATTCACTTGGTCATGATGTTGAAATGCCAGAAATCTGGGCTGAAGGTATCCGATATTCCGCAGCCGCACCAATCATGAGTGCAGTACGAAAACTCGGTTTACTTGATGCGGTAGCATATCCTGTTGATGAGGTTTATGTCTATTCTCAGGCTCGCCGATTTATCCAAACTGAAGGTTTCATACCAGCACCAGAATCCTCGTATGGTGTCTGTGCCGCAATCGATAAAGCTCTTGAATTTAAAGAAAAAGGCGAAGAAGCTGTGATTGCATTTAATGTGTCAGGACATGGTTTCTTAGACATGCAAGCATTCGCCAAACCCCTCAAACTCGAATAATTCAAAAGGTACACACAATATTCGAAATTTGAATCAAGGACTGGATTTAGTCGTTTCCAATTCTTCAACGAATTCCTTAATGCGAATCCCATATTGTTCAATTTGCTCACCAAGGTATTGTGCCCGCTGAGGAAGATTGGTGAGCTGTTCGCCCATTTCCTTCAAATCAAGATAATTCAATTCTTTAACGCGCTCAAATAAAGGATGGCTTCGTCTACGAAGCGTTTTCACCATATCATCCATCCGGATCTGGATATCTAGCATGATAGCTGATGCTTCTTTGGCTGAGGTCTTTTGACCATGAAATTCACCATAAGGAAAAAAAAGCCGCCACGCTACATTCCGACTCTTCGGTCTGGTGATGTCGTCTAACTTCTCAAGCGCCCTATTTAAAAGGTCGATGATGTGGCGTAGTTGCTTGATGATGAGTTCATCGCCCAAATTTAATACACAACCTGCTTAGGCTTAGATTGGTTAGGATTTAGTCTTTTCCTTTAATGTCGCTGCAGGATCAAATGCCAATCGGAGTGGAGGTCTTGGGAACCAGCAAGCTACCCAATGTCCGGTTTCAAGTTCTTCTAAAGATGGTTCATCCTGTCGGCATTTATCTTGGGCAAATTCACAACGAGGTGCAAATAGACACCCTGGAGGAGTGTTAATTGGGCTACCAGGTTCACCTGGTAGCACCTTGCGTTTACGTTGAATTGTTGGATCTGGTGAGGGGACAGCTGAAATTAATGCCTGGCTATAAGGATGAACAGAGCCATGAATAACTTGATCAATGGTTCCTTTTTCCATGATCTTACCAAGATACATGATTGCGATTTTATCACCGATGTAACTTGCGATAGAAAGGTCATGAGTAACGTAGATATAGGCAATGTGAAACTCACGACGAATTTTTTCAAGAAGATTGAGAATTTCGGATCGAATGGACACATCAAGCATGGAAACTGGCTCATCGGCAACAATAAATTCTGGATTCACAACAATGGCTCGAGCGATCGCCACACGCTGCCGCTGCCCACCACTAAGTTCATGAGGATAGCGAAAAGTGAACTCTTCGGGGGGGACCAACTGGACAGCCTCTAGTGCCCGAATGACTCGAGCTTCTTCATCTTCTCCGGATTTAGCGATTTTGTTCAATCGAAGAGGTTCGGCAATGGTATCATAGAGACTTAGCCGAGGATTTAGCGATGAGTAGGGATCTTGAAAAATCGTTTGCATCTTCGCCCGTAGTCGCCGAAGTTTTCGTCGACCAATTTTACTAATATCCTCTCCAGCAAACGTGACTATTCCATCGGTAGGTGTAATGAGTCCCATAAGGAGTTTGCCAGTTGTTGTTTTTCCACAACCCGATTCTCCGGCAAGGCAATAGAGTTCCTCTGGATAGACATCTAAGTCAACGCCGTCAACGGCTTTAAGGTATACTTCACCACCGATGAGTTGTGAGAAAAAACTTGAACTTACTTGAAACCATTTTCGAAGTCCACGACATGAGATAATTGGTTCTGTTGCCTTAGACATTGTTAGACCTCCTGTTTTCCTGGTGACCATTTGTCATCTTTGATTCGACCAGTTGCAAGGTGGCAGGCAGCCGTATGATTTGGACTCACCTCAAGTAATGGAGGATCCTCTTTTTCACAGAGGGCTTGAGCATACATACAGCGTGGATGGAATCGACACCCGGGAGGGGGATTTAGGAGATTAGGCGGTGATCCAGGAATAGATGCCAGGGTTTGGTCGCTCGATTTCTCAATAGAGGGAATTGAAGCGATTAGCCCCTGTGCATAAGGATGCCAAGGCTTTTGGAAGATTTCTAGGACGGAGCCCGTTTCAACGATTTTCCCGGCATACATGATGATGACGTTGTTACAAGTTTCAGCTACTACCGATAGGTCGTGAGTTATTAGCATTAGTGTGATTCCTAATTCTTTGACTAGTCGTTTGAGCAATTGCATGATTTGTGCTTGAACGGTTACATCAAGAGCAGTTGTAGGTTCATCAGCAATGAGAAATTTAGGATCACAAGCAAGGGCCATTACAATCATAGCACGTTGTTTCATTCCCCCGCTAAACTCAAAGGGGTAGTGATTAACCCGATCAGGGTCCATACCAACTAGTTTGAAAAGGTCTTTGGTTTTCTCTAGTGCCGTCTCTTTATCAAGTTCTGGATCATGTTTGAGCATGGCTTCCGTTACTTGATCGCTTACCCGCAAAATTGGATTTAGCGCGTTCATTGCCCCTTGGAAGACCATAGAGATTTCAGTCCAACGGAAGTTTCGCATCTCCTCTGGGTTTAATGTAGCCATATCTACATCATCCAGATAGATGTGTCCTCCAATGATTTCTCCTGGTTCAGGTAACATGCGAAGAATGGCAAAGGCAACTGTGCTTTTTCCACAACCTGATTCCCCAACAAGCCCCACTGAATCGCCTGCTTTAATGTTGAATGTCACGTCTTCAACAGCTTTGCAGTCTCCACGTTGCATACAATAGTACACTACAAGATTTTCTACGCGCAATGACATTGTGTTCTCACCTATAGTTTCCTAAGTCGCGGATTGAGTGCCTTATCTACAGCATACCCTATAAAGATGAAGCCCATAGAGAGCAATGCAATACAAAGCCCAGGAGGCATAAAGAACCACCAAGCTGGGGGAATCTGCGTCAGGGCAGCCTGATTATAAGCAGCCTGTAACATTCGACCCCAAGATACAAGATTTTGGGGTGTCAATCCAAGAAAGCTCAATCCGGCTTCAGAAAGGATCGCTCCAGAAACACCAGTAGCTAATTGAACAAAAACGATTGTCAACACATTCGGGAATACATGGCGAAAGACTAAGTAGACATCACCTGCACCAGCAGCTTTTGCTGCTTCTACATAGGCTTTTTCTTTTTCAACTAGTACTTGCGAACGAATTACTCGGGCAGGTCCAGGCCACGCGAATAAAGCAATTACAAAGACTGTGATTCCTAGACTTGGACTCAGAATTGCAGATAATATCATCATGACAGGTAGTGTTGGCATGATGATAAAGAAATCCGTTACTCGCATTGCAGCCTCATCGACCGCGCCTCCAAAGTACCCAGCAGCGAGACCAAGGATTAGCCCAACTGCTACACCAATAAACGTGGCGACAATTCCTATAAAAAGTGAAACTTGGGCCCCCCAGAATAGTTGGGCCATAACATCTTGCCCTCTATCTGTTGTACCTAATGAGCCCCAAAAATGGCTATAGCCCCAGACTTGTATATCATCAGACCATAGACTCACTGTCCCAACCTGGTCTTTATTGACTTCACCCTGCCGGAATTCCATAAAAACACGAATAGTAATTTCCTGACCTGGTTGGAATGCCCTAGTCATTACTTGACTAGTCAGGATGTTTGTATATGTCTGCCAGTTTCGAGGAAAGGTTGGAACAAGCCGAAAGGTGTATTGGCCCGGTGTAACGATGGGATCATCAAGGTTTTCATTTACAATTCTATAATAAATCAACACTGCATTATCTGTCAAATTCCCGGATATATCGACCTGTGATGTGAAATAAACATAGGCCAATGCCGGAGGTATATGTTCCCACGTAAAGGTTATATCAGCATATATGCCTTGTCCGAAATATGTTTCATTATTTGAATCATCGGTAAGCTGCAGAACCAATGATCGATTTGCACCTGTTATGCTGCCAGTAAAATCGGTAGTATCATAATACCAAGAAGCTTGTGGAGATGAGGCATTCACTGTCCAAGAGGTATCGAGATCAAAGAATGGATCAGGTACAAAGTTTTGGCCAGGGGGATAATCAATGCGGTTTCCTAAATCACCTGGAGAGGTCCATGACATCCATTGGGGAGCTGCAAAATCTGGACCCACCCGTACTAACACTCCCGGGTACAATGGGAATAAGGTTGGAGCGAGTAAAGCCATGAAAAAAAACCAAACCACAACTAAAATTCCAAAAAGCCCTTGTTTTACTTCTCGATACCGCTTCCAAACACCTTGTGCACGTTCAAATATTGAAAGCCGGTGTTTGAATCCTCTTTCACTCATACAATAATCACCATAAGGGGTCTTTTAATGCAGAATGCCTTTTTAGTATAAACAGTCCGAACCTGTTTAAAAGTTATATTAAGTTGACGGTACGTGCAGCAATTAAATTCGCCCCCAGCACAATGAATTGAATTAGCTATCGTCTGAAACTGAATCTTGATTTTCTTGAAGCTTTTTATGAATAATAGTGAACCAATGCTAGTGAAGTACTTTCCCGGTTTGAGAAGTAACGCGGTTCATACTTGGTTGGGGAAGATATCTTTCAGTAAGCCAGAGATACAATAGGATAATCAATGAAAGAGCAATAAAGAAGATCCCTATCCAAATTAGCAGAATTCCGCTAAAGCTCATGAAAGATAATAGTATTCCGATGATAATCATAATAATACCAATTACAATAAACCACTTCAATGTCGGTTTTGTATTCATTAGCGAACGAAAACTCATTTGTCCAGACATTATCTTTTTTGCACCACTTCTCTGCTATTAAATGTTCTAATCCAAAGAACAGAGTAGTTAGAGTACCTCTTCAGTTAATTTTATTAGTCTTGGCATTTCAGGTTTTTCTCAATTTAAAGTGAAGTGAAGATTATGGGACTACGTAGCTATCTAATCAAGCGCATCATTATTGCGATAGTCCTTTTTATTGCAGTCATTATATTCAACTTCTTTCTTTTCCGATTGCCAGTTTTTATCTTTGGAATTGATCCTGCATACCTCTATATTACCCCAGGTATGGACCCAAGAGCCATTGAAGGGATTCGTCGGTTGTATCAGCTTCCGCCAGCAAACGCGACATGGTATGATTGGTTTCTCCATTTCGTGTCTTATATGCGAAATATGTTCACACTGCAATTTGGTATTAGTTTCAGCTCTGGTAATCCAGTCGTAGAAGACATAATGGAACGCCTTCCGAATACCCTACTTCTTATGGGCACTTCCACAATTTTTGCTGTAATATTGGGTGTAGTAACAGGAATTATTGCAGCAAGTCGGCATGGTGGAGCATTAGACACGGGCTTAATTACATTTAGTTTGACCATGTATAGTCTACCAGTATTTTGGTTAGGCATGTCTTTTCTACTAGCCTTCTCTGTTCTTCCACAAATTTATCTTGGATTTCCCTTATTCCCACTTGGACATACAACAAGTCCACCCGGCTCAATACCCAACGACCCGATATCCTATTCTCTTGACGTGGCATGGCATCTAGTACTACCTGCTTTGACATTGACATTAGCATTTTTTGGAGGATACATGCTGCTTATGCGCAATACCCTAGTTGACGTATTGACAGAAGACTATATACTAACAGCTCGTGCAAAAGGCCTTGAAGAACGGACCGTTCTATACAAGCACGGAGTACGTAACGCCTTTCTACCCCTAATCTCTTTAATCGCAATTAACTTCGCATTTATCATAAGCGGAGCAATTCTCACTGAAACCGTGTTCATATGGCTGGGAATGGGTCGTCTACTATATGCTTCACTCACCGCAAATGATTGGCCAGTGGCACAGGGTATATTCTTCATGATAGCAGCTACAGTCATTATCGCTAATATAATCGCTGATATCTTATATGGGGTTCTCGATCCGCGAATAAAATATGGATGACCTTGTATCAATAATTAATTGAGGACAAACAATGTCGTATTTAAAAACACGCATTGTTTTTGCTGGATATGCATTAGTCGGAGCTGTAATTATAACCACCTCAATTCTTCACGCTTCCTACACAACCGTTATCCCCGTTTTAAACCAACTGGCATTTATTCTACTCTTTATTCCAGCGTTCTTCCTTGGAATTATTTGTATTGAATTCAAGGACACAATAATTGTTATGCTAGCGACTATGTTTCTTTCCATACTTCTGCTTGCTCTCACAAGGTCAGCTCCAGCCTTTTTCGGGATTATTACTGGAACCGCGCCATTTTTTATAATCTCTCAATTTGCATTAACGGTTCCCCTATTCTTCCCTCTTGTGCTTGTCTTTACCCTAGGCACTGTTGCAGGTCTACTCTTCAATGAATTTATAATTGAGCCACGAACTGATGATTTGATCTAACCAAGGTATAGAAGTCTACGAAATGTATGAATGTGATAAGACGATGGCAAAAAAACGCGAAGTAAAAGTTGTTTATCGTAGATGGACCCTAATAATCCCTGTTTTCTTAATGATGCTTGGAAGCATTCTGATGTTTGCTTTTTGGTCAATTAATGCGGTAGTTTCACTCTTTGGAGGTATGTTAATCTTAATAGGAGTACTTTCGTTGGGTCTTCTTTTGGTCATGGTTATTTCTCTTGAACTCAGTACGCGCAGCCTACAACGTAAAAGACCAATACCTCCTCCTCTAAGCGAGGATTTTGAAAAAGCTGAACGCGAAAAGGAAACTCAGAAGGAAGCAGAATAACTCAGCTTGAAACCCAGTTGCAATGGCGTATCAGAGCTTCTCTTGCCATTAGAAATAAAGGAATTACATCGTGTACTCGCCTATACCAGAGTGTATATATATCTCTTTAGAGGATGAAGACTGACCTTTAGCGGCAGTGCTAAATCTGCATGGCCGCAAGGGTAGTAAACGGAAGGAATGAATTCCGAATTGACAAATTTAAGAAAAATTTCTTTAGTGACTGCAATTGCACTAGTGGGCCTCTTCCTATCTCTTGCGTACCTTACTCCACAGAGCGCCTCTGTTAGCGCTTCGTGGACATATCCAAGTGGATACGATCCTCACGGTGGTTACGTTGATCGAATTACCTTCGTCGTGTATCCATCTGAGGATATAGCTCAAGCACTGCTTGCTCTTCAGGCTGGTACCGTTTATTCATACGATGAACGTATTCCACACCAATCAGTGACAGAACTTGAGGCAAACCCAGCAATTGAGGTAACCTCCATTGAAGGAGCAATTTACCGACAATTTACTTTGCAATGCCAACGATTCCCAACCAATATCACCGGGTATCGTTATGCATTGAACCAAGCACTTGATAAAGCAGCTGTAGTGGCGAACGCCCGTGGTGGTTATGCTGCCCCCATGGACAGCGCTATTCCGCTGCCCTATGCATATTGGGAATATGAATCTCAAATGGCTTCGCACTTCTATACAGAAGAAATTGCTGATGCTAACGCGACATTGGATGCTGCTCACATCATTGACACTCCTGACTCACCACACCCTGGTTATCGGTACTATGACGCTGATGAAAGCGGAACCTGGACCGCAGGCGATAAGCGTGGTGACGTTTTAGCCCCTGATGGACTACAAATCGAATTATGGGCGTCAACAGGCTATGACCCCGCTATCCAAGCTGTTACCGTGATGGTCGATAGCATGGAGAAATGCGGCCTCATTGGAACAGTCGTAGAAGTTGACTTCAACGCCTTAATCGCTGGTCTCATCACTGGTGAATTTAGTCTTGGCTGTTTCAGCTGGAACATCAATCCACCGGGTGAGCCGTTCCTACTCTATGACTTCTTCCACACCCAAGGCAGCTCCAACGGTCTCTTCTACCGATTCAATAACACGGCATACGACGGAAACGCAACCGCCTTCGTTGAAGCTCCAACTCGAATGGAGGCACGCGACTGGGCATGGAATTGTTGTAGAATTCTCATAGAAGAGATGCCAATGATTGTCTGCTACAACGACGAATACACCCACGCCTACCGAACTGACATTTGGGAAGGCTACGTGCCCCAAGTCGCTATTAACCGCATGGGTGGAAACCCATACACCTACATTCAAATGCGACTGACAGAAGATGCTGGTGGTCCCTTCGGTTGTATCCCAACGGATTACGTCACCGTACTTTCTGAGGGAATGGACTACACCAACTACATCCAAAGCGATTCGGGTTACACGTTAACCGTCTTAGGACTCATCTACGAAACCCTTTGGAATGTTGATCCTCTCGATCCAGACCAAGGTATAGGACCCGGGCTTGCATGGAACTGGACCATTGAAGACACTGTCGCAGCAGGCGATATTGAAGATGGAAAATTATTCACCTTCTATCTATATGACAATGTCACCTGGCACGATGGAACAACCTTCACCTCAGAAGATGTTCAATACAGTTTCATGAACATTCATCCATGGTCTCCTCCACGGTCAGTCAATCTACTAGAGATTTACCGAGTTGATACACCAAACGCGACAACTGTTGAAGTCTATTCTAACAGTAGTGGCTACGTAGAATTCACCCGAGCAACAAGCTTGCCGATTCTTCCCAAACACATCTGGGAACCATATGAATCTGGCAACTTCACCTGGAGCCCTGATACTCCGACCGAAATGTCGGGAACAGGTCCCTTCAAGTGGGTTACCCGGGTAACTGGACAATACATCATCCTAGAACGCAATGACAACTGGCACTTCGGTGTTGAAGTTCCAGATGATCGACCACTTTGTCCACCTCCATTCAATCCTCTGATTTACGTAGGCATTGCCGTTGTGGTGATAGTCATTATCATCATCGCTGGCGTCTACTTCTTCAGAATCCGAAAGTAGTCTAGACCAAAGTAGGGCTTCGGCCCTACAACCCTCCTTTTTTTAGGTGAAAATATTGAACGGCGAATTTGATAAAAGGCGATTTGGGACCATTGCGGCACAAGTAGCGATTGCTGCTGTTTACGGTGGTATTTTAGCGTATATTTTATTATCGACAACTGATCTCACATATATTTCACTGGGAACCGCCTATCCTTTTCCGCTTAATATTTACATGGTTCTTCTTTACGCAGGAATTGGACTTGGCATCGTCTTCATCCTCAATCTTTTTTTTCGGTTCTCCAGTCTCCGTCCAGATCGACTATTCGTTTCGGTACTTCTTTCCCCACTACTTTTTCTTGCAACGTTACTTGTGGGCCATATTATCCTTCTGTTCTTTCTCCAGGGCGTTGAGAATCTTTTTCTCTATACAATTGTAGCTTTCGCGTCGATATACTTCTCTATGTTTGCCATTCTCTTTATCATACTTGATATGCTTCCCACGTGGGGAAAACAAGTGATGGTTATTTGGTATGGAGGAAGTATCGGTGCTTTCCTTGGCGTGGCGATTCCTACCCTGCCACTCTTCGTTTTATTCATCGCTTTAGCTGCCCTTGATATCTTCACCGCTCAGGCTGTTCAACCTGATTGGCATAAGCGTGTTGATGGCATGGATTTCTTAGGTACGATGCTTGGTGGCACTTTTATGGGTGTTGGCGATATTGTCTCCTATTCAGCTATCGTGGCTCATTCCCTTGTCTACTTTGGAATCTGGTTTGCCTTTGCCTCCTCTTTGATGCTCTTTCTGGGAGTTGCCGTGTTGGTTGCCATATTTCAACGACGAATAGATAAACCAATACCCGGATTGATTGTCGTTATATTTGGAGTTCTTCCGTGGATTCCAGCATTAATAATCGAAATTTTAACTAGTATTTGATAAATAGACCCAATAATGGATTTAATCAACTTAGCCAAACCTCCACTTGTTCCAAGAGTCAATGATGTTACGCCCCAAGTAAAGGTAAAGACTTGCGGCTCCAGGTTGTTTTATCACATGTTAATCAAAGACCAGACTGATTGTTGATGCTGTTAAGGCCAGGGATGCTTGTTGGAAAGTGAAAGGCTATGTAGTCGACCAATGTTTCAAAGCTTCAGCTAATTCTGGGTGTGATGCCGCGAATTCTTCAAGAGAGAATCCAGCTAGGGTTGCATCCACCGCTTGCCGCATTGCAGTTGCACCTACTCGAGTTCCCTTAGGGTGTCCATGAATTCCGCCACCCGCTTGGATAACCAAGTCTGTTCCAAAAATGTCAATAAGAATAGGAACGTGTCGTGGGTGTAACCCTCCTGAAGCCACAGGCAGAGTTGGTTTCAAGCCAGCAAGTGGTTCTTTACATTTATGAATGTTGGTTTCAACTTCCTCTCGGTCTTCGGACATTTTTCCGACTGCCGTTCCTACGTGTAACTGGTCAATTCCGAGCAGTCGTGAAGCAGTGGCAATAACGGGCATCGCAATTCCGTGTTGGGGAAGCTTTGTGAAGGCTGCATGCATTGCTCGGTGTCCATGTAAGATGAGGTTGAAGCCTTGTGCTCGAAGTGTTGATACTGCAGAGTAACCACAGGTCAGTATATCAATCATGGCCACTCGTCCGCCATGATCTTCGATAAATTGAGCTCGTCGGAGCATTTCCTGGGTTTCTGCAGTGACATTGATTAAGTAGACTTTCTTTTCCCCAGTTTCTTCTTCGGCGCGATCGCGTTGGTCTAATGTAGTGATGACGCGATCTTCAAAGGGATTAAACGCTTGACTCGAAAGATTTTCATCATCTTTCACTATATCACATCCCCCCGCCCAGGCTTCATAGGCAACAGTAGCATGATCTTTGGTTCGAAGTCCAAGTTTAGGTTTCACAATTGTTCCAACTAGAGGTCGTTTTGGAACTTTGATAGTAGCCCGGATTCCGGGAATGCCAAACGCAGGTCCTGGGAAGCTTTTCACTAATTTTTTCGGAAATTTAATATCGAGTAATCGAAGGTACTTGAGATCGCCCAGTCCAAAGACGTTCCCAGCTACCGAACTCATGATGTTAGGCATGTTACCAGGCTCAAAGAGCTCAATAGGATAAGCGATGCGAGCAACGTTCCCAGTTAGCTCAAAGACGGTTGCGGCAAGCTTTTTCATGTAGGGTTTCTCAGTCGTTAATTCAGTCCAAGTCCCAATCGAACTTTCAGCTGCAACACCACCAGCCGCCCATTCCATGCTTCGTTTAGGATCCCTGGTTTCGATCCGGAAAGTGCAGATAGTATCTGTTAGAGCGGGTTTGTATTTGGGATTGTAAAAGTCCTCATATTTCATTCAGTGTCACCTACAGGATGTCTGTGTACTATCGAAGAATTAAAGGAAGCTGACCTAAAATCATTCGCTTTATTGGATTTAGAGCTTAAACAAAGCTTACAGCGAAGGTAGTGAGAATAACTCCAGCCACACAGGCAATAATCGCCAGCAAGGTCTTGAAATCTAAACGTTCTTGAAGACCACGCCACCCGATGAAAGCAGCAAAGAGCGGGGTCAACGAGGAGAGCAACGCGACAGAAGTAGTATCCATTAATTGTAACGCGCGAGCAAAGGCCACATAGCCAATTGTTAATGCAAAGATGCCACCAATGCTTAAGTAGATCAGCTTTTGTCGAGTAAGCGTCTTTTCTGGTTTAACGATTTGTTGCCCGCAAATAAAAGGAGACATGATGGCAAGAGCAATGAATAGGCGGATAACCGCGATAAGTACCAAATCAGTATTTTGAAGAACCGCGGACAGAAAAATGGTACTTATACTCCAACTAATAGCAGTGCCTATCGCTGCAAAAATGCCAATCAATAGTAGAGATCGCGTGAGTGGCGTTTCTTTTTGTGCGGTTTTATTCAGTTGGTATCCGAGAAGAGCGATCCCACTTACCGTGAGCAAAGCTGCTGGAATCATCAACCAATGCACTGGTTGAGCTAAGAAGAGGGTTTGAAACAACAGAACAAAGAGAGGATAGGTTGAGGTGATTGGTACTCCTCGACTTACACCTAATTTCTGAATTGCAATGAAGTAGAGGGCGTCGCCAATCACAAAAGCGAAGAGGCTACTACCAATAATGAGAAACCATTCCCATGGGCTTAAGAATAGAACCTGTGGATAGAGATTAAGGAGAAGGGTAATAAAAGCAAGGATACTGATAGGTGCAAGGATACGAATGAAATTTGCAGTTAATGGCGAGACATCATTCGCACCGGTCTTATAAAAAGCTGCACTGACTGCCCAGGAAAATGCCGCGATTAATGCGGCAACAACTCCGATAATTAGCATAAGGGTTCGGCTTCCCTCTCTAGTTCTTCCCTTTTATCTTTCCGTTGCACCTCATAGTGTTTTTATCAAGGTATCACCTCAACTGAGTCAGATGTGTTGATATGACAGTCTATACCGGTGACATGAAAGTCAAAACCAATGGTGAACCCGACATCATCGACGTTACAAATCAAGTCACCCAGCATGTGGAACGAAGCACAATCCAATCAGGACTCGTAACAGTCTTCTGTACTGGTTCCACTGCCGCAGTAACTACTATTGAATACGAGCCAGGACTCCTCAAAGACCTCCCCGCAGCAATGGAGCGTTTTGCACCGCGAGACGCCGTATATGAACACCATCTTCGATGGCAAGATGGAAATGGTCACAGCCACGTCAGGGCTGCCATAATAGGCCCCAGTCTTACAATCCCAATAATCGAAGGAAAAATGCCGTTGGGGACCTGGCAACAGATCGCTCTGCTCGAATTAGACATTCGACCTCGAACACGTCAACTGATAATACACGTTATTGGGGACCAATAACGAAGAACTACTTCTGTCCCTTTCCTAGGTAGATACGCTGTGGATCAAGTCCACGTAGTTTTTGTAGTTCATATTCAGTAGGCTCAGCCGTTGTAGAAACCGATTTGGGAACTATTAAATCGAACATCACATTTTCCTTGACCCATTCGACCGTTACACCCGGATGAACCGAGTTCAGCCGGATTCGCTTGGTTTTAGGATCAAAATCCATCTGACACTTGTCTGTGACAACAAGTGATGGTCCTCCTCCGATTAAACCCATTTTCTCACGGCTTCCAGGTCCAGAAAGATGCCCCGGGCTTGTCATGTAATCAAGCTTCTTTACGAACTTTCGTGAATCGTGTGTAAACATCAGGATAATACGACCAGCTGAACTGGCAATATCATTACCTCCACCACTTCCTGGGAGGCGGACTTTGGGTGATTCAAAGTCACCAATGTAGGAGGTATTGATGTTTCCATATTCATCGATTTGAGCCGCGCCCAGAAAACCCACATCAACTCGACCTGCCATCATCAGAAAGCCAAGGGTTTCAATAAGTCCAATTGAGGCTGCAGCCCGGTAACCCAACCGGGAATCAGCTACAGATAACGCTAAGTCCTTATTTTGGGTGTCAACATTTCCCCCTTCATAGATAATGATGGCATTTGGGGCATGGGTTACCTTAGCAAGCATTGCACCAAGTACTGGCAGACCCGTGCCTGCAAACACACGCTCACCATCCTGTACAGCATGGGCTCCACAAACTGCCATCATTTCCGTTGCTGTATACTCAACCATATCCATCACATCCTCCTAGTAGCCAAATCGTGGATCTGCTCGCAACTCCTTCAATCGTTTCTTTCCAATCTTCTTCAGGAGTCCTTCATGACTCTCCACATCAAGAATCCACTCGTCTAAATACTCCTGCCAGCCCTCTTCAGTCTTACATTGCTGAACATAATACTGCAAGTGGGCTAAATCATAGTCGTACAAACCAAATACCTGCATTGGCCAGCTCCCAAAAGGAAGTTCCACAACATAATCAACATACAAACCAGGAATCATCGTCATATCCGGGTTCTGTCGAATTTCCTCATTTGAAATGATTTCTTCTACAAACACAATTGACTTCTTTGCACAGCGAGTAATCTCGTTATCTTCCCCTTTAATACCAAAGATTTGCACATTCCCAGCTTGGTCCGCTTTCTGAGCACAAATAACACCAAAATCCGCCTGAATTGAAGGTAACAGGGCAACCGGCGTTCCACTGAATGGACATTCCATCATCATCGCCTTGTCTTTCCGCAGTCGAGTCTTCTCCATCATATCAGATCCAATCATATGTCGAATTGGCATAAACGGTACATTCAGAGCCCCACCCAAAAACCGGAGAGCCATAGCCAGATTAGAATAGTCCTCAAATTTGACCTTCCCTTCCCTTATCCGACGGCGAAGATTGGGGGCTAATCCCAAGGCTTCAATAGCAAAGAAGGCAACCTCAAATTCCAAACACACTTCAGCACCTACGAGAATGTCCAAATCATGCTCCGATCCACAGGTGTAAATACGTATTTCGCGTTTCTTTTGACGGATGAGTTCCATTGCAAAGGCTTCAGGCGGTCGTTGGTAGCCAAATCCGCCCCAGGCGATGTGGGCGCCGTTATGAACCTTTTTGGTAACTTCTTCAAGAGTGATGCGTTTGTCTTCGATTGCTGCTTCTGTCAACATTGCTCACCAGAAATTACATGTACAGTCAAAGATTACTAGAAGTGATAAAAGGCTTACCGCCGTTTAGCCAATTTTGGCTTCGAGCACATCTTTAGCTGTAAAAACTTCGAGCACATTAGTTCGACCGGGAACCAAGGCAGAGGCACGCACCACAACCACTCTTTCCTCGGGTTTGATAATTCCGTCACTGTGCAGCTTCTTGAAAGCCAGTTGAAGAAGTTCGTCCATGTCGTCACAATGCTTAATCAATAGGCTTTCGGTACCCCAGAGTAATTTCATCTGTCGCTGTACTCGAATATGTGGCGTACTTGCAACAACCCGAACGAAGGGTCGATATTTTGAAACCATGCGGGCCGAATAACCCGCCATAGTAAAAACAAGAACAGTTTGGACATCCAGATTCTTTGCCATGGTGACGACAGACCGACCAAGTTCTTCCGCAATAAGATGTTGCCCTGAATCATAGTAGGTTAAATCGCGTTGGGGAAATGACGGTATCACTTGTTGCCCAATCGTTTCCATGACCCGAACCGCAGCAACTGGATGTCGCCCAACTGCTGTCTCAGCTGAAAGCATTACTGCATCTGATCCATCTAGAATAGCGTTTGCTACATCGCTCGTTTCAGCCCGAGTCGGACGAGAATTATGCACCATGGATTCAAGCATCTGTGTTGCAACTATGACTGGTTTGCCTGCCTGGTTACACTTACGGACAATTTCTTTTTGGAGGAGAGGTACTTGTTCAGGTGGAATTTCGACACCAAGATCACCCCGCGCAACCATGATGCCATCACTTGCCTCCAGGATTTCGTCAAAATTTTGGATAGCCATAATATGCTCGATTTTTGATATAATAGGAATATCAGTGCCTTCATTGCGCAGGAAGCCTTGGACTTTTTTAATTTCGCTTCGGCGCTTCACCGCTGAAATGGCTACAAATTCTGGACCAAGTTCAACAATAAACTTGAGATGTTCGATATCTTGGAGTGTGGGTACAGCCATCCCTAAATCGACACCCGGAACATTTACACCTTTATTCGTGCTCATTTCTCCACCAGTCACCACGGAACAATGGATTTCCGATCCCCGAATCTTATCGACATGAAGTTCGACGATTCCATCATTAACGAAGATGCTTTGACCAGCTTTGATTAGTTTAGTGAGAGTCTTTAGCGATACACTGACACGGGCGGCATCTCCTTCGATGTCTTCCGTTGTTAAAGTAATTTGGTCTCCTTCGTTTAGGGTGAAGGGAGATTTGACAATACCGATTCGAACACGGGGCCCTTCAAGATCCATAAGAATAGGATGATTGGGAAGATTTTCGCGAATGCGATCAAAGCGCGTTCTATGTTCCTTTAAGGTTCCATGCGAGAGGTTAAGTCGTAGAACATCCATTCCCGCCTTTGCCATATCTAATAGCTTCTCTTTGCTTTGACAGGCAGGTCCGATTGTGCAGACAATTTTCGAACGGGTGGGAATCTTTCTTTGTTTCACCTTTCCACCACATCTCAGGGTATAGGAGACACCATTTCTGCAAACCTAATTAGTGTTACTACCAGACGTGTTGCCCTGGATATTAGATTGGGATTAAACCATAGAAAACCGCCTTACAGTCTACACCATTGTAGGTTATTCTTCATAATCCATTCCCAAGAATAAACCAGTTATCAGAATGAATGCGACCAGAAGGCTAAGGAAAATAAAAAAATAATTGCTTGTAAAAATAGCGATGGGAACGCTAATTCCCACGGCTCCCCCAATAATTGCTCCTATACTTCCATTTCGTTCTGATTTTTTCACTTTCTTCTTACTCCCTCATTCGTGTTTTGTGTAAGATATCTTGCATGATTTCAGATAAATGTTACAAAAAGACACACCATAAATGATTCCCTTAATTATAGAAACTTTATGCTCTCTCATGTATTATGGATTGAAAATCACTTATCCTTAGAATCATCGTGACTTTTATAACGCGGAAACTCACACAGAGACAACTGAGCCAAGAATGTACGTGACTGTGAGGTACCTCAGTGTCATTCGAGAAATCACCGGAACACGAGAAGAGGTGATAGAAGTTGACAATGGGTCGACAGTCGAAGACCTTCTTAGTATCCTTTCGAAGAAGTATGGCAAAGCATTTAATCGAATGATTCGATCTGGGCGTGATATTCGAGGATTACAAATCATCTATTTTATTGATGGGAAGAACATCGCAAATCTCGCAGGATTCAAAACTCCAATTCATAATCAAAGTGAACTCGTCATTATTCCACCGGTAGCAGGTGGATAAGGCTTGTTATATTAGGTTCCCAGGATCATTGTAATGATGTGGGAGGGAATGTACCCTTTCGATGATGCTAGTTTCAAAAACATCGGCTTCTCTGAGACTTTTTTGAATATAGCCCATCTCTTGCAGCACTGGAATGAAAGCCAAAGTGGATTGAATGTATTCGGGGGGAAGGCTTGCACAATATTTGGGTGAGACACGAAACACTTGTTTAAGAAATGTCTCATCAACTATCCCGATTTCTTTTACGGCTAGGGAGGCCGCTTTACTTGGATTCTCTCGCATGAGGTTACAGGCGTCTTCATGAATTGCAAGGAATCCTCGTACATCCTCTGGTTGTGCTTTAATCATGGATGAGGTAGCTACAATTCCATAACTGGGATTGTAGGGCCAAATGGAATTTGGGGGAAGCACCAGTTGAGCATCCAAATATTTCGTTGCAAGAACAGCTAGTGGAGGTGTTCCACAACCTCCAGCAACCTTCTCATCCTCCATCGCTTCAAGTATGAAATCTGCCCAGATAAAATTCTCGATTGTTATGGAGGCAGCTAGTCCGGCATCAGCAACGAGTTTGCGAATAATAACGTCATGAATTGAGCCTTTTGAAGGAGTTCCAAGTTTCTTGCCTTCGAATTGTTGCAAAGCTGCTTCAACAGATCCGGCTTCTTGAAGTGTTTTGTACTCTGCAAGGCCAGTGACCACGGTTCCCTCAACATGCCCGCCACCTACACATTGGATATCCAATCCTTGTTCCATACCAATCATTGCAGGGGGGAGCCCGATATAACCGAGGTCCAAATCTCCGTTCTTGAAAGCTTGAACTATGGCAGGTCCAGTGGGAAATAGCGTCCATTCGGTTTGCACCTTCATTTTCTCCTCAACCCAATGTCCCCCCATTAAAATGAAAGCGGTATGATAGGCGGTTGAGAGATGACCGATTCGCAGTACCGTCATGGCACTGAGTCTTCTCTGTCTTGTTCCACTTAATTATTATCCACGAATAATAATCCCTGATGGCATTGTTTTTAAAATGCCCAAAAACCGTTGAGTGCCAGAATCCAGCGTACACCCAATGCGATAAAAAGAACGATATATGTGGCTGCGATATCCCAATAGACAGATCGCTTGGAGCGGAATGGTAGCCAAAAATAGGCGAAAAATAGCGAGAGCCCGAAATAGCTTACTGTAATCAGAATCCATCCAATCACCCCAATTGTGCGATAGAACCCAAGAATGACTCCAAAGAGGATGATGCCATAAAGGTGGTGAGCGATATAGGAGATCAAAGCTATCTGACCGTTAATTTCAAAGAGCCGACTAATTGGATTCCACCATTTCCAAACATCTACAGTCAATAAGACACTAGCTACAGCAAGGAGTGCCATGCCAGATGAAAGCAGGAAGAAACCATTCGTGAGAGGATACTGGCTCACAAGATCCCCAAGAAGAAAGAAAGGCAGAACTGCTAAGGATAGAATACTCCCAATAACAAGGGTGTCATAAACAAGCCGTCTGGGATTCGCGGGGGTTTCGAGTATCGCCTCTCCGATGAATGTGCCAATAATTGAACACGCAAGCCATGGAAAGAGCGGGGCTTTTCCTGTTGCAACGATAGCAGACAAATGATCGAACCAGGTTTGGGGAGGCGCATACTGAATATTGCCAACAGTTCCCACAATTACCTCATAATTTAGCCAAACACGAAATATAGGAGCCAAGAGTATTATCAGAATTGGGAGAAATACTCGATAACGCTTGGGAATGTAAAGGGTTAGCTGAGCAATAATCAGAGAGAAGCCGATGAGTTGGAGAATACTCCAATCCAGAATCCATACTGTCCCAAACATAACAACAGAAAAGAGATAGCCTAATCCCATGATTAAAAGCCCCCGCGACAGCACCCATTTCCAAATTGTCTTTGTGGAATCCCCTCTTTGTTGGAAGCGTGAGTTGGCCAAGACAACACCGATTCCTGCAACAATGTAAAAAAGAGGCGCTGGAATTATACCAAAAAAGAGAATCGACATCGCAATAGGTGACTGATATCCACCACCAACGAAGGTTTGTCCGAAATGGTTGATAATCATAAACACCAATGCAATGCCACGAAGCACATCCACTGAAGCAATCCGACCGTTATGCTCGATATGGACGTGGGATTCTACCATGACTATCGAACCACATCAATTCTAAATTCAATGATAGGAAGGTTGCATTGATTTACTTCTATAAGAGCTAGTTGGTGAGGTCAGGATAAATTTCCTCAGCAAGAATTCGCGACACGTCGAAGTAAGTATAGGGAGCATTTCGCTTACTTACACCATTGATGATTTCGAAACAAAATTTGTTTGCTCCCGCATCCACAAAAGCCTGAATTTTCTTTCGTACTTCTTCTGGCGATCCTGCGAGCGTAATGGATTTGATTACGTCCTCGGGAATGTCACTAACAATCGGAAGCATCTTACTGATATCCAGTTTGGCAATATCATCAGCGTCGTAAGTTAGCAAACTAATAGTACTGGGGTGAATGCCCTGCTCATGATAAATGGACGAATAATCTTCTTTCCAAAACCCTAAGGCAGCCAGTACCTGGGGTTGTAATACAAGCTGTCCACGTAATCCTCCAAGATATTGGGAGACAATTCCTGGATCATCATGCATGAAAACCCGACCCCAGAATCCAGCAGCTAAAGTTGAAGGGTCACGATCAATAGTTTTCATATGTTGATGGATATCCTTGAGCCCGTCTCGGTACATTTCTGGTAATGTGGGAAAGGGGAACCAACCATTGGCGAGTTCAGCGGTCAATTTGCGGGTCCGAGGACCATTTCCGGCAATCCAAATCGGTGGGTGAGGTTGGGTAAGCGGTTTTGGTTCCAGAACCGCACGGTCCAACTTGAAGAATCGGCCATGATGGGTCATTGGTCCTGATTGGGTCCACAGCAACTTCATGACTTCAATACACTCCTGCAGTCGGCTTACAGCGTTTTTTGAGTCAAATCCGTAGACCGCTAGATTCATCTTTTCACCCGCACCCACTCCTAGAATAAAGCGTCCTTTAGATTGATGGTCTAAGGAGACGGCGTTTTGGGCTAAAATGGCGGGATGAAGACGAATAGCATCGGTAACAGCAACGCCTAATGACATTTCAGGTGCAAGTTCTGCAAAGGCACCTAGCATCGTCCAAGGAGAGAGAAAGGCATCAATGGCGAACGGAGGTAATCCTCGAAGATGATCAGGCACCCAACAAGTACTCCAATTCTTCTGTTCAATCATTTTCACAACTTTGGTTTTCACCAAATCCCAAGACCGTGAGTAAAAGAGTTGTTGCCCAAATTCAATCATTGCATTCAGAACACCCAAGAGCTTATTGGTCTATCATTCACTTCTGGGGATTCTTATATGTGCTTTCAGTCTAACCTGGGTTTCGTCTTGAAGTCAAGATAATGAGAAGAAGTGAAATAATAACAATCGCGAAAATAACCCACCACACCCAGCCCATCCAAAGCGGAGTTCCCTCAACTAGCGTCCAACCTCCGTATACTGCCATATATCCAGAAATTGTCAACACAATCACAGTCATAAAACCAATGCATGCAACATCAAGTTTCCCGAGCCCTGCCATAAGGTCCGTCTCCTTACTTCATCTCAGCAGAATTATTTCGGTTGTAGCCACTTCCTCAATCAGATGAGGTCAATTTGCCCTGATTATTCTTTGAATACACCACTATAAGGTTGACGATTTTAGTGGATTGGATAACAACGCGCACACTTAAATTACCCCAGCCGCCAATGAGAACAAAAAGCCCTATCTGCAATTCGATTCCTCCGCGTTAGGTGAAATCTATGATTAAAACGAAATTCACCGAAATGGTCGGCTGCAAACACCCCATTATCCAAGCGGCAATGGGACCCTTCTACACAACTAAATTATGTGCAGCTGTCAGCAACGCCGGTGCCTTCGGTATTGTCTCACATACGAATCTACGTAATATGGATCCCATCAAAGAAATGGAGAAAAACATCCTCGATGTGGTTGAAAATACTGATGGCCCTTTCGGCGTCAACATTCGAACAGCTCGACTCCAAATCGACTACCCTGAACTTATCAAACTGATTCCTCGGATTCGCAAAGAAAATAAAAAAGTCAGGGAACAACTTCGAGTTGTTATCACCTCAGCTGGTGATCCTCGCCCAGGAGCACATCACTTCAAAGATGTAGACCCTGATTTGAAAGTCTTTCACGTCATTCCTGCGAAATGGCTAGCAGTCAAAGCCCTGAATCCTGACTGGTTCCAAAAGAAGTTCCCAGGCACCAAAGGTGTACTAGACGGAATCGTCGCAACTGGTTACGAAGGCGGTGGTCATAACTCATATGAAAAAGTTGCCACCACAGTGCTAACCGCCGAAATGGTGGAAATGGCAGGCAACATCCCTGTAATTTCCTGCGGTGGATGGTTTGATGGTAAAGGACTTGCGGGTGCTCTCGCTATGGGCGCTTCAGGTATCCAAATGGGAACCCGATTCATCGCCACAAAGGAATGTGAATTCCACGACGATTACAAGGCCCTTATATTACCTGCAACGGACGAAGACACTGTTGTCACTACTGGAGCCTTCGGACCCATTCGGTTACTTAAAAATGAATACTCTAAGACTCATGGTTCACCCGTACCCGACCGGGAAGCCCGAATGGCTGAAGAATCGTCTATGACAGCTGATGATCTCCTCGATGAAATGGAACGCTACGAACTTGTCTACAAGGGCGACGTCCAAAAAGGGCCCATCCTCGTTGGTCAAACCATCGGTGGTATTGACGAAATTCCCACGGTTCAAGAAGTCGTGGACCGCATCGTCAAAGAAGCAGAAATGCGCCTTAAGGCCGTAACAAAATTAGTGAACTAAGATTCTGTACCTATTCAAGGAGCAAGCACTTTGCTCCTTAGCACCTTGCTTTTTCCTATAAGGAGGAGAATACAGAGTTCCTAGATAATATCTAATTGATAATAGAAAGCGTTACGCCAATAGAATATCCACTGGAGAAGCTGAACAGAAGGATTAAGTGTCCTGGCGAATAGGAAATCAGGGGTAATTCGAATGGCGTCTGAGACAATGGTTGCACCTGACGCTATTGCTGAAGAGGTACTTGGGGTTACAATCACTACTGTTGTCGATAACCAATCTGCTCAACCCGGATTGAATCATGTCTGGGGATTATCCCTGCATGTGAACATTCAGTTTCCAGGTCGGACTGAAGCACTCCTCATGGATACTAGTGGCAGTGCTCAAGTCTTCCGGCATAATGCCCAAGCATTGAATCTGGATTTTACCAATCTTCGGGCTATAGTGATTAGTCATTTTCACCATGATCATTTTGGGGCGCTTCAGCCAGCTCTAGAGTTGATTCAGCATACGGATCTGGTTACCTACCTTCCTGCTCATCACGATGCGTTGGAGCTCACTTTGAGCCAAAGTAATATCCGTCGCATAGTTGCTGAGGAAGCTTCCATAATTCGGTCAGGAATAGCGACAACTGGAGCCTTAGGACCGAAGAAGCTCAAAGAACACGGCGTAGTCATTAATGTTGAAAGTGTGGGAATTGTCTTACTTACAGGGTGCGCACATCCGAAGGTAAGACGTCTCCTTCAATCTGCGAAGAAAGTTTTTCCCGGTCGTCGAGTCCATGCTGTAATTGGTGGTTTCCATTTGAAGACAGAAGAAGAAGGAGTCAATGTAGGTGAATTGTTTGTGCATGAAGATGTGAATCTCGTCTCACCATGCCATTGCACGCATAAGATAGCAAAGGAAGCCATCCGAAGAACTGTTGGCGATGATGTGTATCGCGAGAATGGATCAGGAACCATCTTTTCCATATTGTAATGGCAAACCTGCTTCGGCTAATTAATCAACCAAAATTCAAGTTTTGGGGTTCGTTGTTACTTTTGGGTTTATTTAATAGGACCAAGAGGGGAGGGATGTCGGGTTGGCTTATGAAACTAGAGCAACTGATTTTCACTACAATCGTTTTTCCTCAGAAAGAATCTCAACTCAATACGCTACTTCTCATTGAGAGCATTCGAAACTTCGCTGGATCATTAGCAAAAAAGCCTATCTGGGTGTTTACACCCGAATCATCTCAGCCTCTCGAGGAAACCACCATAAAAGGTTTCGAAGCACTTGATGCGAAGTTGATTCCTTTTGCTATGGATCGATCTAAATTGCCTTTCTTTTTCGCAGATACCATTCAAGCAATTGCATTTGCCGAATCAATGGCCGAACGAGACACCACCTTACTGGCCTGGTTGGATGCTAATACCATTATTCTGGGGGAACCTACCGAATTTCTAATCCCTGATTCGAAGAGCCTAGCTTATCGACCTGTCCACCACACCCTTATTGGCTCGCGGTATACAGAACCCCTTGACCCCTTCTGGTCCCACATCTATAAGTCCTGTCAAGTCCCCCAAGATCGAGTGTTTCCCATGATTACCCATGTTGACGCGACACAAATCCGTCCCTACTTCAATGCGGGCTGTCTGGTTACTCGACCAACGAACCGGCTCTTCCGAATTTGGCACGACACATTCTTCGAACTCTACAAGAACCGTGAGTGTCAGGGATTCTATCAGCAGGATGAACGATACGAAATTTTCGTTCACCAAGCAGCACTCTCAGGGGTGATTCTTTCAATGTTTCCCCCCGAAGAACTCCAGGCGCTTCCAAGTACCTATAATTACCCCTTACATCTTTTCAAAGAAGATGTATCTGACAACCGACCTTCCACACTGGAGGACCTGATCACAATTCGACATGAAGGTTTTTACAAAGACCCCGATTGGATAAAATCAATCCCAGCCAAAGAACCTTTGAAGCAGTGGATTGAACAGCAGGTGTCCAAACACTCAAGCCTATAATCAACGAAAATAAGAGGGAAATCACTGAATTCCTGTAATTATTTGGATTGGAGCTCGGCTAACGCACTCTTTACATCATCAACGAGTTCGGGTGGTTCTAGAATTAACTGAAGCGTTGTAAAAAGGATGTAAAGCGCCTTGATTTGGGGACCAGAGAGTCCCTGTTCTTTCAGATCACGCGTCTGTTGAATCATGGAGTGGATGGCAGGGTACACCTGAGTAGTTAAGTAATCGGGAAAAACTTCGCGCTTATTGATATCTACAAAATGGAGTTCAACTCCATACTTGTAGCAAGCGCCGAGGATACGTTCTCGGATTTCCTCAGAAGCAACACCAATAGGGATTACGACAACAGGAGTGCCTTCTGGCATAGCCACTCGATTCTGCACAGCTCGTCCAACAGCTTCGTAAACATCTCCCGGGCTCCGAATCCATTTCGCATCAGCCAGAAGAGTACGGTTCTCAGAGGTTGCTAAAAGATCAACCACACTACCGGCTATAGTGGCTTTTTGCTCGACCTCAAATCCATTGGCTTCAAGGTACCGGCGATACACAGACAAAAGCAGAAACTCAGACATCGAACTCAATCCTTCCAGTGATTCAATCCCTTAATAACCTATTTTCAATTACCGCGATAGCAAGACGAAGAGCATTTAGAGGAAAAGAAAATCCATTGGAGAAAATTCCCAAAGAGATTAGAAAAAAGAAATAACTTTGGGGAGAGAATTATATGAAAAGTCTGAACTAAACCCCTATTTCCGTTTAGGTTAAGACCTGAATCTATTCAGCGGGTTCTTTGAAAGACAACGTTGCAAGAATCTCAAGTTTCCGATTCTGTTTCAAGAAGTTAATGATTTGATCGACTCGCGATGGTGCTGAGTTAGCTAGTTTGTCAGTGGCTTCTGCATGCAATCCAAAATCATCGCGACGTCGAATTTCTGGCGACACCTTTTCCTTCGCAACGGGAGCGGCGACATCTAAATCCTGTTGGGAAATATTGCCTGATTCCAGTTTGTTAGCCAGGGCATTGTATTCCTTGTTTATCTGTTGGATAAGGGAGAGTTTGATATTAAGGTCTGTTACCATATTATAGGCGCTTAGTGATATTGCGCAATGTACTAAATTATCGACCACATGGTCTTTTGCTTCTTCAGGCATAACATCACATAGTATCATGGTAGGCGGAGATTCATATAATTTTGCTACTATAAAGTGTACAACTAGAACATGTATTTTTTAATTGATACAATCGGTTATGTCAAAGCATTGATTTGGAAAGATTAATCCGTTGTTACCTTAACTTTGATTCCTTTTCCTTCCCAGATTCCGTGTAGATTACAATAAGCATGGGCAACTAGGGTCGCAGATGTATTAAGTGTTACATGAATCTTAGCAGTAAAACCGTTGGTAAGCGTTGGGTAAAAATAGACTTGTCCAACTGGTCGGAGATCAGCGTATAGTTGTTGAAAGTTAGATTACGAGGGTTGTTAAAAGAAGAATCAATGCAATTCCATTGAGTATATTCTTCATTTGTAACCACTAAGAATGTTTACCAGTTTACGGTAATCTTACACCAGACACTTGGATATAAACCTGAGCGAACTTAAATGTTCGTTTTTTTGCTATTAGAGAAACCCTACGCACACACTTGAAAATAGCCCAAATACATAAATTTATAAATGTTTACTAATAATTGGTAAACATGTGATTATTAGATTCCATCAGAATTTAACTATCACAGATCAAAAAAACGAGGATTCACGATGGGCATTTTATCCCCTGATGAGGAAGTTGTCTGGCAGCAGTTTCATCAGGGATTATCAACAAGTGCTATCGCGAAGGCCGGTCGAGCAAGCTGGTCTGTCGCCTACGTATCCCGAGTATTGAATCGGGCTCGTGGGAAAATCGCAAAAGCCCTTCGTGCGCAAGCTAAAAGCCACCGCCTTGATGTGGAAAGTCTACTGGATTATAACGGCCTCCTCATTGGATTTGACTATCAAGCAAACTCGGTCGTTTACGTTGTTTTCACATTCAAATTGGGGATTATCGTGTGGTACAAACACGCATCCTATGCAGGGATTATGTGCCACAATTGTCCTAAACTCATTGAATGTCGAGAAACGCTGGATACAATCATCAGAGAATACGGGATTAAATTGCGTCCAGATGAAGAAGTTTTGCCGATGACCCAGCAGTCTACAGCCATTTTCAATAAGCTGGCGGCCAAGGAAATCCCTCGTTATCAACGGAGTTGAAGACATTGGAAAATAGGAGTAGAGACAGTCGCATAATCCGTCCTCCCGGAGAGAAGATCTCACATGGTCGGCTTTTCAAACCCTCAAGGGCTTATCTCCAAAAAAGAATAGTTGACTTATGGATTACTGCAATCGTCTTCTGGTTAATCGTTTTGTTGAGCTGGTTTGGTATTTCTTTAATTGGATTCTTTGATGCAGATCTATTGTGGATGAATTTTGCTGTATGGTGGCTGCCAATTACTAGTGGGATGTGGGTTTTCAATCTCTTCTGGTTGGTACCAGGAATGATTTTCACCGACCTTTATGTTCGGAATATTGAATACTCAGTCATTTCAGAATCAGGTGAGAGCATGCCGGAGGTCTATGTCCAGAAAGGTATCTTCAATCAGACACGCAAACATGTGCCGTTTCGGACCGTTACTAACATCAGTACGAAGTCAGGTCCACTTGATCGACTTTTTGGAATCGGATCCGTTAATATTGAGACCGCAGGATTTTCTGGTCAGAAAAAAGAACCTGAAGAGAAGTTGGAAGGGATTGAATTCTATGAAGAAGTCCGGGATTTCATTCTTCAGGAATTACGCAAATTCCGAGCACCTTACACCACTGGAACAGAACCCGGGATATACGGAGATAGCGAGATTCCCAAACTACCGGATTCATTAGATGATGAAATTCTCATGACGTTACGCGACATGAAAACCATTCTGGAAGAAATTTCTAAAAAATTGGAAAACACTCGCTGAATTTCCTCAGCTGGTCGAGGAAGGAAATCTCCTTTCTCGCTTCCAATTTATTTTGGGATGTTACAGTGTCGTTCTAAGACGATAATTGCTACGTGTCCATAACGTCATCCAGTTTTTACCGAACAGCCATGATCGAAGAGTATGTTTAATGCAAGCCCAAGATTTCGTAGCTTACCTGGATCCGCTACAAGAACAACTGAAGGAGAGTTATTCGTAATGTTGACTTTTTCTGTGACAATGTGCTCTGCGATGAAAACAGCTTCTGATTTTTAAGAATTGATTCTATGCATGATTTAGATCACATGATTTCGAAGAAGGGTAGTGTTAGGAAAATGCAAGTATAAAAAAGCAACACGGAATTTCTTCATTTGTGATAGAACATGAATAAGGACAACGAGGAACTCCCAAACCAACTTATCCATGAGAAAAGTCCTTACCTGTTACAGCATGCTCATAATCCTGTAGATTGGTATCCATGGAGTGACAAGGCATTTGCAAAAGCAAAGAAAGAGGACAAACCCATTTTTCTTTCCATCGGGTATAGTACGTGCCATTGGTGTCATGTGATGGAACGGGAATCCTTTGAGAATCCACGTATCGCTAAACTGATGAACGAGGCATTTGTCAATATCAAGGTGGACAGAGAGGAGCGACCAGATATTGACTCACTGTACATGTCAGTCGCTCAGATGATGACCGGGAGCGGAGGCTGGCCACTAACGATAATTATGCACCCCGATAAGAAACCATTCTTTGCTGCGACTTACATTCCTCCTGAAACGCGGTTTGGCCGAATAGGTATGGATGAACTAGTCCCCGAAATTCAACGATTATGGAATAAGGAACGAAAGCGACTTGATACGATTTCTGGTAATATTATAGAGAGCCTTGAAGCATCGAACGTTAGTACACGTGGTGCAGAGTTGGGAGAAGGCGTCTTGGAAATGACCTTTGACCGACTACAAGAACGATTCGATGAAGAGCATGGCGGATTTGGATTCCGTCCTAAATTTCCCTCTCCCCATAACCTATTGTTTCTACTTCGATACTGGAAACGCACAAAAAGTGGAAAGGCACTTCGGATGGTCGAAAAGACATTAGACAAGATGAGGCAAGGCGGCATTTTTGATCATGTGGGATTTGGCTTCCATCGTTATTCAACTGACCCTAAATGGTTGCTTCCTCATTTTGAGAAGATGCTCTACGACCAGGCTATGTTAATAATGGCTTACTCGGAAGCATTTCAAGCAACCCAAAAGACAGCGTATGCTCACACGGTTCGAGAAATCATCACGTACGTACTTCGTGATATGACTAGCCCTCTAGGCGGATTTTTTTCCGCTGAGGATGCAGATAGTGAAGGTGAAGAAGGGAAGTTCTATGTGTGGTCAGAAAAAGAAGTTCGGGATGCCCTGACCACAAAAGAAGCTGAAGTGTTCCTTGATGTCTACAGCTTTGAACCCGAAGGGAATTTTCTTGAAGAAGCGACCGGGAAACGCACGGGAACCAACATCCCTCATCTTCGAGTATCATTGGAAGCAGAAGGCCAAAATCGAAAAATGATCCCGAAGGTTTTATCAGAGCTTCTCGACGGCGCACGAAAGAAGCTGTTTGTTATCCGTGAGAAGCGAATACACCCCCATAAAGATGACAAAATCCTCACGGATTGGAATGGTCTAATGATTGCTGCCCTTGCTAAAGCAGCAAGAGTACTTCGCGAACCACGCTTTACTGAGGCTGCAATAAAGGCGGTCAAATTTGTTTTCACCGACCTGTATAAGGATGGACATCTTCTACACCGTTACCGGGATGGAGAAGCCACAATTTCGGCTTTCCTGGATGATTACGCATTCATGATTTGGGGACTCCTTGAACTCTATGAGACCACCTTCAACCCTGACTACCTTGAAAAAGCAATTAACCTGAATCAAACACTTCTTACTCACTTTTGGGATACGCAAGATGGCGGCTTTTTCTTCACTGCAGATGATGCCGAAGACCTTCTCCTTAGGAAAAAGGATGCTTATGATGGAGCAATCCCATCAGGAAATTCCGTCGCGATGCTCAACTTACTTCGACTCAGCCGAATCACTGGCACATCTGACTTGGAATTCAAAGCGGCCAAAATAGGTCAAGCTTTTTCAGGCGATGTATTAAGATCCCCCGCTGGATTCACCTTAATGATTGTGGCGGTGGATTTCGCCGTCGGCCCCACATATGAGCTGGTACTAGTTGCAAATCCAGAAGCGAATGACAGTCAAGAAATGGTGAAGGCTATTACTGAACGATTCATTCCAAACAAGGTAATGTTATTACTTCCGCAAAGAGAAGAAAAGCGAATAGCAAAACTCGCCCCCTTCACAAAAGACTATACGAGTATCAGCGGAAAAGCTACTGCTTATGTGTGTAGCAATCATCAGTGCCAGTTACCAACCACGGATATTCAGCAAATGCTAGTCCTCTTGAAGGAGCAATGATGTAACAATCATTTGCTGGGTTTTACTGCCTTAATGCATAGAAAAGACGGACGAGTCAACACCCTTTCATAGTCTTCAGGATTCGTCTTCTGAAACTCATCTAAAGGTCGAGGTTCGAGAATCTTCAAAATTTGAAAACCTGCCTCAATGAGTGGTCCAAAAAAGGCAGTGAGAGGCCTGTGGTAAAAGGGCATGATTGTAGGTTTGCCGAATCCGGTCCATAGCCATTCGACTCGGCGAGTTTCGAAGTAATCCTTTCGTTCACGCATTGTTGAGGGAGTGCATGGGTGAATGGTGGAAAAGATCAGTTCACCACCTGGTTTGAGAATGCGATAAAATTCCTTGAAAGTTGAATACCAATCTAAAATGTAGCCCATAACGAGGGAAGAGAAGATGAGGTCAAACGTTTCCCCTCGGAAAAAAAGGAGAGGTTGATTCAAGTCCACTTCACGAATGTCCGCGTTCTCTCCAAGTCGTTCTCGGCAAATCTCAAGCATTTTGGGACTAACATCAACTGCCATAACCTTAGCTCCATGCTCGATAAGATAAGCAGCGTTATGACCTGGACCGCACCCAGCATCAAGAATATAGCGTCCATCAACATCAGGGAGCAGAGATAAAATTGCAGGGCGTTCAAGGTACGCATTATAATCCTTAGTGAGGACTTTTTCACTATACGCCCTTGCCATTGAATTATATGCCTCCAAGGCAATGAGCTTATCCTTCTCATCCTTTTCCATCGAATCGCACCTGGTTAGAAGCATAAAACGAACGTTCAAGAATATTCCGGCGATTTGGAGTGTTTCTGATTTTCTACTTTTCCTAGTAATCAAACCTCTTTTAATTCCAAAGAACCGTTAGTACTACCCTATTCACTGGTGATACTAATGGACGATGAGATGAACGAATATTTGATGGCAGCCAGAAAGACTCTCAAAGCATTCGATGATTACTCGACGGAGTAGGTGATTCATAATGGTTGAAGCTCTTAAAAAGAAACTAAACTTGGATTTCGACCAGGCTGTAAAGCATGTTGAAGCAATTGTGAAAGAAGAAGGATTCTCTGTCCTAATGGTAAAGGCGTTACATAATATTTTCAAAGAGAAGTTAGGTGTCGAGGAGTATCCCCGCTATACGATGATCTGTGCATGTGGTGCCAAATTAGCAAAGGCAGCATTGGATGTTTCCAAAAACGTTGGCTTATTATTTCCCTGTAGTTTCGTCGTGTATGAAGACGCGGGAGAGGTTTTTGTAGCCCATGTTTCAATTATGAAAATGGCACCTGAAGTTGGACTTGTCCCTGCCAATGACATGAAGCACGTAATCGAGATGACCAGCAAAATGATCGATCGTACGTGGTCAAAATTTTAATCAATTCTGTTGACTGATGTTAGTTCTATGTCCTGTTAGCGAAGTGAAAACCGCCCGAACATCGTACATGCATGGGCTTTGGTCTTCCTGTCACTTTCGGTAACAAAATCGTCGTTGTTTACAGTGAAGTACTTGTTAATGCAAGCTGATGAGAATGCTGATGAGCTAGTTTACCTTATGTCATCATGCTGGTGACTTTTAATTGGTAAATTCCGCGTAGACCCTGAAGTTCTGTCGCCAACTGCTTCATTGTGGCTGCACGTCCTTTGACTACAATAACTAGCAAGCAATTATGTGTATCTAAATGAATGTGTGTAACCGATGTAATGAGGTGGGTGTGTTGATGTTGAATCCGGGTCAATTCGGCCTCAAGCCCGGAAACATCATGATCATAAATAATTGTAATCGTTCCCACTGCACTTGTGTCAGGATCTTGGTCCCAGCGATACTCCGAGATGAAATCGCGCATTGCCTGTTGAATTGCTTTAGATCGGTCATAACCGATATTGGCAGTTACTTGATCAAATTCCTTTAGAAGACTGGGAGGGAGCGACATGCTGATTCGGGTAACACCACTTTTTGGCATTGGGCTTCACTTCGGTTAGGTGCGTATGTGGTTGTGTGTAATATTTATATGCTGGCAGTATTACTTTTTTGATAGGTAGTAATACCATGCTCGGCTACATCGCTAACCGTCGACTCGCCAACAGCTTCTCTAAAATCAAGTTCCAATTCGGTGAAATTAACTGGAAAGAAATTTCACCGGACCATGTTGGAATCTACATTCATGTTCCCTTCTGCGAGCAACTGTGTGCATTCTGCCCCTTCCATAAAGTGCGATATCAAGAAGACCTCAAAGACCTTTACCTCAAAAGCATTGAAAAAGAAATTCACCAACGTGGCGTGCAGGGAGAAGTTGAATGGGTGTATATCGGTGGTGGGACTCCGAATTTATTACAGCCAGCAGAAATAGGACGTATTCTAGGGGCGCTGCGTAAATACGTCGATTTGGCGAATATTGGTATGGAAGGGAATCCCAAGCAATTTACACCAAAATATCTTGAAGCCGTTCGTAAACTCGGTGTGGAGAAGCTCAGCACTGGTGTCGAATCACTGAAGCCTGATACGCTGCAGCATGTCAATCGGGCGAAGGCAGATGAGGCGCAGATTCAGTCAATTGTTGACCACGCCAGAGATCTTGGATTCACGGTGAATATCGATTTAATGGTCGGGCTTCCCAAGCAAACGAAGGCTGACTTTCTCTTTGATGTAGATCGAGTAGGCGTGGTGAATCCCCAACAAATCACGACCTATCCGTTTATGGAGATTCCGGGAGTGCGCGTCACTCCAGAAATGGATTCCCGAAGCATGTTTAACCTTATTGAACAAGCTGGAGAAATCTTAGACGGTCATGGATATTTCCGCGAGAATGTGTGGGTCTTTTCAAAGACCCAAAAAATCTATGATTCGGCTCGCGATGAGTTAGTGATAGATTACCTGGGATTTGGAGCGGCCGCTTTCAGCAAGGTAGGCGGTTCTCAAATGGTCAATCCGCCTTTACCATTATATGTGGATATGCAACGGAATGACAAGGCGTTAGCTTTCCAGACAAAAGTGGATGAAACGTCAGAGTTTTGGCGTAAATTTGCTCATGAACTCTATAATCTACAAATGGATTCCGAAGTCATTGAAGAGATGCCTAGAAGCATCAAATTTGTCCTCTCGATACTCCGGTTCGCAGGACATGTAAAAGGAAACGAAGTGACTAAGAAAGGTCGATTTTTCGTCCATGATTTGACAAAAACCGTGGTTGAGAGTTTACCCTTTCCAATAAACAATCCGTTGGCAATCGTGAATTACCCTGAATATGAAGCCCTTCTCGAATCAGCGCAAGCGCTCCTTTTGAATAATGCTTCAGAAGTCGAGTCTCTCACGACAGCACCAGTGGATTCTGAACTGATTAATCGGTAGATGATGAGTACTAACATCCGCTATCAGAAATCATTTCATAAGAAGTCGCCTAATCCAATGAGGATGTCTCCACTTTATGGTGCATCCAAGTTCAGCAATCTGTGGGGATATCTAAAGAGTTGACGACGAGAAAATGAAAGCCATGATTCTCTGGTTCTTTGATGAGTTTGGTGACCGGTGCACCACAATTTAGACATACCTCAACGGTATCAGGTAGTTTCTTTTCGCAAACTGGGCAATGAATCATGTCGGTCACCCACAGAAAGGCGGTAACTTCACCCCTAAAAACTTCGGTGAACCAAGCAGTATCTAAAATTGCTAGATAAAAGATAGCTAGAAAACTTTGTTAGATTCCGAGATAGTCACCATGAATGAATTGGTGATTAAACCACGCCACGATGGCTTCCATGGTTTGTTCAAAGGCGATTGGGTTTGTGAGGTTATGATCAGCTCCTTGTACCACAACCAGCTCTTTTGGTTCATTGGCAGCCTCGAAAAGCCGTTTTACCCCTTCTAGATCGATTCCTTGATCCGCGTCTCCGGTGATGATGAAAAGCGGGCAGGTTAGTTTGTGGATTTCTTTCATGGCATTATATTGCGTAGCATCCTGAATCATACGGTTAATGACTCCAGCCCGTATATCTGGTTCCGTAAGACCATGCATTACATCCGGAGAGGTTCGTAACAATTCGTCAATTGCAGCAGGAACAACAGGCGATTGAGCAAAAGCAAGGGGATCATAAACTGGTGCACGTAGCGCTATTGCAGTGATCAAGGGATTGTTAATTGCTTCGATTATGGCGACAGTAGCCCCATAACTTGCGGCGTATAATCCAACCCATTCCGGTGAGATGTGACCAGATGCAAGGAAATGCTTCATAGCGGCTTGAGCGTCTTTAATCTCACCAGCCAAGCTGAAATAACCATCACTAGATCGAAAGCCACGAAAGTCGAAGGTTAGCACCGCAAAGCCTGCCTCGGCAAGCCTTGTGGCGATTCCACTAACCTGGTCTGAAGATCCAGGGAATCCATGAAACTTACAGATTCCAGCAAACACACCGTCGCCTTCTGGAAGCACGAAGTTACCTCGAATTGTTTCTCCCTCAGAAGAGAACATGGTTGGTAAAACGCGGATTGTCATAAGATGACCTCTATTCTCTTGGGGTTATTTCGGTTTTAATACGGTTAACACTCCACTCCAAATCCCAATTTGCGGGTTACAATTTATATTCCTAGTGGTGTTGGCACTACTCAGCGACTGAGAATTAGCAAAGAGTTTTGAGCCGAGACTTCACCTAATCGAGCCGGAGTGATACAAGTGAACAGAACAGATGATGTTTCCGTGTTAATTGGTGGCGAAGCAGGCGCAGGTATCTCCGCAGCAGGCATTTCATTAGGCAAGGTGTTCATGCGTGGGGGACTTCACGTGTTTGGCACCGTAGATTACCCCTCTCTGATTCGAGGTGGTCATAACTTTTACATGATCCGTGCGAGCAAGAATCCAGTCTATACTCAATGGGATACTCATGACCTTATTGTCGCTTTAGATGTAAACACAATTCAAAGGCATCTGAAAGCCCTCAAATCAGATGGGGGTATAATTTATGATAGCGATGAGATTAATGCCAAGATTTCGGATTTGCCAAAAAAAGTTGAGAATCTCTTTCCTATTCCCCTCACGAATATTGTTAAGGAAGTTCAAGGTCGCGATGTGGTTCGCAACACCATCGCCGTAGGTGCCACTTTGGGGATTTTAGGATTTAACATAGAAATCCTTGAAAATATCCTTCAAGAATCCTTCGAACAAAAGGGCGACAAGGTTGTCAGTATGAATGTGAAAGCCGCTCGAGCGGGCTATGACTATGCTGTCACCCATTATGCGAACAAGCTTGCGCATCAACTGGCTCCTACGAAAAAGATCCAAAAGGATCGAATTTTTCTGAATGGTAACGAAGCTACAGCCTTGGGAGCCATTGCTGCTGGCTGTCAATTCTATGCTGCTTATCCTATGACTCCGGCATCAGGGTTACTACATTTTCTTATCGCCCAGGCTGAGAAATTTAACATGATTACTATTCAAGCAGAAAGTGAGATTGCTGCAATTAATATGGCAATCGGTGCATCCTATGCTGGAGTTCGAGCCATGACCGGCACATCCGGCGGCGGATTCTGCCTAATGACCGAAGCTCTCAGCATGGCGGCTATGACAGAAACTCCACTAGTAATTATGTTAGCCCAACGGACAGGCCCCAGCACTGGGCTCCCTACATATACCGCACAGAGTGATCTCCGGTTCGCGATTCATGCTGCACACGGCGAGTTTCCACGAGTTGTGATTGCCCCCGGTGATGTAAATGAATGCTTCAAGTTTACAATTGATGCCTTCAATCTCGCTGACGAGTTTCAAATTCCGGTCATCTTACTCACAGACAAACAGCTTGTCGAAAGTTCGGCATCAATCTCGCCTTTCACCGCAGAGGGGGTTGAAATCAACCGAGGAAAACTTCTCCCCATGACCCCTTACTCCGGTAAAGAACCGTATTCACGGCATAAACTGACTAATGATGGAATTTCGCCCCGTCTAATCCCAGGGACCCCTGGAGCCTTAATTCACTCTGACTCTGCGGTCCACAAAGAAAGTGGTTTCCAAGGCGATGATTGTGCTATCGCTACCAAAATGGCAGATAAACGTTATCAGAAACTTCCAGCACTCTTCAAAACCCTAAAGACAAAACCCCTCATCAAGATGTATGGACCCAAAAAAACAGATGTCACACTCGTAGGTTGGGGTTCAACCAAAGGAGTAGCCTTGGAAGTGCTTCGCCTCCTAGAAGCGGAGAACATCAAAGCAAACTTCCTGCAAGTGATTTACCTTACACCGTTTCCAGCTGAGGAAATCAACGCAGCCTTGGAACGAAAGAACCTCGTTCTAATTGAGGGTAATCAGACTGGCCAGCTGGGAAGCCTCATCAAAGAGCATACAGGAATCGAAATACCACAACGCATCTTTCGCTATGATGGAAGGGCCTTCAATCCCTTGCAACTCACGCGACGCATCAAGGAGGAACTCTAATACGGAATTGAAGGATGGATGAATAATGGATAAACCAACTCGTGAAAGTATCAAAACCCAAGAAACCAACACCTGGTGCCCAGGATGTGGCAATTTTGGTGTGCTCCGCGCATTACAGAGCGCAATCGTGGATTTGGGTCTTCCACAAGACCAGGTCCTGCTGGTAACAGGCATTGGTTGTCATGGAAAAATCTACAATTACGTTAACGTGAATGGATTTCATGGTATCCATGGACGTGTCCTTCCTGTTATGACAGGGATTAAATTGACAAATCATGACCTTACTGTCATTGGCCATGCTGGTGATGGTGACCAATTTGATGAAGGTTTAGGTCATTTTCCTCATGCCGCTCGACGTAATATCGATGTTAAGTTGTTCACTCATAACAACAAAGTCTATGGGTTAACGACGGGACAAACTTCCCCCACTAGCATCCAAGGATATGTAAGCAAAACCACACCTCACGGCTCATTCCCTCCTCGAATTGAACCATTACAAATCGCTTTGGCTAGCAACGCATCATTTGTGGCGCGAGGATGGGTCGGTGATGTAGAGCATCTCAAGGAACTTATGAAGGCTGCTATCCAGCACAAGGGTTTTGCATTTGTCGATATGCTTCAAGTTTGTTTCACATTCAATCGGGTGCAAAATTTCCAGTACTACCGGAACCGTGTCTACAAGCTCGAAGAACAAGGACACGATGCTTCAGATCTAGCGGCCGCAATGAAACGAGCTAGTGAGTGGGGAGAGAAAATCCCCATTGGTATCTTCTACCGTGAAAATCGACCAGTCTATCGCAGTTCTTATTCCCAACTCGAAAAGTCGCCTTTAATCAAACAAGCTCCTCAAACTAAGAGGTTTGTTGAAGTCCTTCAAGAACTAGCTTGAAAAAAAGAGGAAGAGTGCCTGCTAGCTCGGGGCTAAGCAGGCTTAATGAAGTAAGCTAAGTCGCCACCTTCAAGTTCTTGTGGTTCAATTTTGACTTTCATGCCCACTTTGGGTTTACTAGTTAAACCTTTCATGTGCCCAATGAGATGCAAATTATCTTCGAACTCGATGACACCGACCACATAAGGAACATTGGTTCGCCGAGCGATACCTTCGGGAGCAAAATGCACAATTGACCATGTGTAAAGTGTCCCTTCAGGATTCACTTCAAACCAAGTGAGGTCCTTACCACCACATGGGCAGGTAAATCGGGGTGGCATGAATTTCTTTCCACAAGACTTGCATTCTGTCGCCAGGAATTTACCTTCCTTCAGCCCATCAATGAACTTGCGAAATTCAGCAGTCATTCGTTGACGATGCTTAACATCCGAGGACAATTCTTGTACTAAACCTAGTTGGGGTTCACTCATAACATTTCACCTCAGGGCTCTAAAATGAAGACGTTCACAAACTGACCATGTTGGCCAACATTGTGACACAATGCAACTTTTACATCGGGAACTTGACGTTCTTTTTCTGCTTTGCCGAAGACTTGCTTGTAAGCGTCAACGACCTGTCCGATACCGGTAGCGCCTAAGGGGTGACCCTTAGATTTGAGTCCGCCATCAACATTTACAGGAACTCCTGGTCCGTCAATGTAGGGTCCACGTTCTTCAGCCCATTTACCTCCTTGACCTCGTTCACAGAAACCAAGATCTTCATAAGCCATGACTTCGGCAACGCTGAAGCAGTCGTGAACATAGGCGACATCAATATCCTTAGCAGAGCGGCCCGATGATTTATACGCCATCTCCCCAGCTCTCACTGACCCACTCAGATTTGTAAGATTTGGACGATCAGTAACACGCATTGTGTCTGAAGAACAACCAAGACCAGTAATCCAGAGTGGATCACTTGACATCTCCTTCGCTTTTTCTTCATTTGCTAGAATGACGGTTGCAGAACCATCGCTAATCAAGCAACAGTCATAGAGGCGAAGGGGTAAGGCAATGGGGACGGCGTTATTAGCATCTTCAATCGAGACTTTTCGACGCAGATGTGCTAATTTGTTATAGTAGCCATAATAATGGCTTTTCACTGACACTGCAGAAAGCTGGTCACGTGTAAGTCCATCAACAGCCATCTTTCGTGCAGCGTAAAGGGAGTAGAAAGTTGGAAAACTAATTCCATAAGGATACTCCCACCTGTGGTCTCCAGCCACTGACATCAATTCAGTTGCGTAAGCAGTGGATACCCAGGTCATTGTTTCAACGCCGATGGCTGCCATGACATCGAATTGCCCAGATGCAATCTGTGCCCAGGCTGTTCTGATAGCAGTGGAGCCAGTAGCGCATGCAGTTTCAACGCGCATTGTGGGTTTGCCAATAATACCGACTTCATCAGCGATGAGTGCGGCAGCAGCACCTTGGCCTGCAAATGCTTCTGCGGCAATGCCGATAACACTGGCTTCGACATCACCATTTGTAATTCCTGCATGTTCGAGGGCAGGAAAGTATGATTCGTGTGCCAGTTCTCGGATTGTGACGGCG
Source organism: Promethearchaeota archaeon (assembly GCA_048939625.1). GTDB lineage: Archaea > Asgardarchaeota > Hermodarchaeia > Hermodarchaeales > Hermodarchaeaceae > Hermodarchaeum. The sequence goes on from JBHLPH010000004.1 coordinate 38,086, forward strand.
GGATAGGTGGCTTTCTCGCCTTCAATGTCTTCTTCGATGATTTGGCCGCGTTTGCCGTATTTGCTGTGACCAACGCCCACAATGGCGACTTTTGGTAGTGCCACTTATTTTTCACCTATGTATTGTTCGTATCGTGATACTTCTATCGCGGTTTTCGCTAATAGAATCTTTTGTTGTATTAGTTTAGCTGTGTGTTTACTTGCCCTTAAATTTGGGTTTGGATTTAGAGAACACTGCAGCAATTCCAGTTGAAAGATCTTCAGTATCGAAGGTGGCTAGCATGCCTTCTAGTTCAGTGACATTACCTTTCTCTACGGGAACGTCAAAGGAGTGGTTGATTGCGTCTTTAGCCAACTTGAGAGCAATAGGTGCATTATCGGCAAGTGATTGTGCTAGGAACAGGGCTTCACCATGGAGTTCGTCGCTGGGGACCACCTTGTTTACTAAACCCATTTCGAGGGCTTCATCAGCGAGCACGTCACGACCTGTTAGAACAATTTCCTTGGCTCGGCCCATGCCAACAACTCGTGGTAGGCGTTGGGTTCCACCCCAACCTGGGATGAGGCCAAGTTTTACTTCGGGATTGCTGAATTTAGTCTCCTTCGAAGCGACACGTAAATCACAGGCCAGGCTCATTTCTAATCCTCCGCCCATACAAAGGCCGTGGATTTCAGCGATAAATGGTTTAGGAAAGGCTTCAATACGCCGGAATAGCTTTTGTCCGGATTCCATGAATTCTTTCGCCATTTTCCTATCTTGAGCCATTTGTGCTGCTGCTGTAAGATCGGCTCCTACTGAGAATGCTTTCTCGGAAGCAGATCGAATGATAACGGCACGAACGTTGTTGTCTTTTTCGATTTTATCCAGAACATCATTCATATCTTTAATGAGCTCTGGTCCAATCGCGTTGAGTTTTCCAGGACGGTTTAGGGTGATAACTCCGATTTGTTCTTCTTCGGCAAGAAAGTGCCCTTCAACCGCATAGGTGATAGTTTCATAATCTGCCATTTTCGTTTTTCCTCCTACTTGATTGAATTTTACGAGTATTCGTGAAATCCTTTACCAGATTTCATACCCAGTTCGCCTTTTTCCACCTTTTCCAACAGCAACTTAGGTGTGGAATAGCAATCACCAAAACCTTCGTGTAAGGTTTTTGCAGTTGCGGCAGCGATGTCCAATCCGACAAAGTCAGCTAGGGTCAAAGGACCCACAGGATGATTAGCCCCAAGTTGCATAGCAGTATCGATATCTTCAGCCGTAGCAAGACCTTCCTGGAGAATCCGAATAGCTTCACCCATTAGAGCTCCAAGAATGCGGTTCACAATGAAGCCAGGTGAATCTTTTACCTTCACAGGCGTCTTATCGAGCTTTTTACTGAACGCAATCGCTGTTTCAATCGTTTCCTCAGAGGTCTTTTCTCCAACCACAATCTCCACTAATTTCATCGTGTACGGCGGATTGAAAAAGTGTGTTCCTACAACTTTCTCTGGACGCTTGGTTACAGTAGCCATTTCGGTAACACTAAGACTTGAAGTGTTGGTAGCAAAGATTGTGTCGGGGCGAGCGGCTGTATCCATTTTTTTAAAGAGTTCTTTTTTGGCTTCCATGTTTTCGTAGATGGCTTCAACAATCAGGTCGACATCTTTGACGGCTTCAGCGACATCAAGGACTGGTTTGATGCCGTCAACAATAGCTTTGGCTCCTTTCAGATCGAGTTTGCCCTTGTCAACGCCAGTTTTGACCATAGATTTGATTTTGTTCATGCCATTGGTGATGAATTCCTGTTTGATATCGTTGAGGTTGACTTCAATGCCGTATCGGGCAGCTTGGTAGGCGATGCCTGTGCCCATAGCACCCGCGCCGATAACGGCGATGCGTTTGATTTCCATTTTTTTCACCTTAATGGTATTCGACCATGAGAAGTGTGTTAAAGTAGTTATGCGGAACTTGGTTGTCCTATTTTAATTCAACTAAGCATCGAAAATAGGACCCACCGAGAGAGTACAAAGAAAAGTTAGTAACGGATTAGAGGAGTTCCTGTGTGCGAATACGCCGGAGTTGAAGTTTTAGTCGAACGAACCTGCGATCATATTCTGCTTCCGTAATAGAACCAGAGCTGAGTGCTGCTTCGAGTTGTTTCAGTTCTTCAACGATTTGTGCTTCGTTACTCGAAACGATATGCTCCAATGAAGCTGATGAGGAACGATGAGGTTGAGTGGCTTCTACAGTAACAGGTATGGGTGGCATGCGAGTAGAATGGATTCCTGGTTCTTCGGATGTTATTACCTGAGGTAGTTCTTGTGGAACAACTGTCGGTGCAAGTTCGGGTGGAGGTTCTTTCTTAGCTTCCATTTTCATTCGTGGTGCTATTACAGGTTTTTCAGATGGTTTCGCTAACATGAATTCGAGTTCTGAGATGAGTGCGGGGTTGAGGACGTATTTTTTGAGAACAGTTATTCCCGCGTTTTCGGGCTCGGTAATGTTGTGGCAGGAATGGCAGACGAAGATCATTTGAGGGTGTTTGAAAGAGGAATTACACTGGGGGCATTGGTATCCACGGAAGACCCGGAATTCAGCTTCGTCTCTGGTGCTGATGCCACAGCGGTTACAATAGATTTCTTGGTCTTCGGTGATTTTGACACTAACTGTCCCGCAGGTCAGATGTTCGAAGAGCTCGACAGGCTGTGCAGAGGTTTGGCAGCCGGGGCAAAGGATATGGGGATGTAAGTGAAGAGAGTTGCATTTAGGACAAGCCAATGAACTATCAGTCGGTTCAGGAAGGAGGATGCCATAATCAGCTAGACATTCGAGGAGTTTCATGGCTTCCTCATCATCTAGTCCGGTAATAGAAGAGACGAGGGGATATGAATACCCGATTTTAGTTGTGGCTAGTTCTGGCATCAATTCTCCTTGTTGTCGAGAAAGAAGGGACTTGATGAGGATTCGGACTTTTTCTTCTCGGAGAATGGCAAGTTCTGCTAGATCTGAAGGCGCTTTACGGGTAGCAAACTCTTCAAGTTCACTAGTTATGACCTCAAGCAGTTCATTACGAAATTCAATGGTGACGGCTTTGAAGCCATCGGGTTCACGATGCTGATGTGCCAAGATAGGATCGATTTGAGCCTCGAGGTTGTCAAAGAATGGATCATATCGGGCTTCGGGGTCCCGAGCACCAACAGCAAGTACCTTCATTAAGACGCGTCCTCGCCGAATGAGTAGTTTGAAATTCCCCATGGCAATGGAGCTCAATTTTCCTCCCGAAGTTTCTTGGGCGAAATCATGACTTGCTGCAATGAAACCTGAAAATAGATCGGGGTTAAAGGCGAATCCTGGCACGGTGATATGCGTGAGGAGTAGTCCACTGTTTGCATCGATTAGCCAGATGCCGTAAAGTACCATTGTGGCATACACCTCGCACTTGAAAGAATCCTGAATTAGAGGAGTGTCTTTCAGTTCCCGCAGATAACCAAAGATGCATAAAGCCGCGTTTTATCCGAGCTTTGGCAATTCTGCCTCTGCCGAACATCCCATTTAATACTGTTCCTTCTTGCGAATTTCCCAAAGAAAAATGGAGTTTCACGTAATCCGCTAGACTTGACATTGTCGACAGAAATTCGCAACTCGCAGCCCGGATTTCACCGAGGAAATCGTTGTTGAACACACAGGACAGCGTGCACCACCTTTCCCGTGCACCTGAAGAAAATCACGCACTTCAAATTGAAGTTCATCCCCAACTCGAGAAGAAATCGTTTTGATGGCATGTTGAAGCACCGATTTCATCGCTGAATATAACGTGTCGATTTCAGTTTCCGTTAAACTGGATCGCCTTCGAAAGGGTAACACATGGGCTGCAAACAAAATTTCATCTGCATAGGCATTGCCAAGACCAGCAATGAAACGTTGATTGACCAAGACATGTTTAATGAGCGCATTGAATTGCCGAATACGACTTCGAAACACAGCGAGTGTTAAAGCTGAATCAAGTGCATCTGGGCCTTGACTATCGTAGTTGGGGATCAATGATGTGGGTTCTCCTTCAAATAATAGATAGAGTTTACCCATGTTTTTGGCATCAATATACCGTAAGTCCCAGCCAGTATCAAGTTGAAGCCGGAATCCCATTTTTTTCTGTTTCTTCGTCGAAGGGGATTGAAGCCTGAGTCTTCCAGCAAGCATGAAATTAATGAATAATCGCGCTTCGGGGCTGAAATGAAAAATAAGGACCTTCCCGTAACGTGAGAAGGCTTTGAGGGAACGGTTTCGGAGTTCTTGATTGAATTGCTCTGCGGTGGGTCGCCGTAGTAGGATTGGGCTCCCGATTTCCGCGTGCTGGATAGTTCGTCCAGTGAGGGTCCGGTTGAGCACATCTTTGGCTACTTCAAGGTCTGGTAACTCGGGCACAGTGCTCCGCTCGCATCTATCTTTCCAGATGAGGATTTAAGTGGGTTTTGTCTCGGGTTCCAGTTCTGGTTCAAGCGGTGGTCCGCCTTCACGTTTGAGCAACCAATACGCTAAGACAAGGAAGATGATGGCAAAGATGGCGAAAAGACATTCGGTAAGGATTCCAGCAATAATCGGATCCATTACTGGGTACAGGACATACTGCAGAATCATTAGTGGGATATAGTCAAACAGGAAGTGCACTAGTATCGCTAAGAATGCAAAGATGAAACGACTATGCCAGACCGCTAACGCAACAAGAATCGTTGCGGATACATGGAAGATGATAGCAATATTCCGTTCAAAAGCCCCTAAGATGAAATTAAGGACCAGATAAGATTCAGGAGGTAAGGGAATGATGGTGATGAGGAATTCATAGAGAAAGCCATAGGTCAAAACCGTAAGTACATAGAGTAGGAGCGCTTCACAAATCCCCCAGCCGAGACCAAAACTAAGGGCATGTTTAACGGTCTTGATGAAGGAGGGATATTTTCTCACAAATCCGTATTTAATGCCCTCCTCAAAGAGCCCAGCTAAGAATGCTCCCAAAAAAATCATGAGAGCAATGTAGATAGCATAGAAAGGCGGGGTGATAGTAAGTCCCCAAAGATCGAGGACTAGAAGAATTGGTGTTCGAGCTAGTAAGGCAATAAACCAGAAGAGTCCACCAATGAATGCTGATAGCCACATGCTCCCTTTAGAGCGAGCAATTAACAGAAACACGAGAAATGCAGGTAGGACGGCGATGAGGCTACCAATGATAGCGACAAGAATAAGAAACAGGCTCATTCTTTACACCAATTTCTCCTTAGTAATAACATGCCATAAATAACTGTAGGCATGTTTAAGGATTCATCTTTTTACTACTCTAAGAAGTGGTGAAATCCTTAAAGGAAAGAACCGGCTCAACACTCCAGTAGGTGAATTTCATGGTAGACCACAAAGTTCGAGATCTGGCTCTTGCTGAAACCGGTCGCAAGAAAATCGATTGGGCAGAATCGCAAATGCCTGTTCTCATGAGCATTCGAAAGAAATTCGCAAAATCTAAGCCCCTCGAGGGATTGCGGATTTCTGGTTGCCTCCATGTAACGAAAGAAACTGCAGTGCTGGTTGAAACCTTTGTTGCGGCAGGCGCAGAAGTCGCGTGGAGTGGTTGTAATCCCTTATCAACTCAAGATGATGTTGCCGCAGCATTAGTGGCAAATGATGTTTCGGTATTTGCTTGGCACAATCTAAACACGGAAGAATACTATTGGTGCATCGATCAAACGCTTAAGATTAACCCTCAACTAACCTTGGATGATGGCGCTGATCTTATTTTTCGTGTACATACCAAGCAACCCGAGTTAGTTGAGAAAATTCTCGGTGCATCTGAGGAAACCACCACGGGTGTCCATCGTCTTCGAGCGATGGCTGCGGATGGTAAACTCAAATACCCTGTCATTGCGGCTAACGATTCGGTGACGAAACGAGAAATGGATAATATCTTTGGCACGGGGCAATCCGCGCTAGATGGTGTTCTTCGGGCCACAAATATCCTCTTTGCAGGCAGCACGGTTGTTGTCGGCGGATTTGGTCATTGTGGGCGAGGACTTGCCCAACGTGCTCGAGGGTTAGGTGCTGACGTCATTGTAACCGAGGTTGATTATCTTCAAGCCTTGAAGGCGCGTATGGAAGGGTATCGTGTGATGCCCATGATTGAAGCAGCTCGTCTTGGAGATGTATTTATCACGTCTACAGGCATGCGTGATGTGATTACCAAGGAGCATTTCAAAGTCATGAAGGACCGAGCAATTTTAGCAAATGCTGGTCACTTCAACGTTGAAGTCAATGCTGAAGAATTAGCAAAGATGGCTAAAAGTGAGCGTGTAATTCGGGAAAATAACCGCGAGTACACGTTGAAGGATGGGCGTCGGATTTACCTCTTAGGTGAAGGTCGATTGGTCAACCTTGCTGCTGCTGAAGGTCATCCATCATCGGTGATGGACCTATCTTTTTCCAACCAGTTCTATGCGATGCTATACCTGAAAGAACATCATAAAGAGCTGTCTAACGAAGTCTATGTGCTTCCTCGAGAAATTGATCAAACCATTGCTAAATTGAAGCTCGACTCCATGGATATTAGTATCGACCAACTAACTCCCGAACAACAACGCTATCATCAAGCCTATGCAGAAGGCACCTAACCAATCAATCCTGCCCAACACGAGCACTTTTCAGTGAGAACCAATCGTAATCTAACCCCTAAACATGAACTGAAGGTGGATTCGGTTTGTCAGATGTAAAACCCTTTATGCTCGCCAAACTCACCTGGGAAGAAGCCAAAGCCCTCTTCGAAGAAACAGACATCGCCATCATTCCCGTCGGTTCCCAAGAGCAACATGGCCCGGCACTTCCGCTTGATAATGATGCCTTTCAAGCTCAAGAGTTTGCTTACCTTGTTGCGGATAAGCTTTGGCCAAAAATCAAAACCGCAATTGCACCCCTTATCTCCTATGGCGTCTCGCCTCATCATATGCCCTTTTCTGGCACCATCACCCTCCGACACGAGACCTTTATCGACCTGATTGTGGATGTTGGAAAAAGTCTTGCACAGCACGGTGCAAAGAAAATCATCGTCATGAATAGCCATGGAGGCAACACAGCAGCCTTATCCATAGCTCTTCGAAAGCTTCATGATGAGGAAAGTTTGTGGTGTGTGGGCATCGAATGGTGGAAAATCACTAGCGATTTAGTAAAAGAAACCTTTGAACCACCCCATTTCCATGCAGATGAAATGGAAACCTCCGTTGCCTGGGCTCTTGGGCAACGAGTGCTCGAAGACAAGCGCGTGGATGAACCCGGTCGCGAACCAATTCCCGGATTTACTAAAGCTACTATGTTTCCCCCGCAACCCCACATCATGCCCATCTGGGATACTACTGACTTTACTGATTCGGGCACAATTGGGTATGCAACACGTGCTGACCCGAAAAAAGGTCAGAAAATTGTGGATGAGGCGATTAACCGCATTAGCGCATTTATCGAAAAAGTCGCTAAAACGAAAAAGAGCTAATGTAGTACGGGATTCGGTTTTTTGGATTTGCTGAATTCACTTTACTCTGCAACTTCTTTCTCTTTTGTGAACCAGTAGAGAAGCAACACAATGGCCACTATAACAGAGATGGCAACTGCAAGAGGAGTTAGTAGGGGGAGAAGGGGTTGTGGAGGTATTTCGTTTACCACGCCCATGATGACTTGTGCGAGTTCAAGATTGCCTGCATAATCAAAAGCTAAAGCTTCAATTGCATAGACAAACCATCCAATTGCTGTCGTAGTATTCCAGGCATACGTGTATGGTGCTGAAGAAAACGTTCGGTTAATAATGGGATAGTCCGAAATGGACTGGGATTCTGTGATGGTGAGTTCAACTCTTTGAATGCTACTTCCTTCATCATAAGCACGGATTGTGATGTTAACTATGGTTCCACCAGGAATAATCCTGGCATCTGGAGGACTATCAATTATCACCTGAGGTCTAGTCTCATCAATGATGGTGTAATGGTAGTAGGAACTGCCGTTCATTTGAATAGTTGAAAAGCTACTGATATCAGTGGCGTTGATATAGTATTCAACAAAACTTAGCCAAGGCTGTGCAGGTATTACAGTAGAATATTCAGCTCGGGTTATATTTGCCATTGGAATGGAAGTCCAGGTTCCATTATCTACTCGGTAGAAAAGAGTCACATGGCTAATGCTGCTCGTGTTTTCGAGTACGTCGCAGGTTATGATGGGAGTATCCGAATATTCGACCATCGATGGGTTCTGCGAAATATTACCAACAATTGGTCCTAGATTTAGCGATCTTGTTTTTTCTAGAACAGAAAGGAGTTTGATTTCAGGAGTGTCAATTTGAGTAGCATATGAATTGTGGCAGTTTGAGGATGAAGGCGCGAGAAGTAGGATTCCAACCTTGGTAGGAGCTAGGTGTTGGACACTACTCGAAATAAGTAGTAAAGATGAGAAAAAAACAAGACCAAGTAAAAGAGACCGACGCATTGTATCCCCAAATACTGTAAAATTACAAATGTAAATCAATACTTAACCAGATTCTTTAGGTTGCCTATATGCCAGTTTTAAATAACTTCGATAACATCTCTTTCCCGGACTTCTCGCTTGCTGCGAATGCCCATAACGCCAGCGGCTAATCCTAAGAACACACCAATGAGGAGGCTAAAGCCTCCAAAGGCTATGGCGATGAAACTGATGAAGAGTGTAAAAATGGAGAACACGAGAATAAGCGCAGCACCTGCTCGTCGGTTGATAAATCGCATAAGCGCAGCACCTAGCAGGAGCATGAGGGAATAGAAGATCGATACGCCAATCATGGTGCTCATCATCATTAGCATCATTGCTTGGTAGGACAAGAACCAGGGGTCACCTCCAGGAGCCATCCAAAGGAGTGTTTGCCGGATGATTTCGGTGATTTGGTAAATGGCAAAGAGATTGAACACGATAGCAAAGAGCGCAATGGCGGGTTCCCGGAGAGGCTTCTCAGGATCCCCTTTGATGAGTTCACTTACCAGAGTCTGTTTTTCCGAAAACACATTCCAGCCTCCAATGTCATTTACTATGAATAGGTTCATGTCCTAGAAGTAAAAGCTTTTAGGTATAGGCTCCTAAAGAAAAACCATTAGGGTTCGGAAGGGAATAGGGCTGTATCGATACACCATAAAACGAATGCAGCGGAACTGGAAACTCACCTTAGCCATTCTAATTGGCGTCGTTATCGGTACCACACTTTTTGCCAGCGCCAATATCGCTAGCGCCGCCACCCTCAATTATATGCTCCAAGAAACCCTCCAAAGCGTTCCTATTGACTTCTCCTACTCCCCCGAGTATACCCATATCCACGGATACCCGAATAGCACTAACCTTCCGCTGTATCAAACCACCATTGAGGGAGTAGAAGGAGTTCTAGGAACCCATGTTTTAGCCCACCATTTCAACTATTCATATGGATTCGAAGATTATGTAATCTCAGTAACCACAGGAATCTCCGAAGATTCTCCAGTATGGATTGGTTCGAGTATCACTGGTGCCTCCACTCTGGGAACCAATGAAACCTACATTTTACAGCGATCCAGCGATTTAAGCCAATATCCCATTGGGAGTAATTGCACAATTACTATCCATGTCGAGAGATGGTCAACGGAACCACTACTTATCAACCTAACCTTGGATGTTGTGGGAATTATCGAATTGACTGATGAAGGATTGAGCCATTTAGGCGAGGGGGCAATATATCCAAACCCATATTATGGCCGACAAAATGGCTTTATTGTTGATCTCAATCAAACACTTCTCCCTATTATTGATGCCATTGGTAAGTTACCCTCTTTTCAGTGGGCTGCTGTTCACCCAAAGATTCACATCTATATAGATCGAGGTCGCCTCATTAATCCTTTTGATGTAACGGTATCGATTCAGCAAATCAACTTGATTGAACAACAAATCAGAAACGAATTAGGATTATCGAGTTATGATTACAGTCTCCAGAATCATCTATCCGTATTTTTGATTATTTTTAGCAGTTTTGCTGAAAACCAGAAGTATACTTTTCTTCTTATTTCAATGCCCATCTTCTTCATCGCCCTTTATGTGGGAATTACACTAAATGACGTGTCTTTCTCGCTTCGGCGTCGAGAAGTCGGGTTGTATTTGACCAAAGGTCAAACCCGTCAAGAAATTACTGGTATGTTTGTCATAGAGGGTTTCGTTGTAGGAATTCTTGCCAGTATACTAGGATTAGCCCTAGCCTTTGCGTTAGTACCCTTCTTCATGGGATCAGGAAGCTATACACCATTGAATCCCCTTCTAGTGGGTCTAGATACCCTCTTTCTCACCTTTGCTTTCGGTATCTTTCTTGCCGTGATCGCTACCTATTGGCCAGCCCGCAAAGCAGTCCAAATCCCCACGACTGAGGCGATTCGAGAATACACTCTTGCCGGTGAACCCACAGGTTACAATAAGGCGATAGCTTGGACCTGCCTTGTTTTAGGCACGTACAAATTAGTTATTTGGATTTTTAGTATTAATATCGCGAGTTTGCTTCAGGATATCCTTTTTACGAACCCAATCCTCAGTATAGCTGTGGCAATTTGGCTATTGGTGGATTCAGTTCTTAGTTTCTGGGCACCACTTCTGTTCTTCTATGGGTTCACGATTATTTTGGTTAAAGGCTCCACACGATTTCACGAAAATGCATCACGATTTATTCGCAGAATTATGGGAGACCTTGGTGGTGTCGCTGCTCATACTATCCGTCGCCGACCAGGTAGGACTGCTGCAGTCATTTTTATCACTACGCTACTGGTGGGATATAGTGTTCAAACCGTGGGGATTATTGCAGCTCAACAAGACTTAGTCATAAGAACAGTATACAAAGACGTGGGAGCGGATTTGAAGGTTCAGGTCCGATATCCTGATAACGTAACCAACATGCTTGAAGTGATTCGAGCTATACCAGGAGTTGGCGGAGCAAGCTTTGAATTCACGTTTTCGATGCTAACATCATCCGGGAGTACTCAAGTTCGTGCCATCAATATCAGTGAGTGGATCAATGTTGCTTATTGGGAGTCCGAATGGTTTCCAATACAACCTGCCTCTATTGCGTTACAGCTGTTAGAAGAGAATAATCAGTCCATCATCTTAGAACGACTTCGCGCAGTGGAATTGAACATTGAATTAGGCAACTACCTTTCAGTTGAATTTCCAGTGATAGGATTTCAAAGCATGCAAGTTGTTGGGTACTTTGGTCCGGAACCAGAGAACCTGGGAAGCTGGGGATATAGTTATTGGTTGGCTGAGTCCACTTGGTCCTATATTTCATATGAACACTACCAGGAACTACGCCCAGGACTCGGCTCCGAATCGGGGTATATATTAGTCGCGCTTCAAAATCCTGCATTCAATGATGAGGTCGTTAATGCGATTGAAGCCTTAGATGACGTTGAGAGCGTCGAATCATCACTTGAGATTTTGGGCGAGTTCAGTACCAATGTTTTTCTGAACGCAAACATCAACATGATGTATATGGGATTACTGTTTGCATTTCTGTTGGCATCCCTCGGAACTGCGGTCATCATATTTTTGACCTTGCGGGAACGGCGAACGACTACTGCCTTGATGAGTGCTCGAGGAATGACTTACGGGCAGACTATAAGAACCCTAGTGGCTGAAACGTTAACAATCATCGGCTTCGCACTTATTGTTGGACTCCTTGTTGGACTGATCGTGCTATATGGTTCTGTCCGCGGTTCAGTGGGTGTGGGAGGATTCGTTGGCCTCCCAGCTCTATTAGTCGCTCGATTCCTGCCAGCACCCTTCGTGGGATTGATGACAGTACAATTAATCGCATTATTAGCCGTCCTCCTCGGAGCCACCCTAATACCGATTCTCATTGAGGCATATACTGCCCGCTATGATACATCCATCTTGAGGTGAAATGAAACAATGGCATTCATCGAAGTAGAAGATCTGGTTCGAGTATACCGCATGGGACAAGTCGAAGTCCGAGCACTTCGAGGTCTCAACCTGAGCGTCAATGAAGGCGAACTCGTCGCAGTGATGGGGCCATCTGGCTCAGGCAAAACTACATTACTAAATATTCTTGGAGGTCTCGATCGATCCACCGCTGGCCAAGCGAAGGTGGGGGATGTGGATTTGACCTTTCTCTCCAGGAAACAACTTGTCATGTATCGGCGAAACGTGGTTGGACATATCTTCCAAACCTTGAATCTCATCCCAACCTTATCAGCGGCAGAGAACATTTCACTCCCTATGATAATCGCCCAAGTTCCCCGTAGTGAAAGACGTGCGCGAGTTGATGAGTTACTGGATATTGTTCAGCTATCAGATCGGGCCCATCATAAACCTGACGAGTTAAGTGGTGGGGAACAGCAACGGGTAGCAATTGCTGCAGCCTTAGCCAATGATCCACCTGTGGTCTTAGCTGACGAACCGACTGGCGAATTGGATTCTGAAACTTCAAAGACTATCGTGGATTTTTTGGGACAAATTAATCGTAAATATAACAAAACCATTGTGATGGTCACTCATAACCCGATTGTAGCAGCTGCAACACAGCGGATTCTTCGTATTGAGGACGGGGTGATTATTGCGGCCTATACACCTGCTGAACTGGAGGCAGGAGCAGAAGGACGTCAAGTAAGCTTTGTGGATCAGATGCAGCAGCGTACTCGTAAATTAGAAGCCGAATTGAAAGAGCTAGATAAAAAGTTCAAGAAAGGCGAAGTCACTGGGGATGAATATGTCGATGAACGACTTCGATTGAAAGCCGCAATTCAAGGGCTGGAAGATGAAATCCACCGCCACGGTGGCTAGTCACTCATCTTAGGAAGCTAATGAAGCAGAAACGGAAGTATTAATTGCACTTTTCCCTCCTTTGATGCATAGCAAGATCGTTTCATTGAATCAGGAGCCAGTTGAAGTATGCCATTTCGTGATTACATTGCTGCCCCTCACAAACTAGTGTATATCGAGGGAAAAGATCGGTACGAAATTCCGTGTATTTTCTGTGCAATAATTGAAGGCAACCCACGTGTGAAAACCAAGATTGTGTATCGCGATTCTAAGTATATGGTAATTCTGAACATGTTTCCATTTAACCCCGGACATGTGATGGTGGTCCCAATTCAGCATATTGAGAAACTTTCTGAATTCAGTCGAGAGGAATTGAATGCTTTCTTTCAGATGGGTGCAAAAACAGTGCGCCTTGTGGAAACCGCTTTCAACCCAACCGGTGTAAATATGGGGTTGAACATTGGTTCTGCAGCTGGGGCAAGCATAGAGCACCTCCATCTGCATATCGTTCCCCGCTACCCACGCGAATTAGGTTTCATGGAAACAGCCGCCGATACGCGAACTTTGGTAATGGATGCTGAAACCACTTTCAAACGATTAAAACCGCATTTGCATATTCTACAGGAAGACTTAGGCGAAGAAGCAGGAGGAAAGTGACATTGGGGAAAAAACGTACCACTGACCATCATGGTATGGTCCAAGTGTATACAGGACGCGGAAAAGGTAAAACCACCGCGGCATTGGGTCTGGGCCTTCGAGCAGCAGGACATGGTTTTGAAGTGTATATGATTCAGTTCATGAAAGGTCAGATTAATTATGGGGAACTCGAAGCGGTGAAACATATTCCGAATTTCACGATTCGACAGTTTGGGCGTCCAGATTTTGTAGATAAAGCAAATCCTGATCCAGTGGATATCAAATTAGCAAGAGAGGCGCTTGATCATGCCCGAGACATTATCAACGAGGGAAAGGTGGACTTTCTGATTCTCGATGAGGTCAATGTGGCTTTAGATTTCCGATTAGTCACAGACCAGGAGGTCTTGGCGTTGATCAAGTCGCGTCCACCTCAAATGGAGCTCATTTTAACCGGACGTTATGCACCTCCAGCGATCCTGGAAATCGCGGATTTAGTGAGTGAAGTAAAAGAGATTAAACATCCATACCAGAAGGGAATTGCAGCACGAAAAGGCGTTGAAATGTAAGGCATAGGCAAGGTGATGAGGAGTGACGAAGAACCGGCGTGTCAAGAAGGCGCTCCGTGACTGGGAAACGAATGTGCTTACGCCATATAAGAAAAGGAGCCCTGAACGTGCCGACCAGTTCATGACTACCTCGAGTAAACCGGTGAAAAACCTTTACACGCCAGAGGATGTACCTGAGTTCGATTATCTGCAGGACCTAGGGTTTCCTGGTCAACCCCCGTTTACGCGTGGGGTGTATCCGACGATGTTTCGTGGTCGACTATGGACCATGCGAATGTATTCGGGTTTTGGGAATGCAGCACAAACGAATGAACGATACCGGTATCTCCTCGAACAGGGACAAACGGGACTCAGCGTCGCCTTTGACCTTCCAACCCAGATTGGCTATAATTCCGACCACCCGATGGCAGCGGGCGAAGTCGGTAAATGTGGAGTCTCGATACCTTCAGTTGAAGATATGGCCATTCTCTTCCAAGACATTCCATTGGACAAGGTGAGTACTAGCATGACCATCAACGCGCCAGCGTCAGTATTGCTGGCGATGTATGTTGCCATTGCGAAACGCCAAGGAATCGAGCCCAGGGTTCTCCGGGGTACAATTCAAAATGATATTCTGAAAGAGTACGTAGCACGAGGAACCTATATCTATCCACCAGAGCCTTCGATGCGCCTCATCACAGATACTTTTGCTTATTGTCAAAAGGAACTCCCACGCTGGAACACTATCAGCATCAGCGGGTATCATATTCGGGAAGCAGGAAGTACGGCGACACAAGAAGTGGCTTTTACCTTTGCTAATGGGATTGCGTATGTTAATGCAGCAATTGAAGCAGGTCTTCAAGTTGATGAATTTGCCCCACGCCTGTCTTTCTTCTTTGGAGCGCACAACGATCTTTTCGAAGAAGTAGCAAAATTCCGAGCTGCACGTCGCTTATGGTATAAGATCATGCGGGAACGATTCAATGCTGAAAACCCCCGATCATGGCTGCTTCGATTTCATACGCAAACTGCTGGGTGTAGTTTGACAGCTCAACAACCTGAGAACAACATAGTTCGAGTTACAATGCAAGCACTTGCAGCAGTGATCGGAGGTACTCAATCACTGCACACAAACTCCATGGACGAAGCCCTCGCTCTTCCAACCGAAAAGGCAGCGACTATCGCTTTACGCACCCAACAAATCCTTTCCCAAGAAAGTGGTGCTGCTAACACTATTGATCCCTTTGCTGGCTCTTATTATATAGAGAATTTAACCAATGACATCGAAGAGGGAGTCATTAGCTATCTTGACCGTATCGACAAAATGGGTGGTGTTTTACGGGCGATTGAAGCAGGATACATCCAACGGGAAATCCATGATAGTGCATATCGCTATCAACGAGAAATCGAAACAGGCAAACGCGTTGTTGTTGGTGTGAACCAGTTTGTTATCGCAGAAGAAGAGCAAGCCACTGACTATCTGCGGGTTGATCCAGCAGTAGAAAAGAGCCAAAATCGGAAGCTTGCCCAATTGCGGAAGAGGCGTGATGCAAAAGCGGTGGAATCAGCTCTCGATAGGATAACGGTTTGTGCAGAAGGCACTGAAAACCTGCTTTATCCAATTATTGATGCCGTCGAAGTTCAGGCTACATTAGGAGAAATTTGTGACGCTTTACGCTTTGTTTTTGGAGAGTATAAGGCGCCTCAGATTTTCTAGCGTTCTTTTTGGGCACCCGCTTGAGATGGAATCGTATACAGGACAATTGGAATCAGAATTAATCCGATGATTGCACCTACCCAATAGACGCCAGAAAGAGTAAGGCTTGCCAGTACAATTGCCATTATTAGAGGCCCCAAGGTTTGTCCAAGACGGAGCACTAGCCCATTTAGAGACATCACAGCAGCCCGATACTCAAGGGGAGCGAGATTCACTAAGAGATTTTGAGTTGTAGGTATGGCTAGTCCCATTGCTACACCAAATAGACCGACTGGAGTGAGAATAAGAAGAAGGGTTGAGGCAAAGGGAATAAGAAAGAGCCCCAAAGCCGCAAATGGAAAAGCAGCGACTAGGATTACTTTCATGCGAAAGCGTTGTATCAGAAATCCGACCAGGAATGCGGTAATTGCTGAGGTTACTGAGATGAAGGAAACAACAAGACCGGCAATGAACGAGTTTACGCTAAACGCAGAGACAACTAGGAAGGGTAAGTAAGTGATTATTGCCCCATAGAGCATGATGAATATAGCCGTGCTTACAATAAATAGTCCCACTACTTGTTTATCCTGGAGGATGTACCCGATTTGCTCAAAATACTCACGTAAGGTCATTTCTTGATCGGGACAGGGATCTTTTAGCCAAACGATCGCAGCTAATCCGATTGGAAGAGCCAGAAGCGGAAGATAGAATGGAAAATACCAGGCAAAAAGAGCCAAGAACCCACCAATTGTAGGATAAGCTGCGGTTCCAATACTTTGGACACTCACATTATACCCCATGACCTGTGTGCGTTGTTTTCGGTGATAGAGATCACCTATAACTGTAACATTAAGGGAACTAAGTGAAGCTGCACCAACTCCTTGAACAAATCGAAAAATTAGGAGTACAAGAAATGGCGAGAGCCCGAACATTAAACCTAAGGGCTCGGAAAAAGTGCAGGCAAAACCAGCGAAACCGAATAGGAGAAGAGAGGGAGCTAATACTCGTTTCCGCCCATAATGATCTGCTGCCACTCCAAAAAAGGGTGTGAAAAGCACGCCTGGAATCGTGAAAACAATTATGAGTAAACTCACCATTCCTGGGGGTATCCCTAAGGCGATACTCATGGCTGGAAATGCCGGTGTGATACTAGCAACGCCCAAAACGGCAATCAGGGTGGTACCAAAAATGATGAGCAGATTGGCATTTAGCGAGGGTCGTCCCTCTGGAGCCTCAATTGGAGGTCCATCATCAGGTTGCATAATGCGCTCCAACCCCTAACCTTTGATAAAAACGTTTGTGGATTACTACTTAAATGAAACAGAAGTCTTTTGAAGACTACAAGGGGAAAAGATAGCGGAGATGTGACTCGAGTGCGTATTGCTCACATTGGAATTGCCGTCAAAGATGCAGATACAGCCCTGAAACTATACCGTGATGTCTTAGGGCTAGAACCCTCAAGCGTTGAAATCGTAGAAACCCAGAAGGTAAAGTCTGTCCATATCCCAATCGGAGATTCGAGCATTGAACTACTTGAATCCACGAGCTCCGAAGGTGTCGTGGCGAAATTTATTGAAAAACGTGGAGAAGGAATTCACCATATCGCCATTGAGGTCGATGATATTAAGGCAGCACTTACTCAAATGAAAGCTCAAGGATATCAATTGATTGATGAAACACCGCGAATGGGCGCAGAAAATATGCAGATTGCCTTCGTGCATCCCCGAAGCACTAACGGAGTCCTCTTAGAACTCTGCCAATCAAGCCAATAATATGTGAAACCCATGGAATCCCCACCCATTCCCCTCGAACCACGGAACGATCCTTTTCAGCACGCTTTTAATAATACCTCAAAAATCGTGTTCAAACGCCTGCTCCATTTTTCCTCCCTCACTTCGACAAACGAATATCTGAAACCTTTAGCTAAAAGAGGCGAAATTGAGGGACTGGTTGTGCTTGCTGATGAGCAGACAGAAGGACGCGGACGATTAGGTCGATGCTGGCATTCTCCTGCTGGAGGACTCTATTTCTCCGTTTTAGTCCGCCCGATGACCATTCCTGCATTACAGACACCACTCATCACCCTAACTACGGGTTTAGCCGTCGCAAAGGTGATCCAAACCGCCCTAGGAGTCAACCCTGCTTTGAAATGGCCTAATGATATTATGATAGGTAATAAAAAAGTCGCAGGAATTCTTGTTGACTCCGCGTTTATTGGTCAAGACATTGAATACGCGATAATTGGAATCGGTGTCAATGCCAACATCCCTCTTGTAGAGTTATCTGAGCCGCTTCAAAGGATAGCAACCACGCTTCAGATTGCACTAAATCGATCTGTAAACATCCCGCGTCTGTTTGGCTATCTGATTGGTCAGCTTGAATTCTGGTATATGAAACTGCGTGATAAGGGATTCAAAGCTATTGAACCCCATTATCGATCACTGAGTATGACATTGGGAAAAACTATTACAATTGACTTGGGTAACCAGAAGGTTTCAGGGTTGGCAAAGTCATTAGACCCTGACGGGGGATTATATGTTCAGACAGCAGATGGGCCGCAAGTTTTTCGGAGTGGAGACGTGGTTTCCTCAAAATCGAAGCCAGACATTGAATAATCTTAACAAGCCTTTTAGGCGTAGAATTCTCAGGAGCATTTAGTGAACTACAATGTCATTCACTGGTTTCCAGCTTAATTTGGCTGTTCTAACGGCCCAAATCGATTTTATAGACGGTTTGATAAACCTGATTTTCGGTGCCTTTGGGCTAATTTTCGTTGTTTTCATTGCCATTTTCGTCGGTATATTCATTTTTGCTTTCTACATGATCTGCAAGAGCATGCGCGCTGCGGCACGAGACATAGATATGCCAGAACCCGTTCATATTGATCAGGAACTTGGCCATGAAAGACAATTAATTCGAGAAAGTCTTCCTGCTGAGTGTCCAAACTGTGATGCTCCACTGAAGTATAATGAAGTCATTTGGACAGGACCGCGACAAGCTGAATGCCCTTACTGCGGTACAGTTGTAGAACTCGAAGAAACAATCGTTGGAGATTCCTAAGAAAAAAGAAATTCCGGTGACCAGCCTATAGGTTGATCACCTGTTCACGTATCTTTATCGGATTGCGCAATGATTCAGATTTAGCTAGTCTTCCAGAGCAGGTGGATGTTGCAGTATTCCCGTGCCATTTCTGGCTTGCCTTTCATCGGAAAGTCTGCTTCGGGTTTTTGGCCAGGTTCGAGAAACTGCCGCATGATTGTGCCGTCTTTGACGACTTGAATCCATTCAATCCAGTGCTCATCCGTCATCGGGTGAGGCGTGGAACCGACGATAACGTGGAGACCATCCTTAGTCTCTTCCACAACCGGCACATGCTTTTCTGTCTTGAAGTCAGCGGTGTGCTCTTCCATTAGTTTCATGGGTTGTCCACAACATACAAGCGTTCCAGTACCAGTGTGCAGGACTTCGACAATATTTCCGCAAACTTCGCATTTGTAGATTTGGAGTAATTCAGTCATTTCATAATCACCAATTACAGTACCATTCGACTACCGTGAGGACTAACCTGTCCCTCCCTTTGCCTCCTGTTCTTTCTTCTTTTTGACCATTTCTTGGACATCATTGTAGATCTCTTCACCTACGCATTCTTTGGCGTATTCACAATACTCTACGCAGGACATCGTATCATTGTAGATGGTAAAGCCGCAGTTCTCACAGTCCATCTTCACGTCACTTGTAAAGAGTTCAACTTCCTCGCCGCATTTCGGGCAGGTTTTGAAGATGATGGTGGGTCGTTTGAGCGGTGCGGCACCAGGGCAGTCATCGATAATCTTCATGGTTACCGACTAAGAGTTAACATCGTTGACCTTAAAACCGGTTTGGTTTTCCTACTCTTCGGCCTCATCCTCTTCGCTAGTCTCGTCCGGTTCAGCAAGCGGCTTCTGCTCAGATTTTGATTCACCCATCGCATCCGGAGCATACCCTGCCACCTTCTCGATAGCCGCAATCAACTGGTCTTTCAATTCTAAGGAGATACGCACACCTTTTTTGGTGGGACGCCAACTCGCTTCTCCAGCCTGATAATAAATCCGAATATCAATTCCAAGGAATCCTTGCCACTCAGAAAGGGATACCCAAATTTTTTCAGTTTCACTCCGCGGTAACGCCACTGGTTCACCAACAGTCGTCATAAAATCACCTTACCCCTCAATACTAGAATTCACCCTATAAAGAATCGTATTCGTAGATAAAACAAGGAAAAGGCGGATTCGGCACTCCACATACGGGGGCCTACCCCCGCCATAAATATTCAACAAGCTAATCCGTCGGCTCGAACATGTCCTTGCCAACGCCGCATACAGGACATACCCAGTCTTCAGGGATATCTTCGAACGCGGTACCTGGTGCGATACCTCCGTCGGAGTCACCGACAGCGGGATCATAGATGTATCCGCACGCTGTGCAGACATATTTCTGTGCCATGCTAGGTCACCTGATTTTGTTGGCTGGTTTCGTCGTTATTATTGTTTGGGTGTTATGAGTAATGCTGCGATTCAGTAGGTTTCGCAGAGCACTTGGAAGTATTTTCGTGCATGGAAACAGGAAGGACACTGTTCAGGTGGTTCTTCTCCTTCATGGATGTACCCGCATTCCCGGCACACCCATTTGGTTGGTTGTTTCTTCTTGAAGACAGTTTTCGCTTCGACTTCTTTGAGGAGTTGGGTGTAGCGCGTGGCGTGGTGAACTTCTGCGTGGGCGATAGAGCGAACTTGTTTGGCAATTGCTTTGAACCCTTCCGCTTCAGCCGTGTCTGCGATTTCGGGATACATCTTAGTGTGTTCGTAGGTTTCGCCTTCGATGGCGGCTTTAAGATTGTCGATTGTTGTGCCGACTTTCAAGGGAGCGAGCGCGTCAACTGTGATTTCAGGCATAGGCTTGCCAGTTTGTTGCATGACAGTATGTGCAGCACGCCAAAAGTTTTTAGCGTGGACACGTTCATTATCGGCAGTAACATTGAAGATTTCGGAGATTTGTTCGTAACCTTCATTTCGGGCAATTTTTGAATAGATATTGTAGCGATTTCGGGCTTGACTTTCGCCGATAAAGGCTTGGACGAGTCCGATTAACGTTTTGGACATAGGGTTCTAACCTCGTTGTTGTATCAATAGGAGTCTGGTTAAGAATCTTTGTGATTTCTAAGCGTTGGGATTTTATCTAAGCACATGGGTTTAAGAGGAGTGGCTATAGTAGAGAAACCACCCAGTGTAACTAGGAGATGCAAGTATGCCTTCTGACGTGATAAAAAAGAAAATGAAGGAGCTCAACAAGCGCCTAGATAAAGCTCACCAAGGTGGCGGAAAAGAGCGGATTGAGAAGCAACATAAAACCGGAAAAATGACTGCCCGGGAACGGATTGACCGATTGCTGGATTCGGGGAGTTTTATGGAATTCGATGCCCTTGTCGAACATCGGTGCACAGAATTCAAAATGGACAAAAACAAAATCCCCGGTGATGGCGTCGTTACAGGCTACGGTACAATCGATGACCGTCTAGTGTTTGTTTTTAGCCAGGATTTCACCGTGTTTGGCGGAGCACTTGGCGAGATGTTCGGTGAAAAAGTCACCAAGATTATGGATCTCGCCCTTGAGGCAGGTGCACCCGTCATTGGATTGAATGATTCAGGCGGTGCACGGATTCAGGAAGGCGTAGCTAGCCTTGGGGCATATGGAGAGATCTTTTATCGAAACGTTATTGCTTCTGGTGTTATTCCACAAATAAGCGCCATTATGGGACCCTGTGCGGGAGGTGCCGTGTATAGCCCTGCGGTCACTGATTTTACGCTGATGGTAAAAAACACAAGCCGCATGTTTATCACAGGACCTAATGTCATCAAAGCCGTAACCGGTGAAGTCATTTCTTTTGAAGAACTGGGTGGAGCCATGGCACACAACATCAAAAGCGGTGTTGCACAATTTGCCGCAGAAAATGAGGAACATTGTCTCCAACTAATTCGCGACCTGCTATCCTATCTACCATCTAACAACGTGGAAGATCCCCCTTATGTTGAACCTACCGATGACCCCCGACGGACGGACCCAGCGTTAAATGAACTACTTCCAGATGATACAACCACGCCCTACAATATGAAGCAAGCCATTCTAAGTGTGGCGGATAACCACCAATTCTTGGAGGTCCATGAACACTTTGCTCAGAACATGGTAGTAGGCTTCATCCGCCTAAATGGTCATCCAGTGGGTGTGGTGGCAAACCAACCAAATTATCTGGCTGGAACCTTAGACATCAATGCGTCGGACAAATGTGCACGGTTTGTCCGGTTCTGTGATGCGTTTAATATTCCAGTCCTTACCTTTATGGATGTGCCAGGCTTTCTTCCAGGTGTAGATCAGGAACATCGCGGAATCATTCGACACGGAGCTAAGATTCTTTTTGCATATGCAGAGGCAACAGTGCCTAAGGTGACAGTGATTACCCGGAAAGCTATTGGAGGTGCGTATGTTGTGTTAGGATCTAAACATCTTCGAGCAGATGTTGTCTATGCTTGGCCAACTACCGAAATGGCAGTTATGGGTCCTGAAGGCGCAGCGAATATTATTTTCCGTCGTGAAATCGAAAAATCCAAGGATCCAGAGGCGACCCGCGCTAAACGAATTCAGGAATACCGTGAACGCTTTGCGAATCCCTATTCGGGTGCAGTACGAGGATTCATCGATGAGGTCATTGAGCCTGCCATTACGCGGTCCCGTGTTATTGCAGCCCTTGAGATGCTGCGGACAAAACGCCAAGTGTTACCCAGAAAGAAGCATGGGAATTGTCCCCTCTAGCGACAATTAACTAAAATTCAATATATCGCAGAGGATTTCAGACTCTACATAAGCTTATAACTCAGCCCTATGAAGGGAGTACAATACACCCCCGGCAGAGCTAGGGCGCTTCGGGAGAAATACATGATGAAATGTCCTCATTGTGGTGCAACTGTTAAAGAATTTGATACCTTTTGCTATGCCTGTGGCGCTGCCCTCGATTCAACTGAAAGTGAATTGGGAAAACCAGTAAGCAAAGCTGAGGAATTCAGCCCAGCGCCAAAGCCACCTCGATATGATTCGATGGATTTTAGTTTTGCAGGATTCTGGAAACGATTTGCCGCGTGGATAATCGATTTCATTCTTTTGTCCATCTTCGCGATTCCACTTTCCTTTATCTTGGCTTTTGTGCCTTTTCCTTGGGGATCGTTCATTTCGCTTCCGATTTCTATTTTGATTAGCCTCTTGTATTATGGGTTGCAGGAAAGCTCCGTGCATCAAGCGACCATTGGGAAACGGGCTCTCGGCATTATTGTAACAGATAATTATGGGAACCGTATAACCTTTGGTCGTGCAGCCGCCCGTGACCTTTCTAAGATTATTTCAGGTCTAACACTTGGTATTGGCTTCTTGATCATTGGATTTACTGAGAAGAAACAAGGGCTTCACGATATGATTGTAGGTTGTCTAGTAATCAACAAGTAACCTCTACTTCTTAGTCCTGATAGAAGCAGTGGCAGTTAACAGGGATGAATCCAACTTACGGATCACAGAAGCATGGACAGACAGAAGACTAAAAACTGGTAGTGATTATTAGCACCTATCGCCCACCATGAGAAGGTGAAGTAATATCACCATGACCACCACGGTTTCAAAACCCATCAAATTTACCGATACAACCTTTCGGGATGCACATCAATCCTTACTCGCGACTCGTATGCGAACTGAAGATATGCTTCCGATTGCTGAGAAGATGGACAAGGTGGGCTTTAATTCCATGGAGGTCTGGGGAGGCGCCACTTTTGATGCCCCATTGCGATTCTTGAAGGAGAATCCCTGGGGGCGTCTCCGACAACTGCGAGCGGTCATCAAGAAGACGAAGCTGCAGATGTTATTAAGGGGACAAAACATTGTGGGGTATCGGCATTATCCCGATGATACCGTTCGTGAATTTGTGGAACTTGCTGCTCACAACGGCATCGATATCTTTCGCGTCTTTGACGCATTAAACGATCCTCGTAACATGAAAACAGCGTTAAAAGCAATTCACAAGGTTGGAGCACATGCCCAGCTTAGTTTTAGTTACACTATTAGCCCTGTGCATAATGTTGAATCTTTTGTAGAGCAGGCCAAGAACCTTGAAGCGATGGGAGCAGATTCAATCTGTATAAAGGATATGGCGGGTTTACTGAGTCCATTTATTGCCCGAGAACTCGTGATCCGCCTCAAAGAGGAAATCACAGTCCCGATTCAACTCCACTCCCATTATACTTCGGGCATGGCCAGTATGAGTTACCTTGAAGCAATCAAAGCTGGTGTGGATGTTGTCGATACCGCGATTTCATCCCTTGCTCAATCCACATCTCAACCCCCGCTAGAAACAATGGTTGCAGTCTTAGAAGGAACCCCATGGGACTCGCACCTAAATCTTGAGTTGCTGTCAGAAATCGCGGCTTATATCCATGATGTCCGGGAACGCTATGAAGCCTATGAATGCGGAATGGTGGGAGTTGACACGAATGTGCTACAATTTCAAGTTCCAGGTGGCATGATGTCCAACCTAATAAACCAGTTACGTGAACAAAACGCATTAGACCGTTTGCAAGATGTATTGGATGAAGTACCACGAGTACGAAAGGAAATGGGATATCCCCCGCTGGTAACCCCTTCTAGCCAGATTGTGGGCACCCAAGCGACACTGAACGTGTTATTAGGTGAACGCTACAAAACCATCCCTGAGGAAGTGAAACAGTATGTTCGTGGATATTATGGTCGCCCACCGGCCCCCATAGATCCGAAAATTCAGAAACTCGTGATAGGTAACGAAGAACCAATTACGTGTCGTCCCGCGGATCTACTTGAACCTGCCATTCCCAAGGCACGTAAAGAGCTGAAAGGAATCACTTCCGAAATGGAAGATATCATTGCCTATATCCTATTTCCTCAACCTGCTCTCGAGTTCTTCGAACACCGTAAATCAAAGGAAGCCTTAGAGAAGCTTACACCAGAGATTTTGGCTGCAATCACGGCTGCACTCCTAGAAAAACAGCCTAACCAACCTCAAATGCCAAGTTTCCGTCGTCCAAACACAAATGGAATTAATGCATGGGTTCTGGCAGGGCGACGAGAAGCAATGGGTTATGATTGACATTAAACATTGAGGGAAAGCAGTGACACGAAAATACAAACTAACGGTCAACAGCAAAATCGTTGACGTCGAGGTTGAGGGTCCCATCAATGGAATCCTCATTGTTACTATAGGTGAGACTTCGTTTCCCGTGCAAATTAAAGACGGTGATACTCAATTAGAAAAATTCGATATTAAAGTAGGCAACGTTAAACACACAATTAGCCTTACACCAAATCCCAATACCTCAGAATTCACGATTAAAATCAATAAGGAAACCTATACCGCCTTCTTAGCTAGAGAATCTGTAACACCTTCCCGAAGCATTCGAGCACCAACAATTACTACTGCTCCAACTAGCTTCACACCCTCCACTCAGCCTTCAACGGAACCACCCCAAGAATCCGCCGAACCAGGCACAGTAACCGCCCCCTTACCGGGACGTGTTCTCGAAGTCTGTGTAAAAGAAGCGGATGTCGTCAAACTCGGCGATGTCTTGCTGGTGTTAGAAGCTATGAAAATGGCAAACGAAATTCGCGCCCCTCAAGACGGAACTGTTAAACATATCCATGTTGAAGCTGGAACAGCTGTAGAAAAAGGACAGCCCATGATAAGCTTCCAGTGAATTGATTGCGATTAAAGCAACTCTGACACAATGAATCTGTGATGTGAGAAGCCTTTAAGAATAATCTTTGGGCAAACCAGTCTGGGGTATCGATAGGTATGGCTTGCCCTATGTATGATGCCGAAAATAATGTATGCCAGCAACTTCAGCGAAACTTTCCTGAAGGTGCTCGAACTCCCTGTGAGTTCGTTAATGATCCTTCTCAATGTCCCATCTGTATGATGTGTTCATAGTCTGCAGATGGGATTTATTTCCTTATCAGCTACTCAAGATACTATCTAAGCCTAAGTCCATCAAGTAGAGGTCAGATTGTCTATTGCCAAAACCATTAAAACCGCAGCATCCTAACTGAAGAAACAAGAGACCATTTCTCACATGGTCAGTTCCTTGTGATGGCGACGTCTGATGGAAATAAAAGAGAAGGAAACCGTATCCCAAATGAAACGAGAATGGGAAAAGAAGACACTCAAAAAAACCTTAGACCAATCTCCGGAACGGCGAGAACGGTTTATTACCACATCAAGCCGCCCAATCGCTCGCTTATACACTCCGATTGACGTGGCTGATCTCGATTACGAAAAACACCTTGGATTTCCTGGTCAATTCCCCTTTACTCGGGGAGTTTATCCCTCTATGTATCGGGGTCGATTTTGGACTATGCGGATGTTCTCTGGGTTTGGAACCGCTGAGCAAACCAATGCACGATACCAGTATTTGCTGGAACAGGGGCAAACCGGGTTGAGTGTGGCCTTTCACCTGCCAACCATTCAGGGATTAGATTCAGATGACCCGATGTCAAAAGGTGAAATCGGCGTTTGTGGTGTCGCTATTGACTCGCTAGCAGATATGGAGATTCTGTTTTCAAAGATTCCACTCGACAAGGTTACTACATCCATGACCATTAATGCCCCAGCAGCAGTCCTTCTTTGCCTTTATATTGCAGCCGCAGAAAAACAAGGAGTCCCACCCACCAAGATCGGTGGTACAATCCAGAATGATATCCTCAAGGAATATCAAGCCCAAAAAACCTGGATTTTCCCACCGGATCCTTCCATGCGCATCATTACAAATATCCTCGAGTTTTGCACAAAGAAGGTCCCTCGCTGGAATACTATTAGCATTAGCGGATATCATATCCGTGAAGCTGGTGCAACAGCAGTACAAGAACTCGCATTTACTCTCGCTAATGGTCTCGCCTATGTGCAGGCGGGTGTCGAGGCTGGATTAAATGTCGACGATTTTGCGCCTCGTCTTTCCTTTTTCTTTGATAGTCATTTGGACCTTTTTGAAGAAATCGCGAAATTCCGTGCTGCGCGACGAATCTGGGCTCGGGAAATGCGAGAACGATTCGATGCGAAGAATCCACGGTCCTATCTTCTCCGGTTCCATACTCAAACCGCTGGTGTTAGTCTAACCGCACAACAGCCTGAAAATAACATCATCCGAACCACCATTCAAGCTCTAGCAGCTGTTCTCGGTGGTACCCAATCATTGCACACGAATTCCATGGATGAAGCGTGGGCCCTACCGACTGAGAAAGCTGCAACCATTGCATTACGTACTCAACAAGTCCTTGCATATGAAAGCGGTGTAGCCAACACAATTGATCCATTGGGTGGTTCCTATTTCATCGAGGCGTTAACCAACGAAATGGAAGAGGAGACCTACAAATACTTTGACCGCATCGAAAAACTCGGCGGTGTCGTCGATGCCATCAAGAAAGGCTTTTTCCAACGCGAAATCTCCGATTCCGCCTTTCGATATCAGCGTGAAATCGAAGAAAAAGAACGAATCATAGTTGGGGTCAACGATTACATCACCGATGACCGTCTCGAAATACCGGTTCTGAAAATCGATCCTGAAGTCGAACGAACCCAACTAGCCCGCTTGCAAAAGACCCGAAAAACACGAAACAACCAGAAAGTCGATGAATTACTCAGTCGCCTTCAACGAGCAGCAGAAGGAACTGATAATCTTCTACCACATATCCTCGCCGCAGTCCGCGAATACGCTACGATCGGCGAGATTTGTAACGCATTACGAGAAGTATATGGAGAATATCAGGAACCCATCATCTTCTGATTAAAAAAACATGAAAAGTTGAATTTTATGACCGAAACCACAAAGAAAATCCGTGTGTTGATTGCTAAACCAGGTCTTGATGGACATGATCGTGGCGCAAAGGTCGTCGCGCGAGCTTTACGGGATGCGGGATTTGAAGTTATCTATACAGGACTACGTCAAACCCCAGAACAAGTTGCAGAGACCGCTCTCCAAGAGGATGTGGATGTTGTGGGGTTAAGCATCCTGTCGGGAGCGCATATGCGACTTTTTCCTGAAATCATGAAGCTCCTCAAGGAAAGGGATATGAATGACGTTCTTGTCATTGCTGGCGGAATCATTCCTGAAGATGATGTCAAACCGCTAAAGAAGCTTGGAATCAAAGCTATCTTTGGTCCAGGCACTCCAACGGGTGAAATCGTAGAGTTTATTCGAAAACATACAAAGTAACCACCGATGTGGGTGTAATGCCTCCAGATAGCACAGATTTGGTCAAACAGCTGCTCAAGGGCAATCGCCGGGCAGCAGCACGTTTAATGACATTGGCTGAATCGCTATCCCCGGAAGCTCATGGAGCTATTAAGCAACTCTACGCGCATACTGGAAAGGCACACATTATTGGTGTCACTGGACCACCAGGCTCTGGTAAAAGCACGCTTGTTGATAAACTCATTGAACACTTTCGCGCCCAGAAACTCACAGTGGGTGTCGTCGCTATAGACCCTAGCAGTCCCTTCTCTGGTGGTGCATTATTGGGAGATCGAATCCGAATGAACCGATTTGCTGATGACCATGACGTCTTTATTCGGAGCATGGGTTCTCGAGGCAGCCTAGGCGGATTGGCTTGGGCCACTTATGATGTTGTCCATATTCTTGACGCCTTTGGAAAAGACATCATTATAGTCGAGACGGTCGGCGCCGGACAAGCCGAAGTCGACATTATCCGGCTTGCTGAAACCATCGTTTTACTTACGGTACCAGGGCTAGGCGATGATATCCAAACCATAAAGGCGGGCATAATGGAAATCGGCAGTATCTTTGTGATTAACAAGTCAGATCTTGATGGCGCGGATCGCCGATATGTGGAACTTCAATCAGCATTGAATTTGGACCAAGAAACCAAAGGATGGCAACCACCAATCATTAAAGTCATTGCGACAAGCAGTGAAGGTGTTGAAGAACTTGTTAAGGCAATTCAAGATCACCATACATATCTCGTTGAAAGTGGGGAAATTTCTAAGAACCGTGAACAGCGCTGTTGCGCCCAATTGGAAACGATTATGGAACAAAGCTTCATTCGTAAATTGTTCATGGATTCGGACGAACGAGCCATATTCCTTGAGCTCGTAAAGGAAGTGAATGATCGGAAAACGGATCCGTATACAGCTGCGGAACGGCTAATCCTTCATTTAATCGAGGCACCGAAAAAGTAAATTCAATGCTATTTTCTTTTGGGACTACGACTAGCCTCAAGAGGTGTCCCTAGACCAACGGTGGGAGTTCCAGACCGAATTTGGTATGGAACTTTGAGATAAGTGGTCACTTCATCTGGTGCCGTGGTTTTCAAGATTTGTACGAATTTGGATGGCTGCTTAAGACCTGGAACATCACCATAGCCCCATCGGAGAACTTGGTCAGCCATGCGCTCGCAGGCTGTATGGACATCAGGAACGGTCCCTCGCCATCCCATGTGTAAGACAAGAGTGTGTCCGAATTTGCGCATCAAGTTGATAAGACGACGAAGGTAGTTGAGGGCAGGGGTAGGTCCAACACCATCAATGAAGTCGTCCACATAGGCGAAAATCATGCGAATGGAGCCTTTCCCATGTAGTGAGGAAGTGATGTTGCTAATTGCTGCGGGTAATCCATCTACGGATTGTATTTCATCCGGTTTACGAGGAGAAACGAGAAGGTTCGGATTACCTCCCATTTTTTTGATTCGCTCCTGGTAGGAGGTCTTGATTAATTCTCTTTCATGGTCGCCGAACCCACGGAAGGTAAACATGTCCACCCAATGGAAACGATTGTCTTTACTTACTTCTAAGAAGACATTAAAGGACTCAGATAATTTCCGTTCACACCATAATGCGATGGCAACTGGATCAGCATATGTGGTAACTAAAAGAAGGGTCTCAGAGTCTTGCACATCATTTGTAAGCCATTGTATGGATAGGCTGATTGGATCAGTGAAGGTCTGATTCTGTACATACATGATGGTCGAAGTACCAGACATAATACCGAAGTATTGGTCGAAGCTCTTGTTAGCAGTATACAACCGTCTTCGGTCTTCAATTCCCTCAAGTAGAATACGTGAATCCGGTCCTTCACTCATCGAAAATAAACTCCCGCCTGTTTATACGATATCTAATAGGCGGAAAGCATTTAATGGGTTTCCCTCGGCTTTAGCACCTTCTTTTTTTCATCGCGATTTCTGTAATCAGGGCTGAGAAGACTTTTAAGCAAAGTAGTTTCGTGTTAGCGCCAGTCATGGCAAATGCCATCGTGAGCCGTGAGGGCAGCTGACATGAAAATCATTGTTCCCATCAAACAGGTTCCCGAAATCGCAGAAGTCAAAATTGACCCCGAAACCAAAACGCTCATCCGAGCCGGGGTCCCTTCAATCCTCAATCCTTTCGACGAATTCGCTGTCGAAGAAGCCGTTCGCATCAAAGAACAATTGGGTGAAAGCGAGGTTGTAATCATTACTATGGGCCCACCACAAGCTGAAGAAGCACTGAAAAAATGCCTTGCCATGGGAGGAGATCGCGCAGTACACCTCTCCGATCGCGCGTTTGCTGGAGCAGATACCTGGGCAACCGCATACACTATCGCCCAAGCTATCAAAACTGAAGATCCCTATGATCTCATCATTTGTGGAAAACAAGCCATCGACGGAGATACAGCACAAGTCGGTCCTGAAATTGCCGAGATTCTTGGCATTCCCCAGGTCACATATGTAGTAAATGTAGAGATAGCTGAAAGTAAGAAAAGAATCAAGGTGAAACGGGAAACTGATGAGGGATTTGAAATCGTCGAATGTCGACTTCCCGCCCTTCTCACAGCCACAAAGGGCCTCAACGAGCCCCGATTACCGAGTCTAATGGCAATTATGAAGGCGAGTAAAAAAGAAATCAAGCTCGTTACAGCAGAAGCCCTCGGTGGTGATACTGACCGGTATGGGCTCCCCGGATCACCAACCCAAGTCGTAGAAGTGTTCACTCCTGAACAGCGAACAGGTGGCGTCAAAATTGATGGAATCGAAGATCCAGAAGGTGCAGCTAAACAACTCGTTGAGTGGCTGCTGAAAAAAGGAGTGATTTAGCGGAAGGTGATCTATCATGCTAAATATTGACAAAGAAAAATGCACTGGTTGCAGCCTCTGTGTGAAAGTCTGCCCCTTTGATGCTATGCATTTGGTTGATGAGAAAGCAGAAGCTGACGAAAAATGCACCCTCTGTGGCGCTTGTGTGAAAGTCTGCCCTGTCAATGCATTATCAATAGAACGTAAACGTGTGGATCCCTCTAAATTCACGGAATATAAAGGAGTCTGGGTCTGGGCAGAACAAGTCGATGGCCAACTCCGCAATGTCGTCTTAGAGTTGCTCGGGAAAGGGCGTGAACTAGCAGACAAACTTGGTGAACCCCTAGGTGCAGTTCTCCTTGGGCATAATGTCGGAAGCCTGCCCGAAACCCTCATCCAACATGGAGCAGATATCGTTTATATTAGTGACCAAGAGATGCTAGCACAATACACAACGGAAGCTTATACCGATGTGATTGCAGCCTTGATTGTCACCGAGAAACCCAACATTATCTTATATGGTGCAACAGGCAATGGCCGAGACCTTGGTCCTCGCATCGCAGCAAGGCTCATTCTCGGCTTGACCGCTGATTGTACCGGTCTGGACATCGACGATAAACGCCAGCTCGTCCAAACTCGTCCCGCGTTTGGCGGTAACATCATGGCCTCCATTCTTAGTCCTTATACTAGACCCCAGATGGCAACAGTCCGCCCTAACGTCTTCAAAGTCCCCGAACTGGATTCTTCCAGGAAAGGGGAAATCAAACATGTGGATATCAAGGTTAACAAAGCTGCGGTCCGAACAAAGATTGTAAACACTATTATTGAAATGGAAGAAGGCGCTCTGAAAGTTGATGAAGCTGAAATTGTCGTCACCTGTGGACGTGGAATCAAAGAACCACAAAATATCGAAGTCGTCGCTGAACTCGCTAACGAATTAAACGCCGCCTTAGGTGGTTCTCGCCCAATTGTTGATCAAGGTTGGATGAAGCACCATCAGCAGGTCGGCCAATCTGGACGCACCATTGCTCCAAAACTCTACATCGCTTGCGGAATTAGTGGGGCCATACAGCACCTGGTAGGCATGCGAACGAGTGACGTCATCGTCGCCATTAACACAGATCCTGATGCTCCGATTCATACAGTGTCTGACTTTTCCATTGTTGGTGACATCTTCAAGATCGTCCCTGCAATTGTCAAAGAGTTGAAGCATGTTAAAGCTCAGAAATAGATTTTATGCAGGATTGGTAGTAGTCAATCCTAATGATTCTTGAGTTCTAACTGGCAGAATTAAAACTAGTGGGTCTTTGAACCGATCAGTGCTTAATGCCGTTGGTTTGTTAGCTCTCTGTTGCATTCCACTAGCTCTAATTGGTGTAATCGTATACAGCCGTTCAACTATAACCCCGAATGATCAATTTTTTACGCTACAAATTTCCGAGATTCCACATCTGAATATTTCATCATGGCGATTGGTTGTTGATGGACAAGTTACAAATCCCCTTAACTTAACCTATAACGAAGTACTTGTCCTTCATCCTATTTCATTAATCGCGACGTTACAGTGCGTGGAAGGAATTGCTGCAACGGCTGAATGGAAGGGTGTAAAACTTGGGGATGTACTTGACCTCGCCCAGAGCAATTCAGCATTATTCGACGTCATCTTTATGGATTCGTCCTGTTAACCGTAACTATTGTTACGGGCTTTCTCCTGACTCTGGGAGGTAGTTTTCTTTATATCTACTAACGGACTGCTTTTGTGGACTATGCTTCGAGTGGTTTTGTAGCGACAATCCCTGCAATGAAGACAAGAAGTCCTGGGAGCCAACTCGAGAGTATGAGGCCTAGCCAGAAGGGAGGCCAAGTGGTGCCAAAGAGGGTAAAGGCTAGAAAACCAGGGATAAGACCGCAGAGGATCAATGCAAGTAGACCTGTGATGATAAGCCAGAGTCTACTTCGTCCGGGTATGCTCGCCATGACGAACCAAATAATCATGAAAATAAAGCCCAAGACGACCGTTAGAAACATCCAGGCCATTGTCGTCGTTGCTAGGTCCAAGAGTGGATCACCGGGTGTAAATATTGAGCCAAGGATAATGACGACAAAGATAATGAAGCCAAAGAAGCCATTGGTGACCAGATAGATGAGTTGGAGGATTGCGCCGAGGATGATGAAGATCCTGGCGATTGTATTTCTTTCCACCATGATCACCTCCCTGAATCGTGATAAGTAATTGCTATTCAGGTCTGTAAAGTATTAAAATCGAGAGGGTCATGGCGTAGAATTATCTTTTGAAACCTTATTTATGGGCAAGAGAAACGAGATTTCGGCTGGTGGAGGGAGAGAAGGGGGTCTGTTGGTAATCTGCGTAGTATTGGAGCCGTTTAAACTCAACTGTTCTGAGAAGCTGGGTCAGGTGGGCTTGAGTGAGCTGAAGAACGGGCTGTTCACGAGTTTTGGTTTTCCAGCCGGTTTCAGTTTTTACAAATGCTGAAAACACCATGGTTGTTGTAATTTCGTTAGATAAATCTTCAAAAAATCGTGCAAAAATCACCTCATTCCCTGCAGTTGTGAATCCAGCTTTGAGGGGAAAGAAGCGGAAGTGGGTAGTTCGTATTTCTTCGAAGTTAAGTATCTGAGAAACAAAAATGCCATCCTTAGAGAGCAAGGATTTGACTCCTTGAAGGGCTGTTTTCAAAGCATCAATCGAGGGGAGAAGCGCCAGTGAATTACCTAGGCATAATATAAGATCAAATGGACTCGTCACGGTTGTTTTCGCATTCTGCATATCGGCAGTGTGGAATTGGACCCTAACTTTGCTTTTCTCGGCATGGCGAGTAGCTGCAGCAATCATTTCTGAACTTATATCCAGACCAATTACATCATGGCCTCTCTGAGCTAAAGCAACGGCGTGGCGTCCGCTGCCACAAGCTAAGTCGAGAATTCGGGCTTTTGTTTGGTCCTTTATGAGGCTATTAATAAAGGGAAGTTCCCGCTGAAGTCGTTGCTCCCAGTCTATGGATTGGTCATAGACGAGTGCGAGTTCATCAAAGACAGGCATTTTCATCAACCAGATTTGGAGGAGGTTTTAGTCTCCCAAAACTTGTCGGGATCCAATGGGACATCATTAAAGGTGCGTTTTGTGTAGGGGCAAACTGCAATACAAGTGGAGCAATCACCGCCATTATCGCACCAGAATTCATAGCAGAGTTCAGCATTGACTGGCCATTTTAAAACGCCCGGATTATTGGATTTACAGGAGGGAGTAAAGGTAGGTTCATCCTCTTTGGAAATGGCGTCGACTTCGCAGGCTTCTGCACAACATTTACAACTACTACAGAATTCGGTGACTCCGAAGTCAATGGGTTGGTCGTAATGGAGGGGGAGGTTCGTGAAGATTTTACAGAGGCGCACACGTGCTCCAAATTTGGGAGTGATGAGGAGACCATGACGTCCCAGTTGTCCAAGACCAGCATCAATTGCAAGGGGAATACTAAGTCCTGTGTCGTTGGCACATTGAATTGCTGTGTACCCGAAATTACGGATAAATTCACCGAGAAGAGCAAGAACGAAACCCATTCGGGAATAACCAACACCAGTGGCGGCAGCTGCAGGGATAGCTGGAGAGGTGGCAATGCCTTCGGGATCCATATGAATAGCCATGACGATGGCTGAAGTACAATCCTCTGGAATATCAGTATTAGCATAAATCCAATTGGAATTAACTTGGCAAATCCCGACGAGAGAAGCACCATATAGGAAGGCCGCTCGTTTAACATAAGCACTCATCTTGAGGGGTTCGGGGACTTCGAAGTCAATTTTCGATAAATCATGGTCCAGTTCTGCTGCAGGTTCACGAAATTTCGAAATTCGAGAGTGTGCAAAGGTGCCCTTGTAGGTATCGTGGAGGGTCCAAGCGGCTTCCTCTAGGGCAAAATCGACGTGGGAATAACCCGGTTTCGGGTGTCGAATGAGCTCGGGAACCCGTTCATCGATCATCCGTTGATGACCTGGCCACTGGGAATCCGAATACACGCGGTTGAAAATTAAGTTATCGAGATTATAACGTGCAAGCTGTTCATCATTAATTGTGTAGGGAGGGTTCTTAACTTGCCTGATATGCTTGATGGGGATTCCCATGAAGATTCCACCTTATGTGTAATTGTGTCTTGAGGCTTTTGAACGTTCACTACTGACCACTCGTGGCCTTGAAGGTTTCAACGAAATGAAACACTTCAGTAGAGGTGTTGTAGAAAGAACCGGAGCAACACAGATTACATCAGGTTTGCGCCAATCACACAAAATATCAGCTTTTATGAGGTGCCCAAATAGAGCTTTATGGCATAGGATGGGCTAGTGCCATATTTTATAATCCAACATCAACTGCAGGTAGTGTCTTCTAAGCGCTACACGGTGAACAGAAGAAGTTCAGGTCTGCTAGAAGAAAAAGGCGTCTTCATCCTCGTCTTCGGATTCCTCAGGAGCAGCTTCTTCAGGGGCAGATTCTTTTGTTGTCTCAGAGGATTCGGCTACATCAAAGATAATGGGAGTTCGGGTTTCCTTAGAGGAAGAGTCTGTCTCAGGTTCGGGTTCTTCCTTAACGACTTCCTCTGGGACTTCTTCTGGTTCAGGAACCGGAGGAATTGGTGGAGGCGTATCTTCCGTTTCAGAGGGTTCAGTTGGTGTCTCTTCAGCATCTTCAGTTTCATCCTCTTCTTCAGGAAGCTCTTCAGCTACTGGTTCACGAACTGATGGTTCGATTTCTGCGGGTTCAAAAGTTTCTGCAATTGACTCCTCTTCCTCCTCTTCCTCCTCTTCCTCCTCTTCCTCCTCTTCCTCCTCTTCCTCCTCTTCGTCCTCTTCGTCGTCATCTTCAGCTTCTATTTCAGTAAAAGGAGTGAGTGTAATGTCTCCATCCTTGACCTCATACAGGTAGAGTAGAGGATCAAAGTCGATTCCTCGCATTTTCTCGATTTGACAGGCGCTCTGCCACCCCTCCTCGTCATAAATCTTGTAGAGGGCAATTACTCCATCAACGATGTGTTCAAGGCGTCGAAGATCTTCTTCATCGTGGGCTTCCCTAGCGATTATGTACAGAAGAATGTTGCCATGATTTTTCTGTGCACTCATCTGGTGATGCAAATAGCTCATCACTTCATCGGGTTCACGGGCTGCATAAATAATGGAGGTTAACGAGTCGAAAACACCACGAAGATTATTTTCTGGTTTTAAGGTAAGGACGACTCGACGAATCACATCATAGACTTGTCGTGAATTCCCGATATCATGCACTGAAAAGTCGCTTTCGGGTTCAAACTCTCGCCACCCGAACGCATCCGTGAACGCATCGATTCCAATCAACTGTTGGTTTTTTAATGCATCATCGACATCGATGCCCTTGGAGCGCAAATGCTCGTAGGCAAAGCGGAGGGGATATTCGGTGCAAAGGAGGTAGGCTAGTTCACTATTGTTAAGTCCGGTGGCCAGAAAGTTCGAGATGAAGGCATCTGGTCGTGTGCCGGGGTCAATTTCAAGTAAGACAACGTATCCACGTGGAATACCACCACCGAGGGCGTCGTCGAGGACTGGAATACCGAGGGGTGTTTTGTCTGTCATACTTTCCACTAGAATGCCCGAGACAATTCTCTGTGAAAAACATTATGGTCTCCTTCGTTTGAGCTTCGTTGAAGTAAGGTTAATTAAGTGACTTTTCTAAGGTCAGAGTGCAGCAAAGGTCTTTGCTGGAGGCTACAGAAACATGTCTAAACAGCAATTAACGTGTCCACTCTGTGGAAACACAACTTTCAGAAAAGAAGAAGGCCGCATGGATAGTAAATGGGGCTTTACCAGCCACAAAATTACGCTCATGGTCTGTGAACAGTGCAGATTCATCATGCAGTTTTCGAAGGGTCGATCCATCTTCGACTTCGATTAAGAATAATCTCGAGTATAATGCTCAGAATCCTCAACAATATTGTAGCGGTTTCCATCGAGGTCCTCAAACCCAGCCATCATACCCCCCCAGGGCATCTCTTCTGGCAACATGAAAAACCGGACCCCCCGCTCTTTCATTTTCTTATAGAAGCCATCGATGTCATGTGTTTCAAATGTAATACCAGTATTGCGTCCAATCTGGTTCAGTTGCCATTCATACATGATTGGGTCTGCATCAGGACTTGGTTCGACTAAAGCAATTTTTGCTCGTTCGTCAGCTGGACCCAATTCCACCCACCCAAACCGTGGAGCATCTAAAATGACTGGGATTTCCAACACGTCATGGAAAAATGCAATCGCTTCTTCTTGGTTTGACACAAAGACACGAACCGTCCAAACTCGATGAATTTCATCCTTAGACTCTATGTGTTTCGGCATAATGACCACACTTCATACGCCTCACATTTTCAACGACATAACTTTTACTGTACAGTTACATCCCACAAACACAAAGCATCATCTTGGCTGAGTATACTGCTCACTTGTTGTTGGAATCGCGAAAGGCTGAAAGTCTCAAGCTAGACAAAGGCTTTAATAGAGCGAGCACCGGAGTGCCGCTGTCAACCCTCGAATGCGAGGTAGACTGGCAAGAATCACTTGTTTCAGAGGAATTGAAAAACATCATAATTTCTAATTCTCAGCCGTTATTAGAAGATGAAATAAAAGTAGCAGGTTCTTTAGGAATCCAATTGATAAAATTCGTAAGTAAAATCTGTCTGTACGAGAAAACGGAGTGTGTTTCAGTAATTTGGACTGCATCCACTTCGACACGGAAGGACACTATTAGATTTGGTCTATTTGCTCCTCCGAATTGCGACAGAAAATCGAATACGTTCACCAGATGGTTACTCAAACAACAGAAAGAAGTTATTCAACTTGCAATTGGTGAATTGATTTCAGAATCTTCTTGAATTTGTAAAAAAAATGGGCAACCGTAAAGACTTTTAGACACCACAACAGTGAATGCGCTGTATATTTCAAATTCTGAGGATGATAGATAATGGATTTTGAGTTTTCACAGGATGAACAACTTTTCCGAGATACTGTCCGGGACTTTGCCCAAAAAGAAATCCGTCCTCATACACGGGAAATGGATGAAACGGGCACACTACCCAAGGGCCTCGTCAAAAAGATGGCGGATCTTGGCCTCCTGGGTATCACAATTCCAGAAAAATACGGTGGACCTGGTGGAAACTTCATGTTAGCCTGTATTGCCGCTGAGGAACTCGCACGGGGGGATTTAAGCATCGCGATCCCAGTCTTTTATCTCGTCGAAGCAAGCTGGGCCTGTGTCTTTGCCCGCCACGGTACCGAAGAGGCTAAGCAAGAAATTCTTCCCAAAGTTGCCAAAGGAGAATATTTCTTTGGCATAGCCACGACTGAACCCGGTGGAGGGAGTGATATTGTAGGTGCCACCAAAACCACCATTGCTGAAAATGAGGACAAATACGTCGTAAACGGTGAGAAGGTCTACATCAGTGGAGTTCGCGAATCCACCACCGAAATGCAAGGCCGCTACTTCACTACCGGATACCTCGACAAGCAAGCGTCTCCGAAGCATCGTGGTATTGCTGCCTTCATCTTACCCGTCGAAAAAGATACCCCCGGTCTCACCCCCACCCTCTTCGAGGATTGGGGCCGGATGGGCATCAGCACTGGTGGCTTTGCCATGGACAATGTTGAGATTCCTAAGCATTGGCTAATCGGCGAACCCAACAAGGGATTCGTGTACGCTATGGAAGGCTTCTCCGCGGCCCGTGTCATCATCGGCGCCACCTGTATTGGTGCCGCCCTCGAAGGACTGGAAATCGGTATGAACTATGTTCGCCAACGCAAAGCCTTCGGCAAAGAACTCGGTAAATACGAAGGCATCAGCTTCCCCCTCGCCGAATGGTACAGCAAACTCATGGGCGACCGCCTCGTCATGTACAAAGCTGCCTGGCTCATGGACCAAGTCTATGCCGGCAACACCAAATACAACCACTTCGACGTCGCCCTCTGGACCGCCATGGCCAAACTCCGTGCCCCTATCGACGCCTTCGCAATCCTTAACGAAGTCGCTGACTGGCACGGCGCATTCGCATACACAAAGGAATCTGAGTTGGATCTGGGCATTCGCGGTGTCCGTAGCTACTCGATTGGCGCTGAAGGCGGCATGAATATCATGCGGCTCATTATCGGTCGTGAGCTGCTTGGAAAAGAGTTTGTGCCCTACGATCGTCCGGAATAGGATTTAGTGAGTGCTGTTTTTGCACTCCTGCATATCCTCTTGAATGAAAGCCTGAGAAGAGAGTGCCACTGGTTAGTAATATTTCTAAAGGCATTCGGTCGGCTAACAACCTTAATTGATTATTATGTAGTGTTGGTCTAATTACTTTACATTTGTCAAAATAACCTAACACTTATTTATTACAAGAGCTGGAGTAGTTCACGGAGGGATGAACAATAGGTTGGCCAACTTGGACAAATCCGACAACCATTGATGGACCCAGCCAATTCCAGCTTTGGAGTTTGTGGTACTTCGATATTATCGTAATACTGCTCCTTGCGATCCTCGCCGTTGAAAGTTATCGAGCTTGGAAATGCTTTGAAGCTTGTAAAAGACTAGCGAAAGAGAAAGACAAGAAAGAGTAAAGACTAGTACAATAATCACCTCAGAGATTCAAACGAACAGCGATTTTCGATTACGCCCTCCAGCTCCCTTTTTTTCAGAAGAGAGGGAAGGTGCAACCTGGTAATGAAAAAAACAATCACTCGTGCAAATAAGGTTCATGTAATTCTCACCCTAAAATCTAAAAGTGGAAAATCTCTGTTTAAAAAGAAAAAACTCCTTCATGAAGATTTCAAAGATTATGATCCTCACCCTGATTCAATGAATGCAGTGATTACCTGGCTCAAAAAAGATGATTGCAAGATTACAGCAAAGGGTTATTTTAGCCTAGCTTTCACTGCGTCAAAATCCTTTGTCGATAAATACTTTGACGGAGGAAAAGCAATTCCCGTCGAGTTGAAAGAACATGTGGAAAAGAGTGTATTGTCACCAATTTGGAAACTGAGAAACGCAGAACCAACTCCCCCTAGACTTGATCCTGGTGAACTTTCAGTACCGTCCCCAATCGCTGAACTGGTAAATGCAGATAGTAAACATAGAGAAGGAATTGTTGGAAGAGGAGTGCATGTTGTTGTAGTTGATACAGGCTTTTGGACTCTTAATCACCCCCAATTTCATCCTTATTATAATGCCACACTTAAGGATCAAGTGCGGAAGCAAATTGACGTTATACCTTTGAGAACCGAGTGGGACAAAGCAGAAGACTGGCTTTCTCATGGAACAGCTCTCTGTTCTACACTATTTGCGGTTGCGCCAGGGATTAGACTCACCATGATTAAGACAGCAAGTGTTTCAAGTGTTGTTCCAGCAACAGGAGAACCCATTGATAGCGAGGGGCCGTATATTGTTGAGGGGATTTTGAAAGCAATTCAGTTGGAAGACCAGGCGGATATTCTGTTGGTTTGTGCAGGACCAAATGAGAAGGATGTGGATAGGAATGGAGAGGAGAGAAGAATAGTGGAGCTTGCTTTAATCACACTAATTAATCGAGGAGTTGTTGTTATCTTTCCATCTGGAAATTATGTATGGGAAACCGAGGATGGTCAAAGAATCGATGAAGGTGTTGTCGTGTGGCCTTCAACTCATCCAGATGTAATTTCTGTTGGTGGGGCTTCTCCCCCAGGAATAGCTGGTCCAGCTAATAAAGGGTGGTTTGCTTCACCTGTTGCATCGAGTGGTGAATCAGTGTTATACCCTCCTCGCCATGTCCCAGATATTTGCGGCTTGTGTGGAAATCTCATACGAGTAGCTGTACCAAATGGCCAAGGTGGCACACTTCAGGTTGGTGTAATGAAACCATTCATTGCAGTTCCAGTTCAGTATCAAAGTACTGATGATTTAATGCGGGTTCGTGATGCAACAGCCTTACCTCCTGTACTTGCTGACGGTTGGACTGTTAGTAACGGAACATCGCTTGCGGCGCCAATGGTTGCTGGCGTCGTTGCTTTAATGCTGCAAATCATTAATGACGCAGTTGGGTCATTACCGAGTACTTTTCGATCCAGTTATCGAACCCTTTTATCAAGATCTGATAAAAATAAATTATCTTGGAACTCGGTTCGGGCATTCTTTCCAGGACTTATAAAGAAGATATTACAGAAGACTGCATATGATGTTAAAGAGGGAATAAGTGCTAATCTTGAAGCAGCTAGGCAAAATGAAGATCCTGCAACCGGTGTAGGACTCGTTGATGCTAAAAAGGCTTGTAATTTCCTTTCTGTAAATAGTATTTTGAATTTATTAAGGACTGATCCAACAATAATGCACCCCTATTTAGGAAGTTTTAGGCTTCCTGATGATTTCTTCCACTGAAGAACCTAAGCTACAATAGAACAATGGTACTTCTAGTGACGACCATACTTCAATAGGAAAGGCATTTCCTCCTTAGTCAGATTTCGGTTTTGTCGTATCAATATCTTTTGATGGAATTATTAGGTCGTTTTTCGTGGGAAAATTATCTTGGTTAAAGTCTAAAAGAATTGATGAGCAGGTGAGTAAACTTGATAATCCAGAAAAAGCCCTTAATTACAGGAGAAGGCTATGGACCTCATCGACAAACAAATTATTTTCGAGCTTCTGATTAGTTATCGCGCCTCGTACCAAGCTATCGCAGAAAAACTCAATTTATCTGTCAATGCTGTTAAAAAACGATTTGAGAAGTTAAAAAATGTTGGGATAATCCGCGGTGGAGTTTTAGTTCCAATGCCAGTGATGAAAGGAACTGAAGATTGGCTGGCATTATTACGAATGGATGAAGCTACAGCTTCAGATGACAGTCTAGAAAAAATTGGGTCTCACGTACTAGTTCAATCGGGAAGCCTTCTGACAGATGGAAGCATCCTCTGTTTCGGGTTCTATGGCGGAGCACAAGATCTTCAGGAGATAGGGGCTTTTCTCCGCCAAGTTCAAGGTGTCAAATCTGTGGAATTTCATACAATTCTAGCACCACAAGGAAAGAAGACTGATTTGGCGAAGAACGATGTAAAGGTACTCCGATGTCTTCGGGAAGCCCCCCGAATCCCGATTAGCAAAATTACTGAAAAAACAGGTATAAATTCAAGACGAGTTCGGAATATTCTGCAAAAATTAATTGGAGAAAACGGAGTCGAACCGATCTATTATATTAATTGGAAATCTCAAGGAAAAACTCATCCGAATGATGTTAGTTTCTTAGTGAGAGTTCATTGGAACCTAAATGCGGGTGGTTATACTGCCTTTATGATTCAGATTCGACACAAGGAAGGTGTGGAAGAAAGGAAAAAAATTACTGATATTCTGACAGATAATTATTCTTTCGAGTTTTGGTATGCCTATGCTTCTGCATTTGAGCCCGTGATATTCTGTGTGTTCTTGGTTGAGCACATGAGGGATTCGATAGAAATTGTAAAAACAGTAGAGCAGATTCCTCAAGCAGTTGAGGTGTATCCGATTTTCGGGTATCCTACGAAGGTTTTTCGTAGTCAGGTTGATGATTATTTTGAAGGAATTTTCGAGAATATTGATCAGTACTGATGTATTTTGGAGTGATAATTGTAATTTCCGAATATGAAGTGCCTAGTAATTAGAGCTCTGTCCCTGGCTTCAAGGTATATGGGGTTTACAATTGTGTAAGAGGAAAGCCGGGCCCTGGTTGTCCACCGGTGCCCCAGAGGCCCGACACGCCGTTTGTCGAACCTCAGGTCCGGTTTCCACCCATCCTCAGCGAATCATAAGCGGAAGTGCCTGTTCGAGACGTGGACCTGCTCGGGGATTGGTTCGACATCCAGCAAATAATCGCTCTGCACAGGTCATGCGAGCGACGTGAGCGTGATGATGAAGTTTCCGAGCGGTTTTCTTCTTCATGTTGCGTGTACCTCCAAGGTTGTGTTTAACGAAACAGGGATACGGAAAATTAGATATGAATCGATGGGAGCCAATGAGTGCAAGAACAAGCAAAATGAGCAGTATTAATGCCTCATTTTGCACAATGTAGTGTAAAGTTCGAAAAATACTGCTTCAGAATATGAATAGAGGTATCTTGTAGTTGTTAGATCCAGCCACGGAATTTGGCCAGAATCCACAGAATAGCAAAAGGAGCGATAACCATAAGTTCAATTTGTAAAACAATAATGAAATCCCCTACAGAGGTAGAACCATAGATACTAGAAGTGGCCACCCCACAGAAGAACGCATTATACCAAACGAAACACATATCAACTATTGTGAAAAGCGCGGCGAGTGTTCCACCCAGATCAAAAAGCCGACACCCTTTATTCTTCAGGATACTGAAAATTTGATAAAGTCTTAAGCGAGAATCCTGTGCTTTTCGGGTCG
Organism: Promethearchaeota archaeon; assembly: GCA_048939625.1. GTDB lineage: Archaea > Asgardarchaeota > Hermodarchaeia > Hermodarchaeales > Hermodarchaeaceae > Hermodarchaeum. Next base: position 81,341 of record JBHLPH010000004.1, read on the forward strand.
CATTCTGTAAAGTAACAGGTTTGGAACCATTTGGTTTCTGATTATTAGGGAAAGCCATTTTTGTTCTCCATCCAATTTCGTTGAATTCACCCGAAGACCCGTTCGGGCGTTTCATGCCATTAAAGGTTGATTTTACATATCAATCAATGGGAATTAAATCATGCAAAAAAATCGAAGCTACTTAAGGAAAAACTCCTTTTTTTGCGATAGGGGGTTCAAAAAAAGAATCTATCTGCTATTAATTTCCATTTGATTAATCTAAGAGGTTCAAAAGTACTAACCATCTTCTTTTTGGAGCAGTTTAATAAAATGTGAATACTGCTTCTTCTTTAGGCAATTGCAGGAAAAAAAGTCGCTTATCTTGAATTTCAGAATCTAATGTGTTAAGGCTTATAAGGGATTAGAGAGGTTTAGCAGTCGGAGGGTTAAACCCTGTCATCAACGTGGTTAAACAATCCTTGGCTGATTGTTCAAGACCCCGGATTTCCCATAATGACGACTATCCTGATTCTCGTGATTATTATCTTAATCATTGAAATCTATAAAGTCAGGAAGGATTAGGTATTCGGGATTCTGATTCGAATTAGTCATATAGGGAACCACGGGAGTTTTATCAACTCCCTCTCCCTCCTTTTTTTCAATAGGTTCGAGGTTTTTTCAAACTAAAATTGCCTTTGAATCCAGAGAAGCGAAGATAGTGAGTTTTCCCATATGAAAATAAATAGAATAAAGATTACCAATATCAGGATTTGAATTTAGACCTTGAGGGAGAATCATGAGTAGATTTCCTTTGGGCTTAAGTTACGTATTTATTATCATTTTAATTTGCCCTTCAATCCTAATGCAACCATATTCACCATTGCTTCTTGAAGACTATCCCTATAGTACTCCGAAAGACGCGGAATTTTGTACAGAACCACTAGCTTCCGCACATTTATCTACCTCTAAGCGAGCTTTGCCTATTCAGGGTGGTTCTTGGGTACAATTTCATTCTGAAGCAGAAATCGGGGGAGAGCCAGAGATAACACTTCTTTCGTCAGATACGATCCGATTAGTAGTCTTACTAGAGTGCCCAGGAATGTGGCGAGATGACATTATATTAAATCATACTGTGTATGACAGACTTGAAATCATTTCAGCAGAGTCAACCGCCGATGTTGGTAATCCGAACATCCCTGTTCTGACAAAGATGCTAGAAGTTCCTTATGACATTGATGTTTCAGTCGAACTTCTCGATTCAGAATATCAGGATTTATCGGATTACCATATTGCACCTAGGCAAGAGTTAGTTTATCCTACTCCATCAATAACGTACCCAAGATTCTTCATTAACACAACAGTCTATAACCAGAATTCGTTTTATCCAACCTCACTGACTTGGATTGAAGGAAGTCTAGCAGCGAATCCCATTGTAATCCGTGGCCATCGAATAATCACATTGCACTTAGCTCCACTCCAATTTAACCCAGATAGACATATTTGTCGAGTATTTTCAAAGATCAAAGTGGCTGTACGATTTGCCCGACCAGCAGCAATTGAACCAATAAGTTCTCGGCTTCAGAGCTCGGCTTTTGAGGGAATATTAGAGAATTATCTTCTGAATTATCCTCATGGATTTTACAGCGGACTCTCAACATTACAGAATACTACTCCTTGGATTCCTCCGATTTGGACAATTCTCCCACCGTCAAAACAGATGCCCACGAGCGGATGCGAGTATCTTATTATTTCCCATGATGATTTTGTCGAGAAAGTTAGACCATTAGCAAACTGGAAGATTCAGAAAGGCATAACGACAAAACTCATTTCGATTACTGGGGTTTTTAATGAGTTAAACTGGGTAGTAACGTCTGATCCAGATACTATTAGGAGTGCAGTTTCAGAATACATTCAGTGGGCATACAATAGCTGGGATTTAGTACCAACTTATGCCCTCCTTGTTGGAGATGAAGCACATATTCCTCCACATTATATGACAATTCATCCACAGTATCTTACATTGAGTCCAACGGACTTAGGATACTTTCAGCTCGATGGACCCGATTATCTCCCGGAAATGCTGCATGGGCGACTTTCCGTTGACTCTGATACTCAAGCTGAAACCTTTGTCAATAAAATTCTTCAATACGAACAGAATGGCGTAACTGATCCAACGGGTAATTTTTATAACAGAATCTGCGCTAGCGCATACTTCCAAGATAGAGATAATAATGGACAAGAAGATCCTGCATTTCGTCTAACTCAAACTGCTGAAAAGTTTCGAGAGTATGTAACCTCACGTTCGAATCCTTATGATGTGGACTATTTCTATGTTGCAGGAGCGTACAACTTGGACCCCTTTGCCATTACTCCCTCAACCTATGAAGATGGAACACCCCTTGATTCAAGTTTAGCAGGCCATGATTGGTTCCATCATTTTACACAAGCACAGAATGTCATCGATACAATCAACCTTGGATCGTTTTTGCTATTCAATCTTGGCCATGGAGAATCGCGGAATTTTTACCGTCAATCGAATGGCACTTTTGGTCCATTTGATGGTTGGCAGTATCCACCCTTTGTAACAGACCAGTTTCACCTGTTGACAAACGGAGACAAACTACCCGTAGTTCTGAGTTTAGATTGTAATACAGGCTGGTTTGATGAAGCCTACGATTATAGTCCAGCAAATTACGAATCCTTCTCCGAAGAGATTACCAGAAAGGCTGGCGGTGGTGCTGTTGCAGCACTTGGGGCTTCACGGCCCGTTCAGGCACCCGTGAGCGCGTTAATGCTGGAGGGAATTGCTGATGCAATTTGGGCTGATTATGATGGAAATATCGCCACAGGTGGTTTGAATAATTTGGGACAGATCATCCACTATAGCAAGATGCTAGTTATGGAACAATGGGGATATTTGGGTGAAGAATTGTGTTCTGTAAATACATTTGAACTCTACCACCTTTTTGGAGATCCAGAGATGCCATTATGGACGCAAGAGCCTGAGGATCTGGAGGTTTATTATCCAACACATATTGGCATGGAGGGAGAGCAACGCTTTGTTGTCCAAGTGACTCGGAGCGGATTTCCTATTGGTTCAGCAAGAGTCTGTCTTCAAAAAGGCGGAGAGTTATATGCAGTGAATTTCACGGATTCTAGAGGTTATGCGTATTTTTCAGTTAATCCCATAACAAGTGGATCTATGAATTTGACCGTGACAGCTAAGAACCATCTTCCATATACCACAGTAATTTTCGTTACCAGTGGTGGAGGAGTTCAGTTAAGTCGAGCCTCTGGGGCTGGAGAAACCACGATTACTATCACTGGAACAAAATTTACAAGTGCTAATATGGTCCATCTCTTCATAGGAAACCCATGGGAAGAAGAGGGAAGTGGTCAGGTACCTGTGGATGGGAGAGTTGAATTCACCTATACAATTCCAAGTGAACAAACAGAACCACTGAATTTTTGGCTCCGTGAAATCCAAGTTATAAGTATTGATCCTCCGATTATTTTCACAGTCCGTGCCGGCGTTTCCTATTACTCACCGTATTTTGAAGCTCCAGATTTGTATACCTATTGTCAATGGAATGAAGAAACATGGCATTTGAATCCTAAAGGATCATCTGCCAATGAGAATCCCTGTTGGGATAATCCTTCGATAGAGGTGAAAGATGATCAGGGAAATGTAGTTACATCAGGAAACTTACAAATTGGTTCTATCTATACTATTCATGCTGATATACACAACGCAGGACCAATTCATGCAAATAACGTCAAAGTGTTCTTCAACTGGTCTAGATGGGGAATTGGCCAAGTGACTTGGCATGCGATAGGAAATGACACAATTGATGTCCTGCCTTGGGGTCAGTCGATGGCTGTAATGGTCTTTGTGCCAACTGTTGAAGACATGATTTGTATTCGAGTAGCAGTATCACATCCTGAAGATAGCAATCCTTACAATGATTGGGGTGTTGAAAACACCTTAGCACTCTTCACTCCGGACCGCATCGGCATCGAATTGCCAGTCTTCAACCCAACTTCCAGAGAAAGCCATATGTTTATCCAATTGACTCAAGATAACATATTAGGTGCTTTGTGGACAGCATCAGTTGATCATATTTCAGATTCACAACTAGGACCAAGTGAATCAACTAATATCATAATCAGTTTCGTTATCCCAGACGATGTTAGAGAAGGTGATATGCACAATTTCACAATAAACGCCTTTATCGAACAATATATCACAGGGGGAGTCAGTATTTGTCTAACGAAAAGACCGCCTCAATTAGTGATACCATGGCACCTAATCCTCCCGCTAATTGTTTTAGTGATTATCAGTATTATCATCGTATTCGTTTTTAAGAAGCGCTTTCGAGAAAGTGATGAAAATTAGGATTTTTCAATAAGTGGAAAGAAAACAAATGTGCCATACTCTATTTATAGTCGTGAAGACCACAGAGTGTGGATTCGGACCTTTAGGGCGTTCTACAAGCAGAATGGAGTAAATTAGTGATTTAAGTTCTCCATATGACCTCAACATATACCTTAACGTGATTGTTATGGATCTGGTTGACAAGAACATTGTGTTCGAGCTTTCCGTCAATTATCGTGCTTCATATCAGACGATTGCCAAGAAACTAAATCTTTCTGTGAATGCTGTCAAGAAACGTATTGAGAAACTAAAGGAGAGTGGAATAATTCGGGGAGGTTTATTACTTCCAATGAATGCAATGTTGGGGATGGAAGATTGGATAGCCATTTTGCATACTAAAAACCCCACCCCTTCAAGTAATTTTCTTGACACATTGGGAAAACATCCATTGATGACTGCCGCAAGTATTCTTACAGATGGAAGTATTTTGTGCCATGGGAGTTACTCAGGAGCATATGGTCTTCGAGATATTGGATCGTTTTTACGGCAGATACCTGAAGTGGACTCTGTAGATTTTCATACACTTCTCTCTGTGCCAGGGAAACGTTGTGAATTATCAACTGCTGACTTGAAAGTCCTGAGATGTCTCTACGAAGAGCCTCGAATTTCTATTATAGATATTTCTAAAAAAACTGGCCTTAGTCCTCGCCGGATTCGAATGAGCATACACGAATTAATAGGTGAAAACGGCTCCGAACCGGCTCTATACTTGGAGTGGGAGCCGAGGGGTGGTTCTCGTCCTGAAGAGGTTAGTTTTAAGGTTTCAATTCACTGGGATTTGAATGCTGGTGGATATACGGCATTCATTATGATGATTCGACACGAAGAGGGGAGTGTGTCACAGTCTAAGATTGTTAGAATGTTAAAAGAACAGTATCCAATGGATTTTTGGTATGCATATGCCTCGGCGTTTGAGCCTGTGATTTTTTGTATTTTTGTCGTTGAACACTTACGAGACGCTACAAACATTGCAAATACGATTCGGAAAATCCCTGAAGCGATTACTGCAAATACGATTTTTGGTTATCCAACTAAACGATATCGAAGTCCTATTGATGACTATTTTGAAGAACTTTTCAAGCAGATCGACGACTAATTAGGGTTTTCACAACCTAATCGCTTTCCCTTCATTTTGCTTTACGTCTAATTTGATACTGATGTCATCAGTAGTTAGGGGGTCCTTTTAGGTGAGCCGAACAAATTTTATGCTTTAAAATAGTGGTGTAAGTGGATTCGGACCTTTGAGACAGCATTGGGTGGTTTTGTTAAGACAATACAGTCTTCAAGCTACTATCCTGCTAGCTGCAAAAAGGCATTAAGTGGTGGCAATGGACGCCGTGGACAAGAACATCATTTTCGAGCTATCGACAAACTATCGTGCTTCATATCAGGCTATTGCTAAGAAAATGGATCTTTCAGTGAATGCTGTTAAGAAGCGAATTGAGAAACTCAAAGAAAGTGGAGTAATTCGGGGTGGGTTATTACTTCCTATGAGGGCAATGTTGGAGATGGATGATTGGGTTGCCTTATTACGCACTGAAGATCCAATTCCTTCTGATCAGTTTCTTGATGTTATTGGGGCACATCGGTTAGTGGGATCTGCGAGTATTCTTACGGATGGTAGTATTTTGTGTTTTGGGTGGTACCCTGGCTCTTCAGGGCTTGAGGAAATTGGTACATTCTTGCGTTCAACTCCTGGTGTTGAGTCGGTGGAATTTCATACGATTCTTGCGGATCCTGGGAAGCGCTGCGAGTTGTCTGTATCTGACGTGAAGGTGCTTCGATGTTTGCATAAAGAGCCACGGATGTCAATTAGTGATATTTCTAATGAAACGCGCCTTACGCCCCGCCGTATTCGGAAAATCATTGATGCGTTAATTGGTGAAAATGGTTCAGAGTCCAATATCTATTTGAATCACCCGTCCAGAGGGGGGAAGCGACCAGAAGAGGTATGCTTTCAACTAAGTTTGCGTTGGAATTTGAATGCTGGGGGACATACCGCATTTGTAATTATAATTCGCCATGAAGAGGGGGCCCAACCCCGTTCAAAGATTGTGGATATTCTCAAGGAGAACTTTCCGGTGAAATTTTGGTATGCGTATGCATCAGCCTTTGAGCCGGTGATTTTTTCTGTGTTCGTGGTTGAGCATATGCGCGAAGCCAGTGAAATCATTGAGACAATTCGTAAGACGCCTGAAGCGATTTCAGCGAATGCAATCTATGGATATCCTTCACGAATATTTCACAGTCCCATAGATGATTACTTCGAAAAGCTCTTCAAACGACTAGAAAGAGACTAAAGCAGTGAAAGTTTTGACATAAGGAAAAGGTCTGTTAGAGGTCCCAATCATATTTTGTGAAGAAGAAAGGATAACAGTCATCAGGTTTGAGTTCTTCAAGAGTTTCAGCAGGTAATAACCAGATATCAGTCTGAGAAGTGTAAGCAGCTGTTGTGACTTCGAGAACTGGGATTTCATGAATTGGATCATCGAGGGACTTGTTGAGTTTAAGCTCACCGGGTCCGATTTCAATTGGCCCGTAATTGATTTTGTTAAGTAAACGGAGTAGTCGAGGATGGTTATCGACGGAAATGCCATCTATACCGGGGAAAGCTTTGAGCAGAAACCAAGGAGTTGCACTAAAGGCTTCTGGGAAGGGAGTCTGCATGATTGCTTTAATTTCGATTATAGGGATACCATGGCGGGTACACACACCATGTACAGCATTTCCTTTGCGTGTGAGCGTGATTGAATCTGCGATTTTTTTGGGAAATCCATATAATTCACGTCCTGCGGCCATAGCGAGATCATTATCAACGGGCATGGCGAGGCAATAGCTTCCCTGTTCATTATTATATTGGACTTGCACGGAGAGTGCGGCTTCGTTGTAGGGAGCAATGAAGTTAGGTTCGAGAAATTCCGCGACATATGCTGTTCCTAGCGCTTCGGGGGAGGGTTCCAGTGGAGGGGGAATTATGCGTTTAATGACTTGGAGGTCAGTTTTGAAAATTACCATTAACATGTTGACCTTACCGAGGAGGAAGCCCTGTGCAAATTTCTTGCTTCGCTTTTTGAGGTCGTCTCGGGAGTGGACTAAACTCATTATAGACACCGGTTTGTATTCTAAGCTGGCTTTGTATTAAAGCGCTTAGTGTGTCGGTGTCGAAAAACAAAAGTAATTCCGAAAAGGATGACTAGCAATAAAACTCCAAGTCCTAGCCAAAACAGTGTTGTGTAGTTTTGTTCTTCGAGAGAAAGAATTCCTAAGGTATGGAAGTTGCTGGCTGTTAGTTCACGTGTGACGCGATATGTGTAGATTGCGTGTTGAGAGGCGAGGAGCTCGTAGGTATACTTGAGAAGAATTCCCTCCGTGTAGTGGAAGTACCAGTTTTCGCTACATTGTTGAAAATCGTCATCAATCGAAAACCATGCAACTGATTGGACTCGCCAACAGAGAAAGGTTCCGAATTCAAGAGAGATGTAGCTTGATGTGAGAGGGTAATTCCCTGTATACGGGGAGAAAGCCACAGAATGCCCATGGTGCCATCTGGAAGTATTGACCCAAAGTGGAGGTTGGAGAGGTCTTTCAAGCAAAGTTCCATTTAATAATATGATTCGCCATGTTGAACTATTGAGGAACATTTCCCCCTGCAATATATCCTCGTTAGTGGACGAGATATTGATGAGGAAAAGCGAGTTACGTTGCACTGATGTTGCCGATTGGATTGTGAACTGTTCATCCCATTCACCCTGCAGGTCATCAGTTACATGGTAGTTGAGAAAAAGCCCAGTGGGTAAAGATGCAAGCCTAGTCGGGATAGAAATTAAGAATGACAGTAATATGACGAATAACACAAACCGAATTCGTTTCTTTCTTAAAATCCTCATCGTGAACCCTTCAGTGTCAAAGATTGGCATGGGCAATCATTTCATCAATCATTGATTCGCGTAATCCAACATATTTTCGGAGAGGAAAGCTGACCCAAATCTCAACCTTCGAGATATTAGGTGCTTTTCGTATCACGGGAAGGATTTTTTCGGATTCACGAATGTGGTTTACAATGAAGACACAATAGATAATCGGTTCAGTGGCAGCAACAAAGGAAAACCAGAATTCGAAGGGGAAGTGGCTTTTGAAGTATTGGACAACTCCTTCAGGAGATCCTTTGCCTTCTTCCCAGTTAGTTCGAACAACAAACGCATTACCGCCTCCTGCATTAAGGTCCCAGTAGATGCGAAAATGTAAGGCAGCTTTGGATTGGCTAATTTCCGGTTTGTATTCTTTATCAACAAGAGTTTCGATGGGAGTTCCAACCTTGCCATGAAAGTCTTGGATGACGCTGCGAATGCGTCGAGGTGTTAAACCAGTTTGCTCTGAAATTTGTGAGATAGGCATCCGTGCATCCTCTCGTAGAGATCGGAGGACTTTCAAATGTCCGTCTGTCATAGGAATTTTTTGACCACGATCTGCAATGAGAGTGTGAATTTCAACGTTCGCGACGCCTGGCAGTTGGCGAAGAAATCCACCGAGTTCAGATAGACCTTGTGCTCCGATATATTCTGCGAAGACGAGGATGGATCCATCAGAAAGATAACCAGCACTGAAAACGGATGGATGTGCACCTATGCGGTCTAGAAATTCTGGACTGAAATGGGTGTCGCTAAGAGTGATTCGGGCAAGGAACCATTCAGCGTCCATCATGGCTAGACTGAGATACACATAATATCGTTGGATAACTCCTTCTTCTTCCAGTTTCAATATTCTTTTCTTCACAGCGTTCACTGTAAGGTCTAGCCGAGTTGCGATTGTTTGATAAGTGACTCGACAGTTGGTTGCGAGTTCGAGAAGAATGCTTTTGTCTACAATATCCAATGGAGGCACCTTATCTTGGGGGTTGACCTGAATTGGCTGTTCTCGGATATATTTACGAGGAATGGCGAAGCTAGTCTTTGGATTCTCCGTTGTCAGGAATTCAGCGAGATATAATTCGTAAGCACTCCGGTTTAATCCTTTTGAAATGTAGCATGCCTTTTGAATGCCCTAATAAAAAATAAATAAAAAAGCCGGGTCTTCAGGGTATCCTTCCCCTCCATTTCGGCACTTCCCGGTCCGTGCGCATGGGTGGCAATGGACCATTTTGGACAACGGATTCGGAGTTTTCGTCCGGTTACCGAGAAGACCCGGCTAAGGTCAGCGTCCAAGGTCCGTGTCACTGGTGTGTCAGTGTCGATCCCTAGTAATCATGATTAGCGTCGTGAAGTTACGACAGCAAAGGTGATTCGGTCTCGTGGAGTGCCTTTGGGGTTTTTCGCACCGGTAACAGCGCGTTCTGCAAGGGCCATTTTGGCAATTTTCTTTTTCGGAGCCATTTTTGTTCACCGTCCCGCCGATGCGAGACAATGATACCTAACCCGAAAATTGCATATTATTCGATGGGAGCTTGTCAGTGCAAAAATCCGACAAAAAGAGAGAGAGTGTGCCAACTTTTGCACTAAGTGGTGCAAAAATCAGGAACGCACCCTGAAAAGGACTTGGGTGGGAGTAAACCGGGCCTACGAAAGCTCCCGACCACAAGAACCACGAAATTAGATCACCCGTTGCTGAATCGCTACTGCGCCGATTCCCCAGCAACAGGAAGAGGAACAAGTGGCGGTTGTGTAGGCCCGATTGACGTGGCTGCAAGGGGTTTTTGGTGATCGTTTCTTCACCATAGGGATTCCTCACAGCCTAGCGTCGGCTAAGGACCAGCATGACTGCATATCGAGTCCGAGGTTTTGCTACCGGATGGGGGTTACGGCAGCCGGCTACGGCACGTTCAGTCGCCGACATATCTGCTAGTTTCTTATGTTTATGTTCGGATTTGGCCATCTCAAATCCCTCCAATTGTGTGTCACCAGGATCCCTGTTGGGAATCCCAGAGCAAATACGAATCGGCGTCCGTTTGATAAGAATCGATGGGAGCAGCCGAGTTCAAAATCCCGCAATTTCCACTTTTGGATTCAGAAATCTTGAACTTCGCAATGCAAAACCGAGTAAGAGGATTTGCCTTTTTGCGAATTGTTGAACTCTCAAGTGTAAAATTCCGTTCTTCGAGGGATTTTTGATGTGTTAGACCCGAGAGCATTTTAGCCAAGGAGATGTATTTCTAACAGTGAAACGTCGTTAATATAGTAGTGAATGGAAAGCCCTTTTCTAACGAATTGGTTTGTCTGGGAAAAGAGAGTTGGAGTTGATGGCTGTATGAATCCGTTACATGTGTTTCCTTTCAAGTATATGCAGATTATTGTCGCTTTGCTAGCTGAGGGTGAGGTAGACCTTTCGGAGATTCGGTCCTCCACTGGCATGTGTAGCTTTGATTCCACAGAAGTATCGGATATGCTAGCGTACTTGACAGGATTTGGTCGAGTTGAAGCCCAAGATGATGGTTGGGTTATACATAAAACGGAAACAAAAGCGGTCTATGAGCGATTTCGCAAGGCATTCCTCGATGATGCTGTGGCGATCCTCACGAATTTATCAACCAAGGCCAAACCGATTGAACAGTTACAACAGAAAACTGGTCTTAGTGCAGAGAAAATAAATCTGTATTTGCCGTTCCTTGCAGACATCACTCGATTGGGTGTTATTGGACGGTGTTCAACCGAGCACCCAACCATTTGGTGTGTCCAGTCAGAGTAGTTGATTGAGTTGGGGTAGAAGTTCACCAGCTTTACCAGCGAGATGCACATCAACGAGAGGAGTCAAAGGTGTATCTTCGACGTTTATCTCCAAAATTTTTCCATTGTGCCGTTTGACGATAAGAGGAAAGGAGGCAGCAGGTTGAATCAGAGCAGAAGTACCAATGACGAAAATCGTGTCTGCTTTGTTCAATTCAACGATTACCTGATCCATGACTCTTTGTGGAAGTGATTCGCCAAACCAGACAACATTGGGACGAAGATTAGCTGAACAATCGGGACAGGTAGGAACACCAGAGGCGGGTGTTGTGAGGCGGGACTGGTAGGAGCATTGTGTACATTTGACAGCCCATAGGTTTCCATGGACTTCGAGGACGTTTGTTGAACCAGCGTGGCGATGGAGCCCGTCGACATTTTGTGTAATCAAAGCTTTGAGTAAGCCCGTTTTTTCCCAGGCCGCTAGCGTTTCATGGGCAGGGTTAGGTGTGCACTGAGCGATAAGGTTCTGACGCCAACTATACCAATCCCAGACGAGTTGAGGATTCTGTTTGAAAGCGTTTGACGTGGCAAGCTCCATAGCATTATATTGTTTCCAGAGCCCATCTTTTCCGCGGAAGGTGGGAACGTTCGATTCTTTGGAGATCCCAGCCCCTGTGAGAGCCACCATGTAGTGTGTGCTTCTAATGATGTCTACAGCCTGATTAGTTGGGTTCATGGAAGGTTTTGCCCCGTTGAGTGATAATTGAATAAAAACGTGCTATTTAGCTTATACGTCCTTGAATGGATGATAAGAGGACAGCTTTTATAGGAGAACGGCGGGAAGGCGGCAAGAGAGCTGATTCGCTATGACTGAAGTTAGGTTACCATCTTGGCTTCGTTGGTTGAACTTCTTTATGGGTATCATTGCCTTCATTGTTGGTGTCTCAGTGATCTTCTATCCTGATGTGTGGGTCGCCTGGGGCATTGTCATCTTAGGAATGATCTATCTTTTGAAAGTGATCATTCGAATGTATGGTGGAGTCACTTATGCCCAGTTCCCGTTGTGGCAACAGGCATTAAGCATCATCATCGGACTCGCCCTGATCTTCCTTGGTCTTCCAGTAATTCTAGTTCCCGGATTTGGTGATGCCTGGCTAAGCATCCTCATCTTAGCTGCCCTTCTATTGGTTGGCGTTGACCAAATCATGAATGGTCTATTTGTGAAGACGAATACTTCGACCCGTCGAATCATTCACATCATCTTCGGTTTCATCTTGATTATCCTGGGCATAGTAAACTTCCTGTACTTTGGCTTGGGAATCTGGATAACACTTTATATCATTGCCTTTGCTCTAGTAATCATTGGACTCGATTCTCTGATCCAAGGACTCACTGGATACCGTTCCATATAACAGCTAAAGATGCAAGAGATGCATGAAAATTCTCAGCCACGCCGATTGGAGTGGCTGAAGTTCTATCTTTCATTTAACCCTGAATTAGAGGTACGTGCGTAATTCGTCATTCGGATATGGAATACTCGCTATGGTTTTTCATCCTCATCACTACAACCGTCATTATACATCTTTATCGGGCCGTTGAATTCTTTTTTCCGATTTTGACTAAGTTCCTCTTCAATGATGCATTATTTCTGATGAATAGTCTCAAATTAGAATTTACTCTTCTTGCCCTTTTTATTGGTCTCTATCTCTTCTTCCAATCAAAGATAAAGATCGATTCATTGTAGACGTCTACGGCGAATGTAGATGTACAGGAGTAATGCAGCCAAGATTAGGGATCCAAGGAGGAGGACCATAGGAGCTAGCCAGGGATTGAAGAGTGTTGGCGGGACGAGTGATATCGTTACCGTGATGATATTACTCCAAGGCCCAAGTAGGTTTAAGTTATCACGTGCACGAACGCGAAAATAATAGGTCCCCAAAGGATGATTAGAGAGGAGTTGACTTGTGGCGTTTACATTCCATGTTCGGTCAGGGATATCAAAGAGGGGGGTTATATCCATTTGGAGCTCATACCCATCGATTGTTGCATCTCCATCAAAGGCTTGGGTCCATGAAAGAATAAGAGTGCCATAGGGATTCAGGATTGTTGGAGGAAGCAATTCTACTGGTCCTGGACTCGTTTCCCCATCAAACCCGAACTTGACGAGGAAACCAGTAGTTGTGTCATCAAGCCAACCACTGGTTGTTCCGGCGAAATAATGAGTGTTGACACCGGTGGTAAACCCGAAGGGTTGACAGGGACCAGCACCACCCCATGATCGTTCCCAATTGAACTCACCTGTGGTATTGAAATTGAGAAGATTCGCCCGATATCCTGCTACAGGATCTTCATAATGAGCTCCAACAAACACTGTATCTTCTGTCGCAAAAATACCAAGCCCTTCATGATTTGATCCGGTATTTTTAATCGTCTCCCAAAGCAGAGTTTTGGTGCTGTTGTATTTGAGTAGGAAAAGTGCACCTGTTGTTGTAGTGCTAAAAGACTGGGTAGAACCGGTCACATAGACACTTTCGTTACATACATTTACTGCGCGTGCAAGATCCTTCTGTCCGCCACCCCATGTTGTATTCCATACTTGAATACCGGTGAATGAGTATTTTGCGAGGAAGGCATTATTGCTGAGTCCATCCCAAAGCCCACCATAATCACCTACTAGATACACCCCATCTGTCCCCACTGCAATACCGAAACCCCGATCAACATTGGTTAAATCCCATGCTTCGGACCAGAGTTCTGTTCCGTCAAAATTAAATTTAGCGATGAGGGCATCAGCATCATCAGAACTTGATCGCTGCAGAATTCCAGCGACATAGACTCCATCCACACCAATTGCAACACTAGTAAACCATTCCGCAGGGAAATTTCCAAAGGAAACGTTCCAAATTTCGTTCCCCTCAAAATCGAGTTTGACGAGGAGTCCATTTATTCCATGAGTTCCATTTGTGGTTTTTCCAGCCAAATATAGGGCATCGTTTGAGGTTGCTAAGGCATAGGCAGCTTCATCAACTGGTGTATTCCAAGTTTGATTCCAAAGTTGTTCTCCTTCTGTCGAGTATTTTACTAGAAGAATATTTTCGTTGATGTCATCAACGAAAATTTGGCTAGTGCCAGCGACAAAGACTGCACCGGTTGTGAAAGCTGTCGCAGCAAAGCCATCATTTTGGGGGCGCATCCAAAGTACACCCCACGGATCACCAAGTGCTAATGTGTCTGCTTCTAAGAGGATTGGCTGCTGTGCTGAGAAGATTGTTGAAGCTAATAAACCAGTTAGAAGAAGTGAAAGGATAATGAACGCTTTTCGGTGGAGTTTCATGGTTCATTGGACCTCTTTTGTCGATGTTTTATCCGGTGATTCAAGTATTTGAGGCTTCGTTTCAGGGCAGAGCATTGGGGCTAGAGGCTTTTAAGGGCTTGGCGGATTTTCTCAGCTTGTTGTTGCAGCTTGTCATCAGGTGGTGTCTTTCCATAATGGGGGCCGACCTGAATCCGTAATCCGTCCCCTTTGAATCGTGGAATTACGTGGATATGAATGTGAGGGACTTCTTGAAATGCAGCTTTTCCATCTGCTAGCCAGACATTGATTCCCTCACAGCGGAGCCCCGATTTACGAATCGCTGCTGCTATTTGTCCTGCAACTTGGAAGAGTCGTCCACCTAGTTTAGAGTCAAGGTCTTTCAAGCTGGCAGCATGATTCTTGGGGATGACGAGAGTGTGTCCAGGATTGATTGGTCGGATGTCTAAGAAGGCAATGATTTTGTTGTCCTCATAGACCACATTTGCTGGAACTTTTTTTGCCACAATTTTACAGAAGACACAACCAGTAGATAATTCACTCATAACTGTGACTTGGTCTTTCCCGTTGATAAATGCCTATGTTTCACCATCAGAGGATAGGCTACTTGTCAGAGCGCCCTTGGTTCAGGATGTCATATATTTGTTCAGCGTTGGCGATGTTCTTACCAGCGAATTTGATATCTTTGGGATGCAAGAGAATCGCATGGGTTTGATTACCACCCACGCCTCCGTGATTGCCGATAAGCTCTTCATAAGCCGCCACTGAGCCATCTGTGTATACAGGGCTGACAACAGTAAGATCACCAGCACTGGGGAACTCGGCGAGTCGAAGCAGCTGTTTCACACGTACGTCTTCTCGGCCATAGGGGATGAGCGGGTTTGTGCCATCAACTTTACCCGTTCCCAGTTCAACTGCCCCTTCCTTTCCAAGGAGTATAGGACCACGATTGGCATCGAGCACAATAACAAAGCCAACACCTTCGTGTGCAACTAATTTGGATACAAATCCAGAATGGATCTGTTCTAAATCTTGCAGGGTAAGGCGTTCTTTTTGTGTTTTGAAGTAAATTTGAGCGAGGTTTCCAGAAGCACACACGATCACATCATCGGATTTAAGGTGCTCTCCAGTATCGACTTTATCTTGCTGTGTTTTATCTCGATAGAAATGGCGTAAGGGATTCTTTGTTTCCTTACCTTCGACTTCATCTTGTCCTTTGTTTAGGTCATCGACAAGCCCGCCGACATAGCCGACGTGTGCGTCAATGGCTTCGATTTCTCCTACGGAGAGTTTGCCTTCGAGAAGATTGGCAATGAGCTCCTTGAGGGGCATGTCATATCGTTGTTTGAAGGTCCAACCTGAGGATTGTCCATGATCTGAAAGGACAAAAAGGTTGTATGGTCGCGGAGCGACATTTTCAATGGCGTGTAACACCCGACGGATTTGTTTATCGAGCCCCCGAAGGGCTTTGAGAGCATCTGTAGTCATAGGTCCTGAGTGATGAGCAATTTCGTCATAACCGAGGAACGTTACATAGATGCCAGGAACGCCTCGAGTGATATTAGTAATAACCATCGAGGTGGAAATATCGCGCATGAAGATATTGGTGGCAGCTCGGACTCCAGGATAGAACTTGTGAAGCCTGTTCATGCGGGGTTTCCGTCGAGTGATGGTTTGTTTGATGATTTGCCCAATTTCAACGATGAGATCCCAGATGGTATAGATGATGCTTCGATTCATGGCCCAGGGATTCACGAGGTAAAAGTAAAGATCTTCACTGCGTCGTTTGGCCGCAACGACATCCGGTTCGGAGAGTGTTGACATGGTGAAGAATGAGTATGTAGCATCTCCACTGACCAAGTTACTAACACTAGAGCCTCCATTACGAAGAATGCCTTTTCCATCTGAAGCGCGTTTATCGATGTATTGGGCATCCGGTTGATGGTTGGAGGTGAGCATGCGATCATCTTTTTTAACATACCAACGAAAGGCAGGGATGTCGTTGTTGTTGCCGTGAAGGATTCCGGCTTGGCAGGAGGAGGTCATTGAGGGGATACCACAATCCCAGCTATCGAGTTGGTGACTTCCACGGTCTAGCAGGTATTGTATTGTGGGCATGTATTCTCGTTTCAGTGCTTCCTGAAGCACTTCGATGCTTAATCCATCGATTTCTAAGGCTACTAATCCAGGAGTTTGAGGAACATCTTTAATGTCACCGACTCGCTGGATTTGTTTGGCGACGTATTGACTGAAGAAACTGCTATCGTCATCAAGACCTACTAAATTGACAATGACTGCATTAATTCCAGCAAGTATAAGTCCGGCAAGTATTGCGGCCCAGATATTGACCACAACGAATCCAGGCATAAAGGTACCTAAAATCCAAAGTAAGAAGCCGTTAACTATGAACATAAGGATAAAGGAAATGGCAAATCCTATCCACCATCGTGCAACCCAAGAAACAATTCGAGTAAAAACGGGACGAATGAGGACATTTAGAATAGCGATTACAGCCACAACGATATAGGCAATACCTAATCCACTCAGGAAATCACCTGTTAGGAAGCCTGCGATTGCGATACCTGGATAGAAGACTGCCGTAAGAAGTAAGCTGAGAGTGTTGAGATTCCAGATAAGGATGACGCGTCCTATCCGAATAGTCGAGTATGGTTGTTGATCCATTTGCCATATGAGGAAAGCGCCTACAAAAAAGACGTTGATAGCCAAAACACCAAAGAACAGACCTAGAGCAAGATTTAGTATGATTAGGGGACCACTTGGAGTGAAAGGAAAGAGGAGTTTGAAAAAGTAGCTGACGATCCCTCCTGTGATGGCAAGAATTGATACACCCACACCCAGAGGAATTGCCCAAGGCTTTTTGTAGGCTGTTCCAAGTGCAACAATCATTCCGATAATAGATACGAAGATGAGTGTAGTTCCGAAAACGAAGAAGAAATTCACAATGAAAGGGATGGTAAGTCCAGCATTGGTTATCTCGGTTAAGATTTGATTGTAAAGAACGGGATCATTGATTGCCAGAAAATTTAGGAGATCTATGAGGTTGACGGGAAGGAGACTAACAAGGGCTCCGATTATCGTGAAAGCAAACATCAACACGAAATCAATACCTGCAATAATTCGGACAATGCGAGGAGCAAAAACTACCTCTTTGCTGTTTGATTCACTCATAATATAACGCCTCTGAACAGATGAAGGCTATCAGGTGGTTTGAAGCCTTTTATCTTATTGTTTTTCTGAGTTTCGAATGAACTTGTGTGTGGCTGCGAAAGCTATTTGTGGCATCTATATAGACGGATTGCAAGATTTAGCGATTGGTGTGTTGACTATGAAAGGTTGGACTGGCCAGCTTTTACGAGTAAATTTAACGACTAAAGAAACCGCTACAGAAGCATATCCGAAAGACCTTGCTCTACAGTTTGTTGGCGGTCGCGGATTTGCAGCAAAAATTCTTTGGGAGGAGGTCCCGCGAGGGACTGATCCCCTGTCACCTGCTAATAAATTCATTGCGGCCGTAGGACCGCTTTCGGGGCTACCGATGCCAAACGTTGGAAAAACTGTTGTTGCATCAAAAAGCCCATTAACAGGAATCTATGGAGATGGAAATCTGGGCTCTCATTTTGGTGCTCAATTACGTCGATCTGGCTATGATCTGGTTGTAGTTGAAGGAAAAGCTGAGAAGCCTGTTTATATCTTCATTGAAGATGCAGATGTTAGTATTTTGGATGCGGATAAGCTATGGGGTAAGGGAGCGTTTGAAGCTGAACAAAAATTGGAGGACCTCCATGGCAAGAATATTGGGACGTTAATGATTGGACAGGGTGGCGAGAATCTTGTGAAATATGCAGTTGTTCGCTCCATGATGGGACGAGCGGGAGGTCGACCAGGCATGGGAACAGTCATGGGTTCTAAACGCCTAAAGGCGCTGATAGCTAAAGGCAGTAAGAGCCCGGAGATTGCTGATCCTGAAGCGTTTCGACAATTGGGTCGGGATGGTTTCAAAGACATTCGGGAGAAGCCAGGTTATAATCAGTGGATGACTCAAGGAACTATGCTAATTCATGCATGGTGCCAAGAATTCAGTGTCTTGCCCAGTTACAATTTCAAGGAGGGGCAATTTGAACATGCAGAGGCATTGAATGGGGATACTATGGAAGCGATGAAGGAAAAGACCCATGGCTGTCCCAGTTGTACAATGCAATGTGGTCACTGTATTAAAGACGCTGAAGGCAAGTCCGCCGAACTCGATTACGAGAATGTTGCCCTCTTAGGTTCAAATATCGGGATGCGGGATTTACGTGAAGTCGCAACGTTGAATCGATTAGCTGATGAATTTGGGCTCGATACAATTTCTCTTGGGAACACAATTGGATTTGCCATGGAAGCATCAGAGAGAGGACTTCTCAAAGATAAGCTTGATTGGGGAGATTATCAAGCAGTCAAGCAACTCATTTCCGATATCGCCTTCCGACGAGGAACCTTCGGTTCAGCGCTTGCAGAAGGAACTCGCAGTTTTGCCCAAACACTCGGAAAAGATGCTTTGGATTATGCTATGCAAATCAAGGGGCTTGAAATCTCAGGCTATGATTGTCATGCAGCTCCAGGTATGGCCTTAGCATTTGGTGTCTGTTCAATTGGTGCGCACCACAAAGAGAGCTGGATAATCACCTATGAAGTAGACGTGGGTCGAGAATCCTATGATGAGAGCAAAGTGGAAAAAGTCATAGAACTCCAACGCATTCGAGGAGGCATGTTCGAACAACTTGTTGGTTGTAGGTTCCCATGGATTGAGGTGGGCTTTGACCTCGAATGGTATCCCAAATACTTTGCTGCTGCGACTGGACTGAAGTGGTCGCTAGATGACTTTTGGACTGTTGCTGATCGTGTTTATTCGCTTGTTCGATCCTATGGAGTTCGCGAATTGAATGGTGAGTGGGATCAGACCATGGATTATCCACCCGCTCGCTGGTTCAAGGAACCCTTGTCCTGCGGACCACTGACCGGTTCAAAACTTGACAAGGTCGGTTATGAGAAGATGTTATCTTGGTATTATCAAAAACGAGGATGGGATAACCGCGGAATCCCTACAAAGAAACGTCTTAAAGAACAGGATCTTGACTGGCTTATTCCTGGCCTTGAAGAGGTAGTTTGCTTAACTTGAACCAGTGCTTCTCAGAATCGATTCCTAATCGGTTTTATCAGTGAAACTGATGCGAAAAACACAATGAGATGCTCCTTGGAGGCGTCCTTCAATTTGGGTGACGCGGGCAATGTAAGGAACCTGAAGATTATCAATCCAATGCTGAAGAAGCCCTTCAAGCAGTCCTGAGACAAGCTCGCAGTAGCGGAGATCCATTTCTGCTTCGAAGGTATCCTGGGAACAAATCGGACAAGATTTTGTTCGGAGTAGAAGTGTTCGATCGTCGGTAAACTCCATGGAATCCGGTGGACTACCTGTGGCTAATTTCCAGTTGCGTGATAGATACTCATCAACTCGATTCAAAAAAAGATCAGCAGAATTAGGATAGAAATCTTCTTGAGGTTCTCCATAACGAGCCACCAGTCCGAGTAAGAGGGGAGTAGTCATGGTCTTTCCTAGCGCATGAAGGGCCCGTTCGATAGCGGTAGGATTGCCTGCATGCTCAACAGAAAGAGCTTCAACCAATCGAAGATAAAAGATCGGCATTAACGGGCCAGAAAATAATGGTGGTTTTGCTTCTGTGGTTCCTTCATTGGTTGTCATTCGTTATTAATCCTCCTTCAGTTGACCGCATTGATGCTGTGGTTAGCCTTTCTTTTCAGATGCTTCGTTTTTTCCTTCCGTGGCTTTTTCAGGTTTCTCAGGGATTGTATCCTTCGCCTTTTCCTTTCGGGTTGTTCTAGCAGGAGCACGATCCCGAAGTTGACGTTCTGCTTCGGCTAGCGGACCAGTCGGAATTGTTGCAGGCAATGTAGGAGCTTGTCCAGTTTTTTCAGCAATTTCTACTGATTTCTCAGCCCAAAGCACTTGTGCTGGATGCACCCCAGCTACACGCCAATAGAAGAAACGATCCCAGAGCTTCTCTTCAATGGACAGTACACCGGCTGAAAGAGAAACGAGGTTGAGGCCCAGTCGTTGAAAGGCCTTCGCCACGATTTTCCGGACTTCATCTCGAATTTCTGCTTCATCTCTTAAAGCGCTCATGAATTCGTGCTCAGAGAATTTATCTCGCATCACATTATCGATTAGCGTCTTGAGATATTCGACTAGCTCTTGGGAATTCATAGGAATCCTTTGCTCATGGAGGTTTGAAATGAGTTCTCGAGCGTCATCAACAACAAAGGCGAAAAGAAGCCCATACGGCTCTTGGAGCCGAACCGACCGCTGATAAATGGTTTTTGTCTCTTTTCCTTCTCCCGTGGTTACGGGTATATCGAATTCTTCTCGGCGCCAAGACTTACCCGTCCATGTGAGCCGTGCTAGATCAGAGGTTTGGGTTACACCGGTATTTGCATAGACGTGAACACGCCCAGTGTAAATGTAGACGATGTTAGATTTGAACCCTTGACCCCTCCAGCCTGTTTTAATCAAGGGAGACGGAAAAGTTTCAATAGCGTATGGGGTTTCGCTGGGTTCCCAGACTTCATAGACTTTGAATTCACGATCGCCATTGTTGAATTCCTCACCATAAGCGCAGCAAAGCCAATCGGGAGGAACATAGATTTTTGCGTCTTTTTCGAGGATTTCAATTTGCTCCATATCCCGCTCCAAATCTGGAGGATGGTAGATAAAGAGAGGTAGCCGCGAATCTGATTCTTGGATTTCGGTCCCGGTCGGGAGCATGCGAGCTATAGTTTTGCCGGTAGAAAAACCGCCAAAAGCTGCAAGCCGAGTGAGTCGCCGAAAAGCGCGGATTGCTTGAGCACCACGATCCTTATGGGGAGCTTGGATCATTTGTGTCCAGTATGTTTGTCCTCCAACATCACCGATTGGGATGGTGGGGTGGGGACCAAGGTGTGGATCTGGTGCCATTAGACATACAGTTTTTGCCACAGTGAAAGCCTCCTTCTCATATTTGCGAATACTTCTAACTTCAAATAACTATTGGTGCCTAGTTAAAAGCCAGTGATTTCATATCGATCTCCAAGTCGTTCTGCTTTTGCGTCCTCCTTACTGCGCCATTCTTGGATGAATTGTTGGGTTTTTTGTTGAATGGCAGAATTTGTGGATTGGGCAATCCAATCCATGGAGATGTGGACATGATCTCCACGGAGTACAATTGTCCTCGCCACTGCATCATAATACCCCCCTTGACCCTTTTTTGCAAGGTAGGAGACAAACGTCGTGAATAGCTTTTGAGCCTTATTTTTATAACTTTGCAGCATACTCTCAGGAACTGCGGTCATTTGCCTAATGATGCGCTTCCCAATAAGATCATAGATTGCTGTTTCTGTTGTGGTTTCGTGTTTAACTCCGCTTTCTAAGAGTTTGTAGAAGTCAATCGGTCCGGTGAAGCAACTCTTGAAAAAGCCATGGCTAGTTCGCTGAAAATCAAGTAACTCTCCTGTAGCTTTAATATAGACAACTTCTTGCACACCATCAGAGCGCTCCACAGCGAGGTTGATATGTTTCTTCCACTTACTGTAACTCTCCGGATTTTCTTGGAGTTCGGAGAGAAACACGAGAGGCACATTGAAGAATACCTTACTATGTTTTAATGCTCTTTCTAATTCGCCCTTGTATGGTTCAGTGGGTGGGAGTCTTTCAACTTCTGCGACGAATGCAGTCCGGTAACTCGTCAGGATGAAATGACCATCCTGTCCCTTCACCATCAAAGGCTCACTCCCTGCTCGAACGCCTTTGGCGATCTTAGCTTTTGCGACGAGGAGCAACGTTTCATCAGCTTTGGGGAGAATGCTTTTAGCAATGGTTAGTTTTTCAGTTGGTTCCAGTTCCCAAGTCAATGAGATTTACCTTCCTTTCTTTTCTATAGAATTTGTGTTATTTCATTATTGTCCTAGAAAACGAGCCGCGAATTGAGTGAATTGATCCATTGTGTCCTGGGTTATGCTTGGTCTTGTAGATTTAATGGCTTCGTGGAAATGTGCCATATTAACGCGTTTAGCTTCTAGATTGGTGCGTAGAACGGCAAGGACCGCCTTGCGACAGACGTTTTGGATATCAGCCCCTGAGAAACCCTCTGTGACTGAAGCGAGTTGTTCGACCTTTACATCCTCAGCGAGTGGCATATTTCGAGTATGGACTTCAAAGATAGCTTGCCGCGCTGCTTGGTTGGGAGGTGGTGTGAAGATGAAAATATCGAACCGCCCAGGACGTAGGAGAGCGGTATCAATCATATCAGGACGATTGGTGGCTGCAAGCACGACTACACTTTCGAGTTGTTCCATTCCGTCCATTTCTACCAAGAGCTGGTTGACAATGCGTTCACTTACACGGCTATCAAATCCAGATCCACGGCGGGGTGCAATATTATCGAGTTCATCAATAAAAAGAACTGAGGGAGCGGCTTGTCTAGCGCGACGAAAGATTTCTGCGATGATTTTTTCAGATTCGCCAACCCATTTGCTCATTACTTCGGCGCCTCGAATGCTGATGAAATTCGCTTGACTTTCAGTAGCCACTGCTTTTGCCAGTAGTGTTTTACCAGTGCCTGGAGGACCAAAGAGTAAGACACCTTTTGGAGGAGTGATATTGAATCGTTGAAAGATATCAGGGCGACTGATAGGTAATTCAACTGCTTCTCGTATAGCCTGCTTGGCGGATTCCATTCCGCCCACGTCTTCCCAACGGACCATAGGAACCTCGATAGCAATTTCTCGAAGAGCAGAGGGTTCAACTATTTGACGAGCCGTTTTGAAATCATCAGCGCTAACTACAATTTGATTTATCATATTTGGAGGAACTTGCATCTGCGATTCTTCAATTTGGGGTAACACACGGCGGAGGGCACCTAGAGCCGCTTCCTTCACCAGAAAGGCTAAATCGGAACCGACGAAGCCATGAGTTCCTTGGGCGATGCTGTGGAGGTCAACTGAGTCATCGAGGGGGACACCCCGTGTGTGGACTCGAAGAATATCATAGCGACCGTGTTGATCAGGAACGGAAATATGAATTTCTCGATCAAACCGTCCTGGGCGGCGCAGTGCTGGGTCAACTGCGTCTAATCGGTTCGTTGCAGCGAGGACGAAGACTTGATCCCGGTCTTGGAGACCATCCATGAGGGTGAGTAGTTGGGCTACAATCCGGCTTTCCATGCCTCCCGATTCTCGTCGGCTAGCAATGGCATCGATTTCGTCAATAAAGATTATCGCAGGTTTATTTTTTTCAGCTTCTTGAAAGGCATCTCGAAGAAATTTCTCGGATTCACCATAATATTGACTCACTATTTCGGGACCATTGATTGCCCGAAAGAAAGCTTCACTTTCAGTAGCCACCGTTTTGGCGAGAAGTGTTTTGCCACAGCCGGGGGGTCCGTGCAGAAGTACCCCTCGAGGTGGTTGTATTTTCAATCGTGCAAAAAGCTCAGGGTGGCGTATTGGTAGTTCGACGATTTCTCTGATTCGGGAAATTGCGTCATCTAAACCGCCGACATCATCGTAGGTTGCGGTAGCAATCGGAGTGACTTCATCTGGAGCTTCCTTCTGCAATATGAGGTCAGTATTGGTATTGACGATCACATTTCCAGCTGGAACTGTTTTGGCAACATAAAACTTAGCTTCTGCCAAGGCGAATGCGGCTCGTCCGACTGCAATAATAATATCTTTCCTAACTGGTTTATCAAGAAGATTGCTTTTCAATAGAGAAGTGGCTAGTTCCTGACGATATTCGATTTCTTCCCCCTTGAGTGGAGTCAATATGACGCTCCGCGCTGGTTGACCCTCGGTCTTTTGCACTGTTACAACGTCTCCAATCCGAACACCCGCATTCAGTCGAGTTAGACCATCCATTTTTATGACATTCTGGTTCTGCAGGGTGACATCGCGGATTGCCTTAGCGCACACACTTTTCTTTCCAACAATCTCAAGGAGAGAGTCATCTGCGAGTTGGAGTTGGTCAAACACGTTAGGATCTAAGCGGACCGTGAACCGTCCAACATCAACCGCACTAGCTTCTGCCACACGTACTGATGCTACACTCATCTTTAGCCACACACCAATTAGAACATGGCTACAAGGTTTCTTGGTATTACCCACGCGAGTAGCATATTTAACTCCGGCGCCTGATAGTGGAATATGGGTCGAAATACTATGTCTCCCCCAAAACCGCCTGCAATCCTCTTTGATGCAAGTCATAATGAGGAATTAACGCTTGAGGAACCAGAATTAACAATGCTAGCTAAGCTTCTGGACGCGAATGGTTTCGCACCTTCCACAAACATTTCGCCTTTTACAAGCGAAAAGCTGGCCCAATATCAAGTCGTGGTCTTAGGCAACCCCTATGAATCTAAACTGACTTCTGACGAAATCTCAACCTTAGTTTCCTTTGTTAAATCAGGCAAGGGTTTGCTCTTGATAAGTGGAGCAACAATTTTTGGTAAAGGAGGTGACAATGCACGGAATACAAATCTCAACGAGCTAGCAAAGCAGTTTGGATTTGAGTTTTCAAAGAAAGCTCTAGAGAAGCCACCAGATGTAGAAGAAGATATTTTTAGTGCAATCCCAGCAGGAACCCATCATATCCTTACAGGCATTGGTTCTTTGACAGTCTCTTCAGGGACAAAACTTGTAGCGGAGAATACAGAAACTCATCTCTTCCGAGTTCCAGCTAGCCCAGGAACCCCCACAATCGCCATCGCAATGGAATTCAAGAAAGGACGAATTGCAGCCTTCGGTGGAGGGACTTTCTTTTTCAACGACTATATTACAGCAGGAGACCACGAAAAATTCATTGTGCAACTCTTTCGGTGGTTGGCTGGTGAACCGACGGATTTACCGATCCAGAAGGTTACCAGAGCATCAGCTACAATGAATCAGCTGACGGCAACTGAAGCAATCGCGGACCTTCAACAACAACTTGATACAATCGAAGAAGAATTGGCTAACCTGAAAGACGTCATAAATTCGAGCCTTAGAGAAATGGAAAAAATGATCCGAGAACTTCAGAAACAAGATAAAGGCAATTAAGTTGGCAAAACGAGCTGTTCAATTTTTAAGTGACGTTCAAGTTCCACAGCACCATGATTTTGAAGTGTAAAGTAGTCAAGCATGACTTGGAACACCGGTTGATGTAACTGCAGTGCAAGGTCTCGAATGGATTTTGTACCATCAATCGCATCTAAAAGCGGATGATACTTCTCAGGCACCTGAGATTTGGGAACGGTATGTACACGAACAGGAACGTAGCGCTCCGTGACTGCAAATGGACGAAAGAGTAAATCTATCTGTGGTAAGATGTTCCGAAAATGGCTTAGATCACCCAGCCAATTTTCTAATAATTCACCGTGCTCTCGCTCCATAATCGTAATGAGAGTACGCATGCGTTCACGAATAGCAGCTAGATCATGGGTGGAGAAAACCGCGACGTAGATGTTTTTTCCGTATTCTAAGAGGATTTTTACATCTTCTCGGTCGATAATGCGGAGTCGTCCATCCTCGCGTTCTAGGGTCCGTAGCTGTTGTCCACCCACTGAAATGCGACCAACCAAATCTGAGAGAAACATACTCACGGCTGAAAGGAATCCAGTGACAAGGTCAGGTTCCATATTTTCGATTTGAAAGTCCTTTTGGAGAAGAGTTCGACCATCGCGATACACGACATAGAGACTATAAAGTTGGGCCATTCAAACTCGACCTTTCGTAATACTTTCTTGATGGTTTAAAGAGAGAAAAGCTTTCCGAGACCTTACCCAACTCGTTGAGCAATTCTATGGATTTCACTAATGATTTCAGTTGGAGAAGCTAATTCAGTCCCAAGATAAGTTCGACCACCTGTAATGTAAGCCATATAGAAGGCTAAAAAGGGAATGAGTTTGTCATCCCGAATTCCGATCTCAATGTAATTCGGAATCTCGAGTTCTTTTGCTCGTTTTCGGGCCCAATCTATGAAGACATCATGGTGCCTTTTCTGTTTCACTGGAAAAAATTCGTGGTGCAAGTTAATCGTAACTAAAGGAATTCGATCATTGCGCATAAGATGGCACTGGTGAAGAACATCTGCAATAGCTTCAGGTAACCCGATATCGGGAGTATCAGAATTTCTCAGTTGAATGTTAGGTAAAAAATCACTGAATACAACGACAATTGGGAGTGCCCCAGAGTTTCGGCGGCGTTCTCGTTTGATCGTTTCATGCGCACGTTTTAATCCTGCGGCTAATGGCGTATATCCAGATAAACGAAGGGTCATAAATTTAGCTACAAGGCGTGTCCAATTGGTTGTGGGAGCTTGAACTTCCACCGCCCCCCAGTCCTTTAACGCAATGAGACCCACTCGGTCGCGCGTGCCCTCCAAACATGTCTTGAATGCAATCAAAGAGAGTTGAAGTTTATCGATGTTTTTGAGCATTGAGACACTCAGATCAACGACAAAGATGATGGTCAGAGGTGTCCAACTTTGAAATCGTTTTTCTCGGACATCAGGCGAATGAATACGAACACGAGGAATACGCTGGATTGTTGGATCTGTATGGAGTGCTGCCGCCTTGATTGTGGCAGGTAAGTGAATATTGCGAGGAGATCCTTGAGGAATTGCAGATCCCAATAAGACACCCCCTTCGGATTGGCGAGAAAACAGTGAACCTGCGCGACGACCAACTTGCCGTATTGACCATTTAGGAGCTCGCTGGCGTCCGAAATATCGAGGTTCAAGAAAATCTTTGAAATCAAAGAGTGGCTTCCCTTCTTCCATTCGAATGAGAGAGGATCCTGACACCGGTTTTCCAGAGACAGACGGTTGAGAAGAACTTCGAACGGCTTTGGGCGGAGTAGTACTTGTGGTTGGAGGAGCTGTGGAATCTCCCCGGTGTTTTGCTCGTTTATACTGACCCTTAGTGTCTGGGGGTCGTTCTCCCTGCGAGAGGGCTGGCATTACAGAGCCTGGTCGTCGTTGATATCGGTAGACCCTTTCGAGCAGAATTACCAAGCCTGCTGCAATCAACCCACCTACAACAAAGTTGAAGGGTGGGAGAATTGGAATGATAAGTCCTAGAGCAGCTGCAATGACCATGAAGAAACATACAAATCCGGTGTACGAACAGCGTCCGGCAGCGCCTTTTCTAGGAGGGGTTCCGAAAAAACGTTCGCCATCCTGACTACTGTCCAAGGGATGATATTGTTTGAATTTTCGGGTAAGTTTTTGGTGCTCATCCTTTGTAAAAGGGTCTTTATCCTTGGAACGGGGATTCTGAGTCTTGACTTTCTTCTTGGCTTCCTTCATGATATCTTGAATCTCATCATCTGATGGCGGTTCGAGTATACCACGTTGGCGCGTTCGATGGCTGAGAGCAAGAGGAGCAACCATTTCCACATCTTCAGGGGCTACGCTGTTACGACCATCAAAAGCAGCAAAAGCCATAGCCGTTTTTGCAATTACAATATCAGGACGCGCGCCATCAACTTGGAGTTGTGTGGTTAACTGCGCAATAAGCTCCATTATCCCCTCAGAAATCTCTACAGTCTTCATTCGTTCTCGTGCAGCAGCAATTTCGTTCCGGAGTTTCTCCTCTTGCGACGCCCACTTCTTTAGGAGGCTTTCGGGATCCCGTTCAAAATCAATGTTTAGTTGAATAATTTCGACTCGTTCAGCTGTGGAGAATGGTCGTTGGATTGCCACATGAAGAGGAAATCTATCCAAGAGTTGGGGACGGAGTTCTCCTTCTTCCGGGTTCATGGAACCAATGAAAATGAATCGCGAAGGATGGCTAACAGAGATTCCTTCCCTTTCGACAACATTAATCCCCGTTGCTGCAGCGTCGAGGAGTGAATCAACAATATGATCAGGAAGCAAATTCACTTCATCGACATAAAGGATATTCTGATTCGCATCTGCAAGAATACCCGGTTTCAGAGCCGCTTCACCCTCCCGGATAGCACGCTCAACATCTAAACTACCGACAACACGGTCTTCGGTGGCACTTAATGGGAGATTGACCACTCGCATTTTTTGTTTGACAGTTGTCAGTCTCTTATTCTTCTCAAGTTTTTCCTTGCAAGACGAACAGAGCCCCATGGCATCATCGGGAGCACACCGAAATTGGCACCCTTTGACAATCGGAATTTCGGGAAGAAGGGCTGCAAGGGATCGAACAACAGTGGTTTTTCCTGTCCCTTTGGGACCCGTTATCAGAAGTCCACCAATACCAGGATTGATCGCGTTAAGTAGTAGCGCTAGCTTCAATTCATCATGATTGACGAAAGCCGTGAATGGGAGAACGCTGCGTAGAGCAGTATTTACTTCTGGTACCAAACGGGGAACCTCAACCACTCCTGCCCGCCTTTCGCTTATAGAATTTTGGGAAGATGCACCAAGAACATGAAAATCAAAATCCACCGATTTTCCAAGTTAGGCAAAAGCTTTAGTTACTGGGATTCCTCTTTGTAGCCATGACCACCAAAACCCCGAAGGACTTACGAACCGGTCTGGCTGCAGCCTACGAAGCAGCTCGTGACCATCTTCGATATATCGTGTCTGATCTAACACCGGAACAAGCAGGAAAGGAACCAGCACCCGAATCACGGACGATTCTCTATTATCTGACTCACATAGCGAATTCGGAATTGTACTGGTTATCCGCTTCAGGACGTAAGGTGGTCGTATATGCAAAAACTGTTCCACTCAATATTGCTCTCGATTTATTAGAGGATGTCCGTAAACGCATCATAAGGGAACTCAAGGATTGCCCTGAAGAAGAATTGGTGTTTCAGCCTCCCACCGAGAAAAAGAAACCAAGTTTGGGTTGGGTCATATCACATATTACACTTCACACGCTGTATCACAGCGGAGAAATCATCTACGCACGCTATGCAGTTGGAGGATCCGATCTACCAAACGATGAACTCGAGGAATATTGGAGCCAGATGATGGAGGCAGTTGCACAACTCATCTTTTTTGTCAAACAGTAACAATTCCCACTCTTTGACCTACCTTCAAATTAACTTCTTATGTTGCAGATAGTGCCGCAAAGGTTTCTTCAAAAATCGCATACGAAGTAGGATCAAACAAGCTGAATACAATGCGACGAAGAGTGGAATCGACTTCTCGCACAAAAGCGAGGATAGTAGTGAGAATGATTTGAGCAGCTTGTTTTTTAGGGAATCCGAAAATTCCAGTGCTGATAGCAGGGAAGGCTATACTGCGTAAACGCTTTCCAACAGCAATTTTGAGCGCACTTCTCACAGCACTTGCAAGTTTCTGAGCTTCATTCCCTTCCCCCCAACGAGGTCCGACTGCATGAATAACATACCGAGCTTTTAGGTTCCCTCCATTTGTAAGAACCGCAGTTCCAACGGGTGTCCCTCCAATTTCATCACACTCGCGTTGTATTGCTGGTCCTCCGCGTCGGCGAATTGCACCTGCAACCCCGCCTCCCATTTGGAGTGATTCATTTGCTGCATTTACAATTGCGTCGGTTGCTAAGTCAGTAATATCGCCCTGTACAAGTTCGATTGTGACTTTGTTGACGACACGACGCATACTCCAACACCATTCGACCAACCACTACCAGCAAAAAGCCCTATATCTAGGCTTAAAGGTTTCCCCTAACACGGACTTGCGTGGCGACACGATTGTGTGGACTATAAACTAGGAAATACAGGAAGTAAGCCCCAACCTGTTATTCCAGAAATGAGAATAAATATCCAGCAAAGAAGAATGAATAGAGAACCAGTAATCATGAAACCGCGTTTTGCTCGAGGATCAACTAAACCTAGATGCTTGTCGAGGTATTCGGTTTTGAAAGTCAATCGAACATAGTAGAGTGCCGCAATTCCTACTGGTACCCAAATAACATCGATAAAAGTGAAAATTACCCCAATAGCACCTGCAATCCCAAAGAGCCAGAAATCCGCAATAACAAATGCCACTGTTTCCCAAACTACTCCTATCCCCATCGCAAGGGGCTCACGAAATCGTCCAAAAGATTTAGAGCGACCGATATATCCGACGATGAAGGCTTCAGGACCACGAACCGCTACAATTCCGGGAATGAAAATTGCCGGCCAACCCACAGAAGAGATAAGCACACCTTTTCCGATAAGTTGCCCAATGATTGTAATAATGAGCCCGAATGAGGGACCATAAAGAATGGCAGTTGCGAAAATGAGAATTGACGAGGTGTCAATTGAACCAAGTGGAGGAGGGAGAACAACAGCAAACATTGCCATAAACGCCATTAAAGCACTTAGAACCCCAATCGTGGCAACGTATAAGGACCGCGGAGCAGATTTTTCTTTTAGAAACTCATTCACCTTGATCGACTCCCGAACGAATACGGGTTTTCATACGGGATGTATAAAAGGGTTGCGTAAAATCCCTAGACTCAAAAGGAAGAATTATCAAGAACATTAAAGGTTCAACTCAGTGAGGGTATGTGATGGTCGACGATTCTACTAAGTTGATTCGACAGCTTAAAACCAACATAAGGACGCTCACTCGCACTCCCCATTTTGCCCAGCTTGTTCCAGAAGTTGGAGGGAATTTTGTAGCCTGTGTTTCAGGAGCCACAGAACTTTCACAGGTAGCAGGATTGACGGGTCGAATTATCTTAGTTAGAGGGAAACCCGAAGCTATAGGAGAGGTCGAGTTTGGTTGGGCACCGTATATGGGACGCGTAATCCTCAAAGCCCACACCTTGAACGAGTCGATTCACGCGGCAATCTCACTACGCCATTCGAATGAAATCACCGAGGCTGCAAGACGAGCTGGCTTACAAGTTATAGGATTTCGGCTTGGAGAACGCACCCAGATTCCAGATTGTATGACACTAGCAGGATTAACGAAATTTGGTTTCGTTCCTGAAGTGCTGTTTGATTGGGGAGCTCACGGCGTTGAACCACTTGTGGTCATATTTGGACCTTCTCCGAGCATAGTTACCGAAAGAGTGCGATCGGTTTTGGACCAATTGCTAGTTGATGAGTGAAAAAAGCTTGACAAATACGAAAACAAAGAACATCCAACACAAACGAGCAGTAAGTCAAGCGTTTGGATCAATGGCAAAAGGATATGATTTCTGGTACCAATCAGCAATGGGGAACTATGTCTGGTTAGTAGAAACACAAGCAATTCAAAATCTATTCCCCGCCACTGTTCCCAAAGTTGCGCTTGAGATAGGTGTTGGTACGGGCAAAGCCATCTCCTTGTTAGGTAATGACCATACTCAACTCATTGGAATTGACTTTGCTTGGCAAATGCTTGCCGTCGCTCGTCAGAAATTTACGAAATCGGACAATGTGCATCTCGTGCTCTCGGATGGAACAAGCCTACCGTTTCGTACCGAATGCAGTGACCTCACTTTCAGTATGACCGTATTGGAATTTGTACCTGATCGCGATGAGCTCTTCAAAGAAATCTATCGATGCCTCCATGCTTCAGGAAATTTCTTGTTGGGCGTGCTCACATCAGTCAATTTATGGGCATTAGAACGAAGAATTCGAAATTTAGCTCAATGCGATGTGTTTGGACTTGCTAGCTTTCCAAGTCCTTGGCAGGTTATTCGAAGATTGTATCGGAATGGTTTTACTCAGATTCAGTACCGTGGATCAGTCTATGCTCCTCCCTTTGCTCCAGAAAAATGCTTGCCCGTCGTTTCCATGCTTGAAGTAACACTAAGTAACCGGTGGCTAAGCCGTGCACTTGGCGCATTTACGGTTTTCAGTGCAAAACGGTGTGGGGCTAAAGAAGGCGGGTTGTGAAGCGCTTATATGGATCTTCACCAGGTTCAAGGCGACTGGTTTTCCCGTCTGCTTCGATTCGAATTTGCTTCTTCTTCATGAATGTTCCAATGATTGCTGCTTGACGCCCATGTTCTTGAATAGATTTGATTATCACAGGCGATTCCTCATTTTTAGTGACAATGAGGAAGCTCCCAAAGGACGAGCAATAAAAGGGATTCCAATTCAGGTAATTGAAGAGTTGGATTGCGGGCTCATCCCAGGGAATTGCACTACTTTGGACGGTGATTCCCAACCGCGTGGCTTGCTGGAGTTCCAATAACGCGGTTGCCAATCCTCCTTCAGCTAAATCATGGAGTAAGGTGATTTGTTCTCGGGGAAGAGTTTGAACTAGGGGAACTACCCTGAAAGGGCTTAAGTCATTGGCCAACGCTTGACGCAGTGATCGGGAGAGAATGGTATCGACTGTTGATTCTTCGACGTTGGCAAGAAACCACAGGGTTTCTCGAGCAATCGGACCAACTGCAATGATGACGTCTCCAGGTTTCACTTGAGATTCACGTTGAGATGACTCAGGGATTATTCCAAAACACGTTGTGGCGATAAGAGGAGTGTGGAGCCCATCATAACCCCCCGTATGTCCACCAATGACTTTGAGGTTTAGTTGTTGAGCTTCCTGTCCAAGCTGTTTCATGGTTGAAATGAGCCATTTCTCCTCAGTATTAGGTGGATAATAGATACCTAAGGAAAGGTATTGGGGAATAGCCCAGGCCATTGCGACATCGGTTGTTGAATAATGAACCGCAAAGAATCCATAGAAATGAAGTGGTATCCCCACCACAGGATCGGAGGCAACAACCACATTTCCAGCAATGGGAGTTGAACCGTAATCAAGAAGGACAGAACGCGCATCCTCTACTCGAGGAAGGTGAGGGAACACGAGACGTTCCAATTCAGCTAGTGTGAGTTTGCCCATGGGAAGAGACAT
This sequence comes from Promethearchaeota archaeon, assembly GCA_048939625.1. Classification (GTDB taxonomy): domain Archaea; phylum Asgardarchaeota; class Hermodarchaeia; order Hermodarchaeales; family Hermodarchaeaceae; genus Hermodarchaeum. Next base: position 114,553 of record JBHLPH010000004.1, read on the forward strand.
TGTGGTTACCTTAGATGAAAGAGCAACGTTGCAGGTTATAATGGATACGGTTCACAATGCCAAATTCTTTATTCCTTTTTTTCTGATTCTTTCTTGCGGAATCGTGGTTCTAGGGCAATAAGAATGGTCGCGAGAAAGATTAAAGCAGCTCCGACCGCTTGCCAAAGAGCGACCGGTTGTCCAAGGAACATGAAACCAAAAATCACGGCACTAATAGGATCCAAGAGAAGAATAATGGAAGCAGCTGAAGCGTCCACCTTTTTCACTCCAATATTAGTTAATAGGTAGGGGATGGTTGTAGCGATTAATGCAAACCCTATAAGGAGTAACCAAGCGGGAACTGGAAGAATCAATTGGATTCCAACGATTCGTGGATCACTAATGAAGAGACTGATTATGAGAATAATCGGGATCATCCATAGCAAGGCAAAGAAATAGCCCCAAAAGGTTGCCACTGAAGGGCGGTATCCCTCATGTCCGCTCCATTTTCTTCCTAGAACCATATAGATTGCTGCGAAGACTGCATTTGACAAGGCTAGAATTATTCCAGCTAAGGGAGCTACAACAACCAAGGGGAAGATTGGAAGCGAAACTACTATTGCCCCTGCAATTGACAGAGGCACAGCGATGAGGCGAATGGGTGTTATCAGTTCTTGAAGCATAATTCGTCCAAGGATTAGCGTGATGGCGGGGTAAAGGTAGGTTAAAGAAACAGCGACGACCACGGGCGTCCCAATCGCGATTGCAGTGATGTATACGATGAGGCCAAGGGCGACTCCAATTAGTCCATAGATGATAAAATGCATGAGATGTTTGCGTTTAATTGTAATATTATGGAATGAATAAGCAATTCCAAGACCGATGAAGATATACAGAACTGTAAATGCTGTGCGAAAGAGGGCTTGCTGGAGAGATGAAACGCCAAAGAAGGTCAGATAGGATGAGAAGACAGGGATCGTGCCAAAACAGATAGCGGCGATAATTAAGCTGAGATAGCTGCTTTTTTGTGAATTCATCTTATGATTCCGCTCAACCATCTGCGTCGTCTTTAATATTAGACACTTTCTGTTTATGCCTTGTGTACTGCAATAGCTTTAGCTCCTTCATGAAGAGCTTGGAGGTTTTGTGTTTCAAAACGTCTGAGTTTATTATCAAGTGCTATTGTCTTTTCAATTAGTTTCATGTCAATACGGTCATCGATGGCGGCAAGGGCACCCAGCGAAGCGATGCCCATATATCTGACGTGTCCAAGGGTATCTGCGAGATTTCGTATTCTCGCATGATAGATTCTAGTTCCATTCTCTTGGGGAAGTTCAGCTATTCCCATTTGCACAATTGGATCATTCAGAATCTCGGTTTCAATTATTAAAAGTTCACTACTCAAATCTGGTGTGATTGAACAGCATTTCCGAAATGCGGGTGTTGAGAGAACAATAAGGACATTTGGTTTTTCAAACCGTAGTTCATTAATTGGGCTAGACGAAATCGTCAAGTCTGCAGTACAGGCACCACCACGTGCAGCTGCACCATGGGATTCCGTTTGTAGAACATGAAAGCCTTTTTGAGTGAATGCAAGACCCAAAATTCGACTGGCTGTGACAACGCCATAACCGCCATACCCAGCGAAGCGAATAGTTAGATGCATTGCATTTATTCCTCCACGATTAGCCCCATAGCTCTTGGAGATACTTAATAAGAGTTGGTCGAAGTTCTCGTCGGAAAAGACCTAATTCAATATCCTTGTCTTTCAATTTCAGTTGAAATTGTGGCTGCCCCAAATGTTCCCCAGATTTCTTTCCCTTCAGCGCTTTCAACATCCATGCACCGGGATGTCGTCGATATTGATCTAATTCAGCTGGTGAGAGAGTGGACTGGAATTCTGAAAAAAATCGAGCTGCATATGTGGGACATTGAGAGATGACTTCAATGAAGGAGAAGCCCGGATGTATCAGGGCTTCCTTAATAGTGGCAATCAGCTCATTCACATAGAAGGTGGTCCAGCGGGCAACATAGCTTGCTCCAGCTCCCAGGACGAGTTGGGTGAGGTCAAAGGGGGCCTCTGGGTGTTGGGGGTAGGTTGATGTTTGGACATGAAGCGGAGTCGTTGGAGCCGACTGCCCCCCGGTCATCCCATAGTTGAGATTGTTAACCAAAATAACGGTCATTGGGATATTACGGCGAGCAGCGTGGATTAGGTGATTTCCGCCTATGGCAGCACCATCACCATCGCCTGTGAATACGACGATCTTGAGCTGCGGATTCATTACTTTAGCACCGGTGGCAAATGCAATTGCACGACCATGAGTAGTATGCAAGGTGTCACCTTTGAAATGGGGACTGGGAATCCATGCGGAGCATCCGATGCCAGAAACCCCAAGAAGATCTTTGTGCCGAATTTGTTTAGTCATTATCAACTCGTCAACGGCACGCACAAATGAATTGAGAATCGTCCCATTTCCACAACCAGCACAGAAAGCACTAGGGAGGTTTCGGAGATAATTCTCACGATAGTATGCCTGAGGTTTACCCAGTCTTTGGCTTTCCTTTGTCATGCAACATCCCCCCCTAATATTTGGTCGAGAATCTCATCAGACTGGTGAACCTCTCCTGCCACCTTTGGCACACTAATAACCGAAGCATTCCGTGCAAGCCGAGTGATTTCATGGACCATCATACCCATGTTCATCTCTACAACCAAAACTCGTTGCACATCTTTGAGCACCTCAAGAAGATGGGTTTCTGGTAGCGGCCAGAGCGTTTTTAACCGGATAAAGCCCACCTTGCGACCTCTTTTCCTTGCTCTTTGGACGGCGTGGTAAGCGGGTCGAGCTGCTGCTCCAAAACTTAACACCGCCGTAGATGCTGATTCGAGATCGGTCACCTCTAAATCCAGTCTTTCTTTCCGTAATGCATTTCCTGCCTGTTGATTCTTTTCAAAGAGCCATTCAATGGTTGCCCGATGGAAACGCGGCGTATAATCTCGTACACCTGTTGGTCGATGCGCAGAACCTGTGACAAGCAGATTCATACCATCACCAAACCGGGGCATTTCATACCGGAGAAAGATATCGCGTGGACTGGAATGATTCGGAGTAAGTCGTTCCCGGTTAATAACGGGGAACTCCTGGGATTTGGGAATCGTGAGGGGTTCACGCATATAACTGATTTCGCCATCCGACATAACTAGCGTGGGTGTTCGGAACCGCTCAGCATAATTGAAGGCGTAGATAGTAAAATCAAACATTTCTTGCACTGACCAAGGACAGAAGGCGATGGGTGGAATATCTCCATGTGAGCCATAACGAGCCTGCATGATATCTTGCTGACCTGGCATAGTGGCTTGACCAGTGCTAGGTCCTGATCGCTGGGCATCAACAATGACAATAGGCGTTTCAGTAAGATAGGCATAACCCAGATTCTCTTGCATCAAACTGAAACCCGGTCCTGATGTAGCCGTCATTGCCTTCCCCCCTGCCCAAGAAGCCCCAATGATCGCCGCAATCGAAGCGATTTCATCTTCCATTTGCAAATAATACCCTTTAACTTCAGGAAGCCGCTTTGCCATCCACTCAACAATACTTGTTGCGGGCGTAATAGGATATCCCGCAAAAAACCTGCAACCAGCATAAATCGCCCCCTCGGCACAGGCGGTTCCACCATCAACAAAATACAACCCAGGTTTCATTCTTCTTCGACCTCAATCATGATTGCAGCATCCGGACACCGTTTTTCACATAGGCGGCAAGCGACCCCCTCTTTTCCACGAACGAGCATGCATTTTGTATCACCATTTTTAATGAGACGTGGACTATGACCACCCCAGGCTGTGGAGGTGTCTTCTTCCAAGATCCTTGTGGGGCAGAAGAGAATACAAATACCACAGCCTTTGCAAAGGTTTTCGTTCACTGTGAGTTTAATTCGTCGAGGAATTCTAAATGCCCCCCAGGGTCGTGTGGGTGTTTGCCATCGTCGGTGAGTTTGTCTGATTACCTAAAGCTTTATGGAAAGACGAGTCTAACTGTGGCGTTATGTCACAGCCAGCTAATGACCGATTTCCACGATGGCTAACCGCCATTTTCATGTTCGTCATTTCCTTCGTTCTTGTCATCTTAACATACTTCATTGATATTGTGGGTGCCCTCTACTATTTTATTACCATCCTGATTGCCTTTCTGCTCTGGACCTATGTCGATAAACAACCTATTGAGGGAGTGGGATTCAATCGAACCTCTCTATGGTGGCTTCAACTCATCTTGGGAATTATCCTTACAAGCACAGTCCTTGGGTTGATTATCTGGCTGGAAGTGCTGATAGGCTGGCTCATCCTAACCCCCGTGTTCCTTAGTGTGCCATTGTGGACGAGTGCAGGGCTTCTCGCATACTATGCGATATGGCAGGCACTGGTTGCAGCAGCAGAAGAATTTGTCAACCGAGGATACATCCAGCAAAACCTAGCAGCCCGCTTACCCATGCACCTTGCCATTTTAGCCGCTTCAATTCTCTTCGCTGCTTTACATATCCCAAGCATCCTATTTCACCTGCTACCATTACCTCTTGCAATTATCATGTTCATGAATCTAATTCTTGGAGGAATTATGTTGGGCTTAGCGTTTACCCGAACTGGGCATCTGTGGTTGCCCATCGGATTGCATTTTGGCTGGAACTATATGCTCTATCATATTGCTGGTTTTGGTGGAAATGGAATTTTCGAAGCTCAAAACTTAGGTTTATCATTACTTACTGGCGGCTCAATGGGACCTGAAGCGGGATTGTTAGGTACCGCTGCCTTCCTGTTTCTAATTGCCATTATCTGGTTAGGAACTCAGTCATCAAGGGGGCAGCTTATGCGAAGCTTCGAACGTAAACCACTGCTAATGTTTGTTTTTGGGTTTCTTGTCATTGCAATTCCAGTTGTGCTGGGGATGATTTTCGCTGGACTCTGGCTATTTCTCGCCCTCTGGATTTTATATTCGATTTTTTTCCTGCAAATTTGGGAAAATCGAATTCTATGTAGTCACTGCCCCCATTACGCGGCTGAAGGACGCACCTTGCGGTGTCATGCGAATTACGGAATCTATAAACTTTGGACGTATAATCCTGCTCCGATAAGCCGTTCTGAACAAGCCCAAATTGTGATTGGAGTTGTTATTATGATCGGTTTTCCCTTTCCTTTTCTGGTTTGGGCTCAGCAATGGTTGATGTTAAATATCGCCTTATTTGGAGTAATTATCCTTGGAACTATCCTATTTGGTTGGCTCTGCCTACGTTGCATCAACTTTTCGTGCCCCTTTAATCGTGTACCTAAGAACGAAGTTGATACTTTTTTAAAAGAGCATCCAAAGATGCTGAAAGCTTGGGAAAAAAAGGGTCATGAACTAGGTTGAACACCTGTGTTCTAGTCACGATGAAATATCTTTGCAAGCGAAGCGACGCGTTCACCAACGAGCTGGCTGTTTCGAATAGCGATTTCATCTTTAGGAGTTCCTCGCCATAAAAATCCCTCAGTTTGAAGACCAGTCATCCCAGCCCAAGCTTCTTTTACAGGATCGCCAAGCCCACCAGCGACAATCATCCCTTGTCCGAGTGCATAATTGATGAGCGTCCCAGCAGTGGATTCCTGCCCTCCATGTCTGAGCCCTGCGGCAACGATGATTCCGACGATTTTGTTACGAAGCCGATGGTCAAGCATTTTTCGAGTTCGTGACCTATCGATGAGATTCTTAAGGAGACCAGGTACCATCCCAAAGTAAGACGGGCTGGCAAAGATGATGGCATGAGCCGCCTCCATTTTATCTAGAACTTTAGGGACATCATCTTTCGCATCCTCTGGGCAGGGCTTTTGACGAACGCAGTTGTCACACCCAGTACACGGAAGAATAGAATAGTCAGCCAGACGAAGAAGCTCGGTTTCGACTTTAGCCACTGAACGTGCTGCTTCAAGTGCTTGTGTTAAGAGGAATTCCGAACTGGATTTTTCTTTCTTTGGAGACCCGCAGAGACCTAATACTTTGGTTGTCATATTAGCACACTTCAGCGAAGTGTTATGTTGGACTTCCCCAATAGCGTTCCGGTGTTAGTCAAGAGGTTTGTGATTGTTGAAAAAGAAACGATTAGAAAGAACTAGATTGCCAGTATTATATTGGACATCAAGTCGCTAAATAAAGACATCTCGTTTCTGCGTTTTTCTTTTTCATAGAAATCAGCAGCGATGCTGGTGCCGAAGAGCATTTTCAATGCGATGGAGGTCTGTTGGCGTATTCACATTGGTGAATGTGAGTAGTTTCTTATCGAAGCGTTCGAGAGCATTGGTTGAGAGGTAGATAACTCGACCTATGTTGTCGATTAAACATTGCATGCGGTATTGTTTTGTTTCCAGACAGCCATTGGCCACATCGCGAGCCACCTCTGTTGCATAGACTGAGTGAAGCGGTTCAACCCAACCATTTGGCCATCGTGGAACTGCAGCATTATGGTTCTCGACCATACTCCATAAAATTTCGAAAAACATTTCGTGAATCAATGGTGAATCACAGGGAAGGAGTTGGGTATAAGGAGATTTGGCATGCTGAAAAGCTGTAAGTGCACCAACTAATGGACACCGTGTTTCATTGCTTTCGTCCGTGAGGATCTGAGTTCTTGATATGTGTTCGGAAAATTGGTCTCGATCAGCCTCTGAATGGACAATGATTAGGATTTCACTAGCATAAGCTTCACAGGCATCTACTACATGGAGGAATAGGGGTTTGCCAGCAACTTGAGCAAGGGCCTTAGTCGGTTTAAAGCGATCACTACGCCCCCCAGCCAATATCGCAACTGTAACAGAGTCCATGGTTGGTTTCACGCAATTTTGATTTATCTTTCTTCACGCCGCCAGAGCTAGCATTTGGACTAAAAAGTTATTGATGAAGTAAATCATGAAA
>JBHLPH010000069.1:0-3997 GCA_048939625.1 Promethearchaeota archaeon
TGGATGGATTGAAGGTCAAGAGAATCAATGCTATGAAGCCTGGACCACCCTTGCATTACTCACTCCACAAACCGAGAGGATTCGCCTCGGAACTCAGGTCACATGTCAATCCTATAGGAATCCGGCGCTTCTTGCGAAGATTGCGGCGAACCTAGACAACGCGTCCAATGGTAGAATCACCCTTGATGTCGGAGCCGGATGGAAGAAACCTGAATACGAAGCCTACGGATATCCCTACTATTCGACAAAGACCAGAATCCTCCAATTAAGAGAAGCCCTCCAAATCCTCAATCTGCTATGGAGCGAAGAACGACCGAGCTTTGATGGTGAATTCTATAGTATCAAGGAAACGATGTTCCTCCCTAAACCCCTTCAAAGCCCTCGTATCCCACTTTGGGTGGGAACCGAAACGCTCAAGGCACCAATGATGGAAGAAACCGCAGCACGATATGCCGATGGCGTGGATTACATCAAAGGAACAGCAGCAGACTATGCACAAAAGAAAGAACGTATGCGAGTAATGTGTAAAAAGGTTGGTCGCAACTTTGAGGAGTTAGGATGGTCGACAGGACTCATGGTAGCTGTTATCGGTGAGGATACGGATGATTTTGAAAATCGAAAACGCGATGTGATACGTCAGAAATGGCAGCTAGGGGTATACACCGAGGAATTTAAGAAGAAAGCTCTTGAGGCGGGTTGTAAGCAGGATTTAGCGGGACCACCTGAGAGGGTCGTTGAAAGATTACGTCAGTACAAGGAACATGTAGATGTGTTCAATATCGGCCTACCTTTCGTTGGAAATGTTCGACAAATGGGATTAGATACGATTCGTATTCTAAAGGATCACATTATTTCAAAACTATGAGTGCCAAAAAAACATTATTCGCATCGGTAGTAAGAAATAGCGTTATGCCTTCGAAGATTAAGGGAATAGCTGATAACGCCTAAGATATTGAAAGGCTTTGTCTTTCTGTTGAACTGGTTTTATCCAAATGGTTCATTCGGGTCTTATTCGGGAAAGTCGCATCGCGTTGAGTATAACTGCTAAAGATAAGCCCATATCTCCGATGGCTACCGCTAACCAGAGAGTGATTAAGCCTGGGAAGACCAGAGTGGCCAGGCTGAATTTTACAATTAATGCAGCGCTGATATTTTGACGAACAATACTTCGCGTTTTTTGGCTTAATTCAAACAGATAGGGCAATTTTGCGAGATCATCGTGCATTAACGCAATGTCAGCGGTTTCAATAGCAGCGTCACTTCCAATGACTCCCATCGCAATACCCACATCCGCGGTGGCTAGTGAGGGAGCATCGTTCACTCCATCCCCCACCATTGCGATGACCCCATATTGTTGCTGCAACTCTTTGAGAATCTTGACTTTATCTTCAGGCATCAGATTTGCATAAAACGCATCGATGCCGATTTGGGTAGCGACAAACGCGGCCGTGCGTTCATTATCGCCGGTTAACATAACGGTTTTGATTCCCATTTGTTTCAAAGCTGCAATGGTGCTCACACTGGTGGGGCGAATCGTGTCCTGAATTGCAATTGCACCAATCGCTCGGGTTGAATCACCAACCAGAATAACTGTTTTTCCTTCCTCCTCTAGTTGCCGGACTTGATCCTTAGGATAGGTGATAGCTAATTCAGTAAAAAGCTGTTCACTTCCAGCAAAATATTGTACGGTGTCGATTATGCCCGAGACACCTTGCCCAGTGATGGCTGAGAAATCATCCACAGCGCTGAGTTGTAATCCAGGATTCAAGGCTTTCGCTACAATCGCTTTGCTAATTGGGTGCTCCGAGAAGATCTCGATTGACGCTGCCACTCGGAGAACCGATGCATCGGATTCGCCAAAAGGAATAACGTCGGTTACTGCCAATTGCCCCGAAGTCAAGGTTCCGGTTTTATCGAAGGCAACCATCTTCACATTACCTAACGCGTCCAGGTACCGACTCCCTTTAATTAACACACCTTGCCTCGTTGCACTCGTCAACGCTGAAACCATAGCCACCGGCGTCGCTATGGCTAAAGCACAAGGACAGGAAATGACTAGCAGGGTCAGCGCCCGATAAATCCAGTCAACCCAAGGAACACCCAACACAAGTGGTGGAATTATCGCAACGAATACTGCAACAAGAACGACTGACGGGGTGTAATATTTCGCAAACTTGTCAACGAATTGCTCCGTAGGGGATTTGGATTGCTGCGCTGCCTCCACCGTGGCTAAAATCTTAGCAATCACCGTCTCATTGGATAATCGTGTGACTTGAATTTCAAGATACCCTTCGTTGTTTATGGTCCCGGCGTACACCTCATCATTAATTTCCTTAACCACAGGAAGGGATTCACCCGTGATGGGGGCTTGATTAACACTCGACGACCCGTGAACTACAATCCCATCCAGCGGTATTTTTTCGCCAGGCCGGACCACCACGATTTCAGCAAGGTGTACCTCATGCACATGGACCTGCGATTCTTCGCCATCACGTTTTATCGTCGCTGTTTCAGGTGCCAGCTTCATCAATGACGCGACAGATCGCTGGGCGTTCTCGTTCGCCTTACTTTCCAGAAACTCAGCAATAAAATACAACACCATAACAGCCGCGCCTTCCGCCCCATGCCCAATGAGGAAACTGGCTACAGCCGCAATAGTCATCAGAAAAGCAATATTCAGCCGCCGCCGAAAAACCAATCCTCTGATTCCTGCAATGGCAATGGAATACCCAGCAATGCACACCGCAAGAATGTACAGAATGAGAGCAATGAATGGCAGATGCAAGAAGAAATCAACGTTGAGCCCCAAGACAAACAACACTGTTGAAGCAAGAATAATGAGAACCCGGTGATCCCGCCAGAAGGCAGGTCGACGAATAGCTGGTTCAAAGTTAGCTTCGCACACAGTGCAACTATTACCATTTTCAGTATGTTGGTCTTGCACTTGGGATATCCCCAGAACATAATTCGCCTTGTCTAATATCACCAGATAGTCATGTTGTCTATTAAGGTAGTGCTAATTTAAGGCATGTTTTTTAATAATATTTATTAAAATCGAATCCTTAAATTAATAATGTGATTGTATGCCCATCATTAGCATTTCACTAACCACCGAACTCCTGAAACAATTGGACCATTTCATGCAGAAACGAGGGTATTCTAGTCGGTCAGAGGCGATTCGGGATGCGGTTCGCACGGCACTTTCAGAATTTGAACTCCAGCAATTTGAAGGAGGACGAGTGACGGCCACAATCACTGCCATCTCCCCCCGCGAGCAGCCGGGTGTAGATGAACGGTTAACCCGGCTTCGCCATGCTCACAGCCATATTGTGTCTGGGAACATGCACTTGCATCTCGGAGAAGCCTATTGTCTGGAAGTATTCATTGCCGAGGGTGAAGCCCAAGACGTGACCGAGTTCATTAGCCGAATACGCGCCATGCGAGGACTCCACCAAGTGAAGTACACGATCATGCCACTTATAGGCTAGAAGGTTACCTAGCCAAGACTCAGATTTCATGTCCTGTGTAAAAGTTGCACTTATGTCTTCGAAATTAGGGAGAAAGGCGAATAACACCCCGGAAAAGCTTCGTCGCAATTAAAGAGGAGAGAAGGAAGCGATGCTACTTCCTTCTGTGATGTGACTCTGAAGAAAGAATAGAGGGTCTCTGAGGACCCTCATCTCTATTGTGCTGTTCGTCGTCGTCTCAGGAACACGATTACTACCACAATGACCACTACAGCAACACTGATTCCAATGACAATCGGAACCCACGGTAGTGTGGTGAAAACCGCATCGTCTACGACGATGTTATCGATCATTGTCCATGTATCAAACCACAACCACAGGATCTCAGATGTGTTGATGTCTGTGTCCACTCCCTGAATGATAAGCGCATCGTTGTGGTATACTGAGAATAAACCCGCTGTAGTCCTAGTCACATCTATGTGATGCCAACCGGCAGCAGGTACAGTAGGCGGAATAATACTACCGATTGT
>JBHLPH010000070.1:0-3919 GCA_048939625.1 Promethearchaeota archaeon
ATCCCCGCTGGAAATCTGTAGCCACACCTTTCTCCCAGGCGAGTGTGCTTCCATAAGGGGCGGCGTCGAGGCGCCGGTGCGGGGTCGAGGACGCGGCTAATTCCATTCTGTAGCAGTTAGTCTTGAGAGGATATTTAGAAGTTACCCGGCGAGTGTGCTTCCGTTCTCTTGAGTTTTTATGGATTCGTTTTCTTGCTAATAACCTAGCTTTGATGAATTTCGTGTAATCATCCAGGTGCTTCCTTTTCCCACTCAAAAGTCCATATGATAAACCAATCAACCCAAGGTATTATGATTGTGATAAGTGCGAGAAGAATAGCACCTAGAACAGGCTGATACCACGGAAAGAAAAGGAAAGGACCACCTAGTGCGAATACCCATGTGATAAAGGCAACAGGACTCAATATTACTTGAGGATATATTTGATACCTATTCTCTTTCACATACTCTTTTACTGGCTTCTCATATCTCTCTGCATCCTTTTTTAAATCCGTAAGACCGAAGCGAATGAAGTAGAGTGGAGTGAAAATCAATAGAACCGCGAACACAATCCAATGAATGGTCACTGGGAGGGCAGGAAAGGTCAATAGGATGCCGTTGATTGTTACGAATGCTGCCACAATTTCAGCTGGGATATGTTTGACTATCTTTGATAGATAACCATCTTTTGGTTCCTTATCCTCCGCCTCAGCTACGAGGCCTGTTGGTCCGTCAACTCTTTTCTTAATTGGTCTTTTAATCATTCTAGACATGAAGATTCCCTCTGAGATATTTTGGGTATATATCTTAATGAATATTAATGCCTTTTGCATTTTAGTTATGGAAGTTGTAAATTAAATTAAGACGTTCTTTAAGAACAAGGACCGTCGACGGCAAGGCTTGCTTGTGTCATTACGTCACGTGAGTGATAAACTACAGACATATAGAGACGAATCTTCAAGGTAAAGACCCGCACGTTGAATTTGGTGTGAAAGCGCTGGAGGATCTAAAAGTTAGGTTGTTTGCTGGTTTCCCTTGGAAAAGGTTCTTTTTTGTAATTTTAAACGGGACGTTTTGTCCTTTGCTTCTTTAATCCACCTGTTCACCTGTTTTTGGGTTGGAGTGCGTCCACGGATTTTCTGATCAGACGCCCGTATTTTTTTGCGGAGATCCTTAGCTCCTGCTTTTGCGAGTTGTTTTCGACTCTTAATACCAGTGGCATGTAGGACTCTTGCTTCATCGTCCCCCACGCCTTTTACTCGCATAAGCTCTCCGATACTCAGTAATTTGAGTAGCCGTTGTCTTGGGATCCCGGTTTTTTCCGACAATTTGGTAATCCCTCCGGTCGCTGAACAAGCATCCAGTAGTTCGTGGGTGGTCGTAATTCCCTGTGCATAGAGTTTCTGCTTCTCAGTTCCCATTAGGGCGTCAAACTCAGCAATGAGGTAATTCGAACCTTGGGCCCGCTTTCCTCGACGATTATAAAATTCCTGCATAGAAAGAACCCCATCTTTAAGCAATTCGATATCCATATCCTCTCTGCATAAATCATCAACAGCTCTCATCCGCTCCACCTTCCTACTTGCATCCCCTCCACTTCGAACAACAGTTTCAGCTAGCCCCTGAAAGGTTGAGGTGACTTGCGCAACAAAACCTTCTTCAGTTTCATCCCTGAGAAGAATGAATAGGTCGTTGACTTCCTTAGTAGTGAGTACTGAGTCTCGAATAGTTGGTTCAACTTCCTTCACATCGAAGTCCATTATTTTCTCTCGAAGGCTCGCCAATGAACGTGTAATCGACTCAGTTGCTGCTGAAACTGACTTTTGAATTCGTTTTCTAGTGTCTTCCATTGCTGTTATTGTTTGGATAGCGTGCATTTTTTGCTTCTTCGCTGCCGAGAAATTTCCATCCTTTTTCGCACTCATATACCGATTGTAGGTAATCTTCACCGTTCTTCTATGGTTTTGATAAGCGTCAATATAATCGAAAAATTCCTTAAAGACTCTGGGAGTTAGCTTAAGTTTTGTCGATTCTTGTCGAATTGGCGGCTGGTATGATGATCTATACTCGGAATCGTAGGGTGTTGGACACTCAGTTTCTAAAATCTTCGTCTCAATTTCATAAAGACGTGATGCCCTTTCATGAAGGCCTTCGACAATTAGAATTACACCCTCAATAAGTGCCTCGACGGTTTCAGCCACACCCAAGAGTCCCACTGTGACTTCAGCGGCTGTGAAGGCAAATTCAAGAATTTTCGTACGCTTTGCCCATTCCCAGTTTTGATTTACTAAAGGAACATGGTTACGTTTTGATAATGGGACTTTGATAGCCAACATTAACGAGAGAGTTCTCGGTTCTGTCGGTATTTGTTTATTGCCAATGGATATTAGCGAATACTCCAATTGATAATTAAATTGCTCGGAAATTAGAGAAGGGATAACCTCAACGGCGATTTCTTCTATTTCGTGACCCCAACTCCACTGTAGAAATTCCCATTCTTTGACGATGGCTTCGGAAAGAATCATAAATGGAGTATCTGGAGGTGGAGGTAGAGAATCAGCTGGTGGTATTCGGAGGTGGAGATAGGGAATCACCCAGCGACCGCTTTCTTCCTCCCGGCATTGAAGGGCAATTTCGACTTCTTCGGGGTAATTATTCGTAAAGGTCACTTGGATTTTCGCGGGGTGTTTCCAATCCCCTAGAAAGATGAGCCTTCCGTCCTCCTCCATTGTGGTGTAGTCGCCCTCACCAGAGCCTGGGACAATCAAAACCTCGGCATCCACAGTACAGACACTATAGACAACGAGAGATACGGTAACCCTGCGATTCTCGGTTCTTGGCTCTTCTAGTGGAGTAGCAGTTGTGGGGTCTTCGCTCCACTCCCATTGTCTCAAAGTGGCTTCGAGTTCCAGTTCAATGATTTTTGTGGTCGTTGTGCCTGCATTAAACCCAGAGTGTGGTAAATTGAAGGTGAGCACTCGGTCTAGGGTGTCGTAGTGACCATACCGATCTTTGACTCGTTTTTCGCGAAGAGTGTGGACGGGATTCTGGTCATCACCATGTGATGCGATGATTTGTCCCTCGGCATCTATGGTGTTGATTCGTTTTACAGTAACCGCAAAACTCGGTTCGTCCTGTTTCTTGGTGGATTCACGGTATTTGGTGAAGAAATGAAAGACGACATCCCCGGCAAGCTCATCGATTTCAAGGGTTAGCTGATCCTTATTTTCGGGAAAAGTCGTGATTTCAACTAGAGGTTCCTTTTCTGGCGACGCGATGCAGGCCAGTTCTGCAATACTAAATTCTGAGTCCATTTCTATCCAACTCCAATTGAGAAAAAGGAGAAACTATAGCCTCCTCACTAACGATGCACAAGTTCCCTCCCAAGCTGTTGAATGGATTCCGTCACTTAAATACGCTGGCTTTTGCGTTAGCCGGGATGTGTAAAAGCGTCCGTTTCAATAATAGTCTTTTCTAACTTTTTTTTCTCCGAGAAGGAGAGCAGAGGCAATCGTATTTTTAGTTTCGGAGAATTAGGCAGTTTCGCGTTCCAGAGCTTTTCTTCAAATAGAAATCGAAAGCAAACTAGACTTTCTTTCTGTTGAAGCTAATGTGGACGAATGGTAGTCCATTCTGCTCCGTCATGTGCGGTTCTCTCAGCACCAAAACGACGTGAACTGCAGACGTTGACAACCGGGGGAAGTGTGAGGTGGGGATACTGGGCTAAGCGTGCTGACATCGAAGCCGAGATTCTAATTGAGGAGGTAGGTGATGCGTATGGTGCGGGGTCGAGGACGCGGCTAATCAGTATGAATTCTTAGCGATAGCTGCAGAATAGTTGCCCAGAATATTGACTAGGGTGCGGGGGGGTAACAAGATGCGAACTCTTGTTGTGTCCCTTTTTGGTGAGTCCGCTTTAATACAGAAGAGAGATGCAAAA
>JBHLPH010000037.1:0-12495 GCA_048939625.1 Promethearchaeota archaeon
CCCTAGGTGTTTCCATGAGAAAAAATGATTTGGACTTAGTTTACGCACCTGCGTTCAGGCTTCTCGAGCTTTTCAAGGTTCAGGAGATTTCGCCTGTTGATGTTCTGGAAGCCCAAATATCTCGCATCGAAGCAGAGAATGAGAAAGTAAACGCTATCACCTACACCCACTTTGATTCCGCTCGAAAAGCTGCAAAAGAATCTGAAAAGCGGTATAAGCAAGGGAATCCACGACCTCTCGAAGGAATTACAGTTGGAATGAAAGACGAACATGGACTGGCAGGCTGGATAATCACTCAAGGCTCGAAGCTGTTTAAAGATGCCAAACTTGAAACAAACGATCCTGTTGCGGATAAATTGCTTGAAGCTGGGGCGATCCTGCACATCCAAACCACGGTACCTGAGTTTTACTTTTCTGGGGTCACTTGGACAGATCTATGGGGTGTTACTCGGAACCCCTGGAACCTCAAATACGCGGTTGGTGGATCATCTGGTGGGTCTGGCGCGGCATTAGCGGCGGGATTTTGCACCCTTGCAACAGGTTCTGACATGGGTGGGTCGATTCGCATTCCTTGTGCGTTCAATGGGCTTTATGGATACAAGCCTCCTTATGGGCGTGTGCCTACCACGGAGATCTTGTTAGTCATCGCAACCAACGGTCCTATGGCTCGAACGCTGCCTGACATCATCCATATGCAGAACACCATCTCTGGTCCGCACCCTTATAGTCCTTCAACCATTAGCCCAAAGTTGGAACTCCCATTAGAGTATCACGACCTCAAAGGGGTGCATATCGCCTTTAGCCCGGATCAAAGCTGGGCGCAGATTGATACTGACACTGCGAAAAATACTGCTAAAGCTGTCGATCTGTTACGGCAGGCTGGGGCCATTGTTGATGAGGTGGATCTCGACCTTGGTGTTACTGCAGATGATCTAAGATTCGCCTTGGTTGAAGCGGCGCTGTATGGGCCACAAGGGGCTATGCTCGGGAGGCTTGCATCACAAAAGGATCAAATGACGACTTATGGTCGGGACTTTGTGGAGAAAGCGGCAGCAGGCGGATACGGTGCGAAAGAAGCGCTCCAATACGAAAACAACATTAAAGTTGCCAACAGCCATCTCCAGAACCAAATCTTTCTCAAAGGATATGATGCCATGGTCATGCCCACGCTAGCGACCAGTCACATCCCAGCGGCTCTCGATTACACCCAGGATACAACGGTTATCAATGGCGTCGAGGTCAACTCGCTTGCTGGCTGGATCTTAACGCCACTGTTTAATATTCTCAACTGGTATCCGGTCATCAATGCCCCCACAGGGCGGTCCTCTGAGGGTATGCCAACCGGTCTTCAAATCGTGACCCAGTCCTATGATGATCTCACAGCACACCGGGTCGCTGCAGGATATTCGGAAGTAGCTCCACGATTATTCACTGGAAACCAGTTCCCTGATTTTAGAGGTGGAAACTAGGAAGATCCGATGGCTATTTCGAGAAGAGCGAATTAAAGTAGAACAGTGAAGCAAACAGGACTTACTCGTTTGAACAAGTTGTCGAAGCTCATCGCAATGTCAAAAAAAGACGTAAAAAGGATAATGTAATCATAACAGTAGAACATAGATGAAACAAATCTTGGGTATATGCAACTAAACAAGTGCTTTACCGGTGCGATGACAATAAAAGAAATCTACTTTTTCGATGTTTGCAAATTTATGTGTCGAACCTATCTGAACTTGTAAGATTTTTAAGAGGTTAGAGCCGTGTTCTTATTCTACTCTCACTTTGTGATAGTAGTGTTCAACAATTGAAGAGGCTTTAGCACGATGGCTAAAAGTACTGTCCAACAAATAGGCGAGATTCTTGTACTCATTGGTGCAATCATTTCACTGATTTTCGGTATCCTCATGCTCATCCCCGGTATCGGTTGGAGCATTATTCCAATATTCTGGGGTTGGGGCCTCGACATCATCTTTGGTATCATTGTAATCATTGTATCCTTGATCACGCTCGCTACCTCGGGTTTCATCAAGTTTCCATGGAAACTTGAAAAGAATTGGATTATGCTTCTTATCCTTGGCATTATTCTCCTCATCTTCGGAGGAGACATTGGTGCTATTCTGGTGATAATCGGCGCAATCCTTCTTATCTTCAAATAAATGAGGGGAACTTACCCCTCTCATCTTTTTTTTCGAAAAATACGGACTACCAGAACTTCTTCACCTATATAGCTTCTATGAGGTGATGACTGCAAAAGAAGGGGATTTGATTTTATGGGTATCACCCAATAAAATCTCTAAAAATCTTATGCGGTTATCGCTCTTAAGAACGCCTTCTTTAGTCTTTGCGGATCGAAGCTACTTATGTTGGTGGTCGCTGCGTATTTTCACGAAACGAATTAGAAGTAGCATTTTACTAGCAGCGCATCTACAAACGGAGATGGGCTTGGTTATAATTCTGAGAGGTCCACAGCTGAACCCTGCATACAATAATAACTCCATCGCATACTCATGGTCTTTGTGAGTGGGCATTCGAAACACAGACAGCCCTTTTGGTCTTGGATCGAATTGGATTTACCTAAGGTGCAATAGACCCGATTGATTTCCCCGCTGTCGATGTTGGTCGGACACTGATTGCAGAGACACAGATGAATCGCGTTTTGTGCTGCTTGTTTTTGTACGGCTTCAGACATGCTACTCATCATCATCTGGTACTTTTCCTCAAAGGATGCAGTTGGCCATTTTTCATCAGGTGTTGCCACGCAGATCACCTCATTGACTGATAATGAGGAAAGAGGTTATGTAAAGGCTTCTTAAGTTCGTCTATTCGATAACAATCACCAGCGTCGATTCATTCAACCTTAAATTACTGACATAAATGACTAACATACGTGAGTACGCTCAACTTGTCTGGTAATTTTTCTAATACTAAATGGTTATAGTTATAAACATATAAATAAATAAACGCACTCACCCAATCAGACACAGGATACCCGCGTAACACGGTGATAGAACTGCCACTCGATCACAAGAACTTTGGACGACTCACTGAAGGATTTACAATCACAATTGGCATAGGCGTCGCTATTACGATTTCCGGACTTATTGCCTTTGGGCTGCTTCTGTTCGTGGGTGTTCCTTGGTTTACCATTCCTCTGATTTTTGTATTCTTAGGTATGTGGATTGCGACTAACCAGTGGAATGAACTCAATAGGCTCAGAATCGTGGCGGGATTTGTAGCCTCTATTACTCATCCTACTCGCATTACTACCACAGCGAATTTACTTAATATGAAGCGGCATACATTCGTCCATGCGCTAACCAAGCTAATTACGCGTGGGGCTGTTGAAATCAGTATCTTTCCGGAGGTTGATACCTTTGGACCGAAGGGATGTAAACGACCAAATTCAGTGCCAAAGGATTATCAGCCTCCCACCCCTATTCCAATCACTTCTCGTCAACAGTTATCAACCATTCTTCAATGGATTGGACTCATTGGTACCATTATTGCCATCGTCTACCATATTATTGGGTTATTACGGTATCTAGGTTTTTTCTAGGGCTATTTACTCGGATAGGCATGCTTAGAATCAACTCAATATTTTGCGAATCGATACAATGAACCGAGGTATTAAAGACGATGAGCCCAAAAGTATAATAGGTTCGATTTGAAGGGTTCACTGGAAGGTAACGATAATGTCAGCTATTCGACGATTCGCATCATGGCTGGGTGGCGGTCCCGACCTGAAGAAGCTCATCTTCCGACTCGACGTCTTCTGTCGGAAGCTCGATTTACAACGGAAGATGCTCGAAAAAGAAGCGAGTAAAAGCCGCCAACGGGCCAAAAAATACCGCCTTGCAGGCAATATGGATGCCACGCGGATGTACCTGCAACATCATTTGCGGTTTCAAAAATGGGCCCTTAGCGTAGACTCTTATCGCCTACGTATCGAAGGATTACAAACACAATTACGTCAAAGTGAAGCCATGGGTGAAGTAGCGAAAATCCTTGGGCAACTCAACTCTGCCCTCGGTGGACTCAAGAACCAAGTAAAAGTTCCTGAGGTCGCAAAACTGGTTGATCAAATCGAAGGCAACCTCCGTCACTTCGAAATGACCCAAGAAGTCGCTGAAGCGGGCATGGACCGCATGGCGGTTTCAACAGAAGTCACCGATGGCGAAGTGAAAGATGCACTCAAAGAGCTCGATTCTGAAATCGAGGTTGAAACCGGTACTTCATTGCCAGAACCGGAAAAACGAGTCTCGGAGCTCGAAAAGGAAATCGAGCGATTAAAGGAGGAGGGCTAGACCAATGGCTAAATTCTGGGAAAAACTATTTCCGAAAAAACCTGAACCCAAAGAAGATACAATTGCCCGTATCCATCGGGTCACCGATAAACTCGAAGTCCGTGGCAGACAATATGAGACAAAAGCCAAGGACTCACGCATCAAAGCAATTCGCTATGTTCGACGGGGAGACCGAAAAGCCGCAAAGCTCCAGCTCCGTCGTCGGCAACGCTATCTGCGAAAAGCTCGCCTAATTGAACAAGAAATCGATTTGATGGAACGTGGTGTCGAAGCCATCGATCAGGCTCGTGGTGAAACAGAAGTCATTGGTGCACTCAAAGGCATCGGAACTGAGCTGGAGAATCTCCGTGAAACGGCTTCTCCTGAGGTTGCCCGCGAAGTGATTCTTGAAACCCAAGCCCTTATTGAAGAGGCTGAAGCGACTGAAGAAATTCTAGGACTTGGTCTTGAAGACGAGGAAATGGATGCTGAAGTTGATGCCGAACTCGAGGATATTGAAACCATGATTGCCCTCGAAGAAGCTGGTCAGCTTCCCTCTGTTCCTGAAGGCGAAGAAGAGCTCTTGGAAACCTCTGAAGAACGACGAGAGCGCACCAAACGTGAACTCGAACGCCTCAAAAAGGAAGTCAAAGAATAAGCACTTCATACAAAGATGCAGCTATTAGATAACTCGTCATAGCGCTAGCGCCGTCGTAAATCACGAATTTGAGCTTCAACCAGATAAAGTTCTTGAGTCAGGGATCGATACTGCTTGAAGAATTTCTCATCAGATAGTTTGCCTTCCTCAAATTGCTTCTTCAGCAGTTCCATCGTTGACTCGATGCTAAAGCGTTGCTGCTCCAACTGAAATACGGGATCACGCTCTAGCGCATCAGATCGTGAGCTAAACCGAGGATAGTGACCTTCGGGATAAGAATAGGGTCGAATCACCTCGGGCTGATGAGGTTTCTCTGCGTCATCCGCCGAGACTGCGTAATTAATTAGCTGGTCTAGTTCTTCGCGAAGGGATGTGACATCAACTTTCAGGTTCAAAATGCGGAGTGATCCTGATGTAGTTACTAAGCTGTGGTCAGCAAAACTTGTTGCTAAATTTATTGCATCAGGCGTCTCGTCTAAAACTTTGGATGGGCCACTAATTTTTAGTTCTTCTGAATCGGTTGTGATGTGCAATTTTCGGCGGATTCGACCATGTAATTCCACATCATTGATGTCGGTCAGGGCTAAAGTGTGAACCACACGGGTTTCCTTATTGAAGAAGCCCTTCCGTCCAAGAAATATCAAGCGACGGGAAGTGATGAACAGAATGCCATTGCCCATTCCCTCGTTTGACTCAGTCTTACTCAGATTTACTGGTTGGATGGCTGCAACGGGGCGTTCATCTTCTAAGACGGGTAAATATTCAATATGATCATTGAAGAGTTTGTGCCACTCCGCGATCTGGGTTAATCGCGCTTCAATGGTCGCTAGATCCACATCCAGCTCGTTAACCAAATCGCGGCAATACGCCTGATAGTCCGCAACATCCTCTTGAATGGCTTCAATCAAACCAGCTAACAGTGGAAAATCAGTAATGGTCCACTGTTCCGGTTGCATGAAACGGTATTTACTGGCTCGGTGGCGCTCAACCACATTACGCGCACGGAAAAGAATCCGTTCATGAACACTCGGAAGGGCAGTTTTCATTAACTCTAGGAGTTCCTTTTCCACTTCAGGATCGTGAAGAAAACTTGCGGTACGTAACTCTCGGACTCGCCAGCGAAGAATCCGAAGTCGAGCCGCAAATCCTGCTAATAATTCATGTCCCGTTCGGAGTCGATAATAGGTTGTCCTGAATCGTCCCACCAGCTCTTGGCGCATATTATGAATAGGTACAATTTCTTCGGAGCCACAATTAGGACAAAGATGCACACGGCGTGTTGCCATCTGGGCTGGTTCTTCACATTCAGTGCAAATCCATTCTCCCTCTTCTTGTTCTTCAAGATGATCTGGGCCACACCTAGCACAAGTGTAAAACTCGCTTAGGTCTTGGCGTGAACAAGGCAGGCAAAACACCTGTCCGCATTCCTTGCAATAACGTTCAGCCATGTTGATATGGCAGGAGGGACAAAACCCACTGTTTTTTTGATCCACCGCTGGCTGGGACATGAACCTTTCGTCGATTGAGCGACACATATACTTTTCCAAAGCTAGTTAAACAGGCTTGACGGCTTCTGAAAACGGGTTTTCTTCCGACTTAAATCCCAGAGATAGCGCGCGGCTTATCAAGGCGGTCATATATTAGGAGCCTTTTATTATTACGATTTGGCGATTCAAAGGAAGGGCTACATTATAAACTTGAACCTTGTGTACCTTAGCCTTTCGAAGTCCTCGATGCGCGTGACCATGAATCACCAGTTTTGGTGTGTGTCGCTGGAGGAGTTCTTCAACTCGTTGACTCCCCATCTGCGCAAAATCCCTGTTCACCTCGCCTTTCAAGGTGGTAAAGGTTGAAGCATAATGGGTTAGTAATATCGTGTAGGCATTAGATTTCTTCGCTTCTGTCAGTAGCGAGTCCAGAGTGATGACACGTTCGGTGTATTGCTCACGGATTTCTTGGATGTTTCGTGCTTGCCAAAAAGTCGGTTGATCGAGTACTCCACGACTTCCAATGATTGCGACCTTCTTGCCTTGAATATGGAAGGTCATGAGTTCGTCATCAAGAAAGATAATTGTTCCTTCTGATTGCGCTCGAAGCGAATCCTTAATGGAATCATAATCATCATTTCCGAAGCAGGCAACAACCGGGCATTCTATATTTGCTTGCTTGAGTTTCTCAAGAAGCGGCTTCATACTTCGGGGATTTCCACGATTCACTAAGTCTCCTGCAAGGAGAAACAAATCAAGATTTGAGGGCAGTTGTCGTAACGATTTGATAAACAATCCCTGATATTGGGGCCAGTGAATATCACTTGTGGCAGCTATTCGCAGCCTTCTTTTCTCTCCTTTCAGATAATTATGAAGATAGACCCTAGTAGAAAATTAACTAATCCTAGATAAGCGCCAATTTTGTCAAAGAAACTGGCCCGCGCTGAATTACCTTCTGGATTTCGGAGAATCAATATGGCTGATATAGCAACACATATTGAACCAGGAATTAACAAGATCAGGTAGAGGAGACCTGTCCAATTCCAACCCAAAATATTGGCAAGCCATGGTAACCAGAAACCAACGATTCCGATGAAATTACAGAGTGCTGCCAGAATAGCGGCTTTTCGTATTCCATATTTTCGTGCAATGGTTTGAACATCTCGTAGCGCGTCACCTTCAATGTCTTCGATACCTTTGATAATCTCCCGACCCTGTAACACGCTTGCAGCGGTGATGAAATAGACAAAGATGACAAGAGGAATAAACAGGTAAGTGACGAGTGCTCCATAAAAGAGCCCAAAGGCGAAGCTGATAGCGACTGTAAAGTTTCCCCAAATCCCCATAACTTTGCCTTTTGCGGCATATAATAATCCTACGAGGGCAAAGAGTGCCGCGATCAAAACGGTCCATATGCCAATGAAAGAGTATGGCACAGTGAGAAAGGAAAATAGCAGGGACAACAAAATAAGAATCACGGTCCAGATTTTTGCCTGTTGCAAACTAATCTGTCCACTGGGTAGAGGGCGATCCGGACGATTTACCTTATCAACTTCTAAATCGTAGATATCATTGATGACGTTCCCTGCAGCAGCTAAGAAGATGTAGGTGAGGGCAGTCAGGATGAGTACAATAAAGAGCTCAGGTAATGTCCACCGTATCAATCCAAAATTTGTGATAATGAAGAAGTTGGTGGTGAGAACACCAATTATTGCAGTGAGGCTCCCAAAGAGCGGATTAGCTGGCCGAATAATGGTGATGAATGGTTTCAGTTTCATGGGAAACAGCTCGCCGATGAAATGAGCTTTAACGCTTCTGCCTTATATAGAAAACGGCGAAAGGAGGGTGCCCTAGCGAATACTTTCAATGACCTCTCTGCAGAGTGTCTGTCTATTCAAACAGATAATCACAAATATCTAAAAAAGGACTGGAACCCGCTTAGATTAAAGGGAAACGGCTTGTCGGACGATAACTCTTTTTTCGACTCTGAAACCCACGTCAACCATGGGCTCCTCCAATTGGGGTACATGATCCAAGACCATCAAACTCACCCTTTCTCATTAACCCTCCAAGACCTTAGCAACCTCCTAGTCGTAGGACCTCGGGCTCATGATATTTACTTCAACCTCCTCATTCAACTCTGTGATGACCACCGGATACCGGTCCTGGTCATTAAAGGGTCTCCTTCAGAGGGTCTTGAAGAGCAAGTCTGTGAATGCCCACTCTGGCATATCGACTTGGAAGCAGAGGCGATAACCTTTGATGCACTAAGCCTAGCGAATGGGCGGAATCCGTCCCAGCAAATCAGTATTCTCATCCAGCTCTTCGAAAGGTATGGACCATTAACACCTACAGCACGAAACCTTCTACATGTCATCATCTGGCGAACTATTTTGATGGCATCACCACCAACGCTCCAGTATCTTCAGAATACTCTTCCCTTCTATGAACACTATAATGCCCCCTATCATGAAATCCGTCGATTACTCAACGCCCTGCCACACAATCTATTAGATGCTAACTATGACAATCTATCCCTAACGCGCATCCAACATCTCCCCACAATCATCTCAGGCAATGATACTCCCAATGCCACCTTTAGCATTAACTTGCTACTACTAAAACTCCTCGCTCATCAATCGGAGACACTTCCTGCTTTGTTCCTCGTCAACACCCCAGAAATTGCTCCCCAAATTCTCGAATGGTTATCAGCAAGATACACGACTAGCAACACACCTTTCGTAATCTTTGAAAACCAGAATTCAACTTTACTACATTCAATGGCACACACTTGTAATTTCATTCTCACAAGCAGCATTGATGTAGAACCCTCTCCTCTATTACAACAACTTACCGAACACGAACAACGCTTCTTACAACTCAACAATGACCACGTTGCTGTATGCCTTCGAAGTGAGCCTGCGACTCGTTTTATTACAATTTTCTGATTCTAACTGCAGCTAGCTTAAGAAGAACTTACTTGAGAGCTCCTAATTTCTCCTCGACACGTGATATGAGTTCCTGGTTGCCCAACCTTTCATACATTGAGCGTGCCTGACCATAGAGTTCTTTGGCTTGTGAGACTTCGCCAATGGATGCGTGGTGGTCTGCAAGTTCTTCGAGGTTTTCGCCTTTTTTCTGGAAATATGCGCTCATCTGGTCACTGGGTTTGGACATCGCGTTCACCTATCTATTCAGTGTATAGTTATCCTCTTGAACTTACCTCTTCAAACTGAATCTGAGGATTTGGTCCTCTGGTGAACCTGCTTAAGGCACTAACCTGGTTCGGTCTCGAGGAAAGAGGACCGCTTCTCGAATATTGGAATAGCCGAGCATTTGCATTGTTAATCGTTCGATTCCAATTGCAAGTCCTCCATGGGGAGGAGCTCCGTATTTGAAGGGTTCTACATAAAATGCAAAAGTTTTCGGATTTAATCCGGCATTCGTCAGTTTTTGGATCAACATGTCATACTCATGAATCCGTTGGCTTCCCGTAGTTACCTCCATCCCTCGATAGATCAGATCGAATCCACGAGTGAGTGCAGGATCACTTTCCAAAGGCATTGTATAGAATGGTCGAATACTGGTGGGGTATCGAGTAAGAAAGAAGAATTCTTCACCCGTTTCTTGTTTTATACGCTGATGCAATTTTTCCTCTCCCTCGCTAGGAATATCTGAATCCGGAGGTAAATCAAGTCCTTCACTACGGAGAATCTCAAGGGCTTCTCGAACTTCAATGCGTTGAATCGGAATTTTAGGTATATGAATCTCTGCCCCAAGTTCTTTGAGTTCCTCTGAACATGCTTTCTTCACAGCCTTGAAAGCCGATACAAGCATTTCTTCTTCAAGGCGCATGACCTCTTCTTCATCTTGTATCCACGCCATTTCATAATCGAAGCTTGTATACTCGTTCAAGTGACGCGGCGTGTTATGTTTCTCTGCACGATAAACAGGGGCAACTTCGTAGACGCGGTCAAAGCCTGCAACGAGGCTGAGTTGTTTGTAAAATTGGGGGCTTTGGGCCAGAAAGGCTTTCTTTTCGAAATACTTTACTTCAAAGAGGTCTGCTCCGCCTTCGGTTGCGGTAGCGACGATTTTGGGTGTATGGATTTCCCGGAATCCGTGGTCTTCAAGGAACTGTCGCATTCGAGAAACCGTGAAATGTTGGATCTTGAACAGCTGTTGTGCTTCTATTCGTCGTAAGTCCATGACCCGATTATCGAATCGCGTGCCAATGTCTGCTTCAACTTTTCCTGACGTGTCCAGAGGAAGGGTTGCAGGAGCCGAGTTAATTAGTATAATTTGCTTGGGAGTGATTTCGACGCCACGCTGAGCCTGCTTTTCAGCTTTCACTTTGCCTTTTACAACGACAGCGAATTCATTATCAAGCTGGTCCAAGATTCCCAAGAGTTCTGGAGGTGATTTTGCATGTGGTAGTGTACACTGTGTGATTCCCTCACGATCACGCACTAAGAGGAAGCTAATTTTACCCAACCGACGAATGCGTTGTACCCACCCCGCTATTGTAATTTCGTGTCCTGCCATCTTTGGATTTAACTCGCTAGAATAATGCGTTCGTTGAAGGATTCCACGATCAGATGCTTTTGGTGTAATTTTCATCTACTCCTGCGGTTTCTCAGTTAATACGTGACTTAAACGTTTCTTCCGAATTTGCTAACCTATCTGAAACTATTTAGAGAATGTTTTTTGCAGTTCCGCAATGACACTTTCTGCTTGTGGTATTTTGAGTTTAGTCACTGTTGTTGAAGCATGGTTAATAAATTCCTGAAAAAGCTCAACTGGATATCCAGATTTAATGAGTTGTGCTGCATGCAATGTTGTAGCTAATCGATCAGCAACCTCAACTACCCGTGCTTCTACGGATGTCCCCTGAGTATATGATGACCATGCTGCAACCATTTCGGTCTGAAGCTCTTCAGGAAGGAAATTCAGGATTTTCTTCATTACGTTATTCTCAGCCTTCATTTTTGCTTCTCGGATTCCCGGATCAGCTCGCTGTGCACTCATCGGAATGTCTCCAATTTCTACCTCCGGAATATCATGGATCAGTGCCATTAGCAGTACTTGTTGAAGGTCCGCGGGTTCATCAAGCTGTTGTGCAAGAAGAAATGCTAATATTGCCGTCGTATGCAAATGGGCGGCAACATTTTCAGCTTGAGAAGGGGGAATCCCTCGGAGAAGCCAACCTGTTCGAAGGACCCGTTTTAGATTATCACATAGCGTGATGAATTGAAATAGCGTCATCCCTCATCCTTAGGGACGGTCCTTGAAAAAACCCTCACTTTTTAGCAAAGAGAGCAGCAATCTCGCGTCCGAAGTGTCGGAAAACTGATACAACGTGGCCAAGGGATTCGATTTTCACCCCTGCACCGATAAGCACAAGGGGTCCAGCATCTGTCACCACGATGATACCTTTCTCACCACGCACAATAAGTTCGAATAAGGGTTCGAAGGCCAGTTTTTGAACGGCTTCAATTCCAGTTTGTAGTAGCACGGCAGAAATAGCAGAGAGTAAGTCCGGATCAATATCAACGCCTTTAGTTGAGCTAAAAGCGACTCGTCGACCTGCTTTTGTGACAACTGCCAGTGTTTCGAGTTCTGTATACAAAGTGATTTCGCGTAAATACATAGCCAATTGTTTAGCTTCTTCTTCGCTCATCGCAAATTGCTGCATCGTATTCCCTCGCTTTTCTTATGATTTTTGACGACCCTTTTCACTCCGAGATGCTTCGATTAGTTCAGTTATTTGACGAGCCATTTCCTCCTTCATGGCCTCTTTTTCATGAAGGTATTCCTCCTCTTCCAGGTGCTTGAGGAACTCGATGGCTAAGACTTGTCCGTCCTTGATGACAACTCGGGGAGTATAACCTTGGGCAAATACTGTGCCTTCTGGAAGTGTATCAATCCGCTGGAGTTTTTGCGTCTTAGTAGTTTTACCTAACACGCTAGTTGATTCTTCGGTTATCCCAAATGCATCATAACCAATTAAAACAAATTCACGTCGGAATCCTGGAATTGGTTCTAATTTCTCGACCTGTTCAATGATTTC
>JBHLPH010000038.1:0-5859 GCA_048939625.1 Promethearchaeota archaeon
GTGCCCTTCTATGGTGAGACCTATGTGCTGATGACAAGTATGATCTTGTATAAGCAGATGACAATGGCGAGTTTTCCCCGCATGTATGCTTTTTCACCCAACGTTCGGTTGGAACCATCAGCAAGCCGCAAAACCGGTCGCCACCTTGCAGAGTTCTATCAACTCGACTTAGAAGTGGCTTTTGGGACCTGCGATGAAGTGATGACCCTTGGAGACACGTTGATGTTCAAGGTCATCCGATCTGTCCGGCATGAGTGTGAAGAGCAATTAGCAGACCTTGGACGCACCCTACATTTACCTTCCAAACGGTTGCCTAGGATTACTTATACTGAAGCCCGTGAACTCCTGAAGTCTGAAGGGTTTCACATAGATGCCACAAAGGAATTGCCCTGGAAAGCAGAACACCAGCTCTCCACGCTTTTTGATACCCCCTTCTGGGTCACCGAGTATCCAGTCACATCCCGGGGGTTTTATTACTTGCGGGATGTCGACCACCCTAAATTTCTGCGATCCATGGACCTCATTTTACCTGAAGGCTATGGTGAGCTGTCAAGTGGAGGGGAACGGGAGTTTACAGTAGAAGGTGTAACAAAGAGGATGCGAGAAACCGGAGAAGATCCTGCGAAATACCGCTGGTATCTTGATATGCTTGCTGAAGGCGTTCCCCCTTCTGCAGGATTTGGAATCGGATTGGAACGCCTTACTCGTTATGTGTGTGGAACGCCACATATCTGGGAATGCTCACCATTTCCAAAAATTCCAGGACTTCCATAGTAGTTTGAACAAGTTTACCAGCTAATGCGTAGCAACAGGTTTAACGAGTAGAGTTGGTCCCAGGCGGTGTCCACAGTGAGGACATTTGACCTTTTTTCGAACCCATGCCTCCATTTCATTGGCATGACCAAACGTGTTACAAAAAGGACATCCTAGCAAATCTTGCCTACCGGCTATGAATCGTTGGCAAATTGGACAGCGTTCACGTCGAATACCACAACTTGGACAATGCGTTTCAATTTCCTCTTTAAAAACTGCTCCACAATTGATACACACATCACCAATCGGACTTGAAACAGTATCTAATTCGACGGTTTTGTTTTCTGGTTCAGAGTGAGTCACTTGTCTAGATGGGTGAGAAGCATTTCGTTGCCTAGCCTGCCTTCTTTCCTGATTAAATCCATACCTGCCCCGACATATTTTGTAGAGAGCAAAAATCATTAGACCAATAATTAAAATCCACCAGAAAAAAAGCTCTAACTCGAAACCTTGCAAGGGACTCTGGCTCTCCGAGTACACAACAGAGTAACAGACATATAAGAACTAGTCATTATGAGCGAAATACGAACTAATCATTCTTATACCCAATTAACAGAAAGAGCCCAACTCAAGTAACAAATCAACTTTAACCTTGGAAGGAGAACTGTCAAATGAAAGTGCAGCTGCTTGCCTACACAGAAAATGCGGACTTACTTTGTGCGAAAATCGGTCGATACTCGAATGTTTCTGAAACGTGGAATGAAATCGACCGAAAGACGCCCAGTGGAGGCTGGGAGACCTTTTTGAAGAAAGTGATCAAAAAGGGACACACCTCAGTAATTGAACACGCTGTGTTCACCTTTGAAATCACAGGCGTCTCCAGAGTGTTTTCTCACCAATTCGTCCGGCATCGACTTGCCAGCTATTTACAGAAATCCTTTCGTCGTACAAAAATTAAGAAAGTCATTCTTCCTCTTTCAATCATCGAAGCTGCTGAGGACCCCAAACAACTCCAAAAAGCTGCGGAAACGCTTTACCGTGAATACTACCGTCTGGGAATTCCCATGGAGGACGCTCGGTACCTAGCCCCCATGGGTTCTGAAACAGCGATTATTGCAACATTTAACGCTCGAACCTTACTTGAATCCTTCTTTCCGCTCCGGCTGCATCGAACAGCGCAATTTGAGATTCGAGCAGTCGCTAATGAGATGCTTCGTCTGGTCAAAGAAAAAGCACCTATCATTTTCAGTTCTCTAAAAGTGGATTACGCGCTCCTCGAGAGATTCCACAAGGAGTTTGGTCTGTCCTAAAACGAAGTCGCGTATTTAGCTTCAAATTCCTGAGCCTTTATGTCAAAGCCATATCTTTTCCAAACTTCAATTGATTGCGTGTACGCAGTCTTTGCGAGCTTCACATACTTTTTGTCCTGAAGATGCTGCTTGGCGGTCATGAGGAGTCCTAAATAGGGAGTGGCCAAGACGGCAATATCTGATTCATGACGGGCAACGTCAGGAACAGCAATTCGATTCAACGCGACTGCCAAATCTACATATGATGAAAAATGAGTTGAAAGTGAATTGGGAGCTAATTGCCCTGTTAGGAGCGTCGCAGAAGCGATATCATCCCGACATAAAATGCCATGAGTAATGAAGAACCTATGGCCTTGTAATAACAGGTTAACACACTTTTCTAGATATTGATTACTATTCTTTGAGGGGATATGTCTGACGGCCAGAGATGCTAGAGAAGTCTTAATGTTTAGGAGATCTGTGACGAAATCTTGTTGATCCAATTCCTGGGATTTCATTAACACCATAGTATTCAAGCAGCGAATGGCTAGATAGATGAATCGAACTTCTCTCACATCAAAAGCCTTTGATCTCATGAGCACAGGAAACGTAGCATTCGACATCACAAAGAGCGTTGAAGTATTGGGGCTCTTCCGTAACCAATCCTCGTTTATCGCATCAAGAACATCCTGCAAATAACTTTTGATAACAGTTATGTGATTCTGTTGAGCGTCTTCTGAGAGTAAATAATACATCTCACCTAAGACAACACTGAGGCTCTGAAAGACACTATCGACCGTATAAGTGAAAAGTGGAAGCGTACTCTGTAATAACTTTCGGAAATACTGTGTATACACCCAGAGAACCTCTTCAAGCACCTCTTTCCGCTCTCGAAGATTCAAAACTGGTGACTCAGCAAGGGCCGTATACAAAGCGATATAGGTGCCCAGGTTTAGGGATCCCGTAACTCCAGCCTCTGGACGCGTGCGCAGTAATTTTCCTAGGAACTCGGGTTGTAAGAATTGTTGCACATCCTCCAGAATCGAAGAAATCTTTGTTTTCCAGCTACTCACCTGATCTTTGAATTCATCATACGAAGTGACAGAATATAGCTTCGAAAACAATTGTTCTCGATCCAACATGGCTAAGATGTAGTTATAAAGAATCGGAGACCTTTCTTCGAAGAAGGCAGCAAGTTTCATTGCAAAATCGGGAAGCGTAGCCACACGAGTATCAACGAAAAGAAATCCAAATATTAGATCCTCTTGGTTCTCTCTGAATTTGAAACGTGCCGCCGTAGTTTGATAGATTTTTACATAATCCTCAAAGGACATCAATCGATCATAATATAAGGTGGCAGCATAGGCAAGTTCCGAATAAGGTTGATATTTCAGAGGAAGTGTTTCAGCTATGCGTCGCAATTCATAACGTGGAGGGGCTGCAGTTCGAGTCATTGAAAGTGCAAGTAGCCCAGTTTTGACTGCAAAGAGTTGAGCAAGTGGATCCTCAAGCTTAAGAGCGATAGCACAAGCCTGATCAAATTGACCAGCAAAGGCAAGATTCAATGCATCCGATAACGAACCTGTTGCTTTAGCAGCCAGTTTCTCCCAGTGATCATCCAGATCCTTTGAGGTGCGAATCATATTATCGATTTCTTCAAACGCATGGACATTTTCTGGAATTTTCTGAAACTGCTCCAGGAGGGCTAGCCAAATAGGATCGATAGCTTCCTCAATCACAACCTCCAGTTTCTCTTGCAAATGGAAATCAAGGATTTCATCTATCTGATATCGCATTAATTCCGTTATAGGCTCTTTTGCCTTAGCAATGTTCGACTCATCAATGGCAATACGGATAATCCGAAGAAGACCTTCAACATACTCTTCGGCCTTATCAGCTAAAGCAACAATCGAATACCCCTTTTCACATTCAATAACCAGCAAAGTCCGCTCTTTAAATTGCAGGCGCTGAACTTGCCCCAGATGAAGAGCCGAAGATAATCCTTTGAGTACTTCAATAATTCCTCCAAGAACAGAAGCAGATTCAATGTTCGATAATGTCCGAATACGAACAGGTACGCCTTCATTGGCAAGTATACCAATTAACTGAATCACATCGCCACCAGCAGCAGGAAATCCGTCATCTTCCTTTTGGTCAATACCAATATAGGGTTGTCGGCGCTCTTGTGTGGTGATAAAAGAAAATAAAGGAAAGGGCAACCAACCCGAGCTATTTCTTCTTAGGTGGTGACCCATTTTCTTCGTCATCGAAGAAATCCACTCTTCGAAGACGAATCTCATCCCGCCTTGTACTTGCGGCCATAAGAAAATATTCGCCGCCTTCTAATTTCATCATTTCACGAATCTGCTTTGGAATAACAACATGATAGGATGAGCCATCCGGACGCATATACCCTTTTACGATGACACGCGTGCGCTTATGTTTCGATTTGTGGCGACTATACGGAAACGGTGGTTTAGGCGGTTCTGGTAGTTCTTCATCAAACATTGTTTAATTCAACTCTTATAATGGTTATACTGATTATAACCAGTAGTATGATTATACCTAGTAGTATTTAAAAATTTCCATTAAGACCCCAACTACCAGCCTAGATAACTAATAAGCACTAAGATGCACCCAGAGGATTTCCTGATGCTGATTCCCTCAAGAACGCTCGTAAGTTTGCTCAAAAGGCAATTGCTAAATGAGTACTTCCTTTATCTTCTAATCCCCCTCAGACCTTCAGTTTCTTAGATCGCATAAAGAGCTAGATATGCTTTAAAGGATGAACCAGTCAGGCTTACGGCATTAACATAGGAAAGCGAATCGTTTTGACTTACCGATTGAAAGGATTAATTGCCTTAACGCGTCCGTTTGTCCTTTTCACCACTAGTTTCTTCTATATTGCAGCAGCATTCTTAAGCGTAAATGGTATTCCACCGCTTCTCCCGCTTTTCATCGGGTTCATTGCTGTCGTTTTAGCCATTTCCGCAGCCCATACTCTAAACGACTATTTCGACCGTCAAATCGATAAGGATAACCCGCGGACTGCACAACGAGCCATTCCAACAGGTTTAGTATCTCCACGACTTGCCCTTGGTGCAGGCGTAGTTTATGGCTTTACTGCAATCGCCCTCACTTTTTTCCTCAACATCCCCAGCGTTATACTCGCCTTTATCGCCATTCCATTGCCATTCGCTTACAACTATATGCGAAATCGAAAGATTCCATATAGCTTCTTGTGTACCATGCTAGCTGTACTATTCATCATCCTTCTGGGCAGTACAGCAGCCTCAGGCATGTATCTGACCAATTATGGCTTCCTCTTTGTCGTGTTTGGTATCTCATGGGAAATGGGACGCACGCTGATTAGTGAAGTCCAAGATATTGACCATGACAAGGAAAGTAACATCACAACCATTTCCAGCACTATCTCAGCCAAACATGCTGCTTATCTTATTCTCTTACTCTTTAGCTTGTCTGCTAGTATGAGCATCATTCTCGGATTTTATGCTCGATTAGGAGTACTCTACCTAGCGATAATAATACCAACCGCGATATGGTTAATCTACCGCAGCGTTGAACTCGCTAAAAGCCCTTCAACACAAAATGCCATCGGAATGCGCAAGCGAGCACCAAAATATCTGGTCATCATTTGTTTAATCCTGATAGTATCCATTCTTCTAAATGGACTCCTCTTTGGATTCTAACTTCATTGAACCATTGCTCTTACTCGAAGGACCAAAAATTAATGATTGAAAACATGAAAAACCCCAATAAAAAAAGACCCAAGATAAAGGGGAGTAATAGTCCGTAC
>JBHLPH010000038.1:5959-12489 GCA_048939625.1 Promethearchaeota archaeon
TAGAGCCAATAAATTTTGTCGATGTTCGCAGTTCGTCGAAGAAGAATGTAAAGCGGAATTGCAGGATAGACAAACATGAGGAGATTCCATGGCGAATTCCAGGAAACGAGGAAGACGAGAATGAAAGCAAAGGCAAACCAGAAAGCAAAGCACAAAATCAAGGAAGGCACCGACCCAATGAAGACGGCCGTTGTGGTAACATTCGCTTGTTTATCAGCTTCGATATCTGGTACAGCTGAGAAAAGGTGCATCGCAGAGGTCCACATAAAGGCAGCAAAAAGAGGCAAGATTGGAGGAATGAAAAACCGGAGCTGGTAAAAGGCAATAATTGCGGGCATGACATAAAGGAAGTTAGACATAAAATCCAAGAAGGGGCGAGCCTTGAATCGAATAGGTTTGGCACTATAGAGAAAGGAGAGTAAAAGAAAGATACCAAAAAGAGCCATGCCAATAATATCTGGTTGAAGCAGTAGTAGAACGACTCCAAAGATGAATGAAATGAGTATAAGAGCCAGAAGTGTTCTCCGGTCCTTTGAGGTGACCCGATATTCTTTATCATCTTTTTTGGGATTGAAGATATCGGTATCTTCATCGTAATAATCATTGACACCATACAGGAAGACATTGGCAGGGAACATAAAGAAAAAGAGTTGTAAAGCAAAGAAAGGATTGAGAAATTGAAAGATTGTTGTAATGCCTATCGAATATCCAATTAGGTAGGTTCCTCCAAGATACAACCAGAATCGCGGACGAGAAATCCGAAAGGCTAAACGAGCAGTAGTACTCATGATTCACCCCTTCACTGTTGGTATTGTTTTTGGATTTGGTTGGTTACAATTTTTGATGAAACTAAAGCCATCGGAACTCCAATTCCCGGATGTGTGTATTGTCCTGTATAGAAGAGGTTCTTGACTTTCTTACTCCGATGTCTGGGACGGAAGAAAGCTGATTGACGGAAGGTATGAGTCAGGCCCACAGCGGTTCCCTTATAGGCATTGTAATCCGTGGAGAAATCGTTTAACGAAAAAGTCCGCTTAATGCTTATCGAATCATTGAACCGCTCTCCAATGAGTTTCTCCATATGACTGATAATTTTATTCAGATATGCTTCACGAATTTTAGGTGTGTCCTCGATACCGGGAGATACTGGGACAGTGATGAAGATATTCTCTTTCCCTTTCGGTGCGACTAAGGGATCGTATCGTGAAGGACAACAGACATAATATGCAGGCTTATCAGGCCATGCAGGGTCTTCGAAAATTTGGTCAAAGTGCTGGACCCAATCATATTCGAGGAACACATTATGATGAGTCAACTGATCTAATTTCCGATCTACCCCAAGATACACCACAAAAGCAGATGGCGCAATCACTTTGCTCTCCCAGTACTTGGCAGGATAAGTCTGGTATTCAGAATCGAGGAGTTCTATTTCAGTGTAGGGATAATCCGCGTTTACAACCACTAGATCGGTTTCAAACTCGCCCTGTGTTGTTTGCACTTTATGGGCATTGCGTTTATCTATATCGATATGTCTGGCTTTGACCCCGAATTTAATATCCGCACCCTGCTCCTGTGCCAGTTTCATGAGGCTCTCCGGGATTTTACCAATTCCACCTTTAGGATACCATACCCCCAGATTATAATCGATATGAGAAATAATTGAATAGAGTGCGGGTGTGTTCTTGGGATTTCCACCGAGGAACACAATGGGATATTCCAGAATTTTCCGTGCTCTGTCGCTCTTGAAGAATTTCCGTACGTATCCATCGATGTTACTAAGAATGTGTAATTTACTCCCAGCCCGCATGAGTGAGGGGCTAAACATTGACCATAAACTATCGAGGTCCTTGTACATGATTCCTTGCATCATATATTCATAGGTTTCCTTCGACTTGTCCAGATATTCCTGAAGCTTCTCTGCACCCCCTTCTTCGAAGCCTTCGAATGTGCTCAGGTTCGGGTCCAGATCCGCTGTTATCTCAACGATATCATCGACACCGAAGAAGATTCGGTAGTTGGGGTCTAATCGCATCAACTCATAATAATCTGCAACGGATTTCCCGAATTCATTAAAGAAATTCTCAAAGATTTCAGGCATCAAATACCATGAAGGCCCCATGTCAAAAACAAACCCTTCTATCTCCCATATACGAGCGCGTCCTCCAGGTTCATGATTCTGCTCAATTACAGTGACATCATATCCTTCCTTCGCTAAGAGCGCGGCTGCGGATAATCCACCAACACCAGCACCAATGATTAGGAGTTCCTGAGGTCTCATGCTACAACTCCCTCTGATGGAAGCGGGTTCACTTCAAGTTTTATTTAATGGTTATGCATTAATTTAGCGTATTGTTAAACATTCAATGAATGGCTAAAAGTATTAAGAGGTTGCTATTGGAAGAACGAATTGTTTATAAAGGCATTCTTTACCCTCGGAAAGAAAATTAACTATGTTAAGAAAGCTCTTGGAGCGTTTACACCATGCTAAGGGGAGATACACACCACATAGACATTGTCCCGACACAAATTCGTGCTAAAGATGACCTGACAAAAGGCGAACTGAATCGTGCTTACGATTATTGCATGGACCTCTTTGGTAAATATGCGAAATCCTTCCACTTCGCTTCACGGTATCTTGAACCTGAACAGCGTCGCAGCATTTCTGCCCTATATGCATTCTGTCGACTAGCTGATGATTTTGTCGATGAAATCAACCTACCGTCCAACGAAATCGACACTGAAATCCGAGTCCTCGGAGAAATCGTTTCCCGATTAAGTAATGGCGAAACATTTAGCCACCCAGTGTTCCATGCTTTTGGCGAC
This sequence comes from Promethearchaeota archaeon, assembly GCA_048939625.1. GTDB lineage: Archaea > Asgardarchaeota > Hermodarchaeia > Hermodarchaeales > Hermodarchaeaceae > Hermodarchaeum. The sequence goes on from JBHLPH010000038.1 coordinate 8,783, forward strand.
ACACTCATTAAATATCAGATTCCGGTGCAATATCTGTATGAATTACTTGAAGGCGTCCGGATGGATGTTCATAGTCTGGAAATCCAAACCCAAGAAGAGTTGAATCTGTACTGCTTCCGTGTCGCCTCTACAGTGGGACTCGCCATGTGTCATATTTGGCGGGCCATTCATCCCGATACCTTGCAACGAGCAGCCGATCTTGGCATTGCGATGCAACAAACCAATATTCTCAGAGATATCGCCCCAGACTTTGAGAAAGGTCGAATCTATATTCCACTGGAAACCCGTATGAAATTCCGAATCCGCCACGAAGATTTCGAAGCAGGTAAGATTACTCCCAATTTCCGGCAACTAATCAAGCATGAGATAGCTAATACCCGAGCCTACTATGCCAGCGCTGAAATAGGGATTAGGGATCTTCCACCAGCCGCCGCTTTCACCGTCAAGGTCGCAGCTCGAGTCTACGGCAACATTTTGAACGCCATAGAAAAAATGGATTATCAAGTTTTCAAAAAACGTGCTTATGTACCCAAATGGAAGAAATTCTGGATTGCCCTCCAATGTCGTCGGGAATACATGCGTGATATTAGGGAATTAGTCATCAACCCATAACTGAACAATTTTCGAAACGAATGTTAATTTTAGGTGAATCTTTTATGAGCCAAACAACCTCACCAAACGCGATTGTTATTGGAAGTGGATTCGGTGGACTTTCCGCCGCCGTTCGAATGCAAGCTGCAGGTTACCAAGTTACATTATTAGAAAAACGTCACCAAATTGGAGGACGTGCAGGTGTCTTTGAACGAAAAGGTTATCGCATTGATACTGGACCCACGATTGTTACCCCTCCTTTTGTAGTTGAAGAGGTTTTTCGTGATGTCGGTCGAGATCCTACTGATTATATAGAATTAGTTCCGATTAATCCCCATTATCGTCTTCATTACGCGGATGGCACTCATTTTGATATTGGAACTGAAGATGAAATTGTAGAACAGATTGAACAGATTAGTCCCGATGATGTTAAGGGCTTTTATAAATGGCAGAAAATCCTCAAACCGATTTATGAATTAGGGTTCGAGCAATTTGCTACTACACCCTTCGAAAGTATTTGGAGTATGGCGAAGGTTATCCCTCCTGGAATTCGCCTGAAATCGTATAAGAGCGTCTATGGCCTTGTAGCAAGCAATATGAAGAATGACCATCTTCGAATGGCTTTTTCTTTCCTCCCTTTATTCATCGGAGGAAACCCTTTCACTACAACTAGCGTCTATTCACTCATCGCTTATCTTGAAAGCGAATATGGGATGCTTTGGGTGCGTGGTGGTACACACCGACTCGTTGAAGCCTTAGAACGCCTCTTTAATGAACTCGGAGGCACAATTAAACTCAATTCCGAAGTTACTGAAATCGAAGTCGACGACAAAGAGCGGAAAGTTACTGGTGTTAGAACAAAAGATGGCGAACATTATTCCACAGACATTGTAATTAGCAACGCTGATGTGGCTATAACGTACATGAGCCTTATCGATTCAAAGTACCGAAAGAAGAACAGTGACCGCCGGTATAAGAAAGCTAAATACAGCATGAGCTTATTCATGATCTATTTTGGCACTAAGAAAACGTTCCCAGCGATGCCACATCACAATATCATCTTCAGTGCCCGCTATAAAGAGCTTGTCAAAGATATTTTCGAGCGGCACATTCTACCCGAGGATTTTGCCATTTACCTTCATGTTCCAACACGAACAGACCCCGAGTTAGCCCCCCCAGGATGTGAAACCTTTTACGCCTGTGTTCCGGTGACACATCAAGATTCTGGTATCGATTGGGAACAAATGAAAGAACCCTTCCGCGATAGAATTCTTCAATTTCTCAATGACAAATATCTTCCAGGACTCCTTGATAATCTTGAAGTATGTGAGGTCTTTACCCCACTTGATTTTGAAAAAGAATTCAATGCTTACAAAGGCAATGCATTTCAGTTACAACCCTTATTGATGCAATCAGGATACTTTAGACCACATAATCGATCACGAGACATCAAAGGGCTATACATTGTGGGGGCCGGAACTCACCCTGGAGGGGGAGTACCTAGCGCGTTCCTCAGTGGGAAGATATCCACCAATTTAATCTTCGAAGATTTTGGTAAACCCACCGAAAAACCACCCGAAGGATAGGAGATGCGAAGTTATGGTCGAAAGTATCGATACAATTGTAGTAGGAGCAGGCCCTGCTGGTTCAGCAACAGCCTTAAGCCTCGCGAAAGAAGGTCACGAAGTCCTTTTGGTAGATAGAGGAAAGACTCCTGGAGAAAAGAACGTTTCGGGAGGGGTTCTGTATGGATCTGTTTTGCATCAACTAATCCCGAATTTTTGGGAAGATGCTCCGCTTGAACGAACCATTGTTAACCGAAACCTCGTCTTCTTGAGTGGGAAATCATCCTTTTCTCTTGATTTCTCAAGTAACAAGCTTGAGAAGCAGCCCCATAGTGGATATTCCATTAATCGATATGATTTCGACCATTGGTTTGCTAAACGAGCTGAAGAAGCAGGTGCACTCTTGGCAACTGGGATTCGTGTTGATGAGCTACTGTGGGAGAATAAACGCGTTGTTGGGATTAAAGCGGGGGATGATGAAATTCATGCGAAGGTTGTAGTGGCAGCTGATGGTATTAACTCGCGTTTAGCGGAACAAGCAGGATTGCGTAAAGATTTGAAAGCCAAGTACACTGCTCTTGGAATCAAAGAAGTCATTGAACTCCCCAGTGACATGATTGAGAATCGGTTTCACCTCGAAGGGAATGAGGGCACAGCTCACTCCTATCTTGGATGCACCAAGGGATATCCAGGTGGTGGTTTCCTCTATACGAATCAGAGTAGTCTTTCCCTAGGTGTTGTTGTCAAACTCCCCACCTTCAAAACGAAAGCTCAGTCGAAAGCTCCTGAATTTATTGATCACCTAAAACAATTTTCTTACATTCAACGGTTAATCAAGGGAGGAACGCGTCTTGAATATTCGGCACACCTAGTCCCGGAAGGTGGGTATCATGGGCTTTCAAATCTTTACACCGATGGTTTCCTAGTGACAGGTGATGCTGCCGGATTAGCTCTCAATATAGGCTATGCCCTTGAGGGAATGAACTTCGCCATTGCATCTGGCATGGCTGCGGCTCATACGATTCAAAAGGCATACCAGCATAGCGATTTCACAAAAAGTACAATGAAGCATTATCAAAAATTGATGAACCAGAGCTTTGTACTCAAAGATATGAAGACGTTTCGAAATGCCCCGAATATTGTCAGTAGCCCACGATTAATGAAATCGTATCCAGATTTCATCAACAATTTTGCACTGAGCTTATACCAATCTACAGCAACTCCACGACCGAAACTCATCAATCTACTATTGAAACACGTCGTTCATGAGATATCCTTTCCTCATCTATTCATTGATGGAATTCAGGCGGTGAGAGGATTATGACAACAAAGATAGAAGACAAACTCGGCACCCTCCATTACACCACCGATAAGGAGGCTCACATCAAAGTTAATATCGAAGCATGCAAAGACTGTGAAGTCAAACCTTGTATTCGCGGTTGTCCAGCCCATTGTTTTGAACTTGTAGAAAACGAAGTCAGCTTCCAGTATGAGGATTGCATTGAATGTGGCACCTGCAAGATTCTCTGTGACAAGAAAGCGATTGAATGG